>CACFWD010000028.1 GCA_902569975.1 uncultured Pelagibacteraceae bacterium | reverse complement strand
TTTTAGTTTGGATTTATCATTTTTTTTGGATCAACAATTTTATCGTAATTTTTTTCATTAATTAATCCTGTCTTTAGAGCTTCATATTTTAAAGTTGTATTATTTTTTAGTGCCGTCTTTGCAATTTTAGCAGCGTTATCATACCCAATTTGTGGCGCTAAAGCTGTCACTAACATTAGCGAATTATCTAAGTGCTCTTTAATTTTTTTTTTATTCGCTTTAATTCCCTTGACACAATAAAGAGCGAAATTTTTTGTACTATCTGTAATTAAGTCAATAGATTGTAATATGTTATGAGCAATCAAAGGCTTAAAAACATTTAGTTCAAAATGTCCATGAGAACCCGCCATAGTTATCCCGTTGTGATTTCCAATTACTTTTACACAAACCATAGTAACGGCCTCACATTGTGTTGGATTTACTTTTCCTGGCATGATTGATGACCCAGGTTCATTCTCAGGTAAAATTAATTCCCCATACCCGGCTCTCGGACCTGAACCTAAAAATCGAATATCATTGGATATTTTCATCAATGCTACTGCACAAGTATTTAAGGTTCCTGAAAAATTAACAATTGCATCATGAGCAGCAAGTTCAGCAAATTTATTCGGAGCAGGTTTAAATCTTATTTTTGTAAATTTTGCAATTTCTTTCACAATTTTAATATCAAAATTTTTTCTTGAATTTATCCCTGTACCTACTGCTGTCCCACCTTGAGCAAGAAATAAAATTTCTTTTAAAGCATATTCTATTCTTTCAATACTTTTTTTGAGTTGAGTATGGTATCCAGAAAATTCTTGTCCAAGTGAAAGTGGGGTTGCATCTTGAAGATGAGTTCTTCCAATTTTGACTATATTTTTAAATTCATTAGACTTTTTTTTCAATTCTTTTTCTAAAATTTTTAAAGATGGAAGCATTTTAGAAATAGTTTCTTTAGCTATTGAGATGTGCATTGCTGTTGGGAATACATCATTTGTAGACTGTGATTTATTAACGTGATCATTTGGATGAACAGGTTTTTTCGTTCCTTTTCTTCCACCCAAGATTTCTATTGCTCTATTTGCAATAACTTCATTAACATTCATATTTGTTTGTGTACCAGACCCTGTTTGCCAAACTTTTAAAGGAAAATTTTCATTTAATTTACCTTTTATAACTTCATCTGATGATTTGATGATTGCTTTGGAAATTTTACTGTTAATTAATTTATCTTTCGCATGTACTATAGCAGCCGATCTTTTAATAATCGCTATAGATTTTATTATTGAAATATTAACTAAAATTTTTCCAATATTAAAAAATTTTTTAGATCTTTGAGTAGAAGCACCCCAATATTTGTCATTTGGAACATTTATATTTCCAATACTGTCAAATTCTTTTCTTAATTTCATTGATTAATTTTTAAGTAATAATTATTTATTAACATACAACAAATTTTAAAAAACATACAGGAGCATTATGTCGAATTTTAGAAAAGTGGGCACTTTCATGAAAACTTTTGGTCAGGAAGTTAAAACCAAACCATCATTTAGCACAGAAAAAATAAATAAATTAAGATTAGATCTGATTAAAGAGGAATTAGAGGAGCTTACAGAAGCCATGTATAATAAAGATTTATTAGAGGTAGCTGATGCTCTCACAGATATATTATATGTTACTTACGGAGCAGGGCATGCATTTGGAATAGATCTAGATAAATGTTTTGATGAGGTCCAAAATTCAAATATGAGCAAATTGGATGAAAATGGAAAGCCTATTTATAATGATTCTGGTAAAGTCATGAAAGGCCCAAACTATTTTAAACCAGACTTATCTAAGTTTCTAAGTTAGATTTCCATTTTAAAATCAATCGCAGGAGCGCTATGAGTGATGCTACCAACAGAGATTCTATCTACTCCAGTTGAAGCAATAGCTTTGATATTTTTTAAACTAACATTACCAGAAGCTTCAGTTTCATAATATTTTTTTGCAATCTTAACACCTGCTTTTAAATTTTTGATATTCATATTATCAAATAATACAGTATTAAATCTGAGACCTATTATTTGTCTAAGTTGTTTCAAGTTATCAACTTCAACAGTAATTTTTTTTCCTTTTTTCATTTTAATAGCCAAAGAGACCAATAATTTTATACTTGAAGAAGCTATATGATTATCTTTGATTAAATATTCATCACTTAAATTAAATCTATGATTGGTTCCTCCACCTAGTTTGACAGCATATTTCTGAATTACTCTCAAGTTTGGAATTGTTTTACGTGTGCAACAGATTTTACA
>CACFWD010000027.1 GCA_902569975.1 uncultured Pelagibacteraceae bacterium | reverse complement strand
AATTAATTAAAAATGGATATGAAACTTTGGTAGAGGCTGGATATGAACCTGAGATGGCATATTTTGAATGTTTACATGAAGTAAAATTAATTGTGGATTTAATTTATGAAGGTGGTATCGCCAATATGAATTATTCTATTTCAAATACTGCAGAGTATGGTGAGTATGTTTCTGGACCTAAAATCATTAACAAAGAAGAAACAAAAAAAAGAATGAAAGAAGTATTAGAAGATATTCAATCTGGTAAATTTACAAAACAATGGATGGATGAGTGTAAAAATGGTCAGAAGAATTTCTTAAAGACCAGAGAGGAACTTGCAAAACATTCAATTGAAACAGTGGGCACGAAACTTAGAGCAATGATGCCTTGGATTGGTAAAAAGAAGTTAGTTGATAGTGATAAAGGCTAAAAAGAGCAAATTTACACAATTATTTTGCAAAATCTATTATAGATTGTATTATCCAGTTTCTTAAAAATAAGAATTATGGCTACCAAAGATAAAGTTTTTATATTTGATACTACAATGCGCGATGGCGAGCAATCCCCAGGTGCATCTATGAGTCTTGAAGAAAAGATTCAGATTGCAAGAGTTTTTGATGAACTTGGTATTGATATTATTGAGGCTGGATTTCCAATTGCTTCACCAGGAGATTTTGAAGCTGTAACAGCAATAAGTAAAGTTTTAAAAAAATCGATACCATGCGGTTTGGCAAGACATTCAAAAACAGATATTGATAGATGTTATGAAGCATTAAAACATGCTCCTAGATTCAGAATCCACACTTTTATTTCTACTAGCCCACTTCACATGAAACACAAGCTAAATAAAACTCCTGAACAAGTGTACGACTCTATTAAAGAACATGTAACTTATGCAAGAAATCTTACTGATGATGTCGAGTGGTCTTGTGAAGATGGAACAAGAACTGACATGGATTATATGTGTAAAACTGTAGAACTTGCGATCAAATCAGGTGCAAAAACTATAAATATTCCTGACACTGTGGGTTACACTGTTCCGTCAGAATTTACTAAAATTATAGAAACACTATTAAATAAAGTTCCTAATATAGATAAAGCTATTTTATCTACACACTGTCATAATGATTTAGGATTAGCGGTAGCTAATTCTTTAGCTGGAGTTCAGGCTGGTGCAAGACAAATAGAGTGCACTATTAATGGTATAGGAGAAAGAGCTGGAAATGCAGCTTTAGAGGAAGTTGTAATGGCTATTAGAACTCGAAATGATTTAATGCCATATGAAACTGGAATTAATACTCAACTTTTAAGTAAAGCATCAAAATTAGTTTCGAACGTTACTGGATTTCCTGTTCAATTCAATAAAGCTGTTGTTGGAAAAAATGCGTTTGCACATGAATCAGGGATACATCAGGATGGAATGTTAAAAAATAGAAATACTTATGAAATAATGACTCCAGAAAGTGTTGGGGTAAAGCAAACTTCACTTGTGATGGGCAAACATTCAGGAAGACATGCATTTAAAGATAAATTAATAAGTCTTGGATATGCGGACTTAACTGATGATGTAATTGAAAAAGCATTTGGAAAATTTAAAATTTTAGCTGACAAAAAAAAGCATATCTATGATGAGGATATGATTGCTATAGTTGATGATAGTCTAGTTATAGATAATAAAGCCAATACTATTTCTTTAAAATCATTAAAAGTTTTTGCTGGAACAGGAGAACCACAAAAAGCAGAAATGACATTAGATGTAAATGGACAAATTAAATCAGCATCGGAAACAGGAGATGGTCCAGTTGATGCTATATTTAAATGTATAAAAAATTTATATCCACATGAAGTAAATTTACAATTGTATCAAGTTCATGCGGTGACCGAAGGCACTGATGCTCAGGCTACAGTAAGTGTTCGAATTGAGGAAAATGGCAAAACAACGGTAGGACAGGCTGCAGATACTGATACATTAGTTGCATCAGCAAATGCATATATAGGTGCTTTAAATAAAATGATTATTAAAAGAGATAAAACTGCTCCAATGGAGCAAGAAAGTAAAAAAGTAAAAGGAATATAATATGGGTTTATTCGATAGAGTTAAAAAAATTTGGAGTCAAGATATGGCTATTGACCTTGGAACAGCTAATACTTTAGTAGTTGTAAAGGGACAAGGAGTTGTTCTAAATGAGCCATCTGTTGTAGCAATCGTAGATCAACAAGGAAAAAAACAAGTACTCGCAGTAGGTGATGAGGCTAAAACAATGTTGGGAAGAACCCCAGGAAACATTAGTGCCATTCGACCGTTGAGAGATGGTGTTATAGCAGATTTTATTGTCACAGAAGAAATGATAAAACATTTCATTAAAAAAGTTCATAAAGGAAGTTCATTTGCTAATCCAAGGATTTTAATTTGTGTTCCAACAGGCTCTACTCCAGTTGAAAGAAAAGCAATTCAAGATAGTGCACTTGCAGCAGGCGCTCGAAGAGTTCAATTAATAGAGGAGCCAATCGCAGCAGCTATAGGTGCAGGTCTACCAATATCTGAAGCAACAGGCTCAATGGTAGTTGATATAGGCGGAGGCACAAGTGAAATAGCAGTTATGTCTTTAGGTGGTTTAGTTTACTCTAGATCTTTAAGAGTTGCAGGTGATGCCATGGATGGAGCATTAGTGAATTATATGAGAAAAGAATATAATTTGATGATAGGAGATAGTACTGCTGAAAAAATTAAAAAAGAAA
>CACFWD010000026.1 GCA_902569975.1 uncultured Pelagibacteraceae bacterium | reverse complement strand
CTTTTGGTGGGAGCTCATTTTTATTCATAAACGAAAAACCTTTGATTACTGCATCACGTTTAGAAATTTCATTATACCATCTTGTCAGACTTTTAAATTGAGATAATCCTATATCATGCCATTCATGACGAGCTATCCATGGAAATGTTGCTATATCGGAAATAGTATAATTATTTCCAGATAAAAAAGTATGAGTCGATAATCTTTCGTCAAGTTCTTGATATATTCTTTTTGCGATTTTAAAATATCTATCCTCTCCAAATTTACTTTTTCCAGGATTATAATGATGAAATTGGTGATGTTGACCTAACATTGGTCCAACGTATCCCATTTGAGCCATTAACCACTGATTAATTTCAGTTCTATTTTCTTTATTGTAAAATTTACCACTTTGCTCTGCTAAATAAATAAGGATAGCTCCAGACTCAAAAATAGTTTTGTTGTTTTTATGATCAATTATTACAGGTATTTTACTAAAAGGACTTATCTTTTTAAAATCTTTTTTAAATTGATCTCCATTATTAATATCAACTTTGGTTATTTTATAATCATAACCAATTTCCTCCAACATAATACTGATTTTTTTTCCATTAGGAGTATTAGCTGAAAAAAGTTCAATCACTTTTTATACCAAGACGATCTTTGATACTTTTAGATGATGTTGTAAACTCAAATCTATATTTTTCGTTTGGTCTTGCTAATTTAAAGCAAGCTCGAGCCGCTAAAGCACCTTCGTGAAAACCAGAAAGAATTAACTTTAATTTTCCAGGATAACTACATATATCACCTACAGCATAAATACCTTTTTGATTAGTCTCAAATTTTTCTGTATCAACTTCTATGGTTTTTTTATTAATATTAAGACCCCAATTAGCTATAGGACCAAGCTGCATGATTAATCCAAAAAAACCGAGTGCATAATCAGTTTTGAGTGTTTTTACTTCCTCGTCATCACCTTTTATATCTATACTTTCTAATTTATTTTCTCCTTTTATTCCTGTCATTTGAAACTTAGTAAAAAGGTTTATTTTCTCTTCGTTTGCTAATTGTTTTACTTTATCTACAGTAGCTTGGGCTCCTCTAAAGTCATCTCGTCTGTGAATAAGATTTACTTTTGAATTTTTTGATAATTCGACTGCCCAATCTAAAGCACTATCACCACCACCAAAGATAGAGACAGTTTTACCTTCAAACATTTTTTTGTCTTTTATTGAATAAAATATTGATTGATTTTCAAATTTTTCACACTCTTTAACAGGAAATTTTCTTGGTTCAAATGATCCAACACCACCAGCTATTATTACATTTGGAGTTTGAAATATTGTGCCATTACTCGTTTTAACAATCCAATTATCTCCCTCTTTTTTTACCTCATCAACTCTTTCATTTAAATGAAACTTGATGTCAAAAGGTTTTATTTGATTAATTAAGTTATTAGTTAACTCTTCTCCAGTACACTCTGGTACAGCTGGAATATCATAAATCGGTTTGTCTGGATAAAGTTCAATACATTGGCCTCCAATTTTATCTAAATTATCCACTATCTCACAATCAAGACCAATTAATTTTAATTGGTGCGCAGTAAACAAACCGGTTGGACCTGCTCCAATAATTAATGCATCTGTTTTAGTCATTTAACCTTGTTTAGATGGAATATTTACCGTTAAGCCATCTAACTCATCTGAAACAACAAGCTGACAACTTAATCTACTATTTTTTTTTGGTTCAAACGCCATGTCTAACATATCTTCCTCACCATCTTCTTTTGTGGGTAGCTTATCTAACCATTCTTCTTTGACATAAACATGGCACGTCGCACAAGCCATACCTCCTCCACAATCAGCATCTACACCAGGAATATCATTTTGAATAGCTCCTTCCATAACTGTTAATCCGTTTTGAACTTCAATTGTGTGCGTCTCATTATTATGGGTGATGTAATTTATCTTTGCCATGAATTATATATAGTCACCAAAAAAAATAGGGCAAGTATGTTAAAACATACTCGCCCTAAAATTATTTAATTACTTAGTAATTATCTTGCTCTTGAGCCAGCTCCTGAACTAACTGCAGCAGCCCAGATTACTAGACCGAACGCAATTTTGTTTATGAAGTCAGCTAAGTTGTAAACTACGTTAAGTGTGTTAGCATCTACTCCACCAGTTAGGTAACCAAATACATAACCTAATGGGTAAATAGCCCAACCTACTGTTACGATCATTCTCATCGCACCAAATGCAGTTACAAGAGCTTTGTTTCCACTCTTATTAGCAGCTTTACCAGCTTCACCTGAGAATATTTCATAAAGAATGTATACCCAACCTGCCATACCGATTATGAAACCAAGTGTAGCGTTGATGTATCCAGCTTCTCCTAAATATCCACCGATTAACATTACTAATGAACCAATTAACAATCTCCAGAAAATTCCAGAGTTTGCTTTTCTTACAGCTACTAGAATTAAATAAAATTCTATCATCTGTAATGGCACAGTAATTAACCAGTCAATATATCTATATACTGTTGGTGAATCACCAGTACTTACCCATACATCTCTCATGTACATGTAATGGATAAATGCAATACCAGTTACTAGACCTGCTACTGTTACAGATGTCTTCCACGCTGGATTTACAGTGCTTCTTTCCATAAAGAAAAAAGCTGTTGCAGCCAACATACCCATTGAAATTATCCAAAAAGATATTCCAACAAAGTCATCTTGAGCTAACATAGCGGTCGCAGCGTTTGCCACAGTTGTAATACCCATTAGGGCAACAGCTGTAAGAGCAAACAATTTAAGTTTTTTCATAAAAAACTCCCTCTTTAGTTAGTTTTTACTTTTTAGTTTATATAAACTAGGCTTAAGCTTCCCTAAGCCAAAGTTGGGGTTAAATACCAAATAAAAAGA
>CACFWD010000025.1 GCA_902569975.1 uncultured Pelagibacteraceae bacterium | reverse complement strand
TTTTCTTACTCCAATCCCAACAATACTTGCAGCATGAGGGTTCATCATCATTGCTCTAATTTCCAATCCTCTTCTGCTAGATTTCATCCACTTTACAACAATCGTAAGCATTAAAATTGACGAGCAAATTATTCCAATTTTGTCTGCAGTTAGTGTAACGTCTAAAATTTTAATTTTTCCATAACCAAAAAATTCAGGAAGAAGTTTTGCTTTTGGTCCAAAATTTTGAAGTAAAATTTGACCGCCAATTAAACTTACAGCAAGTGTTCCTATCATTCCCCTAATCGTAAAGTTAGGTTTATCGTGCACTGGAATGAACACAATGAGACAAACCATAATACCTCCAATTATTCCTGCTGCTATACCCATGAACATCACAAAAATTGGTTCACCATATATATGTCTTTCAGCTAGCCATGCTCCATATCCAGCAAATGAAAATATAAAACCATAACTTAAATTCAATAAACCTAATGCTGACCAAGTTATAGAAACTGCAACAGCAATTAATCCATAAATTGATGCAACCGTTATTCCGTTAATAATTAAAAAGATTATATCGTTCATAAATTAGTTTTTTAAACCCATTGATAGAGAAGATGATGCCTCTCCTTTTAATTTGCCAGCATGCATACCAATAATTCTATCTACCTTTCCTTCTAATAATGCTACGTTTTGTTCAGCTATAATCATCGCAGAGTCTTTTAAATCAATTTTTAATAAAGCTTCTAGTACACCTTTTCCAATTTTTGGTGCTAATCCCAATGTTGGTTCATCAGCCATATACAGTTTAGCTTCAGACATCATACCTCTGCCTATAGAGACCATTCGTCTTTCTCCTCCAGAAAGTCTTCCTACAGGAGTGTGAATTAATTTTTTTAAAGGCTCAAAAATTTCTAAAATTTCCTCTCTTTTTTGTTTTCTATTTTTCCAGGACTCAGGAGTGAACGCTCCACTATCTAAATGTTCTTCAACAGTAAGACCGTGAAAAATTTCATCTCCTTGAGGCATAATTGCTAAGCCTTCCTTAACAACTATATGGGTATACCTTCCTGGTCCCTGACTTCTGGTTCGACCAATTTCTTTGCCACTAATTTTTATTGAGCCTCTTTGCCAATGAGTAAGTCCTGCAATAGCATAAAATAAAGTTGTCTTTCCGTGTCCGTTTAATCCTACAATTCCAACACGCTCACCAGATTGAATTATAAGATCTAAATCGTGAATTACTCGTAAAGGACCATAACCTGCTGACAAACCTTTTATTTCTAAAATATTACTCATAAAATTTAACCCTCAAAATAAGCCTCTTTTACTTTTGGATTATTAATAATATCCTCTAAATTTCCTTCTGCAATAATTTCACCAGCATCCATTACAACAACTCTGTCAGCAATCGTCTCTAGTAATTCAATTCTATGTTCTACAATTAAGACTGCTATGTTCATTTCTTTTGATAGCATTCTTAATGTATTATCTATTTCATCTATTTCTGCATTTATTAAACCAGACGCTGGTTCATCCATTAAAATAATATCTGGTTCTCTCATTAGAACACTAGTCATCAAAAGTTTTCTTCTATTAAATGTTTCTAATTTTGTATTAGCCATATCCCAGCTAACTTTAAATTTTACTAAATCAGCTGCATATTCTGCATCAGTGACAGGCAAATAAGGTTTTGTTGATTGTCTTGCAGCTTTAAGAGTTTCTCCAACTGTTAAATCTTCAGGTACCACAGGAGTTTGGTAAGTTCTTCCAATACCCATTCTTGCTCTTTCATATAAAGGCTTATCGTTTATGACTTTATCTTTATAAATTACATCACCAGTTTTTTGTTTATATCTTCCTGATAATATTTCTATTAAAGAAGTTTTACCCGCACCATTAGGACCAATAATACCTAAGACTTCACCAGGTTTTATATCAATATTAATATTTCTTAAAATTTCTCTTCCACCTAAATCTATACTAATGTTTTTGCAGGAAAAAAAATTTTTAGCCAATTCTTTATTCATACTAACATTTTCTATTATTTGGATTTACGTAAAAAGGGGGCGAGTAGTCGCCCCCTTTTTAAAATAATTTAACTAGATCCTACCACCAGTCACAGCCCTCTAATTTAGATTGGCTGTAAGCATTTGGCCATATGATCCTGTGTTGAACATTTTGAACCTGAACGAACAATTGTCCCATTCCAGTCTCATGTGAATCTGATTGATTTCCAAATCCATTATCTGGATAATGTAAAGCTTCCTGATATTCATTATTCATGTCCATCATTCCACAAACACCTCTAAATGGATTTGTTCTTATCCAATCACAATTTTTCTTGAAATCGGCATCATTAAGCCCAAGAGCTTTTGTTGCGTTCCAAGAAGCAGCTAGATAATTCACAATATCATATCCATTACCAGTATAGACAAGACCCATTGTGTTCTTTTTATATGTTCCAAATTCAGGGAATCTTTTTAGATAATTTTTTCTAAAATCTTCTCCCATTTTGTCTCCATATACTCCAAGAACTGTGCTCCAACAGAAACCTTCCATTGCTCGTCCCCCAAGCTCTAAGAACTCAGGTTGTGAAGCACCATACTGTACATACACTAGTGCTCCTGGTACTGGATCAGCTCTGAATTGTTTACAAAAAGCAGCTTCTTCAGCGGCCATCCAGTGATTACACATGATTGCTCCTGCTCCAACTTTTTTCAATTCTTGAATTACAGGACCCCAATCATTAACTGGATATTGTATTTGAGTATCACCAGCTAATTCCCAACCAGATTTTGCTAAAGACTCTTTAGCAGCTTTTAAAATAGTTTGGTTATAACCAGTTTGCTCAGAAATAATGTGAACTTTATTATTTACAGGTTTCCATGTTCCAGTTGCTTTCATTGCATCCAGCCACATCGGATAAGTCCATCCATAATTTACCTCTGAAGGATCTGTTTGCAACACGTGACTATACTTCGTAGGATTCTTTTTGAATTCCTCAGTAGCTAGTCTTTGCGTATTTCCCTGTAAATATGGAGCTTTCCATTTTGCAGAAGTATCCATTCCTGGAATAGGCGCAAATGTAAATGCATTTGAAATTGCATGAACTTTTTTGTCTATACAAGCTGCAATAGCAGATTGAGTACTTTCAGCAGATAGTTTGTCATAATCAGGAACGAAAGTTTTTAATTCTCTTCCCTGAACTCCTCCTTTGGCATTTATTTCTTCAATTGCCATTATTGTACCATTC
>CACFWD010000024.1 GCA_902569975.1 uncultured Pelagibacteraceae bacterium | reverse complement strand
AATTATCTTTCAATAAAAGTTGAGTCATCGGTTTTCCATTTAAATTTGATCTACCAACAACAACTGCTTTTTTGCCGCTTAAATTTGGCTCTATATTTTTTATAAGTAAATAACAACCAAGTGGTGTACACGGTACAGAGCTTTCATAACCTAATGAAAGATTGCCAACATTCATCGGATGAAATCCATCAACATCTTTGGAAGGATGGATTGCTTCTATTACTTTTTGTTTATCAATATGTTTAGGGAGTGGTAATTGAACTAAAATTCCAGAAACACTCTCATCCTCATTTAGTTCGCCAATTTTTTCTAGTACAGTTTTTTCCTCAACTGTGTCTTCATATCTAATCACATCTGATTTCAAACCTACCTCATTGGCTGATTTTTCTTTATTTCTTACATAAATTTGGCTTGGTGTTAAATCCCCAATTAAGATCACAGTCAAACCGGGAACTTTATTATATTTGGATTTTAATTCAGCAACTTCTTTTTTAAGTTCCTCTCTTAAATCAGCTGCTGCTTTTTTTCCGTCAATTAAAATCATAATATGTTCTTAAAAAATTATTGGTGCGATGTAAAGCTTCATACACATTTCAATAAACCAAATCAATAAAAGAAGTATAATGGGAGATATATCTAAAGAGCCTAAATTAGGTAAAAATCTTCTTATTCGATTTAAAAATGGATCGGTTAATCTATATGTAAGCTCTAAAATAGAGTAAACAAATCTATTATGAGTATTTAAGATATTAAAAGCGATCAACCAACTTATTAAAACATTGGCGATTACAACGTAAGAGTAAAGTTTTAATATTTGTAGCACTAAATAAAAAATTGCTATCATAATTATTTGGTATAATTACTTGAAGAATAGAAAGCAATCAGAATTTTTTTTTAAAGATATAATTTTCTCTTTTATTAATAAGAAGTATATAATTTTTTTTAACTAAGTAGTTATATACTTGATCTTTTTTGATATCAAAATTCAAATCATCATTACTGTAAATCTCTATGCAAATGTATTTTGGATCATATCTCTCTAAATTTAATGATTGTAAAACTTCAAAATCTTTACCTTCGGTATCTATTGACAAAAAATCAATTTTTCTGTCTTTAAATTTTGTTTGATCAATTATGTTTGTCAAAGTGTCTGACATTATTTCATTAAATCTATCAAGTTCTTCTCTTTTATTTAATGATATATAGAAACTTATTAGTTTATCATAATAAAACTTAACTTTTTTTTGTTCCAAAGAGACTGCTTTGTTAACGTTGATATCTTTTCTTCTTACCAAATTAAATAATTTTATTGAAAACTCACTGATATCAATATTTATGCCACGCCAACCATTTTTATACAATAAATGACAATTATTTAGTCTTGTAGGGTGATGGCACCCAACATCTACATAAAATCCTATTTTATTTTGAAACTCTTTTAAAATAAATAAATCCTCCTGAGTATGTGCGTAACTTTTTTTGGGTAAGAAAATTTTATTTTTGATAATCAAATCATGTGCAGCATACAAATAAGGCAAGTGTACAATTAAAAACTCTTTAAGATTTCGGATAAATTTCATAATCATCTAATCTTTATTAACTAGGAAATTTTACTTCTTTTCGACATAAATTGACTGACTAGGAAAAGCAAATGATGCACCATTTTTTTCTACAATTTCTTTAATTGCAATCGCTAATCTTTCCTTAACATCTAACCAATTATTCCAACTACCTGACTTAGTAAAACATCTGACATACATATCTATTGAGCTGTCTGAAAATTTATCAACTCTTACCGCAACTCCAACTGAAGTATTGTAATCTTCACTTGTATTAATATGACTTTCTATTTCATTTCTAATTTTTTTTAATTGGTCAACTGTAGAGTCATATTGGAGTGTTATAGTCCAACTAATTAACCAATTAGAAGTCTCACTAACGTTAACAACTGCATTTTCAGCAAATTGAAAATTTGGAATTATAGCTAGAGATTTGTCAAATTTTCTAATTGTTGTTGATCTGAAGCCAATTTTTTCAACTATGCCTTCAATTATTCCCTCAACCATAATCCAATCACCAATTTTAAACCTTTTCTCAACCAAAACCAAAATTCCAGAGATCAAATTTTTAAATAAATCTTGTGCACCAAGAGCAACTGCTACACCAAATAAACCAAGTCCTGCAATAATAGGTCCAATTTTAATACCCCATAATTCCAAAACAGCAGCAAGACCTAAAATAAAAATTAATATCTTTAATGATTTTATAATCCACCCAATTAATTCCTTAGTTAGAATTTTATCAAGACCACTTAATACATAAGAAACAGGTTCTATAATTTGATGTATGATCCAAAAAATCAAAATTGTAATTAGTGTTCTGTTAATTGTATCGACAATCTCTCTACCCTCTAACGAAAAGGTCATATAATAACTGGCAATAAAAAATCCTATCACTATTGGAAAAAATCTTGCTGGACCAACTAAAGAACTTACAAAAGTATCATCTAGTTTGTTAGTAGTCTTCTTTGAAATTATTTCTAATTTTCTAATTATCAACTTGCTCATTAGGCCTCTAAAAATTAAAAAAAGTAGGAAAATACCGATACCAATCAATATTTGAAATATATCAACTCCAAGAATGCCTTTATTCCAAACTGATAAAAATATATCAAAAAAATTATTTATTAATTCCATAATTAAATTTTATATAACAAAAACTCTTCTTCTCCAGGATTAAAAAGAAATATTTTTTTCCACTTAATTTCATTCAATATTGATGATGTTTTTTCGCCCATACACATCAAATTTGTATTCATCCATAAGCTTTCTGTTCGCTCATTTTTTATAAAACTTAAAAAACTAAGCGCACTATTATATGAATATATATAAACGATATCTGGAATATTAAGTTTTAAATTTTTAACAAACCTCTCATCAAAGTTTTCATTATGGATTGTTTTATAGTTAATCACTCTCTTGACTGAATATCCTTCATTAATTAAATGCTGATCTAAATCAGAGGAAATAATTTCACCACTTACATAAACTACATTTCCATCACTGGGTTCAAGATTTTGTAATATCAACTCTTTTAGATTTCTTACATTTCCGTCCGCAGTTATTATGTTTTGAAATCCCTCACTTTTAGCTTTTTTTTCTGTTGCTGAACCAACACAAAAGCATTTGATATTTTTATCAATCTCTTTTGTATCTAAAAATTTTATTGCATTCGCGCTTGTGAATATAATGCTTTTATAATTTTCAAAGATCTTATGGTCATACAAAACTTTTTTAATAATTAATAATGGTAAGTGGGATACCATATGTCCAAGTTCATTAAATCGAAAAATTAAATCTGAGCTATCTTTAAGTTGTCTTGTTAAAAGTATATGCATTTTATTTTTTATAGTTCCCTTTAGATTTATTTTTTAAATTTTTACCAATAGCTAGACCTATTTTATCAAAATCTTTTATATTTTTAGTAAGTTTTTTATAAAATCTTTTTGATCCATCTAAGGAAAACAGCTCTGCTTTAAGAGTTATTTCTTTATCTCTTATTACTGCATTAACTCCTGCGGCTGTTTCACAATCACCCTCTAAAACTTTTAATACATCTCTTTCGGCTATCGCACATTTATAAGTGTCCAAGTCGTTAATTTTGTTAAGCAATTCAATAATTTCTAAATTTTTTTCTTTACACTGGGCTGAGATAATGCCTTGTCCTGCACTTGGAATAATTTCATCAACAAAAAATATTTGTGTGATTTCTTTTTCTAATTTCAGTGATTTAATTCCCGCTAAAGAAAGAATTATAGCATCGTAAATACCTTCTTTTAATTTTTTCAGTCGAGTATCAACATTTCCTCTAATCAATTTACATGTAATATCATTTTTTAATCTTTTAATTTGAAATTCTCTCCTGAAAGATGATGTGCCAATAATTGATTTAGATTTTAAATCCATAAGTTTAATGTTGTCTCTACTTATTAAAATTTCTCTCGGGTCATTACGTTTAAGGAAAAATTTTGATATTAAACCTTTTGTTTCAATAGTAGGCATATCTTTAAGTGCATGCACAGCAATATCTATACTACCTTCTAAAAGTTCTTTCTCAATATTTTTACAAAATAGTCCTTTCCCACCTACTTCAGATAATCTATTTTTTTTAATTTGATCTCCTTTAGTAACTATTTCTTTAATA
>CACFWD010000023.1 GCA_902569975.1 uncultured Pelagibacteraceae bacterium | reverse complement strand
AAGAAGGAGATTTAATAAACTTGAATTGTTACAAAAATGGAAAAGATGAAGCAATTGGAGTTTCAGATGAAATTGAAAAAATTAAAAAGAAATATTCATTAAACAATATTTCTATATTAGTGAGAGCAATTTTTCAAACAAGAGAATTTGAGGAAAGATTTTTAAAAATTGGATTACCTTATAGAATTTTAGGTGGTACTAAGTTCTATGAGAGAGCTGAAATCAAAGATTGTGTTGCTTACTTAAGAATTATTTATCAATCTCGAGATGATCTTGCTTTTGAGCGAGTGGTAAATAATCCAAAAAGATCTATAGGTGATAATACCATAAAGCAAATACACGAATTTGCTAAAAAGAACCTCACTAATCTTGAAGTTGCATCAAGAAAAATGATCGAACAAAACTTAATTAAACCCAAAACAAAATCAGGATTGTCAAATTTTTTAAATTTACTTCTAAAATGGAGAAATGATTTAGAAGTAAAAAAAATTAATCATGTCAAATTATTACAAATAATATTAGATGAGTCTGGTTACTCAAGTATGTTAAAAAATAAAAAAGATATGGAAAATGAAAATCGAATTGAAAATATAAAAGAATTGCTAAGTGCGATGAAAGAATTTGATAATCTGGAAAGTTTTTTAGATCATGTTTCTTTAGCAACGACAATTGATCAAGACTGGGAGGGGCAAAAAATCAATATGATGACGATGCATGCGGCAAAAGGTTTAGAATTTGATATTGTATTTTTACCCGGGTGGGAAGAAGGTTTGTTTCCACATCAAAAATCAATTGAGGAAAAAGGGCAAAATGGATTGGAGGAGGAAAGAAGATTGGCTTACGTTGGCATAACTAGAGCGAAAAAAAAGGCTATAATATCTTTCTCAATGAATAGATTTTATCAAGGAGATTGGATTGATAGCATGGCATCCAGGTTTATTGATGAGATGCCTAATGATTATTTAGAAAAAAATTCAGTTTTTGATGAAGATAAAAATGAAATAGAAGATTTTGAATTTAACCAAGACTTTGAAGTTGAGGGCGAAACAAGAAGCCCTGGGTGGATAAGATATCAAAAGAGAATAAAATAAGTTGAGTCAAAAAGTTAAAATATTAAGAGATAAGTTTAAAAAATATAATATTGATGGTTATATTGTTTCTAAGAATGATGATTATTTTACTGAATATTCAAAGATAAATAGATTAAAAATTATATCAAATTTCAGTGGTTCAGCTGGTCTTGGTGTTATTTTGAAGAAAAAAAATTACTTATTTACTGATGGTAGATATACTATTCAAGGTCAAATAGAGGCTGGAAAAGATTTTAAAATTGTAAATTTTGAAAAACTTCATAATTGTAGCTTATTTAAAAATCTCAAATTAGGTATTGATCCTAGGCTATTAACTTACCAGCAAATTGATAAATATTTTTTGAAATATAATAAGATAAAATTTATTAAAAAAAATTTAATTGATCAAATTCAAAAAAAAATTGTTAAAGACTCATCTCCTTTCTTTTCATTAAAAAAAAATATAGTTGGTGAAAGTTCAAAATCTAAAATTAATAAAATTGCTAATCATCTTAAAAAAAATAAATCAGATTTTATTTTTATAACTGCACCAGAAAATGTTGCATGGATTTTGAATATTAGAGGAAACGATGGACCTAATAGCCCTATACCTAATTGTAGATTAATAATCAGCAAGACAAAGAAAATAATTTTAATAAGTAAAATTAAGAAATGTAGAAAACTTTTTAAAGAGAAAATTATAAAATCTCATCAATTTATTGATATTAAAGAATTGCCAAAAAAAATTTTTGATTTGAAAGGTAAAAATTTTATTATCGATAAAAATTCTTGTTCAATTTATTATGAAGATTTGATCAAATCAAAATTTAAAATTAAAAGTAGAGAAGATCCAACTTATTTTTTAAAATCAATAAAAAATAAAACTGAAATCCATAATATGAAAAAAGCTCATATAATAGATGGAGTAGCTGTAACAAAATTCTTGTATTGGATAAAAAATATAAATGATAAAAAAATTACAGAAATTGATGCACAAAATAAACTAGAGAAATTTAGAAGAATGCATAAAGATTTTCTTTATCCTAGTTTTGACACTATTGCAGGATCAGGAAAAAATGGTGCAATAGTTCATTATCGTGCTAATAAAAAAAATTGTAAAATTATTAGCAACAAAGATATTTTTTTATGTGACTCTGGAGGTCAATATAAATATGGTACTACAGATGTGACTAGAACGATTTGTTTTTCAAAACCTAGTCAAAATATAAGAAATATATTTACTTACGTGTTGAAAGGTCATATCGCTGTGGCAACAACTAATCTAAAAAGAGATAATATTGGAAGAAAAATTGATGCTAGAGCTAGAAAATTTCTAAAAAAAAATAATTTAGATTATGCTCATGGAACCGGACATGGAGTTGGTTTTTTTCTAAATGTTCATGAGGGACCTCAATCAATTTCCAAAATAAACAAAATCAAGATTAAAGAAGGTATGATTTTAAGTAATGAACCAGGGTATTATAAAAAAGATAAATTTGGAATTCGTATTGAAAATTTAGTTTATGTAAAAAAAACAAACGGCTCAATTTTTTTCGAAAATTTAACTTACGCACCCATTGAAAAAGAATTAATAAATTTTAAACTCCTAACTAAATTGGAGAGAAATTACATATTTAGATATCACCTAAATGTGTACTCAAATATTTCACCTTTTTTAAACAGTGATGAAAAAAAATGGTTAGCTAGTTTTATTTAGCATTTTTAAAAATTGATCCTGATCTATTAGTTTTATCTTTAGATCTCTAGCCATTAAAACCTTTCTTTTTGTTGGCTTTTCTCCAACAATTAAAAAATCTAATTTTTTTGATACAGAGCTTACCGTAATTCCAGAATTTTCCTCTATTAATGATTTAATTTCAGCCCTACTAATTCCATTAAGTTTTCCTGTAACCAAAAAAGTTTTATTATTTAATAGACCGTTTTTTGTTTTAATTACAGCATTATCTATAGATAAGATTTTTTCTAACTCACTTAAAACAGTTAGGTTCATTTTATTTGAAAAAAAATTTTTAATTGAATTTACTTGAGTTTCACCAATTCCATCAATATTCATCAAATCATTAAATTTTCCATTTTTTGATAAATCTCTAAATTTTGGAAATACCTTGAAATATTTAGATAATATTTTTGCATTCTCAAGTCCTATATGCCTTATACCTAAAGCATAAATAAATCTCTCAAGAGAAATCTTTTTTTTTTCTATTATAGAGTATCTTAGATTTTCGACAGATAATTTTCCCCAGCCATCCAATTTTTCAATCTTTTTATAATCTAATTTGAATATGTCTTGAGGAAACTTGATAAAATTTAATTTCCAAAAACTTTCTATAATTTTTTTTCCAAAACCATCGATATTAAAGGCTTCTTTAGAAACAAAATGTTTTAATTTTTCTATAGAAATCTTATCACAATCATATCCTTCACTTGAACATCTTCTGACCGCATCTTTTTTTTTTGTAATCAAGTTAAATTCCTTAATTGTTTTTGAACCACATGATGGACAACTTTTAGGAAAAATAAATTTCTTTGAATTTTTTGGTCTTTTTTTAATATCTACAGAAAGAATATGTGGTATCACGTCTCCTGCTCTTTCAACAGTAACTTTATCTCCGATTCTGATATCTTTTCTTTTAATTTCATCTTCATTGTGCAATGTTGCATTTGAAACTAATACTCCTCCAATATTGATAGATTTAATTTTTGCTACAGGTGTCAAGGCTCCTGTTCTACCTATTTGAATATCAATATCTATAATTTCAGAAATTGCTTTATTTGAAGAAAACTTATGTGCAATTGCCCACCTTGGAGCATTCGCAACAAAACCTAATCTTTTTTGTAATGTAAAATCATTAACTTTATAAACTATACCATCTATATCAAAATCTAAATTTGATCTTAGTTTTTCAACCTCACTATAATTTTCTAATAATTTATCTATTCCTGAAATTAATTTATTCAATGGATTGGTTTTGAAACCCCACTCTTTTAACTTATTAAGATAATCATATTGATTATTTATTTTAAGTCCTTTTTGATAACCAAAAGTATATGCAATAAATTTTAAAGGTATTTTTTTCGTGTCATCAGGATTTTTTTGTCTTAAAGAGCCAGATGCTGCATTTCTTGGATTTGCAAATTTTTCTTTTAAACTTTCAAAATCACTGTTTTGTATGAAAACTTCTCCTCTAATATCAATTTCATTTGGAAAATCTTTCGAATGAACCATTTTAGGGATATCTTTTATTGTAGCAAGATTTGAAGTAATATCCTCTCCCTCTTTACCATCGCCTCTAGATAAACCAAATTTTAATTTACCATTTAAATATGTTAATGAAGCTGAAATACCATCTATTTTAGGTTCAGCTGTGTAAAAGATGTTAGAATTATCATTTTGTGATAAATAATTTAGTATTTTTTTTTCAAAATTTTTTAGATCAGTTTCGGAAAAAGCGTTTGCAAGAGAGAGCATGGGGACCTTGTGAGAAACCTTTTTAAAATTCTTAGAAGGCTTATGACCAATTATTTTGGCTGGTGAGTATTTAGATTTTAAAAATTTATTTCTTTTTTCTAAATCAATTATTTCTTTTTTTAATAAGTC
>CACFWD010000022.1:2500-5173 GCA_902569975.1 uncultured Pelagibacteraceae bacterium | reverse complement strand
GCTTGATTTCCTACAATTTTAGCCTATAAGCATCGAACTTTCTCAGTAAATTATTGTTAATACAATAAATTAGTGGGCATTTTTGAGCATTTTTTGCTCAATTAGCTATTATAAAAGTAAAAATTTTAGAAGAGAAGTGTGGACGGTTAAGGTTACCAAAAATTTGTCGTACACACTTCAACATCATATAAATTTTATTCTTAGAATTTATATGGAAGCTAGTGTGCGCCGTTTTTAAACTTGAGAGTTTGATCATGGCTCAGAACGTACGCTGGCGGCACGCCTAACACATGCAAGTCGAACGAAGTAGCAATACTTAGTGGCAGACGGGTGAGTAACATGTAGGTATCTGCCCTTTGGCCTGGAATAACACGAGGAAACTTGTGCTAATACCGGATAAGTCTTTACGGAGAAAGCTTTATGCACCATTGGATGAGCCTGCACTTGATTAGTTTGTTGGTGGGGTAATGGCCTACCAAGACTTTGATCAATAGCTGATTTGAGAGGATGATCAGCCACATTGGGACTGAGACACGGCCCAAACTCCTACGGGAGGCAGCAGTGGGGAATCTTGCACAATGGAGGAAACTCTGATGCAGCGATGCCGCGTGAGTGAAGAAGGCCCTTGGGTTGTAAAGCTCTTTCGTCGGGGAAGAAAATGACTGTACCCGAATAAGAAGGTCCGGCTAACTTCGTGCCAGCAGCCGCGGTAATACGAAGGGACCTAGCGTAGTTCGGAATTACTGGGCTTAAAGAGTTCGTAGGTGGTTGAAAAAGTTGGTGG
Source organism: uncultured Pelagibacteraceae bacterium (assembly GCA_902569975.1). Lineage (GTDB taxonomy): Bacteria > Pseudomonadota > Alphaproteobacteria > Pelagibacterales > Pelagibacteraceae > Pelagibacter. Next base: position 4,389 of record CACFWD010000022.1, on the reverse strand, counting down.
TGAAATCCCAGAGCTTAACTCTGGAACTGCCATCAAAACTTTTCAGCTAGAGTATGATAGAGGAAAGCAGAATTTCTAGTGTAGAGGTGAAATTCGTAGATATTAGAAAGAATACCAATTGCGAAGGCAGCTTTCTGGATCATTACTGACACTGAGGAACGAAAGCATGGGTAGCGAAGAGGATTAGATACCCTCGTAGTCCATGCCGTAAACGATGTGTGTTAGACGTTGGAAATTTATTTTCAGTGTCGCAGCGAAAGCGATAAACACACCGCCTGGGGAGTACGACCGCAAGGTTAAAACTCAAATGAATTGACGGGGACCCGCACAAGTAGTGGAGCATGTGGTTTAATTCGAAGATACGCGCAGAACCTTACCAACACTTGACATGTTCGTCGCGACTCTAAGAGATTAGAGTTTTCGGTTCGGCCGGACGAAACACAGGTGCTGCATGGCTGTCGTCAGCTCGTGTCGTGAGATGTTGGGTTAAGTCCCGCAACGAGCGCAACCCTCACTTTTAGTTGCCATCATTAAGTTGGGCACTCTGAAAGAACTGCCAGTGATAAGCTGGAGGAAGGTGGGGATGACGTCAAGTCCTCATGGCCCTTACGTGTTGGGCTACACACGTGCTACAATGGTATCTACAACAGGAAGCAAGACGGCGACGTTTAGCAAATCCTTAAAAGATACCTCAGTTCGGATTGCACTCTGCAACTCGAGTGCATGAAGCTGGAATTACTAGTAATCGTGGATCAGCGTGCCACGGTGAATGCGTTCCCGGGTCTTGTACACACCGCCCGTCACACCATGGGAGTTGGTTCTACCTTAAGGCAAGGTTTCAAACCCTTGACCACGGTATAGTCAGCGACTGGGGTGAAGTCGTAACAAGGTAGCCGTAGGGGAACCTGCGGCTGGATTACCTCCTTTCTAAGGATGAATAAAATAATAATTTTATTCTAAATAATATACAGGTAATGTTGACCGTCCTCATTTCTCTTCTGAAATAGTGTTTCTCTTGCATGGGGGCCGGTAGCTCAGTTGGTTAGAGCACACCCTTGATAAGGGTGGGGTCGAAAGTTCGAGTCTTTCTCGGCCCACCAAAAAGATTAAGGGGGATTAGCTCAGCTGGGAGAGCGCCTGATTTGCATTCAGGAGGTCAGCGGTTCGATCCCGCTATCCTCCACCAAAAACACTTAGTTATAAAAATTGTGAATATAAATAATAATTAATATCAATATCTATATCCGAACATTAGTAAAGTTATCATCTAATGTTCAAAAAAAATTTGATTCAACACAGAATTTTTTTCTGTGCATAAATCAAGCGTTTAAGGGCGTGTAGTGGATGCCTTGGCACTGAAAGCCGATGAAGGACGTGATATACTGCGATAAGTTTCGGGGAGCTGTATGTAAGTTTTGATCCGAAAATTTCCGAATGGGGAAACCCACCACTTTGTGTGGTACTTTAAACTGAATACATAGGTTTAAAGAGACAACCTGGAGAACTGAAACATCTAAGTAACCAGAGGAAAAGAAATCAATTGAGATTCCGTTAGTAGTGGCGAGCGAAAGCGGACTAGGCCAGTAGTTTTGTTAAAAAAATTTGAATAGTTTGGAAATGCTAACCATAGAGGGTGATAGTCCCGTATGAGTAACATTTAACAAAATTCTTGAGTAAAGCGGGACACGTGAAATCCTGCTCGAATATAGGGGGACCACCCTCTAAGCCTAAATACTCTTCAGTGACCGATAGTGAACTAGTACCGTGAGGGAAAGGTGAAAAGAACCCCTATTAGGGGAGTGAAATAGAACCTGAAACTGCATGCCTACAATCAGTCGAAGCTCTTTTTAGAGTGACGGCGTACCTTTTGTATAATGGGTCAGTGACTT
>CACFWD010000021.1 GCA_902569975.1 uncultured Pelagibacteraceae bacterium | reverse complement strand
AAAGAACCATCTTTTTTTTTGATAATGAATTTTATTTTTTTATCAATTAATGAAAAAGCATGTTTTGCAAATAAAAGACCACCAATTACAGCATCTTGATTAGATAATAATTTTACTTTTATTATTTTATTACTTTCAACAAGATTTGATGTTATGTCTCCAGACGGAAATAAATCTTCATTTAGCGAAAGCTTGACTGTATTTCTTATAAAATTTTCACTTAGCTTTATTTTTGACACAAAGGATTATCTACCTATAGCGACCATTTTTTCTACTGACAATCTTGCTTTATTAATTGTCTCCTGATCCATAATAATTTCACCAGTTTCATGTTCTAGACAGTCTAAAATTTTTGGTAAAGTTATTCTTTTCATATGTGGGCATAGATTACATGGCCTAATAAATTCAACATTTGGATTTTCTACCTGAATATTATCACTCATGGAACATTCAGTGACCATCATAACTTTCTTAGGTTGATTATCTTTTACATAATTAATCATTCCTGAAGTTGAACCAGCAAAATCACTTGCCCTGATAACTTCAGGAGGACATTCTGGATGAGCTATAATTTTTATTCCAGGATTCTTTTCTCTGATATCATTAATTTCTTTTTCGTTAAATTGATCATGGACCATACAGATGCCTTTCCAAGCAATAATTTCAACATCTGTTTGAGAAGCAACATATTTTGCTAAATAATCATCAGGTAAAAAAATTACTTTTTTAACTCCCAATGATTTTACAATTTTTACAGCATTAGCAGAAGTACAACATACATCAGTTTCAGCCTTAACATCTGCTGAAGTATTAACGTAAGAAACAACAGGAACTCCAGGATATTTTTCTTTTAAAAGTTTTACATCTTTACCAGTAATTGAAGAAGATAAAGAACAACCTGCTTTCATGTCTGGTAATAAAACTTTTTTATTAGGGCTCATTAATTTTGCAGTCTCAGCCATGAAGTGAACTCCAGCCATTACAATTATATCTGCTGAAGTTTTGGAAGCTTCAACTGCAAGAGCTAATGAGTCTGCAGAAAAATCTGCAATTCCATGATAAATTTCTGGTGTTTGGTAATTGTGAGCAAGAATTACTGCGTTCTTTTCTTTTTTTAATTTATTAATTTTATATATGTACGGCGCATGAGTTGACCATTCAATTTCAGGCATTACCTTAGAAATCTTTTTGTAAATAGGGTCTGTTGCTTTACGTACTTCTTGTGTAAATTCCATATTGTTTTTTACCAATTTGAAACATACTTGTCATTCATTTATTATGAGACATATTGCGGTCGTGCTGAAATTGGTAGACAGGCACGGTTGAGGGCCGTGTGGACTTAGTCCATGAGAGTTCAAGTCTCTCCGACCGCACCAATTTCATAAAATCAATTAATCCAATCTGGTTTCTTTATGTTTATTGAAGCTTCTTTAGTTTTAAAATTAAGTTTCTCATCAAAATGTTTATCTAAAAATTTGATTAGAGCAAAAGGGTAATCATTATCAATCAAAACCTTACCAATCTCGATTTCATTATTATAAATACTCTCACCTTCGTACAATTTTCCATTAATTATATTAATTGGAAATAACCTTTTTGAGAGCTTGTTCTTTAATTTAATTCGTGCAGTATTTTCTTGTCCCACGTAACAACCTTTTTTGAAATCAATTCCATTTAATTCTTCAAAATTACATTCGATACCAAATAATTTATTTTGTAATTTATTCAAATCTTTTGGAACTATTCCAAGGCTATGACTCAATGAATAATATTCATTCAAGTTAGCATCATGAAGATCTAGTTTTTTTAATGATAAATAAAGTTTTTCTAAATTAATAATTAGTCTAGCACCCAGTTGTTTATTTCTTGGGTCTAAAAAAATCGGATCTTCTCTAAATTTAATTGTATATCCAGATTGATCTTTTGCTTTATCAAAAGTTAAGAATTTTTCATGAGAAAATGCTGCTATAACAAATTCATTACTAAGATTAAGAATTTCAACTTTTGATCTTAGCTTATACAGCGATAATTGTTTGTATAATCCATCTGCCTGTGTTTTCTCACAGTCAATAAGATATCCCGATTTATGTTTTACGATAATAAATTCATACAAAAATTTACCTTGAGGAGTAAGCAATGAGCTGAAGCAACTATTTACATTACTTACTTTATTTATGTCCTTACTGATAAGATTTTGAAGAAACTCTTTTGCATCATCTCCGTTGATATAAAGAATTGCTCTATCATCTAAAATGTAAACATTTTTTATATTCATATTTGATTAATTACAATTTTTAATATAATTATTTTTTTTCTAAATGTTAGATCTTATAATTAAAAATGGGCAATGTTACATAGCTGGAGAATTAAAAGATGTTGATGTAGGTATAAAAGATGGAAAAATTCAACAGATTGGACAAATTTCAGAAGAAGCAAAAAACACAATAAATGCAGAAGGCCATATAGTGCTACCTGGCTGTATAGATACACAAACACATTTTAGAGAACCAGGATCAACAGATACAGAAGATCTACATTCAGGTAGTAGAGCAGCAATCGCAGGAGGAATAACTAGTGTATTTGAAATGCCAAACACCAATCCACCAACTTCAAACATGAGAGAGTTTCAAAGAAAATTAGATCTTGCCAAAAATAGAATGTATTGCAATTATGCTTTTTATTTTGGAGCAACAGCAGACAATGCAGACGATTTAGCAAGCTTAGAAGGCCTGGAAGGTTGTTGTGGAATTAAGCTTTTTGCAGGATCTTCAACTGGTAATTTATTAGTCGCTGAAGAGAACGATATAGACAAAGTTTTTCTTAATGCATCAAAAGTCGTAGCAGTTCATTCTGAAGATGAGGCAATTTTAAAAGTTAATAAAAAATTAATTAAAGAAGGTGATGTTCATACACATCCAGTATGGCGAAGTGTAGAATGTGCAATAGCATCTACCAGGAGAATTGTTCGAATAGCCGAAAAGTATAATAAAAAAGCTCATGTGCTTCATATTACAACTAAAGAAGAAATTGATTTTTTATCTCAACACAAAGGAAATATTACTTTTGAGATAACACCTCAGCATTTAACAATTTATGCTCCAGACTGTTATGACAAGCTCGGTACCTATGCTCAAATGAACCCTCCTTTAAGAGATAAATCACATTATGATAGATTGTGGTATGCAGTCAAAAATAATCTTAATGATACAATTGGTTCAGATCACGCACCTCATTTAAAAATAAATAAAGATAAGAAATATCCAAATTCACCCTCAGGCATGCCGGGTGTTCAAACTTTGATGCCCGTCATGTTAAATCATGTAAATGATAACAAATTATCATTATCTCAATTAGTTAAACTTGTTTGTGAGAATCCAGTTAAAATTTTTGGTATTAAAAATAAAGGATTTATAAAAGAGGAATATGATGCTGATTTTACAATCGTAGATATGAACAAAATTATTGAAATTAAAAATGAAAATATAGAAAGTAAATGTGGATGGTCACCATTTAATGGTTTTAAATTTAAAGGTACACCAATTTCAACTATTATTGGGGGAAAAATAAAAATGAAAGATGGTAAAATTTATGGTGATCCTGACGGATTACCATTAAGGTTCAAAAATTAAGAAAATTTTCTCTTACTATAATTATAACAATATGTTTTTAACTCACTCAAGGAGTTTTGAATTTTAACTTTTGACATTAGTTTATTGTTATTAAGGTAAAAAGACTCTTTTTTTAAATTAGTGTTTTTTTTAATTATTAACTTTGTCGTATTAAATTTATTTAACCAGTTTATCAAATCATTAAGATAAACTTTCCGACCAATCGAGACATTATATGTGCCAGTTAGTCTTTTATCTATTATTTTTTTTAATATTTCACAAAATTTATCTATTGATAAAAAATCTTTAAAGGCATTTCCATTATCTAGCATGATTCCTTTTTTTAAATTTTTATGAAATATATCAATAAAAGTATTATGAATTCTTTTAGATATTTTTGTATCTCCAATAATGTTGGAAACTCTTAAAATTAGACAATTATTTTTTAATATTTTAATGATTTTCATCTCTGTTTTAAGTTTATTTTTTGAATAATTCGATTTAGGGGATAATTTAGATTTTTCTTTTAAATTTGGTTTGCTAGGATAAACTTTTCTAGTGCTTATAAAACAATATATAGTTTTCTGATTTTTGATTAATTTTGAAATTTTAAAATCATTATCAAATTTTTCATTATATCTCTTTGAAATGTAATTTTTATTAATTGAGGAATTAATGATAAAATCAAAATTATCGAGTTTATTTTGAAATTTTTTTAATTCTTTAAAACTTATATTTTTTGTGCGATATGTTTTTTTCAAATATCTATTTAAATAGTTGCCAATAAAACCTCTTTTACCAATTATCAATATTTTTTTCATAAAAACTTATTAATCAACTTCGATATATAAAAATCTAAGTTTTTACTTATCTTTAAATTATTCATTATTTTAAAGTTTAAAAAATAGTCATGGGCAAGATTTCTTCTTTGCCACCAAGATTTACTAAATTTTTTAAATTTCGAAGATTCATTTCCCTCGAACTGCCTATAAAAAGTTAAATTATCATTTATCACATTATATTTATCTAAATATTTACATAATAGTAATATTCTTAAATCTAACCAGATGTCTGAGAATTTATTATCTATCACTTTGTCAAATAGCTTATCAGAATATGTACGTTTTATTGAAATACAGCTAGTAGGATGAATGTATCCCCAATAAGTATTGAAAAATTTTATTTTTTTATTTTGTGGTATTTCTTCGTTATCTTTTTTTATGACAGGGAAATCAAAAACAATATTTTCACTTTTATTTTTTGAAAAAAAATCTACAACTTTTTCAATTTTATCTTTTCTAAAATAATCATCGCTATCTAATAAAAAAATTACGTCTCCAGTACTAGATTGAATACTTTTTCTAAAAGCATTCATTTGATTAAATGATCCAAATTCTGTTTGTATTTTATTTTCTATAATTTTTATATTTTGAAATTTTTTTATTATTTCTAAAGAATTATCATGCGAGTTATCATCAAAAAAAATAATTTCTATATTTTTGTAAGTTTGGTTTTTAAGTGAATCTATGCACTCATCTATAAATTTTGAATTATTATAATTAGCTATTACAACGGATGCTTTCATATTTTACATAAAAAATTTTAATCTATTTAACTGTATAAGCATTAACTAGTATCACACCTATAACAATAAAAAATAAACCTAATACTGCTTGCCAAGAAAGAGTTTGTTTAAAGAATATATAACCTAATATAGCAATTGTAAAAATTCCTAGTCCACTCCATGTAGCATAAACGATTGCAATGGGAAGTTTGTTAACGACAAACGTTAAAAGGTAGAATGCGATCAAGTAAAATGTAGCAAGTGCAATAGTAGGCGCAAGTTTTGTAAAATTTTTTGATATTGGCAACAACATTGTCCCAGCAACTTCA
>CACFWD010000020.1 GCA_902569975.1 uncultured Pelagibacteraceae bacterium | reverse complement strand
TCAATATTTCAATAGCTTTATCCAAATCACCACTAGATTCTTTAATTGCTAAATTACAATCCTTAAACCCTGCACCAGTTGCTTCTCTTAATTTTTTGACCTTTTCGATATCACTCATCAGTTTATGGTCTCCTTATTTTCTTTAGTAAATTTTTTTTCTAATTTTTCTCTATCTAGCTCTTGTATTGTTTTTAAAGATTTTACCTCATTTTTTTTATCTGTCTTTTCATCCGACCTTGGTGCAGATTTTTTAGCAGCATTAATTGTTTCTTTAATTAAGTTACAATACAAATCGATAGCTCTTCTAGCATCATCATTTCCTGGTATTGGAAAATCAATTCCATCTGGATTGGAATTACTATCTAATATTGCAATAATTGGAATTCCTAACTTTACAGATTCTTGTATTGCTAAAGACTCATAATTGGTATCAATAATAAAAACTAAATCAGGAACTTTTTTCATTTCAGAGATACCACCTAGAGATCTTTGAAGTTTGTCTTTTTTGACACTCATTTTTAATAATTCTTTTTTTGTAAAGCCTCTATTTTCAGAAACCAAATCAATCTCTAATTTTTTTAATTTCTTTATTGAATTTGAAATAGTGCCCCAGTTGGTCAACATTCCACCTAACCATCTGTAATTAACAAAATATTGATCTGTTTCTTTAGCTACCTCAGCTATTGCCTCAGAAGCTTGTTTTTTAGTTGATACAAAAAGTATTTTTCCATTATTTGATATAGTCTCATATACTTTTTGAAGTGCGACTTTAGTTAATTCTAAAGTTTGTGTTAAATCAATTATATGAATGGAGTCTCTTTTTCCAAAAATATATTTTTTCATTTTTGGATTCCATCTCAATGTTTTGTGACCTAAGTGAACTCCAGCTTCTAATAATTGTTGAATTGTAACGTTTGGTATTTTCATATTTATTCCCGGTTATGCCACCATAGTAATTTCCATTTAAGGACCGGAGGTTTAAAACCAAATACTATGTGCGTATTAATTAATTTATCAGGGTATTTACTAATATTTTTTAATTAAAACAAGTCTAAATTAGTGGATATTCAAGCTAATTTGTTTATTTCTTAAAATATTTATTAATTTTCTATCAACATTTCTCGGACTTTTCAGCTTAAATCTTGTTGTTTTTGTCTCACTAGAAAAATTAATATTTACTAAAGTTTCCCCTTTTTCATCAAGAAAAATTTTAACATCTTTTAACTGAGATTCTGAGGAAAGATTGAGTGTAATTTCTTTTATAGAGGCATTAAAAAGATCCTTTAGTGATGCAATTTTTCTAACATTAATTCTTTTGGTTTTATCGTCATCAGAAGAGAATGTTTTATTAAGGGTAAGAATAAAGGATGAGCCTTCTTTTAAATTTTCTCTATTTAATTCTAATACATCAGAGAAAATAAATAGTTCAAAAACACTGCTTAAATCTGTTAATTTTAATAAAGCATATGGATTACCCTTGGCTGTTTTTCTTTCGCTTATTTTTAATAAAGTTGCTGCAACATTATTTTCTTTAATATCGTCATCAGAATAGAATTTTTGATAATCAATAATTTTATAGTCATCAAAGACTTCTTTAAATTGATTTAAAGGGTGGTTTGAAATAAAAAATCCAACTGACTCGAATTCTTTAGATAAACGCTCTTCAAACTCCCAATCTTTAATATCTTCTATTATATTAATCTCATTTTCCTCACTATCACCAAACAAATCTATTTGATTAACTGCTTTATTATCAAAATCATTTTTAGATTTAGTAATTATAGTAGGAATAGAATGAAAAATAGATTTTCTATTATTATTCAAATTATCAAAAGCTCCTGCTTTAACTAAACCTTCTAATTGTAACTTATTAATATCTTTTGGATTTACTCTTTTTATAAAATCATTGATAGATTTAAAAATTCCATTATCTAATCTTTCTTTAACGATGTTAGATACTGCCTCTAAACCAACTGCCTTTATACCACCTAATGCATAATAAAATTTGTTATTTTCCGTTTTAAAATCAGCAAAACATTGATTAATATCTGGTCTAACAATTTCGATATTAAGTCTTTTTAATTCCTCATAAAATTCACTCAGTTTATTTTGATTTGAGATATCCATAGTCATTGAGGCTGCTATAAATTCATTTGGGTAATATGTTTTTAGAAAAGCAGTTTGGTATGAGATGATAGCATAAGCAGCAGCATGACTTTTATTAAAACCATATTCAGCAAAAGGTTCAATCTTTAAAAAAATACCTGTTGCAACATCTCTACTAATTCCATTATTTACAGCTCCATTAATAAAATTTTGTTTTTGTTTTTCCAGTTCAGCCCTTTTCTTTTTACCCATAGCTCTTCTCAAGATATCTGCTTGACCAGCAGTAAAGCCAGATAATTTTTGAGCAATTTGCATAACTTGTTCTTGATATATAATTACACCGTATGTAGGTTTTAGAATTTCCTCTAAAAGAGGGTGTAAATAATCAGGTGTTTTTTTACCGTGTTTGCAGTCGTTATAAATTGGAATATTGCTCATTGGCCCTGGTCTATATAGTGCAACTAAAGCAATTATATCTTCAATATGATTGGGTTTCATGTGTATTAACGCATCTCTCATACCGGCACTTTCAATTTGAAATAAACCAACTGTTTTTCCAGACGACATAAGTTCAAACACTTTTTGATCTTCAAAACTTATTTTTTCTATATTGAATTCTTTTTGTTTGTTTCTTATTAGTTTTTGAGTATTATTGATTACAGTTAAAGTTTTTAATCCTAAAAAATCAAATTTTACTAAACCTGCATTTTCAGCTGAATACATATCAAATTGAGTTGAAGGTAATAATAGTTTTGTAGATTTATCTTTATATAAAGGCACAACTTCTGTCAGTTTTTTATCAGCGATTACTACACCAGCAGCATGTGTTGCAACATTTCTATTAAGTCCCTCTAGTTTAAGTGAGAGATCAGTTAATTTTTTAACTCTTGAGTCTTCTTTTATCATTTTTTGAAGCCTTGGCTCTCCTGCAATACATTCTAATAAAGTTTGTGGTCTAGAAGGATCAAAAGGTATCATTTTTGATATACTGTCCACAAATCCATAGGAGAGACCTAAAACTCTTCCTACGTCTCTAATTACCATTCTGGCTTTTAATTTACCAAAAGTGATGATATGAGCTACACTATCTTTGTATTTTTTAGTTAAATATTCAAAAACTAAATCTCTTTTTTCCTCACAAAAATCGATATCAAAATCTGGCATAGATATTCTATCTGGATTTAGAAATCTTTCAAAAATTAGGTTATATTTTATAGGATCAACATCTGTAATCGATAAGCACCACGCAACAAGAGAACCAGCACCCGAGCCTCTTCCTGGGCCAACTGGAATATCATTATTTTTTGCCCACTTTATATAATCAGAAACAATTAAAAAATAACTTGAATAATCCATATTAATGATAATTTCTAGTTCATGATCAAGCCTATCTTTATAAATCAAAAATTTTTTGTTTTTTTCTAGATCGTTTTGTTTTAAATTAAAAAATTTATAGAACTTTTCTTTTAGACCATTTAAAGATTCATCTTTTATTATATCACTAGCATTTCCATCATTAAATGTACTGATATTAGGTAAAATAGGTTTTGAAAAAAGTGGTCTATAGCTACATCTATAAGAAAAATTATAATTATTTTCTAAAGCTTCAGGTAAATCAAAGAACAAATCTGACATTTCATCATTATTTTTCAAATAGTGTTCAGGACTATATCTAATTCTATTTTTTTCATTTAAATATGTTTTATTTCCTATACATACAAGAGCATCATGAGCCTCATGCATATCTTTAGATAAATAAAATACTTCATTTGTTGCAATTATAGGAATTTCTAATTTCTTTGACTGATCAAGGTTAAACTTTTCAAATTCATCCTCGTTATAATCATTGTGTCTCTGTATCTCTAGATAAAATCTATCTTTAAAAGTTTTAGCTAGTTTTTTATAAAGTTCATTAATTTCTAAAAATTTACCTTTTTCATACAATTTTCCGAATAATCCAAATACGGTACCAGAAAAAATTGAAATGCCGCTATTTTCTAACTCTAATAATTTTTTAATATCTAAATAAGATTCGGTAATATTATCATTTTCCAAATATGATTTTGATGACAATTGTATTATATTTTTATATCCATCTCGATTGAGAGCAAATAATGGTAATAAACCAATTGTGTCATTGAATTTAAAATTAATTTGAGTTCCTATAATCGGTTGGGTTCCAACTTTTGATAATTTGTCGGAAAACTCTAAGGCTCCACATAAGTTTGATGTATCACACAAACCTACTGAATTTATCTTTAATTCTTTAGCTTTATCTCTCAATTCATCAATTCTGACAGCTCCTTCACAAATTGAATATTGAGAATGTATTTTTAAATGATTAAAATTTTTTAAATTAGACTCTGGCATAAGTAGACTTTATATTACCATCTACCATTTCCAATAAACAATCTGATTTATTAGCTAAGAATCTATTATGGGTTGCAAATATTATTAATCTCTTTGAGTTTATTTGTTTTTTTAATAATTTAAATATTTCTAATGAGGTTTTTTTGTCAAGACTTCCTGTAGGTTCATCTGCAAGTATAATATTTGGTTCATTTATCAAAGCTCTTGCAATTGAAACTCTTTGTTTTTCACCACCAGAAAGTTCATTCGGAAAATGATTAAGTCTATTAAAAAGTCCAACTTTTTTAAGGATATTTTTTGCTTTATTTAAGGCTTTTTCTTTTAAACACCCGGTTGCTAAAGAAGCAAGATAAACATTTTCCAAAGCTGTGAAATCAGTTAATAAATTATCTTGTTGATAAATAATTCCTATATTATTTGCCCTTAATAAATCATTTTTTTGATTATTCTTAAAATCAATGAAATTATTTTGAAACTTTATAGATCCATGGGTTGGTCTATCTATTAGTGAAATAATATTTAACAATGTAGATTTTCCAGATCCAGATGGTCCCATTATAGAATAAATCTTTCCCAATTTAAATTTATAATTAATTTTTTTAAGAACTTTTATAGTTTTTTTTTCAACAAAAAATTTTGATAAATTATTTAATTCAATAAAATTATTCATATTTAAGAGATTTGACAGGATCAAGTTTTGCAGCTTTCATAGCTGGAAAGATTGAAACTAAAATTGTAATAAAAATTGAACAAATAGAAATTAAAAAAATAGACCCAAAATTTATTTCTGAGGGCATAGTGCTTAAGAAATAAATTTCTTCAGGAAATAATGTTAAGTCAAAAGTAGAGCTTATAAATTTCCTAATATTTTCAACATAATATGAAAATGTTATACCTATTAAAATTCCAAAAAAAGTAGCTGTTGAACCAATAATTATACCAACCAAAAAAAATATTTTTATAATTGAATTATTCAATACACCTATTGATTTTAATATAGCAATATCCTTTGTCTTATTTTTTACAAGAATTGTTAATCCAGATATAATATTAAATGCAGCTACAATTATAATTAAAGATAAAATAATAAACATAACATTTCTTTCTACTTTTAATGCAGAAAACAAAGATTGGTTCATATCTGCCCAAGAAAAAACTAGATCGTTTGGAAATATATTTTGAATAATATTTTTTTGATTTTCAATATTTTGAGGTTTTTTAAGATAAATTTCTAAATTACGATCATCCTTAGATAAATTTGAAAATTCTTCGAGTGTATTTAAGTTTAAAAAAATTACATTATTATCAAAATCTGCTACGCCACTTTCAAAAATTGATAAAACAGTGAAAGATTTTTGTTTTGGTAGGTTTCCTATAATTGTTTCAACACCAGAAGATGACATAATAGTAATATTGTCACCAATTTCTAAATCTAGAGTAAAACTTAACTCTTTGCCAATTGAGATAAAATTTTTTCTTATTCTTTTGTCTTGTCCAACAAAATTTTTATTATTAATAAGTTTTAGTTTAGAAAAATCATCCTCTAAATATCCTCTTAATAGAACTCCTTTTGAATTCTGTTCACTTATAATTATTGCTTCACTTGAATTACTTAAAATCAAATTTTCTGAAATTAACTCTAGATTTTTATTTTTTAAATTTAAGTAATCTATTGATTTATCATGTGATGAAACTGTAATATGTGAATTAAATCCAACAATTTTATTTATTAATTCTGTTCTAAAACCATTCATAACGGACATAACAATTATTAGAACTGCAACACCTAGACTTATACCAATAAATGAAAAAATTGATATTACATTTAAGAAGCCATCTTTTTTTCTAGCTTTTAAAAATCTAAAAGTAATCTCTTTTTCTAAAGTAGAAATCAAATTGAATTTTTTTGTTTTGTTATAATTTTTATAATTTCATTTAATGGTAGATTTTGAGTTTCTCTGCCAATTTCTTTAAACTCTAACAAATCACCTTCGCTTTTCTTACCAATTATAATTTGATAAGGAGCCCCAATTAAATTCATTTTTTTAATTTTAGACGAAAAATTTTCATCTGTATCATCTATTATTGCATCAATATTATTTTTGACTAATTCTTTGTTAATATTTTTGGCTTTGTCTAATGCTGAATTATCATTTTTATTTATCATAGGTATTAATGCAATATCATATGGAGCAACAGACAGTGGCCATTTCATGACTTCTTTTTTGTCGTCATATTTAGCCTCAATTATTGCACCTACTAATCTCGATACACCAATGCCATAAGAACCCATCTTAACAAAATCTTTTTTACCTTCGGGTAAATCAACTGATGCACCCATTGGCTTTGAATACTTATCACCGAAATAAAATATGTGACCTACTTCAATACCTTTTGTTATCAATTGATTTTCTTCAGAAACATTTTTTTCAAACTCTTCTTTATTAAACTTCTCATCAGTCACAGCATAAAACTGTTCATAATTTTTTCTCATACTTTCTAATGATGATCTTTCTAATTGTGTATTTTCACTATTTAAATCAAATATTCTTTTATCCGTAAAAATTTTACTTTCGCCTGTATCTGCAAGGATAATAAATTCATGTGATAAATTTCCGCCAATAGGTCCTGTATCGGCAGCCATGGGTATTGCTGTTAAAGATAATCTTTTAAATGTTTTTAAATAAGAAAGAAAAAATTTATTGTATGAATAAAAAGCATCATCATCAGAAATATCAAATGAATAAGCGTCTTTCATATAAAATTCTCGACCACGCATAATTCCAAACCTTGGTCTTATTTCATCTCTAAACTTCCACTGAATATGATACATAAGTTGTGGTAAAGATTTGTAAGATTTTATTGATGATCTAAAGATTTCTGTAACTTGCTCCTCATTAGTTGGGCCGTATAACATTTCTCTATTTTGACGGTCAGTTATTCTAAGCATCTCCTCGCCATAGTCTTCATAACGTCCACTTTCCTTCCAAATTTCACTCGATTGTATAGTTGGCATTAGTATTTCTTGAGCTCCAATTTTATTTTGCTCTTGTCTAACTATTTCCTCTATTTTTTTCATAACTTTAAAACCTAAAGGTAGCCATGAGTAAATTCCTGCTGATGCTTGCTTTATCATGCCTACTCTCAACATTAATTGATGTGATTTAATTTTTGCCTCTGAAGGATTATTCTTTAATATTGGTATAAATGAATTAGATAAAAGCATCTTAATTGATCATATTTCTTAAATTTAAATATTCAAATTTAATTAGTAGATAAATTATAATGAAAATAACAGTGGTAATTCCAGTGCAATATAAGAATTTTTTCAACATTTTTGGATTTTCAGGTGATCCAGGATCCTCACCATCAATTTTTATAGTCTTTATTCGATTCACATCAATAGGTAATATAGCAAAGAAAACTATCCACCATATGATAATATAGATAATAGCTAACCCTGTTGCGCTCATTAAATTCTTACTAAATTGATATTGGTAAAAGGTTTTTTTCCTGTTCTCTCTTTAGAAAATTTTCTACAAGCAATTTTTAATGCATCAATTAAATTATGTTCATGTTGCTTACTTCCAACTTTAAATGTTCTTGATATTATTTCAATCTCCTCTACCAAACCATAAGTAAAATCATCTTTATCATCTATTGGTAGCCCTCTAAAAGAAAGTATAGGTTCATTATGAATATTGCCCTTAGGAGTAATCATTATTGTGACTTCCAAATATCCATTGGCACTTAAGTTTTTTCTATCTTTAATTGATTGTGAGTCAGGATCGACACTTACATTTCCATCTAAATAGAGCCTACCACTTGGAGCCTTGTCGTAAACTTCAGGTTTGTCCCCAGGAAAAAGTTTAACAATATCACC
>CACFWD010000019.1 GCA_902569975.1 uncultured Pelagibacteraceae bacterium | reverse complement strand
TGTAAGGCATTAAAAGATGAGGGTTACAAAGTAATTTTAATAAACTCAAATCCTGCAACAATTATGACAGATCCAGATATTGCAGATAAAACTTATATAGAACCAATAACATCAGAAGTTTTAGAAAAAATTCTTGAAAAAGAGAAACCAAATGCAATTCTGCCTACCATGGGTGGTCAGACCGCACTTAATCTCGCAATGGAAGCAGAGAGAAAAGGAATTTTAAAGAAATTTAAGATTGAACTCATAGGAGCAAACTCTAAGGCAATTGCCAATGCAGAGGATAGGAAGAAATTTAGAAAAAATATGATCGATATTGGTTTAGATTTACCTAAATCTCAAATTGTAAATAATATCAAACAAGCATCTAAAGTTTTAAAAAAAATTGGTCTTCCTGCAATTATAAGGCCTGCATTTACACTTGGAGGTCTTGGGGGAGGTATAGCAAAAAATAAAAAAGACTACCTTAAAATAATAAAAAGTGGGCTACATGAGTCTCCAGTTAGCCAGGTATTGGTAGAAGAATGTCTAGAAGGCTGGAAAGAATTTGAGATGGAAGTTGTGAGGGATAAAAAAGATAACTGTATCATCATCTGCTCAATTGAAAATGTTGATCCAATGGGAATACACACTGGTGACTCAGTAACTGTTGCCCCAGCGCTCACATTGACTGATAAAGAATACCAAGTAATGAGAAATGCTTCAATTGCTTGTTTAAGAAAAATTGGAGTTGAGACAGGAGGATCAAATGTTCAATTTGCAATTCATCCTAAGAATGGCCGAATGGTAGTAATTGAAATGAACCCAAGAGTATCAAGATCATCAGCACTTGCATCAAAAGCAACTGGATTTCCAATTGCAAAAGTTGCTGCAAAACTTGCAATTGGTTACACTTTGGATGAATTAAAAAATGAAATTACTAAAGTAACTCCTGCATCATTTGAACCAAGTATTGATTATGTCGTTACAAAAATACCAAGATTTACTTTTGAAAAATTTTCAACTTCTCCCGCAACTTTAGGTACATCGATGAAATCAGTTGGTGAAGCAATGGCAATAGGAAGAAATTTTAAAGAGTCTCTGCAAAAAGCACTAGTTTCTCTTGAAACCGGTTTTTCAGGATTAGACAAAATATTTAATTTAAATAAAAAACAAATTGAAAAAAAGCTCAAAGAAAATATTCCAAACAAATTATTGGTTGTTGCTGAAGCAATTAGGAAAAGAATAAACTTAAAAAGAATATATTCTTTATCAAAAATAGATCCTTGGTTTCTTGAGCAAATAAAAGAAATAGTAGACGATGAAAATAAGATTAAAAACAAGGGATTGCCTAAGAACTTCAATGAATTCAATAGAATAAAATCAATAGGTTTTTCTGACAAAAAATTAGCAGAGTTAACGAATACTTCTGAAGATATAATAAGACAAAAAAGAACTGCTCTTAAAATTTTACCAGTATTTAAAAAAGTTGATACCTGTGCGGCAGAATTTAAATCATTCACACCTTATATGTACTCAACATATCAACGAAACTTCTCAATTAATTCAGAATGTGAAGCAAATCCATCTACCAAAAGAAAAATTATTATTCTAGGTGGTGGTCCTAATAGAATTGGACAAGGAATAGAGTTTGACTATTGCTGCTGTCAAGCAAGTTTTTCATTAAAAAAAGCTGGATATGAAACAATTATGGTTAACTGTAATCCTGAAACAGTTTCGACTGATTACGATACAAGTGATAGATTATATTTTGAGCCTTTAAAAGAGGAATATGTTTTTAATATTATTAAAAAAGAGAAAGAAAAAGGAAATCTTGTAGGAGTTATCACTCAATTTGGTGGTCAAACTCCTATTAAACTGGCAAAATTTTTACATAATCATAATCTTCCAATTCTAGGAACACAGTACACATCAATTGATTTAGCAGAAGATAGAGATAGATTTAGAAATTTACTTAAAAGTTTAAAACTCAAACAGGCTGAAAGTGGAATTGCCAAAACTTTTAAGGAAGCTATTCAAATAGCTGACAAAATTGGTTTGCCTTTAATGGTTAGACCTTCTTATGTTCTGGGTGGAAGAGCAATGGAAATTGTTCATGAAAAAAGCCAACTTAAAGATTTTGTTGAAGAAGCATTTAAAGCAGCAGAAAAAAATCCAATTTTAATTGATAAGTTTATTGATCATGCAATGGAAGTTGATGTCGATGCAATATCTGATGGGAAACAAGTGCATGTTGCGGGTATCATGCAGCACATTGAAGAAGCTGGAATTCACTCTGGTGACTCGGCTTGTAGCTTACCTCCAATATCTATCAAACCATACTTAATTAAGGAAATTGAAAATCAAACCAAAAAATTAGCTTTAGCTTTAAAAGTTAAAGGTTTCATGAATGTTCAGTTTGCAATCAAAAAAGATGAAATTTATGTGATTGAAGTAAATCCTAGAGCAAGTAGAACAGTACCTTTTGTCTCAAAAGCAAAAGGTTTGCCTCTTGCTAAAATTGCATCAAGAGTAATGGCTGGTGAAAAACTATCTAAATTTAATTTGAAAGATAATTCTAAAGGAATGTATGCAGTCAAAGAAGCTGTATTCCCTTTTAATAAGTTCCCAAACAGTGATTTACTTTTAGGTCCTGAAATGAAATCAACTGGTGAAGTTATGGGCTTTGATAAAAACTTTGGGATGGCATTTGCTAAAAGTCAAATAGCTTCCTCTAATTCTTTACCAAAACGAGGACTCGCTTTTATATCTTTGAAAAACTCTCATAAAGATGAAGGAATTGATTTAGCAAAAGAACTTTTAAAATTAGATTTTACATTATGTGCAACAAGAGGAACAGCTGAATACATAAGAAAACATAATATGAAATGTAAAATTATAAACAAAGTAAGTAGTGGATCTCCTCACATAGTGGATGTATTAGACTCTAAAAAAATTGCTTTAGTAATAAATACTGGTGGAGGAAATTCTGAACATAGATTAAATGATGCTATTGCACTTAGAAGAGGAACTCTTAAAAATAAAGTTCCATATTGTACAAATATGTCAACAGCACTTGCGTGCTTAGAAGCTATTAAATCACTTAAAACTAAAAAGCTAGAAGCTGTTTCTCTTCAGGATATTTAGTTATTTACTTTCCAATCAGTTTTGAAGGTTACATAATTTACTTGTATACATCTTCTTTCTTTAATTATTTTCTTCTTTTCCATTCCATGCCATGTATTAGGACCACTTGTAAAAAAATATCCATAATTATGTTTAAAAGGAACTGTTTTTACTTTTTCTAGTTTTTCGTTATAAAAATCTGTCCCTAATTCTTCTGACTCATTCGCATTATTTACAAAAATTAAACCCGACATTAATTTTTCTTTAATGTCACAATGAGGCTTTAGCCAAAAACCTTCTCGATCACAAATAACTTCAACTCGAACATATGAGTTTGATAAGTCTTTATTAATCATTTTTGAAATAGTTTGATGAACCTCTTTAGATTGTAACTCCTGAATGAATTCAACTAAGTTCGGAAATTGAGATGCATTTTCTTTTGTTATAAAACATCTAAACTTAATTGCTTTTCCACCTGAAGCTATTCCTTCTCTAAATTCTGCAGCTCCTCCATCTATTGCTCTAGTTCCATCATAATTTAAATTATATTTACTTACATCTGGGATATCTGCTTTAACAATTTCCTCTATTGCACCATTTGAAAGCGCACTTTTATATTCCCAATGTTCAAATGGAAATTTGTATTTTTGGGACTGATTTAAAATAGTATTTAAGAATGACATCAGGATAGTTGTTTTTTAATTAATTTCGCAACTCTACTAGTTTCATCAAGACTTTCATAGTGCCAACTTTCTAAATTATTATTAAGATTTTTAATAATATTTATTTTACTAAATAATTCTCTGAATTTTTTAATTCTTTTATCATTTTTTTTTGTTGGAATATCCGCAACGTAAATTGGTTTTCCTGTCAAAGCTGCTTCTGATATCATTGAAGTTGAGTCACAAGTAACACAAATATATTTTGCTAAAGATAAAGCAGATAAATATGCTTTTTTATCAATTACATCAACAACTAGATTATTTTTATCAAGTATATTTTTTGATAATTCAATTATATTTTTTGGGGTTCTCATTGAGGGAATAACTATCCCTTGTAGATTATTCTTAATAACTAAATTATTAAACAAATTTAAAATATTTAAAATATTCATCTCTGTATAATCATAGTGCTTAGTTGGTCCACCTAGAATTAGTAAAAAGTAATCTTTATTGGATTCTAATCTGCTTTTTAAATAATTTGTATGACTAGTAATTTCTTTTTTTGTTAGATAATGTATAGCCCCTTTTGTTTGTAAAACGTTATCTCCGGAAAGACCGTCATGCTCTGGTGCAACAACAAAATTAAAATTATGTAAGCTGACTTTAGGATCTTGAATGTGAATATTTATAACTTTTCTGTCTGAATTTTTTTTAAGATAAATTGATGGAATAACACTTTTTCTTCCACAAGAAATTATTACATCAAAATTACTGGCATTAATTTTTTCGAAAACTTTTTGAGATATTGGTGTTAATTTAGGTGGAAACAATTTCCAAAAATTATTTAGTTCAACTATGTGGTGAGTGAAATCTAATTCTAATGCTTTAGCTAAACCCTCAACTTGGCTGATCATGCCGTGCATTCCTTGAGTTAATAATATGCCTTTTAATTTGGTCATTAATCACTATATAGCTTTGATATGAAGCAAAATCCAACTAAACACACAAAAGTGTTAATAATTGGATCTGGTCCAGCCGGGTACACTGCAGCTGTATATGCAGCTAGAGCAATGTTAAATCCTATTTTAGTTTATGGATCCGAGCCTGGTGGGCAATTAACTACAACAACTGACGTTGAAAATTTTCCAGGATTTGCAGACGTTATTCAAGGACCTTGGTTAATGGATCAAATGAAAGAACAAGCAAAGGCTGTAGGAACTGAAATGATTGAAGACCATATTTCTTCAGTAAATTTAAAATCTCAACCGTTTGAAGCTATAGGTGATAGTGGTAAAAAATATACTGCAGACAGTATTATCATTTCGACAGGTGCTCAAGCTAGATGGTTAAATTTAAAATCAGAACAAGAGTTTAGAGGTTTTGGAGTTTCAGCTTGTGCTACATGTGATGGTTTTTTCTTTAAAGATAAAGAGGTTGCTGTTGTCGGTGGAGGTAACGCAGCTGTGGAGGAGGCTATGTTCCTCACAAAATTTGCATCTAAAGTTAAATTAATTCACAGAAGAGATAGTTTGAGAGCAGAAAAACTGCTACAAAAAAAGTTGATGGAAAATAAAAAAATTGAGATTATTTGGGATTCTATTGTTGAAGATGTTATTGGAGATAAAGACCCCAAAAATGTTAAAGGTATAAAAGTAAAAAATGTCAAAACAAATAAAATTGATGTGATAAAACTTGATGGATTGTTTATTGCTATTGGTCATGATCCAGCTACACAATTATTTAAAGATCAATTGAATATGGATAAAGAGGGTTATTTAATTACAAAACCTGATTCGACAGAAACAAATATTCCTGGTGTTTATGCTGCTGGAGATGTAAAAGACAAAACATTTAGACAAGCTGTAACCGCTGCAGGTATGGGATGTATGGCTGCACTTGAGGCAGAAAAATTTTTATCTCACTAAAAAATGAAATTAAATTGGATTATTTTTGTAACTGGATGGATGTCATTCAGAGCAGTTGGGTCAGGTTTGTTTTTGTTTTGGATCTTTACTGAAAATGAACGTTCAGCACCATCCGAATGGATAATTCCTTTTGTGGGTGACTTTTTTATTGGGATAACTGCTTTATTTTTAGTTTACCACATTATAAAAAAACCAAGCACTGTACTATGGGGTCTTTTGCTGTCTTGGAATGTGATTGGTTTGTTAGATTTAATCCATGCAATAAATGTAAGTTTTGCTGCTCCTTATGGACCTATACCAGAAATAGGATTTAATGAATTGGTTGTAAGATTTATTTTAAGTTTGAATACATTATTTCAGATTTCTTGTATTTACTTATTGTTTCAAAAAGACATAAAAGAATATTTTAAATTTTAAAAATTAATTATTACTAATTTCCACTATTTCATCAGACTCGAATACTTGTTGCCTAAAGTCACCATTAGAAATTTTAATCATTGCTTTTGCAACTTTTTCAGATTGAATTGGTTTCATTTTTTTTAATGGACCTAAAAATAAAGGTGATAATAATTTAAATACAAAAATACCTAATTTCTCTCCTAATCTTTTTTCTTTTCTATCTCCAATTAAAAAAGAAGGTCTCATTATTCCAAGTTTATTAAAACTCAATCTTTTTAACTCTTCCTCTACTAATCCTTTAAATTTTAAATAATCTCCTGAACTATTAGGATCTGCATAGCCTGAAGAGACAAAAACGAATGAATTTACTGAGTTAGATTTTGTTATTTGTGCGATTTGTTTTGGTAAATCAAGTTCAACTCTTCTATATTCATCTTTATCAGGTGAATTTTGCTTTGTAGTACCAATGCAAAAATAACAGTGGTCACCTGTCATCTCTTCTTTATGATTTTCTATATTATTAAAATCAGTTTTAACAATCTCAACTTTAAGGTCATTAATAATAATTTCTGAACGTACAAAAAGTTTAATTTTATTATAGTTTTCATTTTTTATTAATTGATCAAGAAGATGACCACCAACCAAACCTGTTGAACCAAAGACTAAGGCTGTTTTCATTAACTTAAGGATTTACAAAAACTAGATATTTTATCCATTGCTTTCTTAAGATTATCCATTGATGTTGCATAAGAAATTCTGAAAAAACCTTCTAAACCAAATGCAGAACCCTGGACTACAGCAATTCCACTATTCTCTAATAATGATTGAACAAAATCAGTATCAGATTTAATTTCATTTCCATTTGTATCTTTTTTACCCATTATACCTTTGCAACTTGGAAAAACATAGAACGCTCCATCTGGATTCAGACATTCAATTCCATCTATCGCATTTAAAGCATTAACAACAAAATCTCTTCTCTCCTGAAAAGAATTAGCTCTTTCCTTAATAAAGTCTTGTGTTCCACTAAGTGCCTCAACTGCAGCGGCTTGGCTAATAGAAGAAGGATTGGTTGTTGATTGTGATTGAATTTTAGCAATAGCTTTAACGATATCTTTCGGACCAGCTGCATACCCTATTCTCCAGCCTGTCATTGAATAAGCTTTGCTTACACCATTCATTGTAAGCACTCTATCTTTTAAACTTTCAATTTGAGCAATTGTAAAAAATTTAAAACCCTCATAAGTCACATGCTCATAAATATCATCGCTTAAAATATACACATGATTATGTTTTTCCAAAATATCTGCAATTGCTTTTATATCTTGCTCTGAATAACATGCTCCAGTTGGATTTGAAGGCGAATTAAGAATAATCCATTTTGTTTTTGGTGTTATATATTTCTCAAGATCATTTGGATTTATTTTAAAACCTTGTTTCTCATTGCATTCCATGATTACTGGTTTTCCTCCTGCTAATAAAACCATATCAGGATAAGAGACCCAATAGGGAGCAGGCACTATAACTTCATCTCCTTCGTTTAATGTGGCCATCATTGCATTATAAATTACATGCTTTCCACCAGCACCAACTGTAATTTGATCAGTTGAATAATTTAAATTATTTTCTTTTTTAAATTTTTCTACGATTGCTTTTTTCAATGCTGGAGTGCCATCTACAGCTGTGTATTTAGTATCACCATCATTAATAGCTTTTATAGCTGCTTGCTTAATATTATCTGGAGTATCAAAATCTGGTTCTCCTGCACCAAGTCCAATAACATCTTTTCCAGCAGCTTTTAATTCTCTTGCTTTTTGAGTAACAGCAATAGTAGGTGATGGTTTAATCTTCTTTAAACTGTCTGATATTATGCTCATTGAAATATAAATAAATTCTACTACGTTGTTTAATATATGGAAAATACTTATCAAGATTTAATTACAGATATTCAGAGTAAAAATCCTAAAATTGGTGGAAAACTAGAAGGTGGAAAAAAATTCAAAATTAAATCTGATTTTAAACCTGCAGGAGATCAGCCTGAGGCAATAAAAAAATTAGTTAATGGTGCGAACAAAGATCAATTTAATCAAGTTTTACTTGGTGTAACAGGATCTGGAAAAACTTTTACTATGGCTAAAGTTATTGAAGCTACCAATAGACCTGCCTTGATTTTAGCACCAAATAAAACTCTTGCTGCTCAACTTTATGGGGAAATGAAAACCTTTTTTCCTGACAATGCTGTTGAATATTTCGTTTCATACTATGACTATTACACTCCTGAGGCTTATGTACCAAGATCGGACACGTATATTGAGAAAGAGGCCTCTATTAATGAACAAATTGATAGGATGAGACACTCTGCAACAAGATCTCTATTAGAAAGAGATGATGTGTTAATTGTTGCAAGTGTTTCTTGTATTTATGGTCTTGGATCTGTTGAAGCATATAGCAAAATGACTTTAACACTCCAAAAAAATTATGATTATAATAGAGAAGAAATAATTAAGTCTTTAGTCGCTCTGCAATACAAACGTAATGATCAAAATTTTTATAGAGGTACATTTAGAGCAAGAGGAGAATACTTAGAAATTTTTCCATCACACTTAGAGGATAGAGCGTGGAGATTGTGTTTGTTTGGAGATAAACTTGAACAGATAGAAGAATTTGATCCTTTAACAGGTGATAAAGTAAGAGAATTAAGTTTGGTAAAAGTTTATGCCAATAGCCACTACATCACTCCAAAACCTACGATTGAGCAAGCAGTAATTAATATAAAAAAAGAATTAGAAGTTACTTTAAAAAAACACCGTGCTGAAAATAAATTATTAGAGGCACAAAGATTAGAAGAAAGAACTAAATTTGATCTTGAAATGATTGAGGCAACTGGCTCTTGTGCTGGCATTGAAAACTATTCAAGATTTTTATCAGGAAGAAAGCCAGGAGAGCCGCCACCTACTCTATTTGAATACTTTCCAGATAATACAATAATTTTTGTTGATGAATGTCATGTAACAGTTCCACAATTAAACGGAATGTATAAAGGAGATAGATCAAGAAAAAGTACCTTAGCAGAATATGGATTTAGACTTCCTTCATGTATGGATAA
>CACFWD010000018.1 GCA_902569975.1 uncultured Pelagibacteraceae bacterium | reverse complement strand
AGGAAGAATAGTAGCAATTTTCATTAATTTCTTATTTTAACTCTTTTAATATGGATAATCTTTTTTTTCTATCTTTTTTAAGTGTGTATTCAAATGACAATGCTTTAGATTTTGATCTAAAAGTTCTTTTGTATATAATTTTCCATTTATAACCACGTGTTGCTTTTGCTCCTTTCGATGAATTATGTTTTTTTAATCTTTCAGATACATTTGTTGAATAACCAACATAACTACGATTCTTGTATTCTTTTAAAGTTTTAAGGATATAGACATAATGATACATATTATTGGCGGTCCCTAGGGGAATCGAACCCCTCTTTCGAGGATGAAAACCACGTGTCCTAACCGATAGACGAAGGGACCATTTGCTGGTCTTTTATTTGAAATGTATCAAATTATCAAGTGTATAATAAATCACAATATTAAATCTTTAATAATTAATTGAATAGTTTTTTTATTATTCCAAAAATTTTCACTGATTTGACCTACAACATTTAAATTCTTTCTATAATTTAATAAATATTTGCCAACTTCAAAATCACTAGAATTAAATGCAATTGAATTAATTGAAAAACCTTTTTTTGATTTAAATATACATGAAATATGTTTTGAATTAAGTAATGTTGATTTAATAATTCTTAAATCTTTAAATAAAAAAATCGGCAAAGGATTTCCAACACCGAAAGGTCCCATTTTTTGTATATCCTTATAAAATTCTTTATTAATTGCAGATGAAGATGCTTCAAAATCATATTTACAAATATCATTTAAAGAAACATTATTCTTTAAAAAATCATTGTTAAGAAATGATTTAAAATTTGATAAATTTTCTTTTTTTAAAGAAAAACCACCAGCCATATTATGCCCCCCACCATTTATGATTAAATTTTTATCTAATGATAATTTGATAACACGTCCTATATCATATTTATAAATTGATCTTGCAGATCCTTTTAATATGCTATTAGAATTTGTTATTACAAATGAGGGTTTATTAAAATAATCTTTTAATCTTGATGCAATTATTCCTATGATTCCTTCATTGATAGTTGGGTTGTAATAAATAATAACATTTTTATTTTGATTTTCTAAAATACTTAAATCAATATTTTTTAAGGTAATATCCTCTATTCTTTTTCTTTCATTATTTAGATTAATTAATTCTAAAGATCTTTTTTTAATTAATTTTTGGCTTTCTGATGTTAATAATTCAGTAGCATAATTTGATTTTCCAAGTCTTCCACCAGAGTTTAAAATTGGACCTATTAAATATCCTAGGTCATTTATAGAAATTTTATTTTTTTTATTATTTAATTCATATAATTCTTTGAATACTATGTTTTCTGTAATTTTAAATTCTTTAATAACTTTTTTTGCAATTAATCTATTTAATTTTCTTAAAGGCATTACATCGCATACAGTCGCTAGAAGGACATTAATAAGATATTTAGTTAATTCAATTTTACAGTTTATTTTTTTTGCTAAAATTTTTAAAAAAAAATATGTTAATGTTGTTGCACAAAGATAATCATATTCTAAATAACCATTATTTTTTTTGGGATTAATAATCACATTTGCTTTAGGGTATGGTTTGTTGATTTCGTGGTGATCTATAATTAAAGATTTTATATTATTTTGATTAAGATAATTGATGGCATCATTATTTGTGGAACCACAATCAACCATTATTACTAATTTTGGATTTTTTGAAATTATTTTCTTAAATGTTTCTATGCTGGCGCCATATCCATCTTTTACTCGATCAGGTATATAATAAAAAAATGGATGTTTTAGCCTTTGAAAAAAATTTACTAATAGAGACGTAGAAGCTGAACCATCAACATCGTAGTCTCCAAATATACATATTTTTTCTTTTTTTTTTAATGTTTTTTCTACAAGTGTTACAGAGTTGATAAAATCAGGATTATTTTGAAAATAATTTGATAATTCTAAATTATTATTGATTGAATATATTTCTTGTTTATCAAAATTTCTTGATACAATTAATTTTGAAACTATTTTTGAAAAATTATATTCTTGCTCAATTTTCTCTAATAATCTTTTACTAACTTTTTCTTCTTTCCACTTCCTACCAGAAACTGAAATCATTGATTAATTCTTGACATTATCAAATGTTATTTTTCTCTTTTCTATACTCAAGTGGTTATTTTTTGAAGTTTTGTGAGTAACTAAAGTCTCTGTTGTAAAATAATGATTATCTTGAAGCGCCACACCCCTCATATTCATTGTATCTGTTATTGCTGTAGCGCAAAATATTGAATCACCTTTTACTATTTCATAAATTTCATACTTCTTATCTAATTCAGTAATACCCATCTTTTTAGCATCACTAATATCTTTCTCGTTATCAAAAATGAATTTACCTTGAAAATAACAATTGTGGGCATCTAATGCTGCTGCAGCTAAAACACCTTCGGGTCCACCTCCAATTCCTAAGTAAATATCAACATTGTAAATCGGATTTGTTACTAAAAGAGCACCAGCTACGTCACCATCAGTAATTAATTTTATTTTTACATTTAAATTTAATAAATCATGAATAATTTTTTTATGTCTTGGGCGATCTAAAATACATGCTGTTAAGTTTGAGGGGTTTGTATTTTTAAAATCTGCTAAATTCTCAATATTTTTTTTTATCGAGTAATCAAGATCAATTAAACCTTTTTCAACTTTTGTCGTTGCAATTTTGTGCATATAAGTTTCTGGTGCTTTAAATAAATTTCCTTTTTCCGAAACAGCTATAACTGATAATGCACCTGGTAGATTATTAGCAGCGAAATTAGTTCCCTCTAAAGGATCTACGGCGATATCAAATTTAGGACCTTCTTTTAATCCTAAAATTTCACCGGTAAACAACATAGGGGCTTCATCCAATGTGCCCTCTCCTATCACAATTTCACCTGTCATATCAATTTTATTTAATTCATCCCTCATAGCATCAACAGCTGACTTATCTGATGCAATTTTATCTTTTTTACCTACAAAATGATACGTAGCAATAGCAGCTTTAGACGTCACATTTATAAATTGATCAATATATTTTTTGTCTATTGTCACGAAATTTGAGTTCCTAATTCATCTGCTAAATTTAGTTTTGCTTCAAATTCTCTTAATCTTTTCCATACTGAAATTAATTCAACAATTGTTGACCAACTTTTAACTAAATACTGTAATGAACCTTCGACTCTACCAAAAGCTCTAGTAATTTGTTGAACAAAACCCAATGTTATAGCTCCGGTAACTATCGTTGGAGCTAAAGCTAAATAAGGTACAATTACCATGCCCTGAAAATAACTCCATTTTACAGTATTGAAATATAAATAATGAAAATAAGACTTATAATGTATTCCTCTCACGCGATTATATAATTGACCAATTGTAGGAGGTGCCGCTCTTATAGGATCATCTTCTCCATGAACTAATTCTTTTCTGTAACCAGCTTCTTCTTTTTGAATATCATATTCTATTCCTGGAAGTTTGATGCCAACTGCAGCTAATAATAAAGTTCCTCCTAAAGCTGAAATAATTGCAACCCAAACAAGAGCATGATCTACTTGACCAATCCATGGTAAAACATTTATTTGTTTTGATAATCCCCATAGTATTGGGGTAAAAGCTATTAAAGTCATAATACTATCTAGCAACCCTGTGCCTAACCCTTCCATTATTCTCGCAAATTTTAAAGTATCTTCTTGAACTCTTTGAGAAGCACCTTCAGTTAGACGAGCTTTTAACCATTGTTCGTGATAATATTCTGCCATTGAAGTTCTCCATCTAAAAACCCAATGACTTGTAAAAAAACCTGTAAACACAGCAATGATAATCCACAGCGCTGCAATTTTGGCGAAAGAAAAAAGGTAGCCTATAAACTCTTCCTCAGAAACAGAATTTGGTGTTGTTAAAGCTTTCTGTAGAGTATCATAAAATTCTCCAAACCATTCATTAATTCTTACATCAAGTTGAACCTGATACCATGTGGATACAAGAATAAAAGCTGATCCAAAAATACTCCATAAAAACCATTGTTTTTGAGTAAAAAATTTGAACATTGATTTTAATTTAGGAAATTATCTGCGTAAGATTTTTTTACAATCTTTCTTTTTTTTGGCTCAATTATTTCAAAATCAATTTTTTTTTTTTTCGCATAATTAATAGCTAATTCTTTGCTAGTAAACTCTAATTTTAGCTCAGTATACATATCAGAAGAACTTTCCCATCCCATTAAAGGATTTTTTGTGGGATTTTTTGTTTCAAACTCTAAAATCCATTTATCAGTTTTACCGAATCCAGATTGCATTGGATTTTTATTAGGAATGTAAATTTTAGCTTTTTTCATACTAGTGGTCGGAGTGGCAGGATTTGAACCTGCGACCCTCTGGTCCCAAACCAGATGCGCTACCAGGCTGCGCTACACTCCGAACAATGTACTAATACAATAGTTATTTATTTTTTCAATGTATAAAGATGTGTAAAACAAAGGATTTTTAATCAGAATCTGATATATAAAGCATATGATAATTGTTTGTCCATGTGGTGAAAAAAAATTTGAAGTTAACTCAAATCTTATTCCAGAAAAAGGTAGATTACTTAAATGTGGCTCTTGTGATCAAACATGGTTTTTTAATAAAAATGAAAAGATTAATATAGAGATAGAAAATATTGAAATACCTATAAATAATCAAAAAAATTATAGTACATCAAAGTCTTCAGAAAAAAATAAAACTATAAATGACAATCTATCCGACTTATCAAAAGATAACAAAAAAGATAACAAAGGGTCTGAACTAATAAAATATCAAGCAAAATCAAATTTTAGTTTTGTTAAAATTTTGAATTACTTAATAGTACTATTAATATCTTTTGCAGCTATTATAATTGTTTTAGATACATTTAAAGATCAACTAAGTGTTTTTTTCCCAAATTTAGAGTTATTACTATATAATCTATTTGAGACATTGAAAGATTTAGTATTATTTATTAAAGACTTAAATTAAAAATGATTAATCATCTTTCTAAACCTTTTAAATGGTTTTTTAAATTAGAAGCTGCAAGCGGTCTTGTATTATTGTTTGCTGCAATAATTGCATTATTTATAAGTAATTCTGGATTAGCAGATTTATATTTTGCTACTCTAAATAAATATTTATTTATAGGTATTAATAATTTTGGATTAAAATTATCAGTATTGCATTGGATTAATGATGCCTTAATGGCAATTTTCTTTTTTTTTGTAACTTTAGAAATTAAAAGAGAATTTTTACAAGGAGAACTTTCAAATATAAAGCAAGCTTTGTTACCAATAATAGCTGCTGTAGGAGGAATGTTAATTCCTGCATTATTTTATGTTTTCATAAATTATGGTGATAGTGAAACATTAAATGGGTGGGCAATTCCATCAGCTACGGATATTGCTTTTTCTTTAGGAGTTTTATCTTTATTAGGTAAAAGAGTTCCTTTGTCTTTAAAAGTATTCTTAACTGCATTAGCTATAATTGACGATTTAGGAGCCATAGTAATTATTGCCCTATTCTACTCTGGAGATTTGAGTATTAAGTACTTAACTCTAATGTTGTTGGCTTTTATTGTTTTGTTATTAATTAACAAATTTAATATTAAAAAGTTTCTACCTTATTTAGTTGTTGGACTTTTTCTTTGGGATTTTACACATAACTCAGGAATACACGCTACTATTGCTGGAGTTTTGTTAGCTATGACAATTCCTCATAGAAAAAAAGAAAAAGATTTTTCTTTATTAATAAAAATTGAACATGCAATTAGTCCATATGTTGCTTTTGGAATAATGCCTTTGTTCGCATTTGCAAATGCTGGTGTATCTCTAGAAGGTTTATCATTTGCGTCATTACTTAATAAGGTTCCATTAGGAATTGTGCTAGGATTATTCCTTGGTAAACAACTAGGTGTTTTTGTGTTTTCTTACATATCTATAAAATTAAAAGTCGCTCAAATGCCAAATGATACAAGTTGGTATAATTTTTATGGTGTAGGAGTACTTACTGGGATTGGATTCACCATGAGTTTATTTGTTGGAAATTTAGCTTTTGTTGACAACATGCAATATATGGATGGTGTAAAAATAGGTGTATTAACTGGGTCATTGTTATCCACTTTATTTGGTTATTTTTTGATATTACTTACTCCCAATAAACCGAGTAAATGAGAAAAGTAATATTTCTGTTATCTATAATTATGTTTTTTTTTAAAACTTCAGCTAGTTCAAACTATGAAAAAAAAATTTATGACTTCAGCATAGAGAGTATAACTGGTGAGACAATTAATTTTAAAGATTACAAAAATAAAGTTATTTTAGTTGTGAATACAGCAAGTTATTGCGGGTTTACTAAACAATATGATGAATTACAGGAATTGTGGGATTTATATAAAGAAAAAGGTTTGATTGTTCTTGGTGTTCCATCTAATTCATTTAATCAAGAAAAAAGTAATGATGCAGATGTAAAAGAGTTTTGTGAAGTAAATTTTAATATTAACTTTCCTCTTACAACTATTACAGAGGTAAAAGGCAAAAATTCACATGAAATTTTTAAATGGGCAAAAGAAAATCATGGAAAATCTGCGGTCCCTAAATGGAATTTTCATAAAATTCTAATTAATAAAGAGGGCAAAATAGAAGATACTTTTGCATCAATGACAAAACCAATGTCAAAAAAAATAATTAAAGCTATAGAAAATATCTTATAAGTTTATAGTTAATCCATCATGTGCTGGAATAATATTTTTAGGTAGCATTTTTTTGAGCACCTTATAATCTAATACTGGTGACAAGTTTGTAAGAATAGCTTTTTTAGGTTTAAATTTTTTAATTATAGCTAGTGAAGAATCTAAATTAAAGTGGGAAGGATGAAAATTGTACCACAAGCAATCAATGACTAAATATTTTAGATTTTTAAAATACTTATGATCTTTGTTATAAATTTTACTTACATCACTTATATACGCTAATTTTTTATCAATTATAAAGCAATTTGATTTAACCTTACCATGTTCAACCATAATTGATTGAATACCAATCTTTTTATTATTATTTTTCGTAAATGTTTTTTTTGGCAATTTATTAAGTTTTAGTATTGCAGGATATTCTTTTGAAAAACTTTTAAAAATATAAGAAAACGTAGAATTAAGGTATTTAGAAGTATATTTATCAGCGTAAACGTCAAGTTGCTTTCTGCTGTTTATATAAAAAGATCTCAGATCATTTATTCCATGAGTTTGATCGCCATGCATATGAGAATATAGTACTTTATGAATTTTTTTTATTTTATGTCTTAAAAGTTGTTGTCGTAGATCAGGAGAGGTATCTATTAGAATATTTTCATATGTAGTTTTTATTAAAGCAGAACATCTTGTTCTATAATTCTTTTTATTATTAGGATCACAATTTCCAAAGAAACCATCTGGTCTTGGCACACCCATTGAACTACCGCATCCTAAAATAATAAATTTCATTTAATTTAATTAAAAAAAAGTTTATTAAAGTTATCTGTAGTTTTTTTGACAAGTTCTTCTTTTGAAAGATTTTTAATCTCAGCTAATTTTGTGGCAGTAAAATCAATAAATGATGGTTCATTTTTTTTACCTCTTTTAGGGACGGGCGCTAAAAAAGGACTGTCTGTTTCAATTAGGATATTATCCATTGGAATAGATTTGAACGTATCTTGTAAATCTAATGAGTTTTTAAAAGTGATAATGCCACTAGCTGAAAAAAATGAATTTAAAGTCATTAGTTTTTCTGAAAATTTTTTAGACCCAGTAAAACAATGCATCAAAATTTTAAGGTTTTCATTTTTATATTCATTTAAAATCTCAAAAGTCTCTTTTTCGGCCTCTCTTGAATGAACAATTAATGGAATATTAGTTTTTATAGATGCATCTATATGTTGTCTAAAACTTGCTATCTGCTTGTCTTTTTCGCTATTATTGTAATAAAAATCTAACCCAGTTTCTCCGATACCAATAATTTTTGAATTTTCATTAAGACTTTCGATGATCTGGTTTGAAGTAATAATATCTGTAGAGCTTTCATGAGGATGAATACCAATAGTACCATAAATCATCTCATCTTTATTAATTAAATCTTTTACTCTAGAAAAACTTTCAAATGAAGTTGAGATAGTTAGTAGTTTTTCTATACCTACCTCTTTTGATCTTTGTAGTACGTTAGATAAGTCACTTAATAATGGTTCATGGTCTAGGTGGCAGTGCGAATCAATCATCGTTTTTTTTTATTTTTCTAAAAAGAATGTCTATTTTATTTATATTATTACCTTTTGTTAAATAATAATTATTAGATACTGTATCTAATTTTATATCATTTTCTTTAATATTAAAAATCTTTAATGCCTTTAAAGAAGATTCAGGAATAATTGGATATAATAAAAAACTTATTTTTCTGACAATTTCTAATGTAGTGTAAACAATAGTATTTAATCTAATTATATCATCTTTCTTTTTCCATGGTTCTTGATCATTAAAATATTTGTTAGCTTCAAAAAGTGAATTAATAATAAAATCGATATAAAAATTGATATTTTGATTGTCAATTTGAGACCTTATATTATTTAAGCTATCTTTATATTTATTTAGTATTAATAAATCCTCATCATTAAATTTAACTTCTAATGGAATTTTTCCACCACAATTTTTTATTGCAAAAGTGGTTACACGCTGACATAAATTTCCATAATTGTTAGCTAGATCACTATTAATACAATCTTCTAGTTTTTCTTGAGATATATTTCCATCATTGCCAAAAGAAACTTCTTTAATTAAATAATATCTTAAAGGATCTAAACCGTACTCCTTAATTATTTCAAGTGGATCAAGAATATTTCCTTTAGATTTAGACATTTTTTCTTCTCCTGATAATATCCATCCATGTCCAAAAACTCTTTTTGGTAAATCAATTTTTGCTGCTAATAAAAAAGCAGGCCAATAAATAGCATGGAATCTAAGTATATCTTTTCCGATTAAATGTATTGAGGCTGGCCAAAATTTTTTGAACAAATTATCATTTTTATTAGGATAATTTAATGCACTTAAATAATTTGTTAAAGCATCGAGCCAAACATATATCACATGATTTTTGTTATTTGGAACTGGTATGCCCCATGAAAAACTTTTTCTACTTACAGAAAGATCTTTAAGACCACTTTTTACAAAACTAATGACTTCATTTTTTCTAGATTGAGGAGAAATGAAATCTGGATTAGCTTCATAATAGTCTAATAACGGTTTTTCCCACTTTGAAAGTCTAAAAAAATAAGATTCTTCTTCAATCCATTCAACAGGAGATTTTGATGATTTAGCAATTTTTTTTCCATCTAATTGCTCTATTTCGTCTTCGTTATAAAAGGCTTCATCTGATACTGAATACCATCCAGAATAGTTTGATAAATATATATCATCATTTTTCTCAAGTTCATTCCAAAGATGTTGAACTGTTTTTTTATGTCGAGCTTCTGTAGTTCTTATAAAATCAGTATTTGATAAATTCAAAGTATTCGAAAGATCTCTAAATGTTTGACTAATTTGATCACAAAATACTAGGGGCTCCTTCCCCGCTTTTTCTGCAGATCTTTGAATTTTTAATCCATGCTCATCTGTGCCAGTAAGAAAATGAACTTGATAATTATCAATTATTTTAAATCTTGCAAAAAAATCTGCGATAATACTTGAATATGCATGACCCATATGAGGCTTAGCTGATGGGTAATATATAGGTGTAGTAATATAAAAAGTTTTATCCATTTAGTATCTTATCCTCAAATTCCATAAACAAAATCTCTTTATCTAAATTATAATTTTTTGTATCAGATACTCTTTTAAGGAAATAACTATATTTTTCATAAACTAATTTTGAAAATGATGAATTTGACTCTCTAAAATATAGTTCAATTAAATTATACATAATATTATTTACAAAATCATTTTTTTTATATTGACCGTCTTTAATCAAAATTTTAAAAAATTCTTTAAGTTTAATTTTTGATAAATCGTAATTATTTTGTATTGCGAATTTGTTTAAATGATAGATTTCTCCTGGAGTCATATAATAATTCAAAATTTCATTACTAATAATATTTTCAATATTATTGTTTAAAAGATGATTAGAAATGTCTAAGGACTCTTTATTCGATAAGCTGATTTTAAAATTTATACATCTTGATAATAAAGTTGATAAAATTTTCTTATTATTATGAATTAAAA
Organism: uncultured Pelagibacteraceae bacterium; assembly: GCA_902569975.1. Classification (GTDB taxonomy): domain Bacteria; phylum Pseudomonadota; class Alphaproteobacteria; order Pelagibacterales; family Pelagibacteraceae; genus Pelagibacter. Next base: position 471 of record CACFWD010000018.1, on the reverse strand, counting down.
TAAAATTAATATCTTTATTTGGTTCTTCTAATATTTTTAATAAAGCATTAACGGAATTAATATTTAAAAGCTCAATGTTATCTATTAAAACAAATCTAGGTTTGTTATTGAAAGATGATTTATTCAGACTATTTATTAAATTTCTTATTTGATTAATATCAATTACTTTTTTTTCTAAATTAACGTCTATTATTATTAAATTGGTGTTAGATTTATTAATAATTGTTTTAAATTCAGAACTTTCAGTATTAATTGTGAAATTTTGAACATCGTAGTGATATTTTTCATTTAATGTAAGCACGTAATTAATAAAATGAAATGCTAAAGTTGATTTTCCTGAACCTTTTGGACCACTCAATAAAATTTTATTTGGGTAGATTTTTTTCTTATATAATCTGATTAATTCATTTAAAAACTTGTCTAAACCATAAAGCTTAGTCTGGTTGATAGGTTCTAAGTTATTCATAATAA
>CACFWD010000017.1 GCA_902569975.1 uncultured Pelagibacteraceae bacterium | reverse complement strand
GTAGAGTCTATAAATCTATCAATCAGAATTATTTTTTTATGGTGGTATTTTTTCAATTTTTCAATATTTTCATTTCTTGCAGCTAGATAAAGAAGTAAATCTGTGACCTTACTAAAATTTGATTTAGAATTTAAAATAAGATTCCTAATTTTTTCTGAATTTATATTTCCACCTGGTTCTCGTATCTTTATAAAATCTATTTTTTTTCTTTTCAAAAATCTTGCGACATTATAAATATGGTGACTTTTACCACTACATTCTACTCCCTCAAAAACAATAACAGGTTTTTTAGACATCACCCCAGATTAAATAATTCAATGACCTTATTAATCTAGTAAAAATATTTACTTTATCTATTTTTTTTGCAGTTAAGAGATCATATTCTCCTATTAGTTCATCATCATAGACAACTCTGAATGTACCAATTATTTCATCTTTTTTAATTGGAGCTTCAATAGGACCTTCGTATTTTAAAACGACCTTAAGTAATTTTTTTTTTGCTTTTTTTATTGTTTTGTAAATATCTTCTTTTACATAAACATCAACCTGACTTTCTTTACCAAGCCAAATATCAACTTTATCTATGGGTTTGTTTGCTTTATTTATCTCGACTAAATCAAAGTTTGTTAATCCATATGTTAAAAGTTTTGAGCTTTCTCTTGATCTTGAACTTTTAGTCTCAAATCCACTTCCAACAGCAATTAATCTTCTTCCTTTTCTTTCTAGTGATGACGCTAAAGAATATTTTTCTACAGCTAAATAACCAGTTTTTATTCCGTCAGCACCTATATTTTTGTACAATAATGGATTACGGTTTCCCTGAGTGATTGGATCGCCACCTGTTCTATTCCATGAAAATTCTTTAATAGCAAACCATTCATAAAATTCAGGATGTTCTTTAATTAAATACCTAGACATTTTTAATATATCTCGAACAGTTGAATAATTGTCTGGATCGTTTATTCCAGAAGAATTTGTAAAATTTGTATTATCCATTCCTAATTCTTGAGCCTTAGCAGTCATTAAAATAGCAAATTCTTCCTCAGTACCTGCTATCCCTTCTGCTAATGCAATGCAAGCATCATTTCCTGATGCTATTATTATACCATAGAGTAAATCTTCTACGGATACTTCGTCACCAATCATAATAAACATTGATGAATAACCAGCTGTAGATAGTCTCCATGCTTTTTCAGATACTATAAATTTATCATCTAAACTTAAATCACCAGATTTAATTAAATCAAAAGCAATAATTGATGTCATAATTTTTGTCATTGAAGCTGGATATATTGATCTATCTGGCTCTTTTTCGTACAAAATTTCTCCAGATAGAAAGTCTTGAAGTATTGCTGTCCTAGCTTTAATTTCTATATTAGATAATGAGTTAGAAATTAATACAAAAGTAAATAATAGATAAAAATAAATAATTCTAAACATTTTTTAGTATTTCTAAATTTTCAAAATTAAGTGAATTCATTTTATCAAAAGATTCTCTTAAAGAATTTATATCATTAAACGGACCTAATAATACCCTGTAATTTGTTTTTGATAATTCTATAAGTTTTACACTTTTGATCGTTGTTTCGGTCTTAATTCTATTAATCATAAGTTTAGCACTTTTTTTGTAATAAAAATCACCAACTTTAATTGAGTAGGAAAATCTTTGTCTCGATTTCTTTTTATTTTTAGTTTCAATTTTACCATTTAAATCACTTATTAATATTCCATCTATTGGTGCTTTTTCTGCAACTTCTTTTTCTTCTTGAAATGTTTTTGTTTTATTAGCAATAAAAGTTGTGTCTTTAGAAATCAAAATTATCTCTATATAAGGTTCTGATGGATTAATCTCAAGAATTTCACTAATTCTACTTGTTATTACTGAATTATAAAAATTTGAAAATTTTACCCTGTTTGATTTTATTTCAGCTATCAAAGATTTATTATTTAAAGGATTTGTTATTTTAACTTGTGATTTGGCTTTTAATGTTTTGTGAAAAATTTGTAAAGATCTTTGATCTAATTTTTTCAGGTTTAAATCCTCATCATATATTAATGCAAAACCAATATTTCTAAATTTTTTATCTGGTTTAACATTTAATTTTGGTGTTTTCTTAACTTCAAATTGATTACAGCCAATAAGAAATGTAAATAATAATAAAAAAAAAATATTTTTAGATTTCATTCTTTAACTCATTTTTTAATGTACATACAGCTAAAGCAAATCTCAGTGATCTGTTCCATTTTAAAATAACTTCATAATTACTAAATACAATATAAGCAGGATTAAGAGTTTCGGCATTTGGTATGATATCTTTGTCTGGTGTAACAATTGCTGAAATAAGTTGGTCGTCTAAAAAATCTAATTCTGAATAATTTATTATATATTTTTTAAAAAAACTAAATTTTTTTTTATTCTGTATTTGTTTGGCCGAAATATTTAAATATTTTTTTGGTATGTTTTCATTTAGCTTTATCGGATAAAAACAAGGTTTGTTTTTCTTCCATCCTATCATTTTTAGATAATTTGCAGCTGATGGATAAGCATCCTCGTTATCTTTTAAATTTATATAATCATCTTTATTATGATCAATAGCATAATTAGTAATTGTGCTAGGCATAAATTGAAAAAAACCAAATGCTCCTGCCCAAGAACCATATAATGTTTTATAATCAATCTGTTTTGTTTCAATTAATTTCAATAAAGTAATCAACTCATTTGTAAAAAATTCAGATCTTCTTTTATCATAACTTAATGTTGCTAATGATGAGAGAATATCCATTTTACCAACATATGTTCCAAAATTTGTTTCAATACCCATTAAAGCTAGAAGTAATTCTTTTTCAATTTTGAATTCTTTTTCGACTAAATCAATTAGGGTTTTGTTTTCTTTATAAAAATTAATTCCTTTATTCCGTTTTTGTTTGGAAGTTCTTTTGCCAATATATGTTTTTGTATCCTCATAAAATTCTGGTTGAAAACGATCGTATTCAATAACTTTAGGTAAGTATTTAACATTAGACATTACTAAATTAAATGTATCTTCAGAAATATCATTTTTTAGAGCATAAATTTTAAATTTTATTTTCCATTCATTGAAATCTTGAATTTCAGAAGAATGGGCAAATTTCACAGTTAATATTAAAAAAAATAGAACAAACTTAATTTGTTTCATAAAGATCCTTTAGATATATTATTACTGCAATCCAAATCAAAATAAAACTACCTAATTTAATTATTGAAAAAGCTTCTTCATAATAAAAATAACCTAATAAAAATTGTAAAGTCGGTGTTATATAGAAAATCATCCCTGCTGGTCCAAGACCACTTAATTCTACGCCACGAACATATAAAAATAATGGTATCACAGTCATTGGACCAGCCAATAATATAAATAAGGACAATTCAGGATTATCAAATGAAAAATCATTTAAGCCATTTTTATATACTAAATAGAAACCAATTAATGCAAAAGGTAATATGAATAAACTTTCTATCAATAAACCTATATCTGTATCGACGTTAATTTTTTTTCTTATCAAATTATAAAATGCCCAACTTACACCAACAATTATTCCAACCCAAGGTAATGATTTGATACTAAAAAATAATAATATTATTATAGATAATATTACAAGTGTAATTGAAAATATTCGTTTTCGATTTAATTTTTCATTAAAAAAAATAAATCCCAAAAATACACTTAATATAGGCATAATAAAATAACCAAAACTCGCATCAATTATACGATCAGTTGCAACTGCATAAATCCAGACCGCCCAGTTCATAAAGATTAACAAACCTGAAATAAATAATCCGATTAAATATTTCTTGTTAGAAATTATAGAAAAAAATATTTTCCATTTTGAAAAAAAAATTGTTGTTATAATTAATGAGACTGCAGTCCAAAGACAACGGTGAATAACTATTTCAACAAAACCAATGAATTCTAAATACTTAAAATAAATTACTCCTATGAACCCCCACCAAAAAGACCCCAAGGATGTTAATAAAAGTCCTTTATTAAATTGTTGATTCATATTTGAGTATTGTTGGTAATAATAGTTTTAATAGACTATTTTATAGTTGAATTAAATAATTTTAATTATAAAACCTTGCTCACGGAGAGATGGCTGAGCGGTTGAAAGCACCGGTCTTGAAATACCAAGTAACCCCTACGCCCTTTAAAACGATTCACATACTTATCAAGTCATTGCTTATTTTTTAGTTTAAGTTTTTACAAAAAATGAAACAGTTTTGTATTGCCTAAGCTAGTAAACTTGAGACAAACTTGAGACAAGCTGAATATTTTATAAATAAATTTGCCTGTTTTTTTATTGAATTTTTAAATTATACTTATAAAACCTTGCTCACGGAGAGATGGCTGAGTGGTTGAAAGCACCGGTCTTGAAAACCGGCAAAGGGGCAACTCTTTCCTGGGTTCGAATCCCAGTCTCTCCGCCATTATTTTTGATATAAGTGTGACTTAAATAATCTAATTATACCAGAGTTTATATCCTTAATAGTTTCAATTTGATTATTGTAAAATCTATATAATGTATCATCATCAACAGATAAAAATTTTTCTAATTCAAGAAGTTGATAAAAATCAAATTTATCTATATTACTTTGAACAAAACTTCCTACAAGCTTATCCATCTCTTTAGTGCCTCTATACTGAGATCTATAAATCAATCTTTTTTTCAAATTTTCTATATCGTTATTCATTATTTATTTATAATAATAATAAATGATTAATAATACATATAATTATTTATTATCAGATCTTAAAAATTTAAAAGGTGTAGGGTTTAAAACATATAATATTCTCAAGAAAAAAAAAATTAATAATATTTTTGATTTATTATGGAGATTACCGAAATCTTACACAGATAGAAATAAGTCTACAAAAATAATTGATCTAAAAATTGGTGAAATTCAAACTGTAACAATAATACCCTATAAATATAATTTTCCTAGAATTAGAAATTTACCAAATAAGATATACTGCAAAGATGAAACTGGTGAAATGGAATGTGTTTTTTTTAATAGTTACGAAGGTTATATAAAAAAAATTTTACCGTTGAATAAGCAAGTTACTGTAAGTGGAAAAATTGGACAATTTAGAAATAAATATCAAATCACAAATCCAAAATATATATCTGAAGATGCAACACTAATAAAAAATAAACATAATAAATATTCTTTAACAGATGGGATTTCAGAAAAAGTTTATAATAAGATTTTAAATCAAATATTAACAAATTTACCAACTTTAAAGGAGTGGCATAATAAAGATATTTTAGAAAAATTTGGTAATGTTTCTTGGAATCAATCAATTATTCAATTACATAAGCCTGAAAATATTGGATCATATCAATCTAATTTTTATAAAAGATTAGCTTATGATGAAATTTTAGCCACATTTCTTGCTCATTCAGAAATCAGAAAAAACATAAAAAAGATAAAAAAACATAAAAAAATTTTTGATAATATTCATCAAATAAAAGTTCTTAAAAAATTAGAATTTGAACTTACTAATGACCAAAAAAAATCATTAGATGAAATAAATAATGATCTAAAATCAAATAAAAAAATGTTTAGATTATTACAAGGCGATGTTGGAACTGGCAAAACAATTGTTGCATTATGTGCTGCGTTTAATGTTATCAAATCTGGGTATCAAGTTGCTATCATGGCACCTACAGAAATTCTGGCAAAGCAACATTATAATCTAGCTAAAAAAATATTTAGTGAAAAAATAAATTTAGCAATTCTCTCAAGTAAATCTGAGTATAAAGAAAAAAAAATTATTAAAAAAAAATTAAATAATCATCAAATTGATATAATTTTTGGAACTCATGCAATATTTCAAAAAAAAATTTCATTTAAAAAACTTGGATTGGTCATAATTGACGAACAACACAAATTTGGTGTCAATCAAAGAAAAAAATTATCAGATAAAGGAGGTGATAATTGTGATATATTGCTTATGACAGCTACACCAATACCGCGAACATTAACTATGACGATATATGGAGATATGGATTTATCAATAATAAAAGAAAAACCTAAATTTAGAAAAGAAGTTAATACTTATAGTAAGTTGGAAAGCAAAATTGATGATGTTTTAAAGTTTATAAAAAAAGAAATTAATCAAGGAAATCAAATTTTTTGGGTATGCCCTTTAATTGAAGAGTCAAAAAAAATTGAACACTCATCGGCAATAAAAAAATTTGAATTTCTAAATAAAAAATTTCCAAATAAAGTTGCTTTATTACATGGGAAAACAACAATTGAAGAGAAAGAAAAAATATTAAACGATTTTTTAAAGTGTGAGACTAAGATATTAGTTTCAACAACTATTATTGAAGTGGGAATCGATTTTCCAAATGCAAATGTAATTATAATTGAAAACGCAAATAAATTTGGTCTATCGCAATTACATCAGTTAAGAGGGAGAGTTGGAAGGGGTGAAAAACAATCAACATGTATTTTGATGTTTAAATCTTCTTTGACTGATAATGCAAAAAAAAGACTTAATATCTTGAAAAATTCTTCAGATGGATTTGAAATTTCTGAAGAAGATATGAAATTGAGAGGTTATGGTGACATACTTGGTTTTAAGCAAAGTGGGATTAAAATTTTTAGATTAGCTGATCCGGTACAAAATAGTGATTTATTCATACTTGCTGAACGTGAAATAAAGAAAATAGAAAAAAATAATACTCCAATAAATAAATACAAAACTTTAATGAAACTTTATGATCAAGCAGATGTAATAAACGATATTGTTTAATTATTTCCAGAAGATGTTCCAGCAGACACTATAAATTTAGAAGCCTCCTCAAAAGTCATGTTTAAATAAATTATATCATCAATAGGAAACATTAACAAAAATCCACTTGTTGGATTTGGAGTAGTTGGTATAAATACATTAATTAGTTTTTGTTTTGTTTTAGTTGCCATTTCTGTTGTATTTTCTCTTGTTGCAAATCCAACAGCCCATACACCCTTTCTTGGATATTCAACAAGAACTACACTTTTTTTATCATTGTCCTTTTTCGAAAAAGTTTCGGTCATTTGTGAAATGGCTGAATAAATTGTTCTTAATAATGGGATTCTTTTAAATAAATCATCAATTAATTTAAGAATCTTTTTGCCAAAAAATGATAAAGATAAACCACCAACAAAAGTAATAAATAAAACAGAAATAATAATTTCTATTCCAGGAATAGCATATGGCAGATAACTATTTGGATTTATATTTTCAGGTAGAATTTTTGATGATAATCCTATCAAGATTTTACTTAAATAAAGTGTAAAACCAATAGGTATTAAAACTACAACTCCTGTAATAAAATAATTTCTAAGTATTAAAGCTATTGATTTTTTTTTCGATTTTTTTGCCATTTAATTAAAACTTGAGTATATTACAAAAATTATAGCTACAATAAACAATACAATTAAAATTTTATTATTTAGATTCATGAATAAGTTATATAATATCAATCTTATTTAAAAATGGATAGAAGAAAATTTATAACTTACATAGGTTGTGGTTGTTGTGGGTTTGTTTTAAATGCTTGCTCTTCAGCACCAATAACTGAAAGACGTCAATTAAAAATCATCCCTGAAGCTAAACTAAATGCCCAGGCTGCTCAAATATATGAAAAAGTAAAAAAAAAAGAAAAACTTAGTAATGATACAAAAAAACTTAATGAAATTAAGGAAATTGGAAAAAAAATTGAAAATTCAATTAGTGAATATTTCCAAAGAGAAAATTTGAATGATCCAACGGTGAATTTTGATTGGGAGTATATTTTAATTGATAATAATAAAATTAAAAATGCATGGTGTATGCCAGGTGGTAAAATTGCTGTATATACAGGAATACTTGATGTAACTAAAAATACTGATGGCCTAGCGGCAGTTATGGGTCATGAAATAGCTCATGCTGTAGCAAAACATTCTGTTGAAAGAGCAAGTAGAGGAGTTTTGTTAAATACTAGCACTCAATTAATTGATATATTTAGTGGCGGTAAATTATCTCAAGTTAATAGAGTTACTGGAATGGATACTGTTGGATTATTATCTCAATTAGGAATTATGAATCCATTTAGCAGGAAACAAGAAAGTGAAGCTGATTATTTAGGAATGATTTTTTCATCTTTATCTGGTTATGACATAAGAGAAACAGTTAAGATATGGGAAAGAATGAAAGAATTCGATAAAGGTAAAACACCACCAGAATTTATGAGTACACACCCTTCCGCAGATAATAGAATTAAAAAAATTACGGAGTGGACAAATGAAATAATCTTGGATTATCCACCAATTAAAGTCTAGCTTTAAATGGTGAGCCGTGATGGACTCGAACCATCGACCCATTCCTTAAAAGGGAATTGCTCTACCAACTGAGCTAACGGCCCATATTATTCAATGAATGAAAATTGTGTATACAGATTTATTATAATAATTCAAACCCGAAATTTTAAAATTCGATAAAATTACAACTTATTTATGTATTTATTATGAAATTCCTCAAAAGTACCTTCCGCAATATTTTTTCGAATTGCACTCATTAATTCTTGGTAAAAATTGATATTATGAAGTGTTAACAACATAGATGCTAATATTTCATTGGTATTAAACAAATGATTCAAATAATTTTTAGAATATTTGTTTAAGTTTAAATTGTCACATTCAGGATCAAGAGGTGAATTATCAGTTTGATACTTATTATTCTTAATATTAATTCTACCTCCCCAAGTAAATGCTAATCCTGTTCTGCCAGATCTTGTCGGAAGAACACAATCAAACATGTCAATACCTCTTCTAACAGCTCCCAATATATCTGAGGGCGTTCCTACACCCATTAAATAATGAGGTTTTTTTGATGGTAAATAGGATTTAATATCTTCTAAAACTTGAAACATTTCATTTTGACTTTCACCTACAGCCAATCCACCGATAGCATAACCATCAAATTCTATTTTCATAAGTTCTTTTAATGATTTCAATCTTAGATCTTTAAACAAGCCTCCTTGTATAATTCCAAATAAAGCCTTATGTGGGTTGTTTCCAAAAGCTTTCTTCGATCTTTCAGCCCAATACAATGATAGTTCCATTGATTTTTTAATAATATTGTGATCTGAAGTATTTTTTGGACATTCATCCATAATCATTACAATATCTGAGTTTAAACCTAATTGTATTCGAATACTTTCCTCTGGACTTAAGTAAAATTTTTTTCCATCAATGTGAGAATTGAATATTGCACCTTTTTCTCTATCAATCTTATTTAGTTTTGAAAGTGACATTACTTGGAAACCACCAGAATCAGTTAATATAGGTAAATCACAATTCATAAATTGATGTAATCCACCAATATTAGTTATTCTTTCTACGCCGGGTCTTATCATTAAATGATAAGTGTTAGATAAAATTATCTCAGTACCTGTTTTTTTAATATCTTCAATTCTACAAGCTTTAACTGTTGCTTGTGTGCCAACAGGCATAAATGCAGGAGTATGAATTATACCTCTAGATGTCTCGATTATTCCACATCTTGCAAAATTATCTTTATTAAGAACTTTAAAGGCAAAATTTTTTAATGCCATTAAATAATTATAAAGATTTGAAGCTTATAATCTTATCTGGATCTGAGACTGATCCATTATTATTTTCGTCACCTCTTTTAATTTTATCTACAAATTCCATTCCCTCAATTACTTTTCCAAAAACTGTATATTGTCTATCTAAAAATGGCGCAGGTTTAAAACATATAAAAAACTGACTGTTTGCACTATTAGGATCAGATGATCTTGCCATAGATAGAGTTCCTCTATCATGAGGAAGACTATTAAACTCTTGATTTAGATCCGGCAAATCAGAACCTCCCATGCCTGCTCTGTTTAAATTAAAATCATTTGAACTTGAATTACCAAATTTAACATCACCGGTTTGAGCCATAAAACCATCTATAACTCTATGAAATACTACATTATCATATTTACCACTATCAGCTAACTCTTTAATTCTTTTAACATGATTAGGTGCTACATCTGGAAATAATTCTATTTTAACATCTCCATCTTTTAATTTTAAAATCATTAGGTTCTCCTCTGAAATTGATTGATTGGTTATGATTAATAAAAAAAATAAAATTTTTATAAAAAATTTATTCATATTTTTGTTTTAAAGATCTTATTGTACTTTTTGTAGTAAATCTTTTAATATCTCCACCTAATTTAACTATTTCTTTAACAAATTTTGAAGAAATAATTTGGTTCTCTACATCAGACATTAAAAAAAGCGTTTCTATATTGTTATTTAGTTTTCTATTCATTCCAGCCAATTGAAATTCGTATTCAAAATCTGATACAGCTCGTAAACCTCTTAAAATAATATTTGATTTATATTTTTTACATAAATCAGTGGTTAAAGAAGTAAAAGATATCACAATAATTTTTTTTTTATTTAGCTTTAAATCAGAAAATAAAGCTTTTTTTACAATTTTAATCCTTTCATCAATATCAAATAGATAATTTTTGTTTTCACCATCAGAAACTGCAACGATTACTTTATTAAATAATTTTAAAGATTTTTTTATAACATCAATGTGTCCAAATGTAATTGGATCAAAAGTTCCAGGGTATATTGCAATTTTAGACATTATATTAAATTATCTTCAATTTTTATAGCGGAGACAACTTTTTCATCACCAGATAATTTTATAATTCTTACTCCTTGAGTGTTTCTACCAGCAGTTCTAATTTCTTTTACAGCTACTCTTATTACTCTACCTTTATTTGTCGAAATCATAATTTCATCACCTTCAAAAACTGGAAAAGAAGAGGATATATTTCCATTTCTTGGTGAATTTACAATACCAATTATCCCCTTTCCACCCCTATTAGTTACTCGATAGTCGTAATGTGATGTTTTTTTACCATAACCATTCACTGTTATTGAGAGAATAAATTTTTCTCCCGCTTTTAATTCAGACTTTTCATCTTTAGATTTCTTGCCATTTTTTTTTATATTATCATTATCAATTATTGATAAAGAAACAATTTCATCATTTGGAGCAAGTTCAATACCTTTAATTCCTTTAGAGGATCTTCCCTTAAAAATTCTAAGTTTTTTTGCTTCAAATCTAATGCATTTTCCAAATTTTGTACTTAAAATTGCATCTTGATTTTCTTTACAAATTTTAACTCCTACAATTTTATCATTGTTATCCAGTTTCATAGCTATTTTGCCTGATGAGTTAATAGACGTAAAGTCCTCTAAACTATTTTTTCTAACTTTACCTTTTGCTGTAGCAAATATTATTTGGTAATTATTTAAATTTTGATCACTATCAGGAAATGGCATTATTGAACTTATAGATTGATGGTTTTTTAATGGTAAAATATTGAATAAAGATTTTCCTTTAGACGATGAAGATCCTTCAGGAATTTTCCAAGCTTTAATTCTATAAACAAGACCTTCAGTTGAAAAAAATAATACCGAGGTATGAGTATTGACTGACAAAGTCTGAACCACAGAATCCTCATTTCTTGTTGTGATACCAGTCTTGCCTTTTCCGCCTCTTTTTTGAGTTTTAACACTGTTTAAAGAACCTCGTTTTATATATCCTTGAAGAGTAACAGTAATCAAAACTGATTGTTTTTGAATTGTTTCCTC
>CACFWD010000016.1 GCA_902569975.1 uncultured Pelagibacteraceae bacterium | reverse complement strand
ATGAAACTAGTCAGCAATGGAGTGAATTTAAAAAGAAAAGAGTTTCTTTAACTGAGTTAGAAATTGAAAATATGCTTAGTTTAAGAGATAAAGCTAGAGAAAATAAGAATTATGAAGAAGCAGATAAGATTAGAGATGAACTTTCAGACAAAGGTGTTTTAATAGAGGACAAAGATGGTAAAACACTCTGGAAATTTAAATGAGCAAAGAAAGATTATACATATTCGACACAACTCTAAGAGATGGAGCTCAAACACAAGGAGTAGATTTTTCAATTGAAGATAAAGAAAAAATTGCATCTGCTTTGGATAATCTTGGTGTAGATTATATAGAGGGAGGCTGGCCAGGAGCTAATCCTACTGATACTGAGTTTTTTCAAAAGAAACATAATTTTAAAAATTCAAAACTTACATGCTTTGGAATGACTAAAAAATCTGGACGGAGTGCAGAAAATGATATCGGTTTATCAGCACTAATTAATTCAAATGCTCCAGCAGTTTGCTTAGTCGGAAAGTCCTGGGATTTTCATGTCGATATCGCTTTAGGTATAACAAATGTTGAAAATTTGGAGAATATAGCTGAGAGCACAAAACACTTTGTAAAAGAGAAAAAAGAATTTATGTTTGACGCTGAACATTTTTTTGATGGTTATAAAGCAAATCCAAAATATGCCATTTCCTGTATTAAGGCTGCTTATGATCAGGGTGCTAGGTGGATTATATTATGTGACACTAATGGAGGAACACTTCCACACGAGGTTTCAAAAATAGTTTCTGAGGTATCAAAAATAGTACCAGGTAAAAATTTAGGTATTCATGCACATAATGATACTGGTAATGCGGTCGCAAATTCTTTAGCTGCTGTAATATCTGGAGCTCGACAAATTCAAGGTACTATAAATGGATTAGGTGAAAGATGTGGTAATGCAAATTTGATGTCATTAATTCCTACACTTTATCTAAAGAAGTATTTTTCATCTAAATTTGAAATTGGAATTAAATCTAAAAATATTAAAAACTTAACTGATTGTTCAAGACTATTGGATGAAATTTTGAATAGAAAGCCCAATCAACATTTACCTTATGTTGGTGCTGCTGCATTTTCACATAAAGGAGGACTACATGTGTCAGCAGTCCAAAAAGATCCAAAAACTTATGAACATATAGATCCTGAAGAAGTTGGAAATACAAGAAATATTGTTGTATCTGATCAGTCGGGTAAATCAAATATCATTTCAAGATTAAAAAGTATTAAAATTGATATTAAGGAAAATGATCCTAAAATTAAAAAATTATTAGATGAAGTTAAAGACAGAGAATTTATTGGTTACAGTTATGATGGAGCTGATGCATCATTCGAATTATTAGCAAGAAGAATTATCGGAGAAATACCAAGATATATTTCAATTAATGAATATGACGTTTCTGTAAAAAAAAATAAATCTGGAAAAATTGTATCTGCTGCTAAGGCACAATTAGAAGTTGACGGAGAAAAAATTGTTTGTGAGGGAGAGGGTAATGGACCTGTAAATGCTTTAGATAATGCTATAAGGCAAAACGTAGATCGACTTGCAAAATATTCAACATATTTAAAAGATTTAAAGTTAGTTGATTATAAAGTTAGAATTTTGAACACAGGAACAGAAGCGGTTACCAGAGTATCAATTGAAAGTACAGACTCTAATGGAAAAAATTGGTTTACCATTGGTGTATCCACAAACATAATTGATGCATCATTCAAGGCATTAATTGATAGTTTAGATTATAAATTATTTAAAGATAAAGCTCCTGCAAGTTTATAGGAATGAAAATTAAAAAATTTTCAAAAAAACCCTCTGATATTAAAACTAGAGTTGGTGCTAAACCAATTATTTGTTATCCAAATGAAAATATTGAAGATCATAATCTAAGTATTTTACATATAGCAAGAAATAACCTCATCAAAAAAGATGAAATTATTATTCCTCCTAGAGATGCAAGGACATTCGAAGTTAAATTTGGTGAATTTTTCAGAATTGAAAGTGTAGAGGGGCCACAAGTAGGTGATTTAAATCTATTTAATTTAGATAATTTAGAGGAAAAATTTTATTCTGGGAAAACAAGAGCGTTATATGGAACACATTTATCAGTTGGAGATAAAATGTTTAGTAGTTTTCCATATCTAAGATCTTTAGCAACAATCACTTGGGACACATTAGATTGGTACGATTATGATAATGATGGTGGGTCTGTTCATGATGTAATTGGAACTCGATGTGATCCTTATACTTCCAAGTTAATTTCAAATAACGATTATCATTATTGTTGCCACTCAAATTTAACTAGAGCTTTAGTAAAAGAGAAAAATATAAAATTAGATCAAGCAGAAAAAATAGTGCATGATGTTTTGAATGTGTTTATGTTGACTGGCTTTACTAATGATACAAAACAATATTTTATGAAAGCAAGTCCAGTTAGACCAGGGGATTTTTTAGAATTTTTTGCAGAAACTGACATACTTGGTGTACTTTCAGCATGCCCAGGAGGAGATTGTGGCTCTGAACATTCTTCTAATGTTGCTAAATGTTATCCGTTAAAAGTTTCTATTTGGTCAGTGGACCAAAAATTTATTAAAAATCTAAAGCCCTCTATTGTTTCAAATTATAACAGAAATCATGGTATCGGTTAATATGTCGATAAACAATATTACTTTTATATTACACAGACCACAGCTTTCAGAAAATATTGGAGCATGTGCCAGAGGAATGAAGAACTTTAATTTTAAAAAAATGATAGTGATTAACCCAAAACCAATTTTTCCAAACGATAAAATATATGCCACATCTGTTGGTGCAAAAGATATTATAAAAAAAAGTAAAAATTTTGATGATCTTCAATCTGCCCTGAAAAATATTGATACTGTGATTGCAACTTCAGCCAGATTCAGAAATAAAAATGTAAAGCATATTCAATTAGAGGATCTAAGAAATATAAATTTTAAACAAAGAATAGCTTTTCTTTTTGGCTCAGAAGCCTCTGGACTCTCAAATAACGAAATCAGTTATTCTAATTATACTTTGCAAATCCCAACAAATCCTGGTTTTAAATCTTTAAATTTATCTCATAGTTTAATAATTATCGCATATTATGTTTCGAATATTCTTAAATCAAGTAAGTCAAAATTTGTTAAATCAAAAAAAATTCAAGCCGCATCTAAAAGAGAAATTTTAAACATGTCTAATCTTTGTATTAGAAATTTAGAGGAAGTAAATTTTTTTAAACCTAAAGAGAAGAAACCTGTTATGTTAGAAAACTTAAGAAATATTTTCTTTAGAATGGAATTGTCATCTAAAGAAACCCGTATATTATCTGGCGTATTTGCCAGTTTAAGAAAAAAACGTTGATTGACAATCTTACGAGTAAGTTTATAACCCCACTATTCAAATGACAAAAAGAATAAACTCCAAGCATAAAGTTGACAGAAGATTAAAAGTTAATTTATGGGGAAGACCTAAGAGCCCATTCAACACCAGAGCTTATGGACCCGGCCAACATGGTCAAACAAGGTCATCAAAACCATCTGATTATGGTATTCAGCTTCAAGCAAAACAAAAACTAAAAGCTTATTATGGCAATATAAATGAGAGACAATTTAGAAATATTTATAAAAAAGCTACAATGCTTAAGGGGGATACAAGTGAAAATTTAATTGGTCTATTAGAGAGAAGACTCGACGCTGTTATATACAGAGCAAAGTTTGCGACTACAATTTTTTCAGCAAGACAATTAATTAATCATGGACATGTAAGAGTTAATAAAAAAAAGGTCAATATTTCCTCTTATCTTGTAAAGGAAGAGGACAATATTGAAATAAGAGATAAATCAAAACAACTTGCGATTATTGATATTGCTTTAGCAAATAAAGAGAGAGAAACTCCAGAATATATTCAGCTTGATGAAAAAAATAAAAAATTAAAATTTGTTAGAGTTCCTAAATTTGAAGAAGTTCCTTATCCAATTGTAATGGAACCAAATTTAGTAATTGAATATTATTCAAGATAATAGTTTTGATCAAAAGATCCACGAAACAATACGTAGATAATAAAATAGAACAAAATCCAAGTTGGAAAATATTAGATATTGGTTGTGGATATACAGCTCATGAAAAGGCAAATGTTATTTGTGATATCAAAGATTTATCTAATTTCTATAAAAATAAGAAATTCATACAACTTGATGGTAAAACTCTCCCATTTAAGAATAAAGAATTTGACTTTGTAATTGCTTCTCATGTTATTGAGCATGTCGAAGATGTAACTTTTTTTATAAAAGAATTAGAGCGAGTTTCTTCAAAAGGATATATTGAACTTCCAACTTCTTTAGAGGATAATTTAGTTTTTGAAAATAAAAATGATCACCTGTGGCACATGGAGTTTAATGATATTAATCAAAAGTTATTAATAACAAAAAGAACTCAGTATATTGAACCAGTAATAACAGTCTCTACTGCAAAAAAATTAGCAAAATATTTTAAACAAAGTTTAATTTTAGAACTATTTTGGGAGGAGTCTATTGAGTTTGAACTTGTGGAAAAAGATAATATTAATTTTGAAAAAATATCAAGATTAACTTTACTGAGAAAATTTTTTTCTAAGATACTAAGAAATCTTATAAAATAAGTGAAAAAATCAATCTTTTTTAAAATTAATACCTTTATTTTCTAAAGTTTTTTTGAGTTCCCCGTTCTCAAACATTTCTTTAATAATGTCACATCCTCCAATAAATTCATTTTTAATATATAATTGTGGTATAGTCGGCCAATCACTAAAGACTTTAATTCCTTCCCTCATATTTTGATCTTCCAAGACATTTATACCTTTAAAGTTTACTTCAAGCATTTTTAATATGTTTGATACAGCCATAGAAAATCCACATTGTGGAGCATCTGGTGTACCTTTCATAAATAAACATACTTCATTAGTATCAATATGATTTTGAATTAAATTTTTTGTATTATCGTTCATTATTGTTCCTTTGTTTTAATTGCTAATGCGTGTAATTCATTTCCCATTTTTCCTCTAAGAGAATTATATACCATTTTATGTTGTTCAATTTTACTTTTACCAGCAAATTGAGCTGAAGTTACTGTCGCTGAATAGTGGTTTCCATCTCCAGCTAAATCCTGTATTTCAACAGTCGCATCACTTAAAGCCTCTTTTATTAAGGTCTCAATTTCTTTTAAATCCATAGCCATTAATTACTCATATAGTTATCTAACCAAGTTGTATTCGATGATTTAAGCTCGTCAATTGTAATTTTTGACTTCTCATCAATAAAAAGTTTATCTTCATTAATAGTACCTAGTTCATCAAAATGCACAGCATTTTTATTTAAAATTTCAGTCACTTTTTTTAGATTTTTTTTATCGACTTCCACAATATATCTACCTTGATCCTCAGAAAAAAAATATTCGATTTCATTAATTAAATATTTTGGTTTAATAAGATTAATACCTTTGTTTCCTTTAATACACATCTTTGCTACAGCAGTAATTATTCCACCAATTGATACATCGTGAGCACTTTTGATATAACCAGTATCAATTAATTTTAATAAAGTCTCACCATTATTTTTTTCATTAAATAGATTGATTTCAGGTGGGGGACCGTTTTTTTCATCTAAAATATTTCGTGCAAATAGACTTTGATCAATATGTCCAACAGTTTTTCCAATCACTAAAACTATATTATCTAACTCCTTAAAATTCATTGTAATCATTTTTGTATAATCTTTTAATAAACCAACACCTCCAATAGAAGGAGTTGGTTTAATGCCTACCTCTTTAGTTTGATTGTAAAAAGATACATTACCAGAAACTACTGGGAATTTTAAATATTCAGCTGCTTCACCAATTCCTTGAACACATTCGACAAACTCACCCATGTTTTCTTCATTCTCAGGACTACCAAAATTTAAACAATTTGTAATAGCAATTGGTTTTGCACCGACAGAAATTAAATTTCTAAAACTCTCACACACAACTTGTTTTCCTCCTGTTAATGGATGTGCCCAACAATAAACAGCAGATGAATCTACTGATGCTGCCACTGCTTTGTTACTTCCATGAACTCTAACAACACCAGAGTCTCCTCCTGGTTTTTGTATAGTATCACCCATAACTGTATGATCGTATTGTTTCCAAATCCATTCTTTACTACAAACATTTGGATTTGATAAAATTTTTTTTAAAACTTCTATTATCTTTAAATTTTTAAGGTTCTCTTTTTTTATTTTATTTTTTTTTGGTAGTTTTGCCTTTTTCCATTTACGATCGTACATTGGTGAGTTTTCAACTAAAATTTTAATTGGAATATTTGCAACTTGTTTTTTGTCAAAGAAAAGTTCAATTTTTTTAGAATTAGTAGTTTTACCAATTACTGCAAAATCTAAGTTCCATTTATCGAATATTTTTTTTGCATGTTCCTCTTTGCCATTCTCTAGGACGATTAACATCCTCTCCTGACTCTCAGAAAGCATAATTTCATAAGGAGACATTTTTGATTCTCTACATGGAACTTTGTTTAAATTGATTTCAATTCCGAGGTTTCCTTTAGAGGCCATCTCTATACTAGAAGATGTTAGTCCTGCTGCCCCCATATCCTGAATAGCTATAATCGAGTCTCCTGCCATCAATTCTAAACAAGCCTCGAGCAATAATTTTTCAGTAAATGGATCTCCAACTTGAACCGTTGGTTTTTTTTCCTCAATTTTTTCATCAAAGCTGGCTGATGCCATACTTGCACCATGGATACCATCTCGACCAGTTTTTGATCCAACATAAATAACAGGCTTATTAACACCAGCAGCTTTAGAATAAAAAATTTTATCTTTTTTGACTAATCCTAATGTCATAGCATTTACCAAGATGTTTCCATTGTACGAACTATCAAAATTTGTTTGGCCAGCTATCGTTGGAACACCCATGCAATTGCCATATCCACCAATACCATGCACGACACCTCTTAGTAAATTTTTCGTTTTTTTATGTTGCGGTGATCCAAAATGAATTGAATTCAAATTAGCAATAGGTCTCGCGCCCATTGTAAATACATCTCTCATGATACCACCAACACCAGTAGCTGCTCCTTGATAAGGTTCAATAAAAGAAGGATGATTGTGGCTTTCAATTTTAAATACAATTGCATCATTATCGCCGATGTCTATTATTCCAGCATTTTCACCCGGTCCCTGAATAACTTGTTTGCCTTTTGTTGGAAGTTTTTTCAAATGTAGTCTTGATGATTTGTATGAGCAATGTTCATTCCACATTGCAGAAAAAATTCCTAACTCAGTTATGTTTGGAGTACGTTTAAGTAATTTACAAATTTGAGCATATTCATCTTTATTTAAACCATGATCTATTGCAACTTGTTCGTTTACAATCATTTTAAATTATTTATTAAATTTTTGAAAAATAATGATCCATCCTCTCCAGATAGAGATATATCAATCATTCTTTCAGGATGAGGCATCATTCCCAGAACGTTTTTTTCTTTATTTAAAATACCTGCAATATTCTTTATAGATCCATTTGGGTTAAATTTATCATCTATTTTTCCACTTTCATCACAATAATTAATTGCTATTTGATTATTATCCTCAATTTCTTTTAGCTGATCTTTAGTACAAAAATAATTTCCCTCATTATGAGCAATATGCAATTCTAATACCTCGTTATTTACGTTTTTGAAATATCTATTTTGTTTATCATTAATTTTCACAAAAACATTTTTACAAATAAATTCTAAATATTTGTTTCTAAGCAAAACACCAGGCACCAAACCAGTTTCTACCAATATTTGAAATCCATTACATATACCCATAACCATACCACCAGAATTAGCAAAATTAATTACTGACTGCATGATTTTTGATTTAGATGCCATACTTCCACATCTTAAATAATCGCCATATGAGAACCCACCTGGTAACACAACCAAATCACTTTTTGGTAATTCAGAATCATCATGCCAGACCATTTTATTTTTAAAGCCAAATTTTTTTAAAGCGACATCCATATCTCTATCACAATTTGAACCTGGAAAAGTGATAACTGACGATTTCATTAATTACTTTGGATCAATAATTTTATAATTTTCAATTACGAGATTTGCTAAAAGTTTTTTACACATTTCTTCAACTTTTGTTTTGGCTTTGGCATAATCAGTTTCTTTCATATCTATTTCAAAATATTTTCCTTGTCTTACCTCATTAACATCTTCAAAACCCATCCCATCTAAAGTTTGATGAATAACTTTTCCTTGTGGATCAAGTACATCTTGTTTTAAAGTTATAATTACAGAAATTTTCATTTTTTCTTTCTTTTAACGGAAGAAAGTCGAGTAACATTAACTGCAGCAACATTTGATTGTTCATGAAGTATTCCAAGTCTTTTTGCAACCTCTGTATAAGCGGGAATAAGATCTCCTAAGTTTTTTCTAAATCTGTCTTTATCAAGTTTTTTATCTGTTAAAGTATCCCACAATCTACATGTATCGGGGCTAATTTCGTCTGCTAATATAATTTGATTTTTTTCACTCTCATGAGTGAAGCCAAATTCAACTTTAAAATCTACTAATTTAATTCCAACACCTCTAAACATTCCCAGTAAAAAATCATTTAACCTAGAAAGATTTTGATCTATCCAATCGAGCTGAATTACCTTTAGCCATTTAAAAGTTAAAATATGTTCACGACTAATTATTGGGTCTCCAAGCTTATCATCTTTTAAACAGTATTCTATTAATGGTCGTTCAAGAACAGTTCCTTCCTCAATGCCTAGTCTTTTAGTTAATGATCCAGTCGCTATATTCCTTACAATAAATTCTATTGGTATTATATCAACAAGTTTAACTAGTTGTTCTCTCATATTTATTCTTTTTACTAAATGGTTTTGAATTCCGACTTCTGATAAATTTGAGAGTATATGTTCAGATATTCTATTATTTAAAACTCCCTTACCTTCAATAGTAGTTTTTTTTTGATTGTTAAATGCAGTTGCATCGTCTTTAAAATATTGAATAACTAAATTTTTATCATTTGTTGCATAGATAATTTTAGCTTTTCCCTCGTATAGTTTTTTTCCTTTTTTCATTATTTAACAACTCGTCTAAAAATAAAATTTACATTTTTCATGTGCTTTGAATAACTAAATATTGATTTTAGTTTATTTATTGAAATTTTGTTCATTATATATCTGTCAGATTTTGCTACATCAAATAAATTTAAATTTTCAGCAAAACACTTTTTTGAGAAATTTTGAACCATCCTATATGATTTTTCTCTAGTTAGACCAGTTTTTGTAAGCTCAAGCATTAACTCTTGTGAAAAAATTAAACCTTTCGTTATATTTAAATTCTCTAACATTTTTTTTGGATAAACAATCATATTATCTAAAATATTTGCTAATCTTACCAAAGCAAAATCAATAGTTATATTGGCATCTGGACCAATGTTTCTCTCAACACTTGAATGCGAAATATCTCTTTCATGCCATAAGGCTATATTTTCAAGAGCTGGAACTACTGTGCTTCGAACCATTCTTGAAAGGCCTGTTAAATTTTCACTTAAAATAGGATTTTTTTTGTGCGGCATAGCAGATGAGCCTTTTTGTTTTTTTGAAAAAAATTCTTGTAGTTCATACACTTCCGTTCTTTGTAAATGTCTGATTTCTGTAGCCACCCTCTCGATTGAACCAGCAATAATTCCAAGAACTGAAAAATAAAAAGCATGTCTGTCTCTTGGAATAACTTGAGTTGAAATTGGTTCAACTTTTAAACCAAGTTTTTTAGCAACATGTTTTTCTACATTTGGATTTATATTAGCAAATGTTCCAACTGCACCAGAAATAGCACAAGTTGAAACTTCATCTATTGCATCAGCTAATCTTTTTCTATTTCTTTTAAATTCTGCATAAAAAGAAGCAAGTTTTAAACCGAAGGTAATGGGCTCTGCATGTATGCCATGACTTCTTCCCATGCATGGTGTAAATTTATATTTATTTGCTTGTTTTTTTAATACTTTTAAAATTTGGTCAATATCCTTAAGAATAATTTTTCCTGATTGAACTAATTGAATATTAAAACTAGTGTCCAACACATCTGATGATGTCATTCCTTGGTGGAGGTATCTCGCTTTAATTCCAGTTTTCTCTGTAACAGAAGTTAAAAAAGCTATGACATCATGTTTAACTTGAGATTCAATTTGATGAATTCTTTTAACATTAATTTTTGCTTTTTTTCTTACAATTGAGGAAACCCCTTTAGGAATTTGTTTTAATTTTTCCATTGCTTGAGCTGCAGCTATCTCTACTTCTAACCAAATTTTATATTTATTTTCTTCTGACCAAATATCAGTAAGTTCTTTTCTCGAATATCTTTTAATCATTAATTATAAATAAGGAGGCTTTAAATAACCTTTAGCAGATTCTGTAAAGATTTCATAACCATTTTCATTAATTCCTAACGTATGTTCAAATTGTGCTGATAAAGATTTATCTTTCGTAACCGCAGTCCAACCATCATTTAGCATTTTAACTGGAAATCCTCCTGAATTAATCATTGGTTCAATTGTAAAAGTCATTCCAGGTCTTAATTCCATACCAGAATTTTTATTTCCATAATGTAAAATATTTGGTGGTTCGTGAAATGTAGTACTTATTCCATGTCCACAAAAATCTCTTACAACCGAAAAGCCTTTTGCTTCAACGAATGATTGTATTTCATAACCAATACCACCAAGTTTTACACCTGGTTTTAGTATTTTAATTGCTCTCATCATAGACTCATAAGTTGCATCAATAAGATTATTTAATTTGATTGATGTATTTCCTATACAAAACATTCTACTTGTATCACCATAATGCTCATCAACAATTGCAGTTACGTCTACATTTAATGCATCTCCATCTTTTAAAATTCTTTCTGATGGTATGCCGTGACACACTACGTGATTTAATGATGTACATAAAGATTTTGTGAAACCTCTGTAATAAAGTGGCGCAGAGTATCCACCGTTATCTCTAATAAACTCATAGCCCAATTTATCTATGTAATCTGTTGAAACACCCTCTTTGATATTTTCAGTTAACATATCTAAAGTCTTGGCAGCTAATTTTCCCGCGATTCTCATTTTTTCAAATTTTTCTTTATAATCAGTCATTAATAATTTTCAGTTTCTTATCCACATAAATTTTTTTTGAACCTATATTACATCTATATGCTAAAAAATTAACTCCTGCTTTTTTAGCAATTAAATAATTTTTATAATACTTTGCATCTATGTCCTTAGCTATTTTAAACCTTTCCATATTTTGGATTTGGACTAAAAATAATAAATAGCTTTTATAACCTTTTTTTATGGCATCAATAAGAGTTAGCAGGTGCTTACTTCCTCTTGTTGTAACGGCATCTGGAAATTCAGCTATATTTTTACTTCTAAAAAGAGTGACATTTTTGACCTCTATAAAACTTTTCTGTAAGTTTTTTTCAATTAAAAAATCAAATCTAGTTTCTTTGTTAAAAAATACCTCTGTCTTGATTGAGTCAGTATTTTTTATTTCTTTAATTAGATTATTTTCTAGAGCATGATGAACTATTTTATTTGCCATATGAGTGTTAATTCCAACTAAGTTTTTTCTTGATTTAATAATTTCCAAACCATATTTAAGTTTTCTTTTAGGATTATTGTTTGGAAGCAAATAGACATCATTACCTTTTTCTAATAACCCTTTCATAGACCCAGTATTTGGACAATGAGCTGTAATAACTTTTTTTGTTAATTTTATGTCAGTAAAGAAGCGTTTATATCTTTTAATTAATTTACCTTTAATTAATGGCCTGGGGAATTCCATCTAAAATTAATTTATAAATTTCAACTGTCTTTTTTATTATCTAGATTTTGTTTATTATCACTCTCTGTTTTTTTTCTTATACCAAGCAAAACTAATAGTTTATGCCAATAAATTTTTATGAAAACTGTAGCTGCCGCTAATGCACCAATTAAAGCTTGTAAGATTATACTGCCTGTTCCTGGGTCTATGTAAGCATGTGCACTTGAAACAGATAGCAATAAAGATATAAAGTTAAGAAGAAGGATTTTTCCTATCATATGAATTCATGACTATATTAAAAAATAAAAATTACAATGTTTTTTTAAAAGAGTTTACCATAATAATATCTATTTTATTAATTAGCTTAATTCCTTGGATAGAATTTTTGAATTCTAACTATAGTGAAATAAGTGTTATTATTAATGATAATTTTATTTTTTTAATAATACTAT
>CACFWD010000015.1 GCA_902569975.1 uncultured Pelagibacteraceae bacterium | reverse complement strand
TAAAATATATTCAGATAGATTATTGGATATAAAAAATAATAATTATTTTGATTTGTTTGAGTTAGAAAAAAATATTGAAAATCTCAATTTAACAGCAGGAAGATCTGTAGTTTGCGTAGATAGAAAGGGAGATGGTGAATATGGAATTTATGTAGCAAATTATGGAGGTCCAACGCGATTTTATGAGATTGAAGATGAGTTAATTAAAGATAAAGCCCAGAATTTAAATCTTGATAGTATTACAGGGGGAAGAGCAGTGGTATCAGGACACATCTTGACAGATAGAGCAGATATTTTTGCAGCAAATGAGAGAGGAGCAAATTTTCTTTATGAGAATAATAATGGAAATTTTGAAGATGTAGCATTGGATTACAGAATAGATGATTCAATCCAAAATGGGAGAGGTACAGCTTTATCAGACATATATTATCGTGGTAGGTTGGATATCTTAAGTGGCAATTGGCTTGGGTATCATAGAGCTTGGGTTTTAGAGAATAATGAATTTAAAGACATAGGAAATAAAGATTTTGATAAACCTTCTAGAATAAGAACAATTATTTCTGCAGATTTTGACAACGATGGTTTTGATGAAGTTTTTATGAACAATATAGCAGAACCAAATAAATTATTTCGTATTAAAGATAATGGAAAATTTGAACAGATAAATTTTCAAGTTGGTCTAGAAGCTAATGGGTTTGGAACTGGAGCAGCAGTCGCAGATATTGATAATGACGGAGTTTTAGAATTGTTAGTTGCTCGTGGTGAAAGTAAAGAACAATCATTAACTTTGTATAAGGCAAAAGTTAACAAAGAAAATAAATATCTAAGAATTAAACCTTTAAATAAATATGATGCCCCAGCGAGAGGAGCTACGGTAACATTAATAACCAATAAAAGAAAGCATTCCAAAACTATTGATGCAGGATCTGGTTACTTATGTCAAATGGAGCCTGTGGCACATTATGGAATTAGAAAAAATGAAAAAAATTTTAAGGTTGAGATTAAGTGGACTAATGGATCAAAAGAATTATTAAATGTAAGTGAGTTAAATCAAACAATTACAATAAAACAAAAATGAAAAAAATTTTCAATTTATCTTTGATTATATTTTTAATATTATTTCAGCTCAAATCATTTGCTGGAGAAAAAAACTATCATAAGGAGCTTATTACTGATTGGTCAAGAATATTTCCTGATAAAAATAGAAACGCGGCAGGACCTAAGTTTTTTAAATATATTATAGATAAAAAAAACACTTATAAAGATTTTATTGAATTTAATAAATTATACTGCGCAGTTTCAGGATCGTTGATTGATCCAAATAGCGATTCAGAATTTTTATTTATTGAAGAAACTAAAACTCGAAAAAAAATTTGTGGAAATTATTATAGATGCTGTGTTCCATGTTCATGTGATCTCATGAAGTATTCTGAAACTCAAAAAATGAAATATGAATTTAAAGATGGCTTGAAAGAATTTTATGTTTTAACAATAAAAAATCCTTGCGATAAACGGGATTTTCCAAACAGGGTAAATAAAGATTATTTTTGTGATGGTAATAAAGTAAATAAATCAGAGGTGTATAGTCTTGATGATCGAATAGTTATAGGTTTATTGCATAATGGAAAAAGTTGTGAAAAAGATGAAATAGATTTTGTTAAAAGCCACCAAGTTACTGGTAGGTATTGTGAGTTAAGAAACAATACACCTTTAGAAAATTTGGATGCTGGTATGGGAGATATATTCATTAAACTGGCGAGATAAGCTAAAAAATTTTTATTTTTTAATCAGTAAATTATTGTTAATAAAATTTAACTCAGTTAAAATATTAAGTATTGAACATAGTTATTTTACAACATATTAAAATTGAAGATCCGGGTTACATAAAGGATCTAATGTTGGATGATGGTTTTAATCTTACAACAATCGAGCTTGATGAAGGTGAGAAAATCCCAAATGATTTAACAAAGTATGATGGAATGTTTTGCATGGGTGGGCCGATGGACACTTATATGGAAAAAGAGTATCCTTGGTTAGTTGAAGAAAAAAAAAGAATTAAAGAATTTGTAATAGATTTAAAAAAACCTTATTTGGGTTTCTGCTTAGGCTGTCAGTTATTAGGTGAAGTAGTTGGTGGTAAAGTCGTAAAATCAAATCCAGCAGAGATTGGTATAATGGATATAAATTTTACCAATAACAAAAAAGAAGATAATTTATTTTCAAAATTTCCAGATAATATCAAAAGTTTACAATGGCATTCTTATGAGGTTCAAGAAATTGATAACAATCCTGATATTACTTTACTAGCATCATCTCCAGTAACAAAGTATCAAATTTTTAAATATCAAAATCATGCCTATGGTATTCAATTTCATATAGAAATTAAAGATACAACAGTAAATGAGTGGGGCTGTGTACCAGAATATAAAAAAGCACTTGAGGATCAACTTGGTGATGGTGCTTTAGAGAAATTTGATAAATCTGCTAAAAATAATATGGAAGATATGAATAACTATTCAAAAATTTTATATTATAATTTTAAGAAACTCTTATGAATAAAATAAGAAAAAAATTAAAAAAAAAAAATCCAATAGCGAAATTATTAGGTTCACCAATGTTAAGAAATAAAATAATAAAAAATAAAAAAAAAATTTATAATAGAAAAAAATTTAAATTAGAGAATGAATAATAAAATTTTTGAATGGGCAGGAGTGATTACAGCAATATTATATTCATTATTTGTAGCTATGAATATTGGCATAGAGTTTTTTGGGTTTTGCTTATTACTCATATCTGCAATGTTAATTGGAATTTGGGCTTATAGGGGTGGTCATAGAGGAATATTATTTTTACAATTCTTTTATGCTACAGCTGGAATTATTGGAATGTTCAGGTGGTTTTAATTGAAAGTCGAAATTATTTTAGGAATATAATTTTTAAAATTAAAAAAACCTTTGTTACAATATTGCCAAGAACATTGATCAATTTTTCTATAGAGAAAATCTAATTTTAAATTATTTTTAATTAAATAATCCAGATTTTCACCAACAGTTGGATATAACGCAATAACACTCTCATTAATATTTTTAATTTCACTTATATCCAATATATCACAATCAATAGATTTATCTTGCAATCTTTTTTTTTGGTCATCAATCAAAAGTGATTTAAATTTAATAACTTTTTCACTTAGTTTGATAGATCTATTTTCATTTTTATTTGAAATTATATAAATCTTTTTGAATACGTTACTTTGAAAATCAGTGGTTTCAAATGATAGATTATTTTCAAAAATCAAAAGATTTCTATCATCTATATTTTTATTGCTAAAATCCTGTTTAATAATTGAATAATTTTTCTTTGAAACTTTAGGCGGAGCGTTCTCGTTTAATTTGATATTATTGAATCTATTATTAGTGAATTTCTTGATATTCCACTCGCTTGCTAAATAATGTTTTCCTTGCGTTTGAACTCCTGCTACCCATCTCCAGCCAAGAGTATTAGATGCAGTGTCACCGTCGTAAAGATGTTGCATAAAAAATTCTGCTCCTAATTGCCAAGGTAGCTCCAAAGTAAAAATCCAAATACTTGCAAACCACATTCTAGTATGATTGTGTAGATAGTTATTCTCTTTTAACTCAATTACCCAATGGTTAAAGCATTCAATATTAGTTTTTCCGTTAATCGCGTTTGTATAATTTTGGTTATGTTTAAATTCTTCTCGAATATTATTTAACTCTATCAAGTAATCTTCCCAAACATTGGGTCGTAATTCTAACCAACCTTTCCAGTAAGTTCTCCACAAAACTTCTTGAATAAACTTTTCATTTTTTGAAAAAGAATATTTAGACAAAGATTTTTGAATCACTTCTTGTTCACTAATAATTCCATGAGTTATATAAGGGGATAAACAAGAAACATTTGATCTTTTTTCTGGTCCAAAATCAAAATTTCTTAATTTTGAATATTCGTGGAGATTTTTTTGGATAAAATCATCTAACATCTCAACAGCTTTCACCCTTGAATATTCAAACTTCATATTGATTATGATCGTAATTTTTTTTTATGATAATTAATAAATCTTTCAATATTAGATTTATTAAATGTTTTATTTTCCTCAAAAGAAACTTTTTTTATAGAATAAGCCGAACTACTAGTTTGCCGAGATTCGATGCTTACATTGCCTTTATAAAGTTTAAGCTTAACTGATCCATTAACTTTATTTTTTTTAGCATCTATAATTTTTTGAAGTTTGATCCTCTCTTTTGAATACCAATAACCATTATAAATTAGTTCCGCGTATTTTGGCATTATTTGATCTTTTTTATGCATAGTGTCTTTACTAAGTGTCACAGACTCAATTGCTCTATGAGCTTGAATTAATAAAGTTCCGCCTGGAGTTTCATATACTCCTCTAGATTTAATTCCTATGAATCTATTTTCAACTAAGTCAACTCTTCCTATTCCATTTTTGCCTGCAAGTTGATTAAGTTTGTATAATAATTTTGAAGGAGACAATTTTTTACCATTAATCCCAACTGGATCACTATTTTTGAAATTTATTGTTATGAATGACGGTTTATTAGGAGCTTTTTCTGGAGAATTGGTTCTTTGAAAAATAAATTCAGGGGCTGAATTTTTTGGGTTTTCTAGAACTTTACCCTCGGTTGATGTATGAAACAAGTTATCATCAACAGAAAAAGGTGGTGCCCCCTTTTTATCTTTAGGAATTTCTATTTTATGTTTTTTTGCGTAATTGATTAAATCAGTTCTAGATTTTAATTTCCAAATTCTCCATGGAGCTATGATTTTTATTTTTGGTCCAAAATAATGATATCCAAGCTCAAATCTAACTTGATCATTTCCCTTTCCAGTAGCACCATGAGATACAGCATAAGCTTTAAATTTTTTTGCAGTTCTAATTTGCTCTTTCGCAATTAGTGGTCTAGCAATTGAAGTTCCCAATAAGTAAACCCCTTCATAAATTGCATGCCCTCTTATCATTGGAAAGACATAATTTTTTACAAACTCATCTTTTAAATCTTGAACGACAATGTTTTTGACACCAAGTTTTCTTGCGTTCTTAAAAATCTTTTTTTTATCAATTTTTTGACCAACATCCGCAGTGTAACAAATAACTTCAGCGTTATAATTTTCTTGAAGCCATTTCAAAATTACAGATGTGTCTAAGCCTCCAGAATAAGCTAGAACAATTTTTTTTTTTGATTTCATTAATTAACTGCAGGCTTTTTTTGCAGTATTATAAGCTTTAGTAAAGCCCAAAAGTGAATAATGATCAATAGTTTGTGAGCCTTTTTGGTTGTATCCAGTGATCATAATTCTCGAACCCTTTTTCATGACCTTAACCATTTTTTTTTCAATTTTGTTATCAGCAATCCAGGCAAAACCTTTTTGAACAATATCAAATTTAATTTTATTTTTTCCAGATGTAGCTATAACAGAGTTTTTTTTATTAAACTCATATCCTGGACTAGCACTTATTTCATCTTTAATTTTTTCACTAGGTCTAAAGGTCACAAATAATCTTGCATCTCTTTTATTGGTTTTTGGTGCCTGTAAAACTGGAGATGATTGAGCAAAACATACTTTACCAGTTGGCTCCACTAAAACCATAGTACGCCAATCTTTATATTTTCCAATTTCTTTTAATTCTTCAGCTTTTAATGGAGATAGTACGAACAAAAAAATTGTTGAAAAACAAATGAAATATTTTTTAATCATGGACAAGGATTAGGGTATTTTTTTTGAATTTTATTAATGTCATTTATTATATCATTGTTTAAATTTACATTTACACTTTCTATATTTGTTTTCAACTGTTCCATTGTCGTTGCCCCTATAATAACACTCGTTGTGAAATGTTGGATTTCACAGAATTTTAAAGACATTTGAGTGAAATCTAAATTATATTTTTTTGAAATCTTGTAGTATTCATCAATAGCTTTTTGGCCATTTTTATTTTTATATCGATTAAAATCTTTAAATAATTGCATTCTCGATTTCGCTGGTAATTTATTATTTCTGTATTTCCCTGTTAAATATCCAAACGCCAATGGAGAGTATGCTAATAAGCCACTTTGCTCTCTCACAGAAATTTCTGCTAAACCAACTTCATACGTTCTATTAAGTAAATTATAAGGATTTTGGACAGACATCATTCTTGGAAACCCTTTCGTTTTTGAGAGTTCAAGAAATTTAGATAAACCCCAAGCAGTCTCATTTGATAGACCGACATATCTGATTTTACCTTGTTTAATAAATTTTTTTAAACTTTCTAAAATTTCTTCAAAAGGTGTCCAATTTTTATCGTTTTCATCATGTTCATAACCATAATCACCAAAAAAATTTGTACTTCTTTCAGGCCAATGAAGTTGATATAAATCAATATAGTCTGTTTTTAATCTTTTTAAACTTTCATCTAAAGCTTCTGCGATCTTTTTTTTGCCAAAGCTATTTCCACCTCCCCTTATATATTTGTTAGATGTATTTCCACATACCTTTGTAGCAAGAACGATGTCATTTCTCTTATTTGTTTTCTGAAACCAATTACCAATTATTCTCTCCGTTTCACCATAGGTTTCTTCTCTCATTGGAATTGAGTAAATTTCAGCAGTGTCCCAAAAATTTACACCTTGGTCTAAGGCATAATTCATTTGTTCAAATCCTTCTTCTTGGGTATTTTGTTCGCCCCAAGTCATAGTTCCGAGACAAATTGTACTCACATCTAGGTCAGTATTTCCTAATTTTTTGTAATTCATTACTGTTTTGCAATTTTGTTCATTTGTTATTTTTTGATATCTTGAATAATTATTAAAAGATTATATATATTTCATCATGGAATTTAATAAAAAAGGTATTCTAGGAAGAGCAAAAGAAGCTGCTCAGCAATCAACAGTAGTAACAGATGAAGGCTTAAGAGCCTATATGCTAAAAGTGTATAACTACATGGCAACAGGTATCCTTATGACAGGGATAATTGCGCTTATAACTTTTAAAATGTCTGTTGTGACTGATAGTTCAGGTTCTATAGTTGGACTTACTCAATTGGGTAACGCA
The DNA here is from genome assembly GCA_902569975.1 of uncultured Pelagibacteraceae bacterium. GTDB lineage: Bacteria > Pseudomonadota > Alphaproteobacteria > Pelagibacterales > Pelagibacteraceae > Pelagibacter. Next base: position 5,960 of record CACFWD010000015.1, on the reverse strand, counting down.
ATCTATATGTCAGGGTTAAAATGGTTGGTAATGTTAGCTCCGCTTGGAATCGTGTTTTACATGAGCTTTGGTATTAATAAAATGAGTGCGGCTAAAGCACAAACAACTTTTTGGATTTTTGCTGCATTAATGGGTTTATCTCTTTCTTCAATTTTATTGGTTTATACTGGTATGAGTATCACAAGAGTTTTCTTCATTTGTTCAGCTACATTTGGAGCAATGAGTATATACGGTTACACAACTAAAAGAGACTTAACAAAATTAGGATCTTTTTTAATGATGGGATTAATTGGAATCATTATCGCATCAATTGTTAACATATTCATGAAATCTTCAATGATGTATTTTGTAATTTCTATTTTAGGAGTTTTAATTTTTGTAGGACTTACTGCTTACGATACTCAAAAAATTAAGAACATGTATGCTGCTAGCGACACAGGAGAGTTAATGGGTAAAAAAGCAGTAATGGGTGCATTAACTCTTTATTTAGACTTTATTAATTTGTTTATTATGTTGCTAAGACTTTTTGGTCAAAGAAGATAATTTAAAGTTTTTTCCAGTCAGTATTTTTTAAAAGACTTTTTAGACTAGATGAATTCTTAATAATTTTTCCATTTGTATCTGTAATTAAATATTTAAGATTGGTATTTTTTGGTTTAAAATTTTTGCAAATTTTATATAGAGCATTTTCAGCAGCATTTTTAAAGACACTAAAACTCACTTGTTTACTTGAAATACTCAGCCCATAATCTTTCCACGATCCTTTGGATACCATTTTTGCGTATAAATTAAGGATTATTTGTAACTCATTTTTTTCAAAAAAATGTTTTTCCTCTATCTTCTTATTTGAATTATTTATTACAAGTCTTAAGTTATTAATCATTTAATTTATATTTTTTAATTAAGCCAATTTGAAATCCAGTAAAAACAATTGTTATTGGTAGCATGCCCCAAACTTTAAAGTTCACCCAAAATTCCTCAGATTGTGTTCTCCAAATTAATTCATTTAATAAAGCCAGACCTAAGAAAAAATACATCCATCTCTTATTAAGTATTTCCCAACCAGTATTATTTAATGGTATTGATTTACCCATTATTTTTTTAAGAATAGGCTCTTTTGTAAAATACTTGCCAAAAAACAGTGCAAGAGCAAACATAATATTTATTATAGTTGGTTTTATATAAATAAATATTGGGTCGTTAAAATAAATGGTAAGTCCACCAAAAAAAGTAATTAAAATTCCACTTAACAGTGGCATTGGAGGTATTTTTTTTTCAAATAACCAAACGATAATTAATGCTATTATTGTCGCAATTATTAACGGAGGAATTGCGATCGATAAGTTTTTATCATTACTATAATAATAGAAAAAAAATATTGCTAATGGTCCAAAATCTGTGGCAAATTTTAAAAAAGATTTATTCACTAAAAACATATTAACATAATTAATGTTGTCATAAAAACTTTATATTTTTTTCTGTTGATTTTTAATTCTAAATCTCCATATTAAACCCAATGGCAATACAAAAAGCTAAATTTTCAATTGGAGACATTGTGAAGCACAAACACTTTGAGTTTAGGGGTGTAATTTATGATGTTGATTTTGAATTTAATAATTCCGAGGAGTGGTACCAATCTATACCAGAAAATGTTAGACCTAGAAAGAACCAGCCATTTTATCATTTGCTAGCTGAAAATGACGAAATAACATATGAGGCTTATGTGTCCGAGCAGAATCTTCTTATCGATGATTCTGATGAGCCAATTAAACATCCTTTAATTGAAGAGATTTTTTCTGGTAAAAAAGGCTCAAGTTACTTTAAGCAATCAAATTAAAACGATCATTATTTAAACACAATTAGTTCAAATCTTAGACATAGAGATTGACTAGTAATAAATAATACCTGGTCAAGAGTGTAAAATCTTATCCTTACCATTATCTCCCTCTACATTCTTGATCAGATATATTTTTCATACTAAAACTATAATAAATAATTTATGTTTAAATTTTTAGAACCAAACAAAATTTTTTTGATTACGTCTAAAGCTACTAAGTATGTAATGGTATTATTCATTTTGGTACTTTCCATAGGTTTAGTTGAGGCATTAGTTTTGTCACCACAAGATTATAAGCAGAGTCATTCAGTTAGAATTATGTATGTACATGTCCCTGGAGCATGGATTTCTTTAGGAATTTTTTCTTCAATTACATTTTTATCTTTAAGTGGTTACATTTTTAAAAATAAAAATTTTTTTTTGATAGCAAAAAGTCTTGCTCCATCTGGATTAGTTTTTAATATTGTTGCATTGGTTACGGGATCAATATGGGGGAAACCAACATGGGGGACATGGTGGGCTTGGGATGCAAGAATTACATCTATGTTAATTTTATTTTTATTTTATTTAATTTATTTATTAGCATGGAGAATTTATCAGAATAAAGATAAAGTCTACAAGATAACCACTTTGATAACAATTTTTGGAATAATTAATGTTCCTATAATTAAATATTCAGTTGATTGGTGGAATACATTACATCAGCCAGCCTCGATCAACATACTTTCTAAATCTTCAATACATTCATCAATGTTGTTTCCTTTAGTGATTATGACTGCGGCATTTGCCCTTTTTTCTTTGCTGATTTTTTTGATGAAATATAATACAGAGTTGATAAAAATCAAAAATAAAGGACTAGATAGATTATGATAAGTGAATTTTTGTATATGAATGGATATGGGCTTTATGTGTGGTCTGCATTTTTATTTACATTACTTAGTTTTTCAATTCTGTATACAATAATTAAAATTCAATATGTGAAAGAAAGAAATAAATTTATTTCAAAATTTGGAGCCTTAGACTCCAAAAAAGCACAAGTAGCCAAAACTCAAAATATCAATAAAGAAATTTTATCTAGCACACAGAGCATTTAACTTTAAGACCATGTATGGTAAAAAAGTTAAATTCAGATTTCTTTTCATAATTTTAATATTTTTCTCTTTAACTTTGTCTATTTTTTTAGTTCTAAAATCCTTAGAGGAAAATGTTGTTTTTTTTAAATCTCCATCTGATGTTAAATTACTTGCAGAATTAGAGAATAAAAAGATCAGAATTGGTGGAATGGTGAAATTAAGCTCAATAAAAATGTCAAGCGATGAGATAAATTTTATTATAACTGATTTTAAAAATGAAATTAACGTTAGTTACTCTGGTATTGTGCCAAATCTTTTTTCAGAAGGCAAAGGGGTAGTTGCTGAAGGGTATCTAAAAGATAGAAATTTTTTTGAGGCTTCAAAAATTTTAGCCAAACATGATGAAAACTACATGCCACCAGAAGTTAAATCAGCTCTAGAGGATAATTAATGCTTTATAGCTCAATTGGACACTATGCATTGATATTGGGTTTACTTATCTCTTTTTTTATTTTTTTCTTTTCAATAAAAAATTTTAACGATAATCAAATATTAGATAATAAGATAATTAACTTTTCATTCCTTCAGTTATTTTTAGTTTTAATAAGCTTCCTTGGCCTAATATTATCATTTGTTTACTCTGATTTTAGTAATGAAACAGTTTTTAATAATTCACACACCACCAAACCATTATTTTATAAAATTTCTGGTACTTGGGGAAATCATGAGGGTAGTTTATTATTATGGCTTCTTGTTTTAAATATATTTATTTTTTTATTTTTGATTAAATCTAAAAATCAATTAAAGAAATATAGAATTCTTACAGTATTGTTTCAACAAATTATAATTATAGGTTTTTTTGTTTTTTTATTAAGTTCATCAAACCCATTTAATTATATCTTTCCAGCTCCAAAGGAGGGGCTGGGCCTTAATCCAATTTTACAAGATCCTGCTTTAGCAATTCACCCACCAATTTTATATTTAGGTTATGTGGGTTCATCAATAATTTTTTCTAGTGCTTTAGCTGCGACTGTTTTAAAATATGTAACGAAAACTTGGGCCATTCACATTAAAAAGTGGATATTAGTTTCGTGGATATTTTTGACTTTAGGAATATTGCTCGGGTCGATTTGGGCATATTATGAATTAGGGTGGGGTGGTTTTTGGTTCTGGGATCCAGTTGAAAATGTGTCATTGATGCCATGGTTAGCATTAACTACTTTATTACATTGTATTTTGGTATTAGAAAAAAGATCAACTCTCCAATCTTGGGTTATAATTTTATCAATAACAACTTTTACACTCAGTATGTGTGGAACATTTCTGGTGCGTTCAGGAATTTTAAATTCTGTACATACATTTGCAAGCGATCCTCAAAGAGGCCTATTTATATTAACTTTTTTATTTGTATTAATTTCAATATCATTATTCATCTTTTTTGTTTTTCATAAAAATAGTCAACAAAATTCAATTTTGTTTTCATTGGTTAGTAAAGAGACTTCAATTTTAATAAATAACTGGTTGATGATGTACTTTTTATCTGTTGTTTTAATTGGAACCGTATATCCTATCTTTTTGCAAGTTATTTCAACAGAACAAATATCTGTTGGTCCTCCTTTTTACCATAAATTAATAGTTCCATTTTTAATTCCATTTTTAATCTTTATGGCAATTGGTCCAAAATTAAACTGGATTAAATCAGAAATAAAAAAAAAGAAGAACTTAGTTATACTTTTTGTTATATCTATTTTAATTTCTTATCTTATTTTAAAAAATTTAAGAGCAAAATGACCTCCCCATTGGGAACAAAGCTTTTCTGCATCTTTCCAATTCATAGATTGATCTAACATAGTTGAAAAATAATTTCCTATCGAAGAATTTGTACTTGTACCCTCTTTTACAAAGTCTTGAAGATGAGGTAATTCAAATTTACCTTTTGTTAAATAATTTATTCCCCACATTGGCTTTGTAGCAAAACTAAATAAGCTTGATAAAGTCAATTTAGGTGGAGAAGTAAATCCAGTTCTTAAATCTCTTTCACGATTTCCTCCAGTAATAGTATCCACTGTTAAAGCCATTACATCAAATTTAGCAGCTTTAGCTCGCTCTAAACAAGAGTCATTTAAGCCTCTATCTTTATGAAAATAAAACTGAAACATTTTTGGTGTATCTATCATGGAAGAAATTTCTTCAACACTTACTGTTGCTAGAGCTGAAACACCAAACATTGTATTAAATTTTTTTGCTGCTTTTCCAACAGCTCTTTCTCCATCATAATGAAAAAGTCTTTGAAGTGCTGTCGGCGAAAGATAAAAAGGTAAATCTAATTTTTTACCGAAAATTGTTGTCGATAAATCAACATTCTCAACACCTCTTAAAACATTTGGAACTAAATCAACATCATCAAAAGCACTTGTATTTCGAGCATATGTAATTTCATCATCAGCTGCTCCGTCAATATAATGAAAAATAGGTGATGGAAGCTTCAGCTTCGCAAGTTTTCTAAAATCACTAAAATTGTGACAATCTTTTAATCTCAATATCATAGAATGTTTTCTAAAAGTTTTTTATAAAATTAAACATATAACTATTTGCCCCAGGATTTTTATCTCCTAAACTAGCATTAGATACATGATTGTATGATACTCCAAAACTCGTATTATCTGATGCTGCATAAGAAAATTGCACCTCAGACTTAAATTCCAAAATATGTCCTAAATCTTTACCATCACCCTCATGGTAAAGCCCAGGTGCAAAACTAGGTGTAAATAAGATTTTTTTACCCATCTCTACATTCCATTCTATTCCCGTATAAATATAAGCAGCTGAATTTTCTGTAACAAATCCACCAGTAATAGGTGAAACATTGCCAAGGAAAGTGTCTCTATATAAATTTTCATTTTGATGTTGAAATCCAACTAAAATAGCTTTTTGTTTATCATCGCTAAAATCAAAATTTCCAATAAAGAAATTTAGTTGATTTTCATTAGTGGCTACTTTTTCTGAAGCAATCGATTTTGATACTCCTAATATAAATATAAAAAGTATGC
>CACFWD010000014.1 GCA_902569975.1 uncultured Pelagibacteraceae bacterium | reverse complement strand
AGGGTATTTTTTAATGCATTTTGTTAACAAAGAACCGAGACAAAAAAGAGAAGACTTTGTAAAAAAACTTAAATCAAATAAAATTTTAAGAGTTCCTGGTGCTTATAATCCGTTAACTGCAAAACTAATTGAAGAAATTGGTTATGATGCTGTTTATATTTCAGGTGGAGTAATGGCAAATGACCTTGGGTTTCCTGACATTGGTTTAACAACATTGCAAGATGTAAGCACTAGATCATATTTAATATCAAGAGTAACTAACCTTCCAACAATTGCAGATATTGATACTGGTTTTAAATCCTGCAAAGAAACAATTGAAACTTTTGAAGAATTTGGAATTTCTGCAGTTCATCTTGAAGATCAAATAGAGAGAAAAAGATGTGGGCATTTAGATAATAAAGAATTAATTACCACTGAGGCAATGGTAAATAAAATAAAAGAATGTGTGTCAGCTAAAAAAGATAACAACTTTAAGATTATTGCTAGATCAGATGCTAAGAGTGTCGAGGGTTTAGATAAAATGATCGATAGATGTAAGGCATATATTGATGCTGGCGCAGAAATAATTTTTCCAGAGGCGTTACAAGATGAAAATGAGTTTGAGAAAGTTAGAAAAGAATTATCATGCTACCTACTTGCCAATATGACTGAATTTGGTAAGTCAAAATTATTCAATTACAAAGAATTAGAACAAATTGGTTACAATATAGTAATTTATCCAGTTACCACACAACGTTTAGCAATGAAAAATGTTGAGGACGGTTTAAGGGACATTTATGCAAATGGACATCAGAATAATATTATTGATAAAATGCAGACAAGAAAGCGTTTATACGAGCTTGTTGATTATGAAAAATATAATAGTTTAGATGAAAAAATTTATAATTTTAGTACTGAGGATCATGAATAATGGGCGATGATATAAAAAAGGGATTGCTTGGAATTGTTGTTGATGAAACTGAAGTATCAAAAGTAATGCCTGAAATTAACTCTCTTACTTACAGAGGTTATGCTGCACAGGATTTATGTGAATATTGCAGGTTTGAAGAGGTTGCTTATTTAATTTTAAATAAAGATTTACCCAACACTATTCAACTAAGAAAATTTGAGAAAGAAGAAAAGAATAACAGAGAATTATCGAAAGATCTTTATTCTATACTCAAAAAAATGCCTAAAAAATCCCATCCAATGGATGTAGCAAGAACAGCTGTAAGCATAATGGGTCTTGAAGATAAAGAAACTACAGACTCTTCTCCAGAAGCAAATATGAGAAAAGCTATAAGAATTTTAGCTAAAACTCCTACAGCTTTAGCGGCATTTTACAGATTAAGAAAAGGTAAAAAAATAATTAAACCAAAGAAAAATTTAAATATTGCTGAAAACTTTTTCTATATGTGTTTTGGAAAAGTGCCACAAAAAGAAATAGTTAAAGCTTTTGATGTTTCTTTAATTTTATATGCAGAACATAGCTTTAATGTTTCTACTTTTACTGCGAGAACTATAACAAGTAGTTTATCTGATATTCACGGTGCAATTACAGGAGCTATCGCAAGCTTAAAAGGTCCTCTTCATGGAGGAGCTAATGAAGAGGTAATGCATATGATGAATAAAATTAAATCTCCTAATAATGCACTCAAATGGATTAATAGAGCTTTAGATAATAAAGAAGTTGTTATGGGTTTTGGACATAGAGTTTATAAATCGGGTGACTCTAGAGTTCCCACAATGAGAAAATATTTTGCAAAAGTTGCTAAAATTAAAAAAGATAAAAAATTTGAAAAAATTTATGACATCGTTGAAAAAGTAATGATTAATAGAAAAAATATTCACCCAAATGTAGACTATCCTACTGGACCTACATATCATTTAATGGGATTTGACACTGATTTCTTTACTCCAATTTTTGTAATTTCAAGAATAACTGGTTGGTCGGCACACATTATGGAACAACACGCAGCAAATAAACTTATTAGACCATTAGCTAGTTATAAGGGCAATCAGCATAGAAAAGTAGTTCAATTAAATCAAAGATAATTAGTTTTTTTCAATTTTTGCAAATCTTGAGTTTAATAATATTTCACATTTTAAATTCTTCTGCTTTACAAATTCATCTATAGCTTTTTTAACACCTGGGGCATATGATAAATTATAATCATCACATAAAATTGTACCATTATTATTAATCACCTCACTGCAACAGTTTAAATCATTTTTAACGGTTTTATAATCATGACCACCATCTAAGAAAACATAATCAACCTTGTTCATATCTATTTTTTTTAATACAAAATTTGAATTTCCTTTTATCAAGTGAATATTATTTTCAAATTTTTTTAATAAATCTTTAACAGCTTCAATAGAATAAGGATTTTGCCTTTTAATATATTGAAAATAAATTTGTTTAAAAGGATTTGAAAAGTTTGTATTAGGGATTATTTCAGATTTGTTTTCATCACTTTCTTCAAACAAGTCTAATCCTATATATTTAAAATCATCATTATGTATTTGAGCAAGTAACTCACAAACATTTCTAGCAGTTACCCCATGAAAAACACCTATTTCTAAAAAAATTTTAGGTTTTTTCTTTTTTACTTCCTTTAAAAAAAACTCACCATCACCTTTTTGCTTAAGGCTTGTTTTTCTAAAGTACTTTTTATATTTCAAAAGAATTAACTAAATGCTTCAGCCCAAGTTCCTTGTGTTGAGGCTTTAGAATATTCTGTTGCACGACCCTCAAAGAAATTCATATGCTCGACGGCATTCAACATAGTATCTAACCAACCTAAAGGATTTTTTTCAACTTTATAAATTGGCTCTAATCCAAGCTGGTCTAACCTTCTGTTAGCAATAAATCTAATATAATCTTTAACCTCATTTGCTGTTAAACCTTCCATTGGACCCATTTCAAATGCTAAGTCTATAAAAGCATCCTCATGCTCAACAATTATTCTGCAAGCCTCATAAAGTTCTTGTTTTAATTTTGGAGTCCAGATTTCTGGATTTTCTTTTATAAATTCCTTAAAAATTCTTATCATAGAATTGCAATGAAGAGTTTCATCTCTAACTGACCAAGTTACAATTTGACCCATGCCTTTCATCTTATTATGTCTTGGAAAGTTAAGAAGAATTGCAAAACTTGCAAACAGTTGTAAACCCTCTGTAAACGCACTAAACACAGCAACCGTTTTTGCAATATCCTCTTTAGAATTTACGTTAAAACCTTGCATGTAATCATACTTATCTTTCATTTCTTTATATTTCATAAAAGCGGAATACTCAGACTCAGGCATTCCAATCGTATCTAATAAATGAGAATATGCAGCAACATGAACTGTTTCCATTGCAGCAAAAGCAGTCATCATCATTAAAACTTCGGTTGGTTTAAAAACAGTTGTATAATGTCTTAAATAACAATTATTAACCTCAACATCTGCCTGAGTAAAAAATCTAAAAATTTGAGTTAATAAATTTTTTTCAGGTTGTGATAGGTTTTTTTGCCAATCCCTAACATCATCACCAAGTGGAACCTCTTCTGGTAACCAGTGAATTCTTTGTTGAGTTAACCAAGCATCATAACACCAGGGATATCTAAATGGTTTATAAACGGGGTTTTCAGTTAACAGCCCCATTTTTTTTGGTTGAATAATTTCTTTTTTCTCAATTTTAATTTTTTCTGCTACTGACATGATAAACATTCCTCGTATTCTTGTTGTTCGTTTGATTGTTGGTTTTTTGATTTATAGACATTTGCTGTAATATCTGTTGATTTTGCATCATTAATATTTTCAGCTCTCTGGATTGATTTTGACCTACAGTAATAAAGGCTTTTTAAGCCTTTTTTCCATGCATCAAAATGAATTTTATGAAGTTCTTTTTTATGTACATCTGCTGGTAAAAATAAATTTACTGACTGAGCTTGTGAAATAAATGGGGTCCTATCACCACTCAAATCAATAATCCAATGCTGATTTAATTCAAAGGCAGTTTTGAATACATCTTTCTCCAATTTAGTTAAAAAATCTAAATGTGAAACTGAACCTTGATTTGTTGTAATAGTAGACCAAGTTTCATCATCATTTTTTCCGTGACTTTCTAAAATTTCTTCTAGGTATCTATTTCTAACATTAAACGATCCAGATAAAGTTTTATGAGTATAGCTATTAGCTGCTATTGGCTCAACTCCTGGTGAAGCACCACCGCAAATGATCGAAATTGATGCTGTAGGCGCTATTGCTGTTTTATTAGAAAACCTCTCTTTAAATCCGTATTCTAATGCATCAGGACAAGCACCCCTTTCCTCAGCTAGGTCTTGAGAGGCTTGATTAACTTTTTCATGAATATTTTTAAAGATTTTTTTATTCCATGCTTTTGCCATTACTGACTCAAGAGGAATTCTATTTTTCTGTAAAAATGAGTGAAAACCCATTACACCTAGACCAACACTTCTTTCTCTTTCTGCTGAATATTTAGCATCTTTGAATTGATCGGGAGCTTTATTTATAAAATCAGATAAAACATTATCGAGAAATCTCATAACATCGTTAATCATATTTGGATCATCTTTCCATTCTTCATATTTTTCTATATTTAAAGAAGATAAACAACAAACTGCTGTTCTATCTTTTCCATCTTTATCAATACCTGTAGGCAAAGTTATTTCACTGCACAAGTTTGAGGTCTTCACTGTAAGGTTTGCTAACTTATGATGTTGTGGAATTTGTCTATTAACTGTGTCAATATAAATTATATATGGCTCACCAGTTTCAATTCTTGCTGTTAATAACCTAATCCATAAATTTCTTGCAGAAATTGTTTGTTGAATTGATCCATCAACTGGACTTTTTAAAGCCCATTGTTCATCAGTTTCAACTGCTCGCATAAATGCATCAGAAATTAAAACACCATGATGTAAATTTAATGCTTTTCTATTTGGATCTCCACCAGTTGGTCTTCGCATTTCTATAAACTCTTCAATCTCAGGATGATCTATTGGAAGATAACATGCTGCTGAACCTCTCCTCAACGAACCTTGGCTGATTGCCATTGTTAATGAGTCCATAACTTTTATAAATGGAATTATTCCTGAAGTTTTTCCCACTCTTCCAATTTTTTCACCAATAGACCTTAAATTACCCCAGTAACTTCCTATGCCTCCACCTTTAGCTGCTAACCAAACATTTTCACTCCAAAGATCTAAAATACCTCCCAAACTATCTGAGGCTTCATTTAAAAAACATGAAATAGGTAATCCTCTTTTAGTTCCACCATTAGATAAAACTGGAGTTGCCGGCATAAACCAAAGGTTGCTTATATAATTATAAATTCTTTGAGCATGTAAGTTATCATCTGCGTAAGTGCTAGCTACTCTTGCAAAAAGATCCTGAAATGACTCATTATGACCAAGATACCTATCTTTAAGAGTTGCTTTACCAAAGTCAGTTAATTTTGCGTCTCTAGATCTATCTATTTTGATGATAATGCCTTTGTCATTTTGAAAAAGTTCAGTTTCATTATTCAAAGAGAAAAGATCAGGTCTATTATTTTTTGAGACTTCTTTAATCTCAGGGCTATATTCAGAGACAGCTTTCTTTAAGGCCTGAGATAGTATTTTATTCATTTTTTGTTATTATAATTTGTTATTTTTACGAAAACAACTACATGTTGTATGCGCCTAATATTAATATACTATATAACTAGCAAATCAATAGAACATTTATAGAACAGAAAAAAAAAAATTCAACCATAAAAATAAAAAAAAGGTAAGTAATTAACAGTATGAGTCAGTCAATAAAAATAGATCCCTTCGGCTTTAGAGAATATGACGCAAGATGGATTTACGAAAAAGATATCAATGATCTAGGAATCACGAATCTTGGAAAAGGTCTAGGAACTCAAATTAAAGAGCACACTAAAAAAGAAAATCCGAGGGTAATAGTCGGAAATGATTATAGATCATACAGTGAAAAAATTAAATCAGCGTTAAAGAAAGGTTTAATTTCAACTGGATGTTTCGTTGAAGATGTTGGTTTATCTTTATCACCAATGGTCTATTTCGCACAATTTAATTTAAATGCCGACGCAGTTGCGATGGTAACAGCTAGTCATAATGAAAATGGCTGGACAGGAGTAAAAATGGGTATCAAAAAAGGATTAACTCATGCTCCTGAAGAAATGAAAGAATTAAAAAAAATCACATTAAACCAAAATTTTACTAATGGTGAAGGTAATGAAAAACAAATAAAAAATTTTGATAAAGTCTATAAAGAAGATTTAATTAATAAAAATAAATTAAAAAAAAAGATAAAAGCTGTAGTTGCGTGTGGAAATGGTACAGCTGGAATTTTTGCTCCTGATATACTAAGAGGTATTGGATGTGAGGTAATCGAATTAGATTGTGATTTAGATTGGAATTTTCCGAAATACAATCCAAACCCAGAGGATCTGGAAATGCTTCATGCTATTGTCAAATCAGTAAAGGAAAACAATGCTGATATTGGTTTCGGTTTTGATGGAGATGGTGATCGTGTTGGAGTAATTGATAATGAAGGAAATGAAATATTTTCTGATAAAATAGGATTATTAATTGCTAGAAATCTATCTACCTCACATAAAAATTCAAAGTTTGTTGTAGATGTAAAATCCACAGGCCTTTATTCAACCGATAAAGTTTTGAGTAAAAATCAATGTAAAACTTTATATTGGAAAACAGGTCATTCACACATTAAAAGGAAAGTATATGATGAAAAAGCTTTAGCTGGATTCGAAAAAAGTGGACACTTTTTTTTCAATCAACCATTAGGTTATGGTTATGACGATGGAATTAATTCTGCAATTCAAGTCTGTCATTTATTAAATGATCAAGATAAAAAAATGAGTGAAATGATAAAGGAACTTCCTACTACATATCAATCACCAACAATGGCACCGTTTTGTAAGGATGAAGAAAAATATGATGTAGTTGAGGAAATGATAAGAAAGTTTAAAAAAATAAAAGAACAGAAAATAAAAATAGATGATCAAGAAATAAAAGAGATTATTACTGTAAATGGGGTGAGATTTTCATTTGAGGATGGTTCTTGGGGTTTAATTAGAGCGTCATCAAATAAACCTTCATTAGTTGTGGTAACTGAAAGCCCAACCTCAGATGAGAGGAAATTAAATATTTTTAAATTTATCGATCAAACATTATTGAAAACTGGTAAAATCGGAAAATACGACCAAAAAATTTAATTAATTTTTCCCCTCCTTATCTTCATTTTTATCAATCTCATTTTCATTTCTTGATGATTTTGAATGATCACTGTAAAATTTTTTGATTAATTCTTCTTCTCTAGCTCTTTGTTCTTGATCAAATTTATCTTCCCATTCTTTTAATCTACGATTTTCCTCTTTAATTCTCTCTTCTTCTTCATCCTTTTCTCTCAATAACTTTGCTCTTTCCTCATCAATAAGTCTTTGTTTTTCTTGTTCTTTTCTTATTTCCTCAACTCTTTCTCTCTCCTCTTTTTCTTTTAATAATTTCTCAGCCTCTTCTTCCTTTATTTGTTGTTCTCTTTCTCTTAGTTCTTCCTCTTTTACTCTCTGTTCCGCTTGTTCTTCTAGAATTTGTCTTTCTAGCTCTTGTTTTCTATCTAGTTCAAGTTGTCTCAATCTATTTTCAGTTTCTCTTAATTTTTCCTCTTCATATTTTAATTTTCTGGCAACTTCTCTTAATTTTTGCTCTTCATCTAATCTTTTTTGCCTTTCTAAATCTCTCAATCTATTTCTTTCCTGTCTCTCCCTCTCCTTTTCCTCTCTTCGTTTTTGAGCCTCTAATTCTTTAGATTTTATTTTCTCCAATTTAATTCTGTTTTTTTCTTCTCTAACTTTTTGTCTCTCAAGTATTTTTATTCTAAGTTCTTCTTCTTTTAGTATTCTTGCGTCTTCTCTTAATTTTTTAGATTCCTCGTCCTTAATTTTTTGTTGTTCAATTTTTAATCTTTTCTCTTCAATTTTTTTTCTTTTTTCATCATTTTTTTGAATTTGTTTCTCATTTTCTATGATTAATTTTTTTTGGGCTAATATTTGAAGTCTCTCTTCTTTGGCTCTGTTTATTTTATCCTTCTGAGCTTTCTTCTTTTGTTGCTGAATTTCTTTTTTTTCTAGTATTTTTTTTTCTTTTTCTGTTCTTAATTTATTTCTTTCTCTATCTTTTTTTAGGTTTTGGAAAAAATTTTCAATATTTTTTTTTGTTCCATCAATAATATTTCCTGGAGAATATTTAAAAATTTTTAAATTACTTTGAGTATTTTTTTTTATCTTTTTTTTACTCATTTTATAAAATACCAATTTTTAACGTTTATTGCATACTAAAGTTGTGGTTAAATTGAGTACAATCTTCGAGTGAAAATTTTAATATAATAAATAAATTGAGACTATTAGCACTTAAATTCAACTATTAAGTGTTAATAAAAACTTAAAGAATCAATTAAATTCAAGTTGTGAGGTGATGGAGGGAGACTGAAGTCACCTCTTTTTTTTTATGGCCGATAAAAAAATTAGATCAGTCGCTAAAACCTTCTCTTGGAGACTCCTAATTTTTATTTACTGGGTGATATTTGGCTACATATATACCGGAACATTTATAGGTGCAGGAATATTAGGTATTGGATCAATTATTCCACTTTTTTTCTATTACATCCATGAAAGAATTTGGAATAAAGTGAAATGGGGAACTGATAATTAACTTATAGAAAGGTACTCAATGAAAGATCTTATTGAAACTAAAATCAAAAATATTCCAAATATTTTGCTTAATAATTTCTTATTTATTTTATAAACTGCTTTAGCACCTAGTCTTGCCATTATCATTGTAACTGGAACAAATATTACAAATCCTAAAAGATTTATATATCCAATACTAAAAGGAGTGTTTATATTATCTATTATTTTACCTCCAGTTATCATTGTAACTGTTCCGCTTACAGCTATCAAAAAACCTACTGCTGCTGCAGTACCGATTGATGTCCTAATATCATATCCGAATGTTCTCATGAAAGGTACCATAAGTGAGCCACCTCCAATTCCTAATGGCACTGAGATAAATCCAATAAGAACTCCAGATATTTTTTTCACAAAATCAGATATTTTTTTAGGATTTTCCATTAATTTTTCCCTCGCAAAAATAAAAATAGTCCAACAATAAAAGCAAATATTGAAAAAAATAAAACCAAAGCAGGGGTCTTTAAATTTACAGCTAAAAAAGTTCCTGAAATTACCCCTAAAAGAATAAAAATACCAAATGACTTTACCATTTTGAAATCTACAGCATCATATTCCATGTGTGTTTTAGTCGATATTATCGAAGTGGGAATAATTATTGCTAAAGATGTTCCAACAGATAAATGCATACGTGTAACAATATCAAAGTCCAAAACTGTAAAAGCATAATATAGAGCTGGGACCATAATTATTCCACCTCCAACACCTAATAAACCAGCCATAAACCCTGCAACTGCTGCAGCTATTGCTAAAACTATCAATAAATTAGCAAGCCCGTCATAATTGAGAATTTCCATTATGATTTAGCCCGAATTGCCTTTTCATTATTTTGAACGATAGTCATAATATGTTTCGTTTTTTGAAAATCTGAATCTCTTGCCATCATATTATCACTTAAATATCTTTTCCACTCTTTTGAGCCGACTTGTCCATGATACAAACCCACCGTATGTCTCATGATATGATTTATCTTAGTTCCTAATTTTACTTCTCTATCGGCATATTTTAAAAGTCTTTCTACGACTTGCTCTCTTGTTGGATTATTTTCTGTCTTAAATATTTCTTTCTCGATTTCTACTAAAGAATATGGATTTTGATAAATCGATCGACCTATCATTACTCCATCACAAAGTTTTAAATGTTCCTTGATTTCCTCAATTTTTGTAATTCCTCCATTTATAATTATTTCTAAGTCAGGATTTTCTTTTTTAATTTCATAAACCATTTTATAATTTAGCTTTGGAATATTTAAATTTTGTTTTGGGGATAAACCTGTCAAAATAGCTTTTCTCGCATGCAAAATGAATGATTTTGACCCAGCGTCTTTCATTTTAAGAATAAAATTATTCAGATAATCAAATTCTTCTATATCATCAAAACCAATTCTAGTTTTAGCCGTAACAGGAATTTTACATGCATTAACCATTGAACTTATACATTCTGCTACTAGATCTGGTTCTTTAATTAAACATGCACCAAACTTATTTTTTTGAACTTTTTTACTTGGACAACCTAAATTAATGTTTATTTCATCATAACCCATATCCTCTGCAATTTTAGCTACTTCTGCTAACTCTACTTTATTAGATCCACCTACTTGTAAAGCTAAAGGTTTTTCCTCAGGGCTATAGGATAAGATTTTTTTTCTATCACCGTGAATTGCTGATTTTGTAGCTACCATTTCAGTATAGAGCATGACATTTTTACTCATAAGTCTTAAAAAAAAACGATCATGTCTATCTGTGCAATCCATCATTGGAGCAACTGATATTTTTCTATTTATTTCTTTTTTAGAAACCAAGGTCTTTACCCATTATTTTATCAGGTAACCATGTAACAATCTCTGGAAAAATACATAAAATTACTATTGCTAAAGCCATAATTATCATAAACGGTATAGATCCTTTTAAAATTTCTGACAAACTAACATCTGGGGTAATTCCTTTTATAATATAAAGATTTAATCCAACTGGTGGTGTAATTAAGCCAATCTCCATATTAATTGTAAATACTATTGCAAACCAATATGGGTCAAAACCTAAAGTAGTAATAACTGGCAGTAATATAGCTGAGGTCATTACAATAACTGCAACTGGGGGTAAAAAGAAACCAGCTATTAGAAGAAATATATTTATTAAAATAAATACAACCCATTTATTAGAGCTTAATTCTACCATGCTCTGTGCTAATGACTGAGTTACATAAAGTTGTGAAAGAGTGAACGCAAAAAGATATGAGGCAGCAATAATGAACATTATCATTACACTTTCTTTCATTGAAACTTTAACAATATTCCAAATCTTTTTTGGCTGGTAAATTTTATAAACAACAGCAATCAAAACAAAAACTAAGAATGCCCCTACACCAGATGCCTCGGATGGTGTTGCAACTCCTCCATAAAGTACATATAGAACTCCTGCTATGATTGCTAAAAAAGGAAGTATTCTTGGTAAAACTTCTAGTTTTTCTTTTAAAGTTGGTTTTACTCTATTTTTTAAAGCTTTTGCTGAATCCTTATCAATAAAATAACTGTGTATTAAAGCCCATATCGCGAACATACCTGCCAACATAAAGCCTGGCACAAGACCACATAAAAATAATCTTCCAATAGATGTACCTGTGGCGATTCCATAAACAATTAAAACAATACTTGGAGGAATTAAAACTCCTAAAGTTCCACCGGCTGCAATAGTTCCTGTTGAAATTTGATCAGAATAACCTCTTTTTCTCATTTCAGGTATTCCCATTGTTCCTATCGCAGCACAAGTTGCTGGACTCGATCCACTTAAAGCTGCAAAAATTGAACAAGCTCCAATATTTGAAATCACCAATCCACCTGGCACTCTCCAAAGCCATCTATCTAATCCTGTATATAAATCTTTTCCCGCAGGGGAGTTTGCAACAGCCATTCCCATTAAAATGAACATTGGTATAGAGAGTAAAACAAAAGAGTTTAATCCTGCAAAAAATGTTTCAGCAAAAACATCAAGCATTTGAAAACCCTCAAAGGCCACTAACAGAGCTATTGAAACAAAACTCAAACCAAATGCAATTGGAATTCCAGAAAAAAGTACCAATAAAGTAAAAACTGCAACTATTACTGCTATAATCAGTGGATCCATTTAATTATAATCCTTTTCATCTATTAATTTTATAATTTCTGCGATGTATTGTAATATCATTAATAAAGCACCTATCATCATGGATGAATATGGTATCCATAATGGTGGATCCCAAACAGTTCCTGTTGAATAATTTTTCGTAAATGCCTCTTCAAACATTAGAAATCCAAAATAAAATAAAATTAAGAAAAAAAGTAAACTTATTGAAGATGTAAAAATTTTTAATTTAATTATATTTTTTTTTGATAAAAAATCGTAAATCCATTCCATGCTAACATGAGCTTTTTCACTTAGAACGTATACACTCCCAATAAAAGTTGAAGCGACTAATAACATCGTTACAAGTTCTGTTTGCCATGTAATTGCTCTTTGGAAAAAATATCTTTCAAAAACAAGCTCAACAATTACCAAGATTGATAAGAGCAATGCCAATACAGCAAAAGCACCACATGCTTTAGCTATTAGATCACAAAATTGAAGATATTTTTTTTTCATAAAAAAACCCCTATTTAATAAGAATAAATAGGGGTTCTTTATATATTATTTTATTTAACTGCTAAAGCCATTTCCATCAGCTTGTCGCCACCTGGAACTTTATCAGCAAATGCCTTATGAGAAGATTTTTTTGCAATCTCCACCCATGCAGCATGGTCTTTTGCATCCATGTACACTAATTTTACACCTGCAGCTTTATAAGCTTCCTCAAACTTTTTGTCTAAGTTTTCTACTTGAGCTGTCATGTATTTCTCAGCAACTTTTCCTGCTTTCATTAAAGCTTTTTGTTGCTTTGAATTTAGAGCATCGAAAGATTTTTTCGACATCAAAATTGGTTCATACATAAACCATAGACCAAATTTTCCTGGAGGAGTTGCACATGAAACTTGTTCATAAATTTTGTAACTTACAAAACTTCCTGAACTAGTGTTAGCGCCTGTTAATACACCAGTTTGTAAACCTGTGTAAATTTCAGATGATGGCATACTTTGAATACCAGCTCCTGCTGCCTCTAGCATTTGGTTAAATGCTTTACCTGCAGCTCTCATAACTTGACCTTTTGCATCGCTAGGATTTTTGATACATTTTGTTTTTGAAGCAAAACCACCACCTAACCAAGCATCAGATAAAACTACAACACCTGCATCGTTAATGATTTTTTTAATTTCAGTCATCATCGGACCTTTATTAAATCTTAACGCGTGGTCGTGATTTTTTACTGTTCCAGGCATTAAAGTTGCATCAAATTCTGGATGGAATTTAGAAGCATATGCTAATGGAAAAGCAGAAATATCTAATTGACCCGTTGTCATAGGTTTCCACTGTTCTTTAGGTTTGTATAATGATTTAGCTGGATAAATTCTTATATCTATTCCAACATTTGCTTTTTTAACCTCGTCTGCAATGATTTGAACCATTTCATGACGTGGGTCATAAGATCCATCAGCTCTTTGTGTACCAGGCCATTGGTGACTTGCTTTCAGTGTAACTGCATAAGCAGAACCAATAGTAGTAAAAACAAAAGCTAATGAAGTTAAATATAAAGATATTCTTTT
>CACFWD010000013.1 GCA_902569975.1 uncultured Pelagibacteraceae bacterium | reverse complement strand
GAAGAAATTTCAAAAGCTACTGGCGGCTTGGGTATTCCTGGTTTTAAATGGCCATTATAGTTGATGCAAAATATTAATGAAATTGAGGATTTAATAAAATTAATTTCCAAATTGCCAGGTTTAGGACCAAAATCTGCAAAACGCATAGTTTTGAAACTTATAAATAATAGAGATGAAATTATTAAGCCCATGGCAAATACTTTGGCTAAACTTTACAAAAATGTAATCCGTTGTAATTCATGTGGTTCACTTAAATCAAATATTCATGGATGTATTAATTGTGAAAATATAAAAGAAAAATTTAATAAAATTTGTGTTGTTGAAGATATTGCTGATCAATGGTCTATTGAGAACTCTAATATCTATAAAGGATACTTTCATATCCTTGGCGGAACAATTGCTTCTGCAGGCAATAGAAAAGAAGATCTCTTAATTAATTCTTTAGTTGAAAGAGTAGTAAAAGATAAAATTGAAGAAGTTATTTTGGCAACTAGCGCTACAGTAGAAGGACAAACTACAGCTTACTATATTAAAGATAGCTTAAAAAAGACTAAGGTCAAAATTACTAAACTCGCACAAGGTTTACCAGTTGGTGGTGAAATTGAAAGTTTAGACGATGGTACACTTTTCTCTGCTTTTAAAAATAGATCAAATTTGAATTCTAATTCTGATTAATCTTTCTTTTTAATCTATTAAAATGTAAAAGTGGTTCAGTATAACCAGAAGGCTGTTCCTTACCTTTAAATATTAAATCACAGGCAGTCTTAAATGCACGTGATCTGTCATAATCATCACTCATATTTATGTATCTTTTATCGTTTCTATTTTGTTTATCTACAACCTTTGCCATTTCTTTCATAATTTCAAACACTTTCTTTTTTGAAGTTATTCCATGATGAATCCAATTTGCGATATGTTGAGATGATATTCGTAAAGTTGCTCTATCTTCCATAAGACCTACATCATTAATATCAGGAACTTTTGAACAACCAATACCTTGATCAATCCATCGTACCACATATCCCAATAAAGTTTGTGCAGAGTTTGATATTTCTGAATTAATCTCTTTTTCTGACCAATTAGGCTTGTTTGCTATTGGTATATTTAAAAGGTCATCTAATTTTGCTTGATCACGATTTTTAATTTTTTGTTGTTCCTCAAATATATTTATTTGATGATAATGAAGCGAATGTAAAGAAGCTGCTGTTGGAGATGGTACCCAAGCGCAATTTGCACCTGATTTTAGATGATTTATTTTATCTTTCATCATCTCTTTCATTTTATCTGGCATCGCCCACATACCTTTTCCAATTTGAGCTTTTCCAGAAAAGCCGCATTTTAAACCTATATCAACATTATTATTCTCATATGCTTTTATCCATTTAGAGGATTTCATTTCACCTTTTTTAATCATAGGTCCAGCCTCCATAGAAGTATGCATTTCATCTCCAGTTCTATCCAAAAAGCCAGTATTTATAAAAAAAACTCTATTTTTTAAAGTCCTGATGCATTCTTTCAGGTTTGTTGAAGTTCTCCTCTCCTCATCCATTATTCCAATTTTACAGGTAAATTTTTTTAACTCTAATAATTCCTCAACTTTTGAGAAGATTAAATTAGTAAAAGCAGTTTCTTCTGGACCGTGCATTTTTGGTTTAACTATATAAATTGACCCAGATCTTGAATTTTTTTTCTTTTTTAAATCATGAAGTGCAGCTGCTGTTGTAAAAAATGCATCCATAATACCTTCAGGTATTTCATCTCCATTGTTGAGAATAATAGAAGGATTAGTCATAAGATGACCAACATTTCGAATTAAAAGTAAACTTCTCCCATGAAGCTTTAAACTTTTACCATCTTTTGAAATATAACTTCTATCAGGATTTAGTTTTCTCTCTAGGTTTTTTCCATTTTTTTCAAATTGTATTCTTAGGTCTCCTTTCATTAATCCCAACCAATTCTTATAACAAATAATCTTGTCCTCAGAATCTACAGCTGCAACGCTATCTTCATTATCACAAATTGTTGAAATTGCTGACTCAGCTATTACGTCGCTTATTCCAGCAATATCATGTGCAGCACTAAAAGCTTTTGGATTAATTATAATTTCAAAATGAAGTTGATTATTTTGAATAATTATAGCTGTGGGTTTGTTAGCATTTCCCCTATAACCTATAAATTTATCTTTATCTTTTAAAAAATATTCATAGTCATCTTTTAAAATAATTAAATTGTTATTTTCTACTTTTAATCCAGCGATATTTTTCCAACTAGTACCATCTAACGGTATATACTTATCAAAAAATTCTCTAACATATTTTATGACTTCTTGTCCTCTGTTTGGGTCATACCTCTCACTACCACCTTCTTCTGACTCAATTATATTTGTTCCATATAAGCTATCATATAAACTAACCCATCTAGCATTTGCAGCATTTAGTGTATACCTTGCGTTCATGACCGGAACTACTAATTGAGGTCCAGCGATATTAGAAATTTCTTCGTCTAAATTATTTGTTTCAATAGCAAAGTCTGGCCCTTCTTTTTTTAAATAACCAATTTCAATCAAAAATTCTTTATATTTTTCAACTTCAATTTTTTCACCTTTATTCTTGATATGCCAAGCATCAATCTTTTTTTGTAAATTTTCCCTTGTCTGTATTAATTTTTTATTTTCAGGTGCTAACTCATGTACTATTTTATCAAAACCTGACCAAAATTTATTAGATGATATTCCAGTATCTTTAAGTAATTCGTTATTTACAAATGACAATAAATCCTCAGCAACTTTCAGATTATTTACATTTTTATACGAAATAGACATTTAAAATTTTAAAACTCAAGTAAAACTAAGTCAAATAATTAATAGTAGCGCTGACATTATGTTGTCACTTTTAATTTCTATGTCATAATTAAAAATCTATGAAAAATTATCTTAATTTTGAAGCCGATATAAAAAATCTAGAAAGTGAACTTGATAAATTAAAAGATCCATACAATGAGGGTGGTCTTTCAGAAGTTGATACCAATAGGATTTCTAAAACCCAGGAAGAGCTAGATAATAAACTTAATGAAATTTATTCATCATTAGATCCATGGCAGACTACGATGGTTGCAAGACATGAAGATAGACCTAAGTCAAAATTTTTTATAGATAATTTATTCGAAGATTTTATTTCTTTAGCTGGAGATAGATACTACGGAGAAGATAAATCTGTCATAAGTGGATTTGCTAAATTTAATGGACAATCAGTTTTAGTTATAGGACAAGAAAAAGGTGAAGATTTAGAGTCTAGAATAGAGAGAAATTTTGGAATGATGAGACCTGAGGGATATAGAAAAACTATTCGCTTAATGGAGTTGGCCAATAAATTTAATATTCCAATAATTACTTTTATTGATACTCCTGGCGCTTACCCTGGTGTTGGTGCGGAGGAGAGAGGACAAGCCGAAGCGATTGCTAAATCAATTGAGTGTTGTATGAAATTAAAAGTTCCAACATTATCTGTCATTATTGGGGAGGGTGGTTCTGGAGGCGCAATAGCATTAGCATCTTCAAGCAAAGTTATAATGTTGGAAAATGCAATTTATTCAGTGATATCACCTGAAGGGTGTGCAACAATTTTATGGCGAGATCCAAAAAAAATGCTTGATGCTGCTAGGGCAATGAAGCTGTCAGCAAAAGATCTTTATGATCTCAAAATCATTGATGAAATAATCCAAGAACCTTTGGGTGGAGCACATCGTGATAGAAGCTTAATATTAAAAAATGTAAGAGAGTCAATTTTAAAAAACTTGAATTCATTCAAAGAAATGTCAGCTGAAGAAATCTTTGATCAAAGAAAAAATAAATTTTTAAAAATTGGGAGAAGCAAAGGTTTTATTAACAATCTTGAAAATTTAAGCTCACTAGAAAATAAAAAAAATAATATGAATCAATTTTTTATTAATAATAAGAGAAATATATTTTTATTTGCTGCTTTTTTATCTCTATTATCTTTCTTATATATTTTATTATAAAGCGCCACAGCATTTTTTATACTTCTTACCAGATCCACAAAAACAAGGTTCATTTCTACTCATTTTTTTTCCTATATACTTTGGATCAATCTTTGTTGGTTCATTATTTTGGTTTTCTTTCGGTGCCTCTACAACTTTCAAATTTAATAAAATAGTTACGTAATCAATCTTTAATTTATCTAAAAGAGCAGAAAATAATTCAAATGCTTCTTTTTTATACTCAATTAATGGATCTCTTTGTCCATAAGACCTCAGTCCAACAACTTGTCTTAGTTGCTCTAAATATTGAATATGAGATTTCCAATTAAGATCTATTGATTGTAGAAAAATTCTTTTCTCTATTTCTTTAGACTGATTTTCTCCTAATAAATTAGTTCTTTCACTTCTAGTAATGGTAAAATGATTAAATATTTTTTCTTTAAATTCATTATCTTTTAGAGAGATAAGCTCTACAAAATCTTTTTCCTCTAAGCTTTTGCCCATTAATGCTTTTAATCTATTATTAAATTCATTACTTTTAGGATTTGCAATTTTTTGAATTTTTAATTTTATTAAATCATCAACAATTTCCTTAAGAAAATTTTCAGAATAAGAGAATATTTGATCACTATTTATTGCATCATCTCTTTGTGAAAAGATAACATGCCTTTGATCATTTAAAACATTATCAAATTTTATAAGTGTTTTTCGAATATCAAAATTTCTAGCCTCAACTTTTTGTTGAGCCCTTTCTAATGCTTTATTTATCCACGGATGATCTATGCTTTCTCCATCTTTTAAACCAAGTTTTTGGAGAATATTATTCATAGAATCTGAACCAAATATTCTCATTAAATCATCTTCTAGACTAACGTAAAATATAGAACTACCTTCATCACCCTGTCTACCAGATCTACCTCGTGCTTGATTATCAACTCTTCTTGACTCCATTCTCTCAGTTCCAATAACAAATAAACCACCTAAAGATTTAATTTTATCTTTTTGTTTTTTTAATTCATCTTCAGGAATTGAACCTTTTTTTCCTCCTAATTGGATGTCAACTCCTCGACCAGAAATACTCGTTGTTATAATAACGGAACCTTCTTTACCCGCATTGGCTATAATTTCCGCTTCATTTTCATGATTTTTAGCATTTAGAACAACATGATTTATATTTTCTTTGTTCAAAAATTTTGAATAAATTTCAGATTTATTTATGCTTGAAGTAAATACTAATAACGGTTGACCAGCATTATTACATTCTTTAATTTTTTTTATAATTGCTTTATTTTTTTCTTCCTCAGTTCTAAAAATTTGATCATTGTAATCTTTTCTTATCATTGGATTATTAGTTGGAATTACAACTACGGGCAAATTATAAATTTCATAAAATTCTTCAGCCTCTGTAGCTGCAGTACCAGTGCACCCTGAAATTTTTTTATAAAGTTTAAAATAATTTTGATATGTGATAGATGCTAAAGTTTGATTTTCAGCTTGAATTTCAATTTTTTCTTTAGCTTCTAAAGCTTGATGAAGTCCATCTCCAAACCTTCTTCCCTCTAGAATTCTACCAGTAAGTTCATCTATAATTTTTAAACTGTTGTCTTTAACAATATAGTCTTTACCTTTTTCAAATAAATGATTAGCTCTTAACCCCTGGTTTACATGATGAACTAAAGCTAAATTTTCTGGGTCATAAAAATTATTATTTTTTAATATTCCAGCATTAGAAAATATTTTTTCAACATTATTAATTCCATTATTAGTTAGCAGTATATTCTTATCTTTTTCATCAATTTCATAATCATCTTTGTTCAGTTGTTTTATCAACTTATCAATAGCCAAATATTGATTTGTTTTGTCTTCTGCAATACCAGAGATTACTAATGGTGTTCTTGCTTCATCAATTAAACAGGAGTCTATTTCATCTACAATTGAATAATGATGACCTCTTTGAACTTTTTCATCTTTTGAATACTTCATGTTATCTCTTAAATAATCAAAACCTAATTCGCTGTTGGTGGCATAGGTAATATCACAATTGTAGTTTTTCCTTCTTTCAAAATCATTTTGATTGTTATTTATGAATCCAGATGTCAAACCTAAAAAGTTATAAATCTGACCCATCTCTTGTGAATCTCTTTTTGCCAAATAATCATTAACTGTTACTACATGAACTCCTTTTTTTTCTAGAGCATTTAAATAAGCTGATAAAGCAATTGTCAAAGTTTTACCTTCTCCAGTTCTCATTTCTGCAATCTTATTTTCGTGCAAAACTATTCCACCAACTAATTGGACATCATAGTGTCTTTCATTTCTAGATCTTTTAGAAGCCTCTCTTACTAATGCAAAGGCTCTAGGTAGAATTTGATTTAATGTTTCTCCATTTTTAATTTTATCTTTTAATTCTAAAGTTTTCTTTGGAAAATCTTCATTTGTTAATGATTTAAATTCTTCTTCAAAGCTGTTAATTTTCTTAACAATTTTACCAATTCTATCTAATTCTTTCTGATTACCAGATTTAACAAATTTTGAAATAAAGCCTAAAGGATTAAACATTGGTTTTAATATATAATTTAAATATAACTTATATATAACTATTAAATAATTATTTTAAATAGTATGGGAATAAATTTAACTAATTTTTTATCATCTAAATCAAAAAATCTGAAAATGATTAATTTTCAAGATCTTGATCATTTAGATGGTCTATCAATTTCAGTACAAAGTGCAAATCTCTATGGAACAAATAGAGATGATTTAGTTATGTTTTATTTTAGAGATGGCGCTAATTTTGCCTCTGTTTATACTAAATCGAAAATTCTATCAGAAAATATAAAATGGAATCTAAACCAAAGAACTAAAAAAATACATTCATTATTAATTAATACTAGAAACGCAAACTCATTTACAGGTGAGCACGGATATAAAAGTATGCTAAATATTGCTGAAATTATTTCTACAAAACTTACTCAAAAACAAAAAAAAGATGATGACGATCCAATAACAATAAAACCTAAACATATATTATTTGGTTGTACAGGCACAATTGGAGAAAAATTTCCTGTTGAAAAAATCTCATCAAAGATATCCGATTTAATAAAAAATATAAAATATACTCAAAATAAACATTTATGGATGAAAGCAGCGCTTGGTATAATGACTACTGATACTAAGCCCAAAATGGCAATGGAAGAATGTCAAATTGGCAATAGCACTGTTAAAATTTATGGGATCGCTAAAGGCTCAGGAATGATATTTCCAAATATGGCAACAACATTAGGTTATATTTTTACAGATGCAAATCTTTCAAATGAATTATTGAAAAAGTTGTTACAGAAAAATATTGAGAATACATTTAATGCAATAAGTTGTGACGGAGATATGAGCACTAATGACATGGTTACAATTTTTTCAACAGGAAAAGCAAATCACTCAAAAATTACAAGTATTAATGATAAAAAAATAAAAAATTTTGATATATCATTAAATAGACTTTTATTAAACTTAGCTAAAAGAGTAGTGGCTGATGGTGAGGGAGCTACTAAATTTGTAACAGTTAAAGTATCCGGCGCAAAGACAGAGGTAGATGCTAAAAAAATCGCATTTTCAATTGCTAATTCACCACTTGTAAAAACTGCGATAGCCGGAGAAGATCCTAATTGGGGAAGAATAATTATGGCTATTGGTAAATCACGAGTAGAAATAAAAATTACCAAGCTTGCGATAAAATTTGGAAATATTTTTGTTATTCAAAAAGGGAAACTTCACGGGACATATGATGAAATTAAAGCAGCTGAATATATGAAAAATTCAGATATTGAAATAGTTGTAGATGTTGGGAGTGGAAAAAAAAGTTTTACAGCATATACGATGGATTTTTCAAAGAAATATATAGAAATCAATGCTGATTATAGAAGTTAAAAATATTGATTTTTTTAATTTAATCACCACATTAGGAATATGATTAAATATAGTTTAATTTGTAAAGACTGCGACTTAACTTTTGAAAGTTGGTTTGCGAGTTCCAAAGAGTATGAAATTTTAAAAAAAAAGAAACTTTTAAACTGTCATAATTGTAACTCAATAAAAATTGAGAAGAGTTTGATGGCACCTAGTCTAATCACAACTAAACCAAAAAAAGTATCAGCAAACAAACTTAAAAAATATAATAAAATAAAAAAAATTATTTCCGAGTACCAGAAATTTATAAAGAATAATTTTAAATATGTAGGAAATAATTTTGCATATGAAGCAAGATCTATTCATTATAATGATAAAAAGAAAGAAAAGGGTATTTATGGTAACGCAACAAGGGATGATTTAAAAGAACTTAAAGAAGAAGGAATTGATGTTCAAATAGTACCTTGGTTCGAAAATAAAAAAAATTAATTTTTTATAAATTTAGCAATGTAATTAACAGACTTATCTTCACTCACATTCCATTTTTCATTTATTATATTATACTTCATACCATCTAATCTTTCTAAATTAATATTATAATTTTTGAGAATAGAAACAAGCTCATCTGGTTTTAAAAATTTTTCCCACTCATGAGTTCCAATTGGAAGCCATCTTAGAATATACTCAGCACCCACAATTGCAAAAATATAAGATTTAAGAGTTTTATTTAGTGTAGCCACAAACATTACTCCATTTTTTTTGAGTAATTTGCTACACGACTTTAAAAAAAGCTTTACGTCTTCCACATGTTCTACTATTTCCATATTTAAAATTACATCATACTTATCTTTTGTTTTTAAATTTTCTGGAGATGAACAAATATACTTAATTTTTAAATTATTTTTTTTTGCATGAAGTTTTGCAACCTTAATATTTTTTTCAGATGCATCAATAGCTGTTACTTTAGCACCTAATCTACACATTGGTTCAGATAGTAATCCTCCACCACAACCAATATCTAAGATTTTTATTTTATTTAATGGGGAGGTTTTTTTATTTAATTTGAAAGATTTAATTATGTTTTCTTTAATATATGAAATTCTAATTGGGTTAAATTTATGTAATGGTTTAAATTTTCCATTTGGATTCCACCATTCTTCTGCAATTTTTGAAAATTTTTCTATTTCTTTTTTATTAATTGTGTTATTTTTCATTTGTAAGTTGACTTTATAATCAACATGTATTTATTCAATATTTTTTAAATTTAATAGAATAGTTTATCATGAAAATTGTAGTATTAAAATTTGGAGGCACTTCAGTTGGTACAACAAATAAGATTAAAAAAGTTGCTGAAATAATTGCTAGTTACAAAAAGAAGAACTTTAAAGTTATAGTGGTTTCATCAGCAATGGGTGGTGTGACAAATGAGTTAATAAAAAAATCTTTGGAAATAAGTGATAATTATTCTGACACAGAACATGATGTATTAGTTTCTGCAGGAGAACAAATGGCCTGCTCACTAATTGCAGGAAGATTAATTCACAGAGGTTTTAAATCTAGATCTTGGTTGTCCTGGCAACTTCCTATCATTACAGTTGGAAGACACAAGAATTCAAGGATTAATAAAATTAATAAAAATAAGATTATGAAATATTTAAATGAGGGTGGCATACCAATTGTTACAGGATTTCAGGGAATCAATTATGAAAATAGAATAACTACAATTGGTCGTGGAGGATCAGACGCAAGCGCAATCATGTTTGCAAAATTTTTTAAAGCTGAAAGATGTGTAATTTATACAGATGTTGAAGGAGTATACACAACAGATCCCAACAAATTAAAAAAAGCTAAAAAAATAAAAGTAATTTCATATGAGGAAATGTTGGAAATGGCTTCGCTGGGTGCTAAAGTTATGCAACCGGTTTCAATACAAGATGCAAGATTGAATAGAATCGATATTGAAGTAAAGTCTTCTTTCAAAAAAAAATCGGGAACATTAATAACTAAAAGATCTAAAATAATAAATAATAAAATTGTTACAGGAATTACATCCACTCAAAATGACTCTAAGGTCTCGCTTATAGGTGTAAAAGATAAGCCAGGTGTTGCTGCATCAATTTTCAAACCATTGTCAAAAAATTTAATTAATGTAGATATGGTTGTTCAAAATATTTCTGCAAACGGGAAAGATACTGATTTAACTTTTACAGTAAAAACAGAGGATTTGAATAAAACAAAAAAAGCAATTCAAGAAAATAAGTATATTAATTATAGAAAATTAATGTTTGAAAAAGGTGTTTCAAAGATTTCTGTAATTGGAGTTGGTATGATTACTACTCCCGGTGTTACATTTAGAATGTTTCAAGCCCTAGCAAATAAAAAAATAAATATACAAGTTATCTCAACTTCTGAGATAAAGATTTCAGTTCTGATTGACACAAAAAATACAAAAAAAGCTTTAATTGCACTTCATAAAGAATTTAAATTAGATAATAAAAAATAAGAGATGAGCATAAGACCATTTAGAGACATTAAAAGAAGAAAAACAAAAGAAATCAATGTTGGAAAAGTTAAAGTGGGAGGAAATAATCCTATATCAGTTCAATCTATGACCAATACTTTAACCACGGATGTTAAGGCTACTATTGATCAAATAAATGAAATTCATGCTGAAGGTGCTGACATTGTAAGAGTTTCTTGTCCAGATGAATTATCATCTAAAGCTCTAAAAGAAATTATTAGAAATGTAGATGTTCCCATAGTTGCGGATATTCATTTTCATTATAAAAGGGCGATTGAAGCAGCAGTTAGTGGTGCAAGTTGTTTAAGAATAAATCCAGGCAATATTGGTAATAAAAATAAAATTAAAGAGGTAGTAAAAGCTGCAAGAGATAATAATTGTTCTATAAGAGTGGGAGTTAATGCTGGATCTTTAGAAAAAGATATCTTAGAGAAATATAAAGAGCCTTGTCCAGAGGCATTAGTTGAGAGTGCTTTAAGAAATATTAGAATTTTAGAGGATGAAAATTTTGATAATTTAAAAATAAGTGTTAAATCGTCTGATGTTTTTTTATCAATAAAGGCATATCGTCTTTTATCAAAAACCACAGATTATCCTTTACATTTAGGAATTACTGAGGCTGGAGGGTTTTTACCTGGAAGCATAAAATCCTCAATTGGGTTAGGTACATTGCTTTTAGATGGCATAGGAGACACAATAAGAATTTCTTTATCAGATAACCCAGTTGAAGAGGTTAAAATCGGAAATGAAATACTAAAATCTCTTAATTTAAGAGAAAGAGGAGTAAAAATTATTTCTTGTCCTTCGTGTGCGAGACAAGGTTTTCAAGTGATTGATACTGTAAAAATTTTAGAAAAAAAACTTTCACATATTAAGGCTCCTATTAGCCTGTCTGTAATAGGATGTGTTGTTAATGGTCCAGGAGAAGCAGCCATGACGGATGTTGGAATTACTGGAGGCCAAAAAGGCAATAATATGCTCTATTTGTCGGGGGTACAGTCTGAAAAAGTCTTAACCAGTGAAATGATTGAAAAGATTGTAAAAGAAGTTGAGAAAAAAGCTTCTGAATTAGAAAACAAATAAATGATCCCATTAAAAACAATAGAAGATTTAATTGATAAGCACTCACTGTTAGAAAAAGAGTTATCCTCAGGATTAATAGATAAAAAAAAATTTGCAGAAAAATCTAAAGAATACTCTGATTTAAATGAAATTGTTAATAATGCTAAAAAATATATTTCTTATGAAAGTGATAAACTGGAACTTCAAAAAATTTTAGAGGATAAAAGCTCAGATGATGAACTTAGAAAAATGGCAGAAGTTGAATTAAGCAATCTTGATAAAGAAAAGGAAAATGACGAAAAAAAATTAAAATTATTTTTACTTCCTAAAGATGAAGCAGATAAGAAAAATGCAATTATTGAAATAAGAGCAGGAACAGGTGGATTAGAAGCAAGTTTATTCGCTTCAGATTTGTTTAAAATGTATGAAAAAGTAAGCAACAAAAAAAAATGGGCAGTTGAATTAATTTCAATTTCTAGAAGTGAAGCAGGAGGCTTAAAAGAGGTAATAGCATCTATAAAAGGAAACAATATTTATTCTACACTTAAATATGAAAGCGGTGTTCATAGAGTTCAAAGAGTTCCAGATACTGAGACACAGGGTAGAGTTCATACTTCTGCAGCAACTGTAGCTGTTCTACCGGAAGCAGAGGAAGTTGATTTAAAAATAAATGAGTCAGATCTTAGAATTGATGTTTTTAGGGCAGGAGGCCCAGGAGGACAGTCAGTTAATACTACTGATAGTGCAGTAAGAATTACACACATTCCAACTGGTCTCTCAGTTTCACAGCAAGATGAAAAATCTCAGCATAAAAATAAAGCCAAAGGTATGAAAATTTTAAGAGCAAGACTTTATGAGCTAGAAAGATCAAGAATTGATCAAGAAAGGTCTAAAGATAGAAAAAATAAAATAGGCACA
This sequence comes from uncultured Pelagibacteraceae bacterium, assembly GCA_902569975.1. Classification (GTDB taxonomy): domain Bacteria; phylum Pseudomonadota; class Alphaproteobacteria; order Pelagibacterales; family Pelagibacteraceae; genus Pelagibacter. The sequence goes on along the minus strand of CACFWD010000013.1, from coordinate 2,392 downwards.
GGGGATAGGTCAGAAAGAATAAGAACTTATAATTTCCCTCAAGGAAGAGTCACAGATCATAGAATTAATCTTACTCTTCATAAATTACAAGATTTTTTAGAGGGTGAGGCTTTTGATGAAATGATAGAGTCATTAACATTACAAGCTCAAGAGGAAAACCTTAATAACTTAAATCAATAATGAAACTACAAACAGCCATACAAAATGCTTATCAAAGATTAAAAAATAATAATATTAAATCAGCTTTACTTGATAGCGAGTTGTTAATGGCAAATGTCATCAAGAAAAGTAGAGATTATATTATTTTGAATACTAACAAAAATATTGATAAACAAAACTATTATAACTTTCAAAAAATGGTTACTCAACGTTCTCAAGGTAAACCTATTGCATATTTAATGAATGAAAAGTTTTTTTGGAAACATAAATTTTTTGTAAATAAAGATGTTTTAATTCCAAGGCCAGATACAGAAATTATTATTGAACAAGTTTTAAAGATTTATAAAAATAAAAATAAAATAAACTTTTTGGATATAGGTTTTGGTTCAGGCTGCATAATACTTTCAATACTTAAAGAACGTAAAGATTTTATGGCCTCTGGGGTAGATATTAGTAATAAAGCATTAAAAGTATGCAAAATTAATGCTTCTAGATTAGGAATTAAAAATAGATTAAAGTTATTTAATTCAGATATTGACAAATTCTCTTTAGGGAAATATGATTTAATCATATCTAATCCTCCTTATATTAAAAACATAAGTTTAAAATATTTGGAAAATGATGTGATAAATTACGAGCCAAAAAGAGCTTTAAATGGTGGTTTAGATGGTGTATCAGAAATCAGAAAAATTATTATAAAATCATCTGAACTGATTAAAAATGGTGGCAAGCTAATTTTAGAAATTGCGTACGACCAAAAACGAGAGGTTAAACAATTATTAATAAGAAACGGCTTTTATATTAATTCAGTAGTTAAGGATCTTGCAAATAACGACCGATGTATAATCAGCACAAAAATTAAAGAGTAAAAAATGGTGACATTTAGAAATAATAATAACAACAGAAGAAATAATTTTAGAAGAAATGATAGAAATTTTAAGTCAAACAGTGATAGATCTAAATTTGGAACAAATTTTTCAAGCAATGAAAATTTTCAAAGAAAAGCTCCTGGCAGAAATAATCATAACGCACCCAAACTTATTGAAAAATATAATAATCTAGCAAGAGAAGCCTTATCAAGTGGAGATAAAATTTTGTCAGAAAATTATTTTCAACATGCAGATCATTTTACAAGAATTTTAAACGAGCAAGAAATTTATAGAAAAGCTCGATATTCTACAACAAATGAAAAAAGCAATGAATTAAACAATAACAACAAAGTTGATGGGGATATTGAAAAAGAAGAACTAAAAAATAAAACTGTTAATGATAAAGAAGAGGCTGAAGCTGAAATAGCTGTGTCTAAATAATCAATCTATTCCCATTATTTTTTCAGATTTTAAAACATCTAATTTTATTTTTTTTGTTTCAAATATTTTTCTCTCATTACCCTTGAGAATTTTACCAGAAGGTAATTTTAGTTTTTGTGAATTCACCCTTTTGCCATTTACAATCACTTCATAATGTAGATGAGGTCCTGTTGATTTTCCTGTTGAACCGACATAACCAATCGTTTGACCTTGTTTAACTCTTACACCTTTTTTAATTCCTTTTGCAAACTTTGACATGTGTGCGTAAACTGTTTGATATGTTGAGTTGTGTTTTATAACTATACAATTTCCTCCTCCACCACACCAACCAGCTTTTTTTATGCTACCAGAGCCTGAAGCCATAATTGGTGTTCCCATAGGTGCAGCAAAATCTGTACCTCTATGCATTTTATTAAAACCATCAATTGGATGTTTTCTCATCCCAAATGGAGAGGACAACCTTGCTCCATTGATTGGAGTTTTCATTAAAGCTTTTTGAATACTTTTACCGTTTTTATCATAGTGTCCAGAGCTGCCCTCTTTATCAAAATAATATAGAGAGTTATCTTCTCCACTTAAGATTAGATTTGCAAACAATATATTACCTGTTTCAATTATTTTTTCATTTTCATTCACAAATGTTTCGTACATAATTTGAAAACGATCTTCTTTTCTAATATCTCTCTGAAAGTCAACTTGGAAACCATAAATTCGAGCTAATTCAATAATTATATTTGTAGGTATCTTTTTGCTAGTTGCAGATTTATACAAACTTTGAAGAATAACGTTCTCTTGATAGATAATTCTTTTATCTAATTTAGTTAAAACAATTTCCTGATTAAAATCATTTTTTTCATTTTTAGATAAGTATATTTTTTCTTTATTAGAAACTTGAAAAATAAAATTTTTTATCTTATTATCAG
>CACFWD010000012.1 GCA_902569975.1 uncultured Pelagibacteraceae bacterium | reverse complement strand
AAGTAATTGAAAATAATCATAGAGTATTAGTAACCACACTAACTAAAAAAATGGCTGAGGATTTAACTGAATATCTTCATGAGAATGGAGTCAAAGTAAGATACCTCCACTCAGATATTGATACACTTGAAAGAATTGAAATCATGCGAGATTTAAGAATGGGTGTATTTGATGTTTTAGTTGGAATTAACTTATTAAGAGAAGGTTTAGATATCCCAGAATGTGCTTTGGTTGGAATTTTAGATGCTGATAAAGAGGGTTTCTTGAGATCTGAAACTTCATTAATACAAACTATAGGAAGGGCTGCTAGAAATGTTGATGGTAAAGTCATCTTATATGCTGATAAGGAAACAAAAAGTATAAAAAAAGCAATTCAAGAAACTGAGCGAAGAAGAAAAATTCAATTAGAATATAATAGAAAACATAAAATTAATGCAAAAACAGTAAAAAAAGAGATTAACGATATTTTAGAAAGTGTTTATGAAAAAGATTATGTAAAAATTAGCGAAGGTTCAAATATTGGTGGCAATCTTAAAAAACATTTAAAAGCTCTCGATAAAAAAATGAAAGATGCTGCATCTAACTTAGAATTTGAGGAAGCAGCAAAAATAAGAGATGAAATAAGAAAATTAGAGAGCACTGAATTAGAAATCACATTAAATCCTAAAATAAGACAATATGATGTAAAAAATAAACTTTATCCAAAAGGGAGATCGACAATGGGCATGCCTGGAACTAAAGTCACAAAAAAAAAAGATAAAAAATGGAAGCACAAAGGATAATCATTACTGGAGGAGCAACAAGGATTGGTGCTGCAATAGCTAAGAAATTATCGGGTCCAAACAAACAAATTGTAATTCAATATAACAAATCTAAATCTAAAGCAGAAAATCTGAAGAAAGAACTTCAAAATTACAGAACAAAAATTTTTTTAGTCAAAGGAGATTTGAGCAAAGAAAAAGATGTCAATAAAATAATTAAATTTTCTAAATCGAAATTAAAATATTTTGATTGTCTAATCAATAACGCATCATTATTTGAAAATGATAAATTAGAAAATTTTAGTTCAAAAAGTTGGGAAAATCATATTTCAATAAATCTTAAAGCCCCTGCTCTGTTAACAAAAGAATTTTCAAAGAATACCAAGGGTAAAAATAATAATATCATAAATATTATTGATCAAAGAGTATTTAAACTTACTCCTTATTTTTTTTCGTATACATTAAGTAAAACAGGTTTATATACATTAACTAAAACTTCTGCGATGAGCCTATCACCAAATATAAGGGTTAATGGTATAGCACCAGGACCAACAATTAAAAATAAAAGACAGTCTCAAAAACACTTTAAAAATCAATATTTGTCTACACCACTTAAACAACAAGTTAATTTAGAGGAGATTTGTAATGCTGTTGACTTTTTTATAAAAAACAGCTCTATTACTGGGCAAGTTTTAGCAATTGATAGTGGTCAAAGTTTAAATTGGCAAACACCTGATATTATTAAAGGTAAAGAATGAAAAGAGATAATCTTAAGATAGTTAAAATAGATAAATCAAAAAGTCTTTTTAATTATGAGAAAAAAATACTAATTAATGATCTTATTTTAGATTTGAAACTTGGTTATTACGATTTTGAAAAAGAAAAACCTCAAAAGGTAAAGTTTGGTCTTGAAATAGATTATCAGGATAAGAAACCTTCAAATGATAAAGATATAAAATCTATAGTAAACTACGATACTATTGTAAAACTCATTACAAAGTTAGTTAAAAAGAAACACTATAATTTTTTGGAAACTTTAGCTGAGGCTGTTTTTGATGAAATATTCAAAGATAAAAGAATTGCAAAAATAATGTTGAAAATTGAAAAATTAGAAATTTTAAAACAATGTTCATCTGTTGGTATTCAAATTACCAAAAAGCGAAGTCATGATAAGCTCTGATATTGGCAAAGAAATAATAAAAAAAGAACTCCCTTTAATTCCTAAATTACCTGGTGTTTATAGAATGTTAAGTGAAAGAGGAGATATTCTTTATGTTGGTAAAGCAAAGAATTTACCAAATAGACTAAAAAGTTATGTTGCTGAAAAAAATCATGTCATCAGAACAGAAAGGATGCTTTCTCAAACGAGAAAATTGGAGATCACAACAACTTCAAACGAAAGTGAGGCTCTACTTCTTGAAGCAAATTTAATCAAAAAACATAAACCAAGATTTAATATTTTATTACGAGATGATAAATCTTTTCCTTTCATATTTATTGGTAACAAAGACAAATGGCCTCAAATAAAAAGACACAGAGGAAAAAAAACAAAAGAAGGTTTTTATTTTGGACCTTTTGCTTCAGCAGGCTCAGCAAATTGGACAATAAAAATGATACAGAAAATTTTTCACTTAAGAGTTTGTGATGATGCTGTTTTTAAAAATAGACAACGTCCGTGCATCTTATATCAAATTAAAAGATGTTCTGGACCATGTGTTGGATACATAGAAGATGATGAATATAAAAAAACTGTTGAGGATGCTATTGAATTTGTCTCTGGCAAGTCAAGAAAAATTCAGAAAAATCTCTCAGACCAAATGGAAAAAGCTAGTGAAAATTTAGATTTTGAAAAGGCGGTCATTTTAAGAGATAGAATAAAGTCTTTAAATATTATTCAATCATCTCAAAGAATTAATGAAGCAAATTTAATTGAGGCTGATGTGATTGCTGGCTACAAGGAGTCTGGTAAAACTTGTATTCAAGTTTTCTTCTATCGCTCAAAACAAAACTGGGGTAATCAAGCTTTTTTTCCAAAACACGATCCTGATGAAAAGGTAAGTGAAATATTAAACTCTTTTGTTTCTCAATTTTATGAGAATAAAAGTGTTCCCTCATCAATAATATTATCTGAAGAAATTAAAGAAAAAATTTTAATTGAAAAAACTCTTTCTCAAAAAGAAAAAAAGCAAATAAATATTTCTATTGCAAAAAAAGGATCAAAATTAAAAGTAGTTAATCAAGCAATTAAAAATGCAAAAGATAGCTTAAATAGGAAGCTTTATGAAAGTCAAAATAATAGAGAGTTATTTGATGCAGTTGCAATTAAATTTAATTTAGAAACTAATATTAATTTAATAGAAGTTTACGATAATAGTCACATACAAGGAACAAATAGTGTAGGAGCATTAATTGCATATGGTGATGAAGGATTTGTTAAAAAAAGATATAGAAAATTTAACATTAAGATTCAAAAGAATGAAAAAGATGACTACGGTATGATGCGTGAAGTACTAAATCGAAGATTTAAAAGAGCTATACAAGAAAAAGATAATTACCTGACACTTCCTGATTTAGTAATGATTGATGGTGGAAAAGGCCAATACTCCGTCGCAAGAGAAACTCTGAACGAACTAGGTCTTCATGATTTGCCTATAGTTGCAATAGCTAAAGGAAAGCTGAGAAATAGTGGTAACGAAACTTTTTTTCATAACGGTAGAGAGTTTAAATTTGCAAAAAATGACCCTACTCTCTTCTTTCTTCAAAGAATTCGAGATGAATCCCATAGATTTGCAATAAGCGCACATAGAGCAAAGAGAAAAAAAGGTATCAGTAAGTCTTTACTTGATCAAATTGAAGGTATCGGTTCTATAAGAAAAAGAGCTTTATTAAATCATTTTGGATCAGCTAGAGCAGTAGAATCTGCTAGTCTTGATGAGATAAAATCAGTAGAAGGTGTTGAATCAAAAGTAGCAAAAAAAATATATAATTTTTTTCATGAATAATAATTATGCTTAGAAAAATTCCAAATATTCTAACGATAGGTCGTATCTTAATTGTTCCTTTTTTTGTATTAGCATTTTATCTACCAGGTTTTTACGGAGATCTAACTGCTTTGATATTATTCGTAGTTGCATCTTTTACAGACTTTTTAGATGGTATGTTAGCAAGATTACTTGGTGAAGAGTCAAAATTAGGAGAATTATTAGATCCGATTGCTGATAAAATTATTGTTGCGGCCGCTCTTATCTTATTGGTCATGGATGGTACAATTAGAAATTATGAAGTTATCGCTGCCATAATTATTTTAACAAGAGAAATTTTAATTTCAGGTTTAAGAGAATTTTTAGCAAAAGGAGAAATTAAACTTCCTGTCTCAAATCTTGCTAAATTAAAAACTGCCTTACAAATGGTTTCTATTGCTCTTTTATTATCAGGAGAAACTGGGAATAAAATTATAGATTTTCAAAATTACAATGCTCAGACTATTGGTATTATTCTTTTATGGCTTTCAGCAGCTCTTACATTGTTTACAGGTTATGACTACATGCGGAAAGGGATAGATCATGCAATTTCCGAGGATAATAAAGATTAAGCTGCTTTTTTCTTTCTAACTAAACTTTGATAATTTTTACTTAATTCTAAAATTAAATCACAAACTTTAAATTGATTTTCTCCAATACATGAAACGGGTGTAACCTCTGCCGCTGTACCTGTTAAAAAACAGCCAACAAAATTTGAAAGCTCTGAGGGTTTAATTTTTCTTTCATGGACTTTAATATTTTTTGACTTAGCAATATCGATAACTGTACGTCTTGTAATTCCATCTAAAAAGGAATCTGGAATCGGAGTATGTATTTCATCATTTTTATCTTTAAAAAAAATATTTGCACCTGTCGCTTCTGCCACATTGCCTTCATGATCTAACATCAATGAGTCTGTGAAACCTTGTCTCTCAGCTTCATGCTTTGACAAAGTACAAATCATATATAAACCTGATGCTTTAGTGTCCCAAGGAATTGTATTAGGCGCTGGTCTTCTCCAGCTGGAAATATTTAATTTTATGCCTTCAACTTTTAATTTAGGATCAAAATATGATCCCCACTCCCAGGTTGCAATAGCTACATGAATTTTTGTTTTCTGTGCTGAGATTGCCATCATCTCACTACCTCTCCAAATAGTAGGTCTTACGTATCCATTTTCTACTTTTTGAATAGCAATAATTTTATTACAAGCGTCGTTAATTTCATCTTCTGAATATGGGACTGACATGCCCATTCTTTTTGCAGAGTAAAAAAGTCTTGACGTATGCTCCTCTAGTTTGAATATAGATCCATCATAAACCCTTTCACCTTCAAATACACAACTAGCATAATGTAATCCATGATTTAAAACGTGTATTTTGGCATCAGCCCAATCAACGATATCACTATTATACCAAATTTTTCCAGTTCTTTTATCGTACGGTGTCATTTATGAAATAAAATTATTACTGAAAATTATCTTTGTATCTGTAATATGTCAATATAACTTACCCATCATGAAAGAACTTTTATATTTAAAAGATGATCAACTTAAAGATCTTATTGAAAAACTATTTGTAGGATATAGAGAAATATTCTCCGACTCTAAAAAAGTTCTTGATAAATACTCAATAGGCTTAGCACATAATAAAGTCATTCATTTATTATCGATGTATGAGGGTATTTCTATTTCTGATTTGCTAAAAAGACTAAAAGTTACTAAGCAAAGCCTAAATAGAGTTCTAAAAGATCTTATCAAATTAGAAGCTATTGAATTTAAAAAAAATGAACAAGATACAAGATTCAAGCATGTTTACTTAAGTGAAAAAGGTAAAAATATTTCTAATGAAATATTTCAATATCAAAAGAAAAGAATTTATAATGCTTTACTTAATTCAAAATCTGAAGAAGTATTAAACTTTGATAGTGTATTACACAAAATTATAAATGGTTGATTTTTTAGCACATATACTTGTAGTTGATGATGATGAAGGAATAAGATCTTTAGTTAAAAAGTATTTAAATGAAAACCACTACTTAATAACTACAGCAAGTAGCGCCGAAGATGCTTTTGAAAAAATAAAAATCATAAAATTTGATTTAATAATTCTCGATATTATGATGCCAGGTAAAAGTGGCTTAGAATTTATTCAAGAAAATAAGAAAAATCTTGATACACCTGTGATTTTATTGACAGCAAAAGGTCAATCAGATGAAAGAGTAGAGGGCTTAGAGGTTGGTGCTGATGACTATTTACCAAAACCCTTTGAACCTAAAGAATTGCTTTTAAGATTAAAAAATATTCTTAATAAAACAAAAAAAATTGAACAAATAAGGGTTATAGAATTTGAAAATATTAAAATTGATCTTAATAAACAATTAATATTCAAAAATGATACTGAATATAAGATAAATAATACGGAAAAAATAATTTTAGAAAAAATGATTAATAACCCAGGAAAAACATTTGAGAGAATAGAAATTGGTAAATTAATTAATTTAGATAAAGAAAGATCAATTGATGTAATTATTACAAGATTAAGAAAAAAAATTGAATTAAATCCAAAAAATCCTAAATTTCTTCAAACCATAAGAGGTGCTGGCTATGTTTTATGGATTGAATAAATTTATAAAAAATTTACTTCCTAAAAGACTATTTTACAGAGCACTATTAATTGTTGCTACTCCGGTAATAGTAATTCAATTGATAATAACAATAGTTTTTTTTGATAGTCTTTGGATTAAGACAAATCAAGGAATGACAAGAGCCTTGGTCAATGAAATTAAGACTTTTATCGAAGTTTATAAAAATGATGATTATGACAAAAGTGAAATTACAAATCTTTTTTCTTTATATCAAGATTTAAATTTTGAGTTTATTCAAGATGACGAGTTCAATTATAATTATGACGAAAGATGGTTCAGTCCAATAGATAGAACATTAAGAAGAGAATTGAAATCAAGGTTTGGTGCTGAGGGATATTGGTTCAGTACTACAAATTATAAAGAATTAATTGATATACGGATTCAATATAAGAATGGTTATTTTAAATTTTTAATACCAAAAGATAGATTGGCTAGTTCTTCCGCTAGAATTTTTGGTTTATGGATTACTGTTCCTGCTCTTATAATGATAATAATATCCTTAATATTCTTAAAGAATCAAACTCGACCAATAACTGCTTTAGCAAAAGCTGCGGAAAAATTTGGTAAAGGAGAAGAAATTGGAGAATTTAAACCCTCAGGGGCATCTGAAATAAGACAGGCAGGCTTAGAATTTGATCGGATGAGAAAAAGAATTTTGAGACATTTAAATCAAAGATCTGAAATGTTGTCAGGAATAAGTCATGACTTAAGAACTCCGTTAACTAGAATGAAATTACAGACAGCTTTTATAAAAGATAAAAATATTTCAAGTAAATTAGTAGAAGATATAAATGAAATGGAAAAAATGTTAAATGAATACCTTCAATTTACAAGTTCATCTTATGTTGAAAAAGATGAATTATTCAATTTAAGTGAGTTATTAGACCAAATTATAAGTAAATATAACAATCAAAATATAACAATTTCAATTATTGAAAGAGTTTATTTTAATGGAAGAAAAAATTTAATTAAAAGATGTATAAACAACTTAATTGATAATGCTTTAAAATACGGAAAAAAAGTCAACATTGAACTTTCAAAAAAAAATACGAACATATTTATTAAAATTGAAGATGATGGCCCAGGAATACCTGAAAAAGAATACAGTAATGTTTTTAAGCCATTCTATAAAATTGATAAGGGGCGAGCAGAAACTAAATCTAGTGTCGGATTAGGTCTTTCAATAGCCTCTGATATAATTCGTTCTCACGGTGGAAATATTAAATTAAAAAAATCTGATTTAAATGGACTTGAAGTTAAGATCTTTTTGCCCGTTTAGTCTTTTTTTTCTTTAGTGACTTCAATTTTTCTAAATTACTTTCTAAATTTTCTACTCTTCTAGACAAAACATCGAATTCATCTTTACTTGTAAGCTTCATCTTGAAAACTATTTCATCTCTTTTAGATTTCAAAATCGTTATTATTTCAGTTGTAAGATCTTTTGATGTAATCAAACCCTGTTCAAATAATTTCGCAATTTTATCAAAAATAATTTTAGAATTTTTCATATGTTTACTTATTATCTTAATTTAATAATATCTTATAATTATAATTAATAATGTTCATTAATAATTTTGACCCAGTAGCAATAGAATTCTTTTCGTTAGAAATACGTTGGTATTCTTTAGCATATATACTTGGTATTCTGATAGGATGGTATTTAGCAAAAAAAATTTTTATAAGCAAAAATATCTATAATAAATTCGATGATTATATTGCCTATATCATAATCGGCTTGATATTTGGAGGAAGACTTGGATATGTTCTCTTCTACAATTTTGATTATTATTTAAATAATTTTCTAGATATACTTAAATTATGGCAAGGAGGAATGTCTTTTCATGGTGGTGTCTTAGGAATAATAATAGCTAGCATTATTTTTGCAAAAAAAAATAACGATGATGTTTTTGAATATCTAGACGTGGTTGCTTTAGTGTCTCCAATTGGTATTTTTTTTGGGAGAATAGCAAATTTTATCAATTCAGAATTATATGGGTTTACAACAAATGTACCATGGGCAGTGATATTCATTAATGTAGATAATCTTCCTAGACATCCCTCTCAATTATATGAAGCAATGCTAGAAGGATTGGTTTTATTTTTAATATTAATTTATTTCAGAAATAGGTTTTTATATAAACCTGGCTTAATTTCTGGATTATTTTTAATATTTTATTCAATCTTCAGATTCTTTGTTGAATTTTATAGAGTACCAGATGATCAACTCGGTTATATATTTTTTAACTTATCAATGGGACAAATTATAAGTTTAATATTTATATTTTTGGGAGTAATTTTATTTTATTTAAAATATGAAAATCGCTAAAAGAAATAATTTACCATTAGATCAATTTATTAATTTAGCTCTTTACGATAAAAATACTGGATATTACATGAAGAAAAATCCCTTTGGTAAAGATGGTGATTTTATTACTGCCCCAAATATTACCAGGCTTTTTTCTGAAATAATTGCAGTTTGGACTTTTACTTTTTGGAAAAGTTTAGGCTCTCCAAAACAATTTAATTTACTAGAGTTAGGTGCTGGAAATGGTGAAATGATGAAAGTAATTAATGAAACTCTTATAAATTTTCCTGAGTGTCACAATGCTTGTAATTTTATAATACACGAGAAAAGTGATTTTTTAATTAATGAACAAAGAAAAAATTTAAATTCTAAAAAGTTTTCATGGTTATTAAATTTGGAAAAAATAAATACAAAACCTACTATTTTTTTAGCTAATGAATTCTTTGATGCAATTCCAATTAAACAATTTTTTAAAAAAAAAGATGGATGGATTGAAAGATTTGTAGATTTAAATGATCCAAAAAAAGCTGAGTTTAAAGAAGAAAAAATTGATATACAAAAAATTGAAAAAAATTTAAATTTTGAAATATCCAAAAATCAGAGTATTATTGAGTATTCTCCAGACACCTTTAAATATTTAAAGTTTATTTGCGAAACGATACAAAAAAACGATGGGGGAATGTTAATAATAGATTATGGTTATGCCGACACTAAAATGCATGAAACTCTTCAAGCGGTAAATAATCATAAATATTCAAATATTTTAGAGAATATAGGAGACTCTGATATTACTTATAACATAAATTTTAATTCCTTTGAAAAATTTATAGATCAATTTAGTGCAATTAATTCAATTTTTACAAACCAAAAAAAATTTTTGATGAATATGGGAATTACTGAAAGAGCTAAAATAATAAGTAAAAATATAGTATTTTCTAGAAAAGCAGATTTATTTTATAGAGTAAAACGTTTGATTGATGAAAAGCAAATGGGTGAATTATTTAAAGTAATGCTTATTAAAAAGAAAAAAAATAATTTTAGTACAGGTTTTGCAAATTGATCAAATCAAAAAAACTTTTAAAAATAAAAAATATTAGACATTGTTTTTTTAATAAAATTGGTGGTAAATCAAAAAAAGTATATAATAGTTTAAATTGTGGTCAGGGCTCAAATGATAATCCATCAAATGTAAAAAAAAATTTAAAAATAGTAGTAAAAAAAATAAGTAAAACTGCTAAAAATATTTTTTTAGTTCATCAAATACATAGCAATAAGTTTGTTTATATTGATCAAAAAAGTAAATTTAAATCTAAACCAAAAGCAGATGCGGTAATTACTAATAAGAAAAATTTACCCATTGGTATTTTAACTGCTGACTGTGTGCCTTTATTGATCTGTGATAAAAAAAACAATTTTATTGCAGCAATTCATGCTGGCTGGAAAGGAGCATACAAAGGTATAATAAGTAAAGTAATAAAATTTATGATCAAAAAAGGCTCTGACCCCAAAAATATTACTGCAGCCATTGGGCCAGCTATTTCTGTTTCAAATTATGAAGTTAAAATAGACTTTAAAAAGAAATTTATTAAAAAAGATAAAAAAAATAATAAATTTTTTAAAGTAAAGAATAAAAAGCTATATTTTAATTTGCCTAATTATGTAAAATCTTGTCTTTTAAAGAATAAAATAAAAAATATTGAAACAATAAATATTGATACATTTAATATTAACAATAATTTCTTTAGTGCTAGAAGAGCTTTGAGGTTAAATCATGATGATTATGGTAGAAATATTTCAATAATTATGCTTAATTAGGTTTTTTTTAATGAAATTATTATCCGGAAACAGCAATAAACCACTAAGCAAAAAAATTGCTAAATTCATGAAATCTAAACTTGTAAACTCAAGTATTAGAAAATTTTCTGATGGAGAAATTTATATTGAAATTAACGAAAACATTAGAGGTAACAGTATATTTATAATTCAATCTATCTCATCACCTGCAAATGATAATTTAATGGAATTATTACTTTGTATTGATGCTCTTAAAAGATCATCTGCTAAAAATATTACAGCTGTAATTCCATATTTTGGCTATGCAAGACAAGATAGAAAAGTTGTGCCACGAACTTCTATCTCAGCTAAATTAGTTTCTAATTTGATTACAAAAGCGGGAGCGGATAGAGTAGTAACAGTTGATTTACATGCTGGTCAAATTCAGGGATTTTTCGATTTACCAGTCGATAACTTATTTTCAACACCTATATTTGCAAGACATGCAAAGAAAAAAATAAAAAGTAAAAATTTAATTTGTGTTGCACCAGATGTTGGTGGAACCGAAAGAGCTAGAGCACTAGGAAAATTATTGAATGTTGGATTGGCTATTGTAGATAAAAGAAGGCCTAAACCAGGGCAATCTCAAGTAATGAATATTATTGGGAACGTTAAAGATAAGACGTGTATAATTGTTGATGATATAATAGATTCAGGTGGAACAATCATTAATTCTGCTAAAGCTCTCAAAGATAGAGGTGCAAAAGAAGTGTATGTTTATATTACACATGGAGTTCTAAGTGGAGATGCAGTTAAAAAGATAAAAAATTCAGTTATAAAAAATTTGGTAATCACTGATACAATTGACAATGTAGAAAAAGTTAAAAATGCTAAAAATATTGAAGTTTTGTCAATTTCTGGGTTGATGGGTGAGGCTATAAAAAGGATATCTAATTCAACTTCAGTATCAGATTTATTTAAATAATTACCTTGAGTTATTCTATAACATGGGCTAAAAACCTGTGTTTTTATGATTTCACTAAATGCAACTGTAAGAGACAATAAGACTAAAGGTCAGTTAAGTGCCATTAGAAATAATGGTGATGTCCCAGCCATAATCTATGGAGGTAAAGAGGGAAATGAAAAAATTTCTATCTCAAAAAAAATTCTTAAATCAACGATGGAAAAAGAAAACTTTTTGTCAAATATAATTACACTTTCAATAAATGGTAAAAATCAAAATGTACTACCGAGGGAAGTTACCTATGATATACTGACAGATGAGCCAGTACATGTTGATTTTTTAAGAGTTATCCAGGGGGTTAAGATTAGAATTGAAGTGCCGGTGGAATTTATTAATCATGAAAAATCACCAGGACTTAAAAGAGGTGGTGTACTTAATATTGTAAGAAGAAAAGTTGAACTAAAATGTCCAAGTGAAAAAATTCCTGAAAAATTAACTCTTGATTTAGACGGTATAGATATTGGAGAAAGCTTTAAGATTTCATCTGTTAAATTAGAAAGTGATGTAGTTCCAACTATTCAAGGGAGAGACTTTGTTATTGCTACCTTAGCAGCTCCAACTGTGATGAAAGAACCAGAAAAACCTGCCGAAGCTGAGGCGGCAGAAGGTGAAGAGGGAGCAGAGGGTACAGAATCAGCAGCCGCAGATGGCGAAAAACCAACAGCGGAGGGTGATAAAAAAGAAGGCGATAAAAAAGAAACTGATGATAAAAAGCCTGCTGATAAAAAAGCTACGGAATCAAAAAAATAATCAATTAAACTTTAATCTTATTTAAATAAAAATTTATGCTTTTATTTGTAGGTCTTGGCAACCCAACACCAGACAGTGAAAATAATCGACATAACGTTGGTTTTAAAATTATTGATACAATAAACAAAAAATTTGGCTTATCGAAACAAAAACCAAAATTTAAAGGATTGCTAACCACTGGTAACATAGAGGGTGAAAAAATTTATGCAATCAAACCCCTAACTTTTATGAACAATTCTGGAATTTGCATTAGAGAATTAATAGAATATTTTAAATTTGATGCAGAAGACATAATAGTATTTCATGACGATCTAGATATTGAATTTGGTAAAATTAAAGCAAAATTCGGTGGATCAAATGCTGGACATAATGGAATTGCCTCAATAGATAAATTTATTGGCAAAGATTATTTTAGGGTAAGAGTAGGTATAGGAAAACCAACAACTCCAATTGAAATAAGTGATTATGTTTTGCAAAATTTTGATGAAGATGAGCTTGTTGGTATCGACAAGATTTCTGAAAATATAACAGATTCAATTGGAGAGCTAATTAAAAAAAAATTAGATTTATTTTCTAGTACTGTAAATAATAAATAATGAGTTTTAAATGTGGGATCGTTGGATTACCTAATGTTGGTAAATCAACTCTTTTCAATGCGCTAACTAATTCTAGTAAGGCACAGGCAGCTAATTTTCCTTTTTGTACAATTGATCCAAATATTGGAGTTGTAATAGTTCCTGATGAAAGATTAAATAATTTAGCTAAAATTTCAGAATCAAAAAAAATAATCAATACCACTATCTCTTTTGTTGATATTGCTGGACTGGTAAAAGGAGCATCTAAAGGTGAGGGATTAGGTAATAAATTTCTTTCTCATATAAGAGAAGTTGATGCAATTATTCACATGATCAGGTGCTTTGACTCTAATGATATTCAAAATGTTAACCCTTCCGTTGACCCGGTAAGAGATATAGAAATTATAGAAACAGAGATGATGCTTGCAGATCTTGAGTCTATTCAAAAAAGGTTAGAAAAAAATAACAAAAAAAATGTTGATGAGGATCAAATCAAAATTCTTGAAATAGCTATGGATTGTATAAATAATAATAAAAGTTTTGATGATTTAAAAACTCAATTTACTAAAAAGCAACTTAATCAATCTGGGTTATTATCGTTAAAACCTAAAATTTTTGTTTGTAACGTTGATGAACAAAGTGTTCATAGTGGAAATAATTATACTAAGTCATTTATTGATAAGTATGGAAACAACAATACTTTAATCATTTCTGCGGACATAGAAAATCAAATAAATGAATTGGATAGTAATGAGAAAAAAAATTATATGGAAATGATTGGATTAAAAGAAATTGGATTGAATAAATTAATTAAGAAAGGTTACGAAATTCTTGACCTAGATACATACTTTACATCTGGACCCGAAGAAACTCGAGCATGGACAATTGAGAAAAATTGTACCGCTCCAAAAGCTGCAGGTGAAATTCATACTGATTTTGAAAAAGGATTTATTCGGGCTGAAACTATTTCTTACGATGATTTCATATCTAATGGTGGTTGGGTAAATTCAAAAAATAACGGAAAAATGAGATTAGAGGGAAAAGATTATATAGTTAAGGATGGAGACGTTCTAAACTTCCGTTTCAATACGTGACCATATTCTTTTCATACTAAAATAAACTAGGATTGTTAAAATAATTAAATACAAAATAGCTTTGAAACCCATTTGATGTCTTGACTCTAAATGAGGTTCAGCTGACCACATCAAGAACGTTGTTACATCTTTTGACATTTGTTCAACAGAAGCTGTCGTACCATCTGAGTATTCTACTAATCCATCTGATAACTGATTAGCCATTTTTATTTTATTCCCATACATATATTTATTATAATAGACACCATCATCTAAAGTAACTCCAGCTGGTGGGTCTTCATATCCTTGAAGCAATGAGTAAATATAATCTACCCCACCTCCTCTTGCTTTAACTAATACAGACATGTCTGGTGGGTATGCACCCCCATTTGCTGCTTGAGCAGCTTGAACATTATCATAAGGCATTACAAACTTATCTGATAATCTACCTGGACGAGTAAACATATCACCATCAGAGTTAGGTCCATCTTTGACCTCAAAAGATGCAGCAATAGCTTTTGCTTGCTCTATAGAAAATTCTGGTCCCCCTTTTTCAGCTAAGTTTCTATAACTTAAATATTTCATCGAATGACAAGAGGAACATACCTCTGTGTAAACTTGATATCCTCTTTGAAGTGCAGCTCTATCAAACTTTCCAAAGAGACCTTTAAAGCTCCAATCAGTTTTTAAATATTCAACTTTTTCTGCAGCTTGAGTACTCAATGAAAGTCCAGAAAATAGGATTATAAATGAAAATATTTTAAAAAAATTTTTCACTAATTAATTTGAACTTTCCTTGTTTTTTGCTGTAGCTAAATTAGGCGAACCACCTAGTATCGGTTCAGTAATGCTTAATGGAATTGGGAGAGTTTTTTCTTTCCAACCCAAAACTGGTAGTATCACTAAAAAGTGTAAGAAATAATATGCTGTAGCTACCCTAGCGACCAACAGATATAAACCCTCCGCTGGCATTGCACCCACATATCCAAGGATCAAAACATCAGCGACAAGGATCCAATAAAATTGTCTATATAAAGGTCTAAACACTGCTGATCTAATTTTTGAAGTATCAAGCCACGGAAGAGCAGCTAAAATTAAAATAGCAGATAACATTGCAACTACTCCTAAAAGTTTATCTGGAACCGATCTTAAAATTGCATAGAATGGTAATAAATACCACTCAGGAACAATGTGTGCCGGCGTAACTAGTGGATTAGCCTCAATATAATTATCTGCATGACCTAAAATATTCGGTGTATAAAAGACAAAAAATGCAAAAACAATCATAAACATTAGTAAAGCAAAACCATCTTTTATTACAATGTATGGATGGAATGGCACTGTATCTTTTGAAGGTTTTTTAATATCAATCCCAACTGGATTATTATTTCCAGGTACATGAAGTGCCCATATGTGAAGGACAACTAAACCTAAAATTAAAAAAGGTATTAGATAGTGAAGTGTAAAAAATCTTGTTAAAGTAGGATTATCAACTGAATAGCCTCCCCATAACCAAGTAACGATACCCTCACCTACTAAAGGAATTGCACTAAATAGATTTGTAATTACAGTTGCACCCCAGAAACTCATTTGACCCCATGGAAGTACATAACCCAAAAATGCAGCTGCCATCATTAATAAATAAATGATGATACCTATTATCCAAATTATTTCTCTAGGAGCTTTGTAAGAACCATAAAATAATGATCTGAAAATATGAATATAAACAGCTAAAAAAAACATTGAAGCACCATTTGCATGAATATATCTGATTAACCAACCATAGTTAACATCTCTCATTATATGCTCGACACTATCAAAAGCCATATCAGCATGAGCAATATAATGCATTGCAAGAACTAAACCTGTTACAATTTGTGTAATTAAACAAAAAGTTAATATTCCACCAAATGTCCACCAATAATTTAAATTTTTTGGTGTCGGATAATCAGTTAAGTGATTAGCAAGAGTTAATAGTGGTAAACGATCATTAAACCACTTTCCAAATTTTGATTTCGGTGTGTATTCGTGATCACTCATAATAATTATCCAATTTTAATTGTATTAGCGTTAACAAATTCATATTTAGGAATTTCCATATTAGTCGGAGCTGGTCCCTTTCTTATTCTTCCTGAAATATCATAGTGAGAACCATGACAAGGACAAAACCATCCATTGTATTCACCTTTTTGATCTAAAGGAACACAACCTAAGTGAGTACATACTCCAAGCATAACCAGCCACTCTGGGTTTA
>CACFWD010000011.1 GCA_902569975.1 uncultured Pelagibacteraceae bacterium | reverse complement strand
CAATAAATTCACTCCAAAATCCATATGCTGAACTTCCACCCCCAACACAGTTAATTAATTTTATTTTATTTGGTATCTTTTTAAATTCTTTTTTTAGTTGCAGTTTTAGTTCTCTAGAAATTTGTGCTGTACTCCAGCCACAAATTTTAACAAATATATTTGGACCAACAGTGCTTCCAACACACATATGAGTGTTATCACAATTTGATACCCAATATCTCATACATTCACTTACAGCATCAACTAACGTTTGGCTTCCAGAATAAACAGGGACTATTTCAGCTCCATTTTTTCTCATCGCATCACAGTTGGGTTTTTGTCTTTTAATATCCTTTGCACCCATAAATATTTTGCATTTAAGGCCAAATTTTTTAGCTGCCATACTTAACATTTTTCCTGCATATCCAGCACCAGTATCTCCAACTATATATTTTTTATTCATTGTTTTACAAATAAGCGCATGAACAGTTGCATTATATATTTTGTGTGCACCTCCATTTGCTTCAGAGACAACTTTTGCCCAAATCTGAGCACCACCTAGATGGTTTGTTAAATTATTAAGTTTTACAAATGAGGTAGGAGCTCCAATATAATTTTTGAAATAAAAATCTCTTTGCTTGAGAAATTTTTTATCTTTTCTTAGTTTTTTAAATTCATTTGTTAAATCCTCTACAGGTTTTTTTAAAGTCTCAGGAATAAAACTTCCTCCAAATTTACCACCCCAAAAGCCATGTTGATCATGCTGATCAATTAAAGGAATTCCTTTTTTAAGTTTCATTACGTATTTGTTTTATCTTATTTAAAAATATATCTATTTTGGATTTATCTTTTAACCCAGAAGTCTCCAGACCCCCAGATATATCTATAATATCTGCTATTTTTTTATAATTTTCAAGATGGTCATTTATTTGAATGTCACCTGCAATCATTAATGGTTTGTTAATCTTTATTTCTTTAATAAGACCATGATCAAAAGCCATACTTTTTTCATAGCCTTTACTATCAAATAAATAAATATCAGTAACCTCAGAAAATAAATGATATTTTTGAACATCACTTTCATTTATTACAGTTAAAGCAGTAATAATCTTTTTATTATATTTTTCTTTAATTTTTTTGATTTCTTCAGGTGTACAGTCATAAATTTGGTAATAATCAAAGGGGAGATCTTTAATTTTTTCTAAGATTTCTTGATTAGGTTTAACCAGCACTGCTACAAAATTAGATTTTTTTTTATCTATAGTTAATAGTTCATTCAACTTTTTAATCTCAACAAATCTTGGGCTTTTTTTATAATTACAAATAAACCCAATAAATTGAGGCGGATATTGATGGTTAATTATAAAATTAAGAGTATCGGGATCTGAAACGCCACAAATCTTACAACCTATCATTAGCTTAAATGATTGATTAATGTTTGAATATTCTCTTTAATACTGCCTTTAGTAATTGGTCTGCCAATTACCAACCAATCACTTCCATTTTTATACGCCTGTTTAGGTGTTAAGACTCTTTTTTGATCATTTAATTTTGAATTAAATCTTATTCCAGGAGTTATAATTTCTTTCTTAAATACTTTTCTAACTATTTTAACTTCTTGTGCACTACAAACAATAGCATCTAATTTTGCTTTATTTGCCAACTTAGCTTGATAGTAAACTAATTTTCTAACATCTTTATTAAAACCAATTTCTTTAAGAGCTTTATTATTCAAAGATGTTAGAATTGTTACTCCTACTAATTTAGTTTTACCAGCTACTTGCTTAGCTGCTTTTAATGCCTCTAATCCTGAACTAATATGTATCGTGCAATAATTGAATTTGAGATCTTTAATTGCCATCATAGCTGAGGAACAAGTATTTGGGATATCTGAAAATTTGTAATCTCCAAAGGTTATTTGATTTTTTAATTTTGAAACAAACTTTCTTCCATTTTTTGAATTTAAAAACTCTAATCCAAATTTGTAACCTATTTTTAATTTTGAAGTTTTTGATTTTTTTATTATTTCTCTGATTCTTAGAATATTTGTGCTGTCACAAGCTATGAATATTTTATTCTTTTTCATTGTTTAATTTATTAAACAAGTCTTTAGACATTTTAAAGTGAATAGTTTTTTTTTCTGGGGTATGAACTTTTTCTCCAGTTTTTGGATTTCTTGAAATTCTTGCTTTTTGTTTATTGGTAGAAAATACACCAAATCCTCTAAGCTCGACTCTTTCACCACGCCTAAGCGTTCTTTTTATTTCCTGTAAAATTATCTCAGTAAATTTTTCGAGATCTTTTTTTAAAAAATTTGGGTAATTCTGAGAGAGTTGTTTTAAAAGCTTTGATTTTACAATAGCCAATTTGATATTCTTTAAATTATCCTTTTTCTTCGTCTTTTTTCTTTAAATCCTCAGATAGTGACGAGAAAGGAAGGTTTTTACCAGAACCTTCAGAACCATATTTTTCCAAAGCCTCTTTCTTCTCAATTTCCTCAAGGAGCTTGATGCTTAAGGTTACTTTCCTTTTATCTAAATCTAGTTCAGAAATTGCGCAGTCTATTCTTTCACCACCGGTAAATCTCGCTGGTCTAGCATCGGCCACATTAATTGCTATTTGCGATTTTTTAATTTGGAAATCCATTTCACAACCTTCAGGTCTAACAATTAATCCTTTGTTGTCTGTTGATATTATTTTTACCGTGATGGTTTGATTTACTTTTTTATCACTAAACCAGTCAAATGGGTCTGGTTGCGTTTGTCGTAATCCAACTCTAATTTTTTGTTCTGAAGTTTTAATTTCAAGAACTTTTACTTTTAATTTGTCACCTTTTTTATATTTAGTAAGCTCTTCCTCACCATTATTTAAATAAGTTAGATCATTGCAGTGTAAAAAAGTGTCAATATCTAAATCTTTTACTTTTACAAACAAAGAGTACTCATTCTTATTTACAATTTCTCCTTCAACAACTGTTCCGATTGGATATTTTTTCTCAAAGAGTTCAAATGGATTTTTTTTCGTAAGTCTATGTGATATTGCTACTCTTCTTTTTTCTTTATCAATTTCTGTAATTACACAATCAATTTCATCACCTACTTTAAACATTTTTTTAGCTGAAATATTTTTTTTTGTCCAACTTAATTCACTTGAGTGAAGTAATGTTGTAAGGCCTGGCTCTAATTCACAGAACGCACCAAAATCCATGATTTTTACAACTTTAGCTTTATAATTTTTATTGAGTTCATAATTTTCAATATGCTCAAAAGGATCTGGTGACAATTGTTTAACAGAACAGCCAACTTGTAGTTTTTCTTTATCAACAGAAATAACTTTTAAATCATGTTTCTCCCCAATATTAAAAACTTCATCTGGATGATTGACCCTTGAGTAAGAGATCTCTTGTAAATGCACTAACACATCAAGCTCATTATTAACGTTAAAGAAACATCCAAATGAACTATATCCTTTTACTTCTGCATTTTTAATTATATCCCCAACTTTATATTTTTCTATGATTTTCGCTTTGTCCTCTTTTTTAAAAGAGGAAATAATTTCTCTTCTTGATACACAAGCATTACCTCTCACTTTATCTAATTTGATTAGAGCAAACTTTTGAGGTTCGTTCATTAAATGACTTATATCTTTTAAAGGTTTGTCGCTTATTTGAGATCCTGGTAAAAACATTAAAGAACCAGTATCAATATGTTCAACGATACATCCACCTTTGCATTTAGATGTAATTTTGCCCATGATTGGCTCGTTCTTTTCATAAGCCTCTACTAATTTGTCCCATCCTTTAATCTTTTGAGCTTTACTTGCAGAAACTAAAACTTCCCCGTTTTTATCCTCTATCTTTTCTAAAAGGACTGGAATTGTCTCACCAACTTTTATTTTATCTGAAAGCCCCATGTTTTTAAGCTCATTTATATCTAGCACAGGTTCACTTTTTAAACCCTCTACAAAAAGAAATACAAATTTTTCAGTAATCTTATTGATTTTACCGCTAATGATTTTTCCCTCTTCAATATTAACTTTGGAAAGTTGGCTATTTAATAATTTTTCAAATTCTTGAGAAGCAGGATTAGTTAAATCTTTATATATTTCCATTAAATTGTTAAATTCTTTATCTATTTTTTAAAATCACGGTCTTTTAGATAAAATTCTAGTTAGAATCAATAGCAAATATCATTAATTATTAGTAAAAATTGGCAATAATTATAAGCTTTCTTATTTTTTTGAGCGTTAAGAGTTAATTAAATTACTTTTTTAAATTATCTATAATTTTCAAAAATGATGGAAAAGAAGTTTTTATGGAATCTTTATCACAAATAATCCATTTACCACCAAATGTTAATGCTGCTATTACACTAGTCATAAATACTCTGTGATCTTTTAAATAATTTTTTATGATTATTTTTTTATTTTCACTAATATTCAAATTTGGATTTCCAAATATTTTGATGGAATCTTTTGTTGTAATCGTCTTAATTCCAATTAAATTTAAAATTTTTGATCCCCATTTTAATCTAGGACTCTCTTTATGATTTAACTCAGATAAATTTTTAAAGTAAGATACTCCTTTAGCTTTTGCAGCAAGTAAAAAAATTAATAAAAATTCATCAATAGCTGAGCTGTTCAAGCTTGAAGGACAATTTATTGATTTTAAATTATTAGTGCTTTTTACATGTATGTCTGCAATTTTTTCCTCTTTATAATTCTTAATATTTTTTAAAACAACTTTTACTCCCATCATCTTCAAAATTTTTAAAATACCGATTCTTGTTGGATTTATATTTACATTTTTAATATTTAATTTTGAATTTTTCGTTAAGGTAGTTAAAACTATAAAAAAAGATCCCGAGCTTATATCTGATGGTATTTTATAATCAAAAGTTTTAATTTTTTTTCCTCCCTTAATCTTAATTAGATCAAAATGTTTTGTTTTTTTAGTTTTAATATTTAAATTTAAATATTTGAAAATTAATTCGCTATGATTTCTAGATTTTTTTGCTTTAATAATAGTCTCACCTCTTGTATTAAGCGCAGCCAACATCACTGCACTTTTACATTGGGCTGAACCCCTTTTTTCAAAATATTTAATTGGTTGGGTTTTATTTGTACCTTCTATTGTAATTGGGAGTTTGCCATTATTTGACTTAAATTTTGCTCCAAATTTTTTCAATGGTTTTATAACTCTCAAAAAATCTCTTTTTGATAAACTTTTATCACCTATTATTTTAATTTTGTAACTAGAGTGAACTAATAAGCCCATAATAAGTCTTGCTAGCGTTCCTGAATTTCCAGCATTAAGAATTATTTTTTTTTTATATTTAAACCCATTAATACCTAATCCAAAAATTTCACAACGATCTTTAAAAAGATTTATTTTTACACCTAGTTTTTTCAAACACTTTAATGTACTCAAAACATCTTCTGATTTTAGAAGATTTAAAGAAGTTGATTTTCCAGTACATTGAGACGCAATAAGTGCCCATCTTATAGATATACTCTTATCTCCTTCTATATAAATTTTTTTGTTAAATGGTTTAATAACTTTTCTTATTGAAATTGAATTGTTCATGATTTTATAAAATTAATTTATTTTGAATGAGTCTCCAAAATAAGCGTTTTGAGCATTTATGTCTTGAATTAAATTTGAAGGGGTATCTTGCGCAACTACTTTTCCATTATGAATTATTGCAGCAGCATCAACACAATTTAATAAATCCCTCGCTTGATGGTCACAAAGTATAATAGAAACACCAGAAGCACTCTGTAAATTTACAATAATTTCTTGAAGCATTTTTATTGTCATTATATCTAAAGCAGCAAATGGTTCATCAAGTAATAATATTTTTGGATTAGAAATTAATGCCATTGCAATTACTAATTTTTTTTTTTGACCTCCAGATAAATAATCTGCTTTAGCGTTTTTAATATTACTTAGTTCAAATTTATCAATTAGAAAATTTATTTTTTCTTCTATGTCAGACTTGTTTTGAATTGTTATTTCAGAAATAGATTTAAGATTTTCATAAACTGTAAGATCATGAAAGTAACCTCCGTGCTGAGGAACAAAACCAATTTGAAATTGTTTTGCTCTAGTATAGATTGGAAATTCATTAACTTTTTTGGAGTTTATTATTATTGAACCTGAGTTTGGTTTAAGCAAACCAATAATCAAATTAAATAAACTTGATTTTCCAGCACCATTAGGACCAAGTAGGCCTAAAATTTGTCCATGATTTAGCTCTAAATCAAAATCATCCAAAATTATTTTATTCTCAATTTTTAAGGATAATTTTTCAACTTTTAAAATTTTTTCATTAATTTTATATGATTTAATTCTAAATTTTTTTAAATTCGACATTATTTTAATGATGAGATTAAAACATCTTCATTATCATTATTCATAGATATATTCATTTTCTTCGTAACTAAGTCTATGACAATGTTATCTGCTTCCAAAAATACCTCTGGACCAACAAATTTTACGTTGTTAGATACTGATATTAAATTTTTTTGAAAGTTTAAAATCATTTTATCAGCAGAAATTTTATTATTTAAGTAACTAATTTTAATATTATTATCAAACGTTGTGTTAAAATTATTACTATTATAAACAGCCTTATCTGAATTGATAAATAAAGTTTTATCTTTGTTATCTTTTAATATTGCTGATACTCTTTCCATTAAGACTAGCTCTATGCCATTTTGATAAATTATTTCACTCATTTCAGAAGATATTTGATAATTATTATTTTCTCTAACTGTAATTTTATATTTTAAATTTTTCACAACATTATTTTCTGTGGAGCCAATATTTTCATCTAAAATTACCGCTGTATTTTCATTTTGTTTAAAAAAAGTATGGTAAAATATTGCTATACTAGATACTAGAATTAGAATAAGTAAAGACTGTAAAATTTTCTTCATTCTTAATATTTCAAAAACTTCAAAATTTGATGTATGTGTATCACACCAATTGTTTTTTTCTTGTTGCTTTTATTAAAAACACAAATACTTGTGATTTTTTTTTTGTTCATTTTTGTAAGAATATCTGTAAGCAAAGTGTTTTCTTCAACTGAATACGGTTTTTTAGTCATAATATTTTTTATCTTAGATTTCTCAGAATATTTCTTCTTTTGAAGTGCTCTTTTTAGATCTCCGTCTGTAAATATACCTGAGTTCAATCCTTGGTTATCATTGACTATTATAAAACCAAGTTTTTTTTTATTTAGTGTTTTTAAAGCATTTTTAATAATTTCATTTTCATTAACAAAAGGAATCTTGTTTTTTGTTAACATTAGATCAGAAGCTGTTTTTAATTTAATAGCTAAATTACCTCCAGGATGAAATTTTTTAAAATCTAGTTTACTAAATTTTTTTAATTTCATTGAGACAATAGATAAAGCATCTCCTAATGATAATTGAGAAGTAGTGCTGGATGTTGGCACAATACCATAACCAGATTCTTGTACATCTGGTATCAATAATTTTATATTTGACCCATTGTATAAATTCGATTGTTTATTTGAGACTATTCCAATTAAAGTTATTTTATTTGACTTTGCATAATTGATAATATTTTTTAATTCATCAGAATTCCCTGAATGACTAATTAATATAATTATGTCTTTTTTTGATATTCTGCCTAAATCTCCATGCGAACAGTCATTAGCAGAAATATAAAAAGATGGAGTTCCAACAGATGCTAATGTTGCTGATATTTTAGATGCAATTATTCCACTTTTTCCAACTCCACAAATAATAACTTTTGATTTACAATTTATAATTTTTTTAACCGCTTCTACAAATTGATCATCAATTGAATTTCTTAATTTTTTTAATGCTTTAATTTGAAGATCAATAACTTCTTTCCCTATTTGGCTAATATCTTTTTTCATTTTTAATGTGACCAAATATCATCTCTAAAAAGAGCTAAGTCAAGTTCGACTCTTGTTTTCAAAAACTTTAAACAATTATTGTATAGTTCAATCCTATTTTCTCTAATTAGTATCTTTTTAAGTTCATCATGAATTTTATGGAGATAAATTACATCATTAGCACAATATTTAAGTTGAGCGGTTGTTAATTCTCCTCCAAAATCAGAATTTTGAAACTGTTTACTAATATCTATATTTATAAATTCTTTGATCAACGTTTTTAGAGAGTGGTTGTCGGAATAGGAGCGTGCTAGTTTTGATGCAATTTTAGTATCCAAAATATTATTTGTATCTGTATTTAAATAATGTTTTATGTGGGCGATATCTGCTCTCCCAAAATGAAAAATTTTCGTAATCGATTGATTTGATAATATTTTAACTAAATTTGGAGCATTATAACTAGACCTATCTAATTGAACTATATGTGCGTCGGAGTTTCCAGAGGAGATTTGAATTAAACACAGTGGATCTCTTTTCACATTCAAACCCATGAATTCTCCATCAACTGCTATTACATTGCCTAATTCTAATTCATCTGGTAAATCGTTTTTGTGAAGTTTAATATCAATACTCATAATTAATATATATATGAAACCTAAAAATTGTCTAATTTTTGGTGGTAGTGGTCAAATAGGACGATACTTGATCAGAAAATTAACCAAAAATAATATCAAAGTAACTGTAGTTACAAGAAATATACATCAAAAAAGTTATATAATAAAAACTCAAGGAAATGCTGGTTATATCGATATTGTCGAAGCAAATATTTATGATGAAAAAAAAATAAGAGATTTATTCTCTAAAACGGACGTTTGTATAAACTTAATTGGTATTTTATTTGAGAAAAAAAAAGGCAATACTTTTCACAATATTCATACTTTCTTTCCATCTTTGCTATCAAAGTTAGCAAAAGAATATAAACTAAAAAATTTTATACATCTATCTGCTCTCGGAATTAATGAAGCAACTGATAGTAATTATGCCAAGAGCAAACTAGAGGGAGAAAAAAATATTTTAGATAACTTTCCTCTTTCAACTATCCTGAGACCCTCAGTTGTTTACTCGGTTGATGATAATTTCACAACAAATTTTATGACTTTATTAAATAGACTTCCGATTTTTCCATTATATTACTCTGGTAAAACAAAATTTACTCCTATTCATTGTTCAGATCTAACAGATATAATATATGGTGTTATTACAAAAAATATCCATTCAAAAATAATTGAATGTGTTGGTCCAGAAGTTCTTAATTTTAAAGAAATCATCAAAAGACTTTTAATTTTAATTGATAAAAAAAGGTTGTTGTTTCCTATGCCGTTACCATTTGCATCAATGTCTGCAAAAATATTTCAAATATTCCCGAGCCCCATTTTAACTGAAGATCAATTGAGGCTACTAAAATATGATAATATTTTATCAGGAAAATATAAAAGTAATTATGAGATAGGAATACCCAGCAAAAAATTTTTCAATGATGAGGTAAAAAAATATGCTTATATGTGGCGACAAGGAGGACAATTTTCAACTGAAAGATATCTAGAAAAATAAAATAAGAGAACTTAATTAAGCGGAGTGAATTTTTTTTTCTATAAAGTCTGGAACTTCATCTTTATCAGTCACATCCTCTTTTTTACCTTTAGGTTGGTAAGCATAAAGTAAATGTAATTTACAATAAGAGAAATCTTTTAAAGATGATCTTCCGCAAAAGTAAAAATTTTCCTCATCAGGATGTCCTATTGGCCATTTACAAGAACTTTCATCTAATTCTTCTAACTGCTTAGGATTTTCAGGTTCAAAATCTTTTTCTATGATTAAGGATTTGAACTTACCTTTTCTACCCCTTCTAGGCTGAATATTATTTTTCTCTACGGTATTATCAAAATTTTTATTTGATGTAGCAGCTCTAGTTTTTATTTTTGCGGATAAATTTAGACGATGAGCCTTACCAATTACTGCATTTCTACTTATTCCACCGATTATTTCGGCAATTTGACTTGCGGTATTTCCTTTTCCCCATAATTCTTTTAATTTATTGACTTTTTCATCAGTCCAACTCATAATTATCTATATAATGTATTAGTTTTAATTTAAAGTACTATATAGTGTTATTAAATTCAAATTAACAAGGATTATTTGAAACTTATTAACAATTATAATTATTAATTTATTATTTTTTCAATCGAAAATTGAATCAATTTATTTGATTTAGATTTATTTAGTAATAATTAATTCAATGATGAGTTTTCTTGCAAAAAATTATAACCGAAAAAAAATTGCTTTCAGTAAAGGGAAAGGAAGTTTTCTAATTTCTGTTGATGGCAAAAAGTACTTAGATTTTGTACAAGGGATTGCTGTAAATTCTCTAGGTCATTCACACCCAAAATTAATTAGGTCTTTAAATAATCAATCTAAAAAAATCTGGCACGTATCAAATGCATTTATTATTCCAGAGGGAGAAAAATTAGCAAAAAAAATTGTAAAAAAAACTTTTGCCGATTTTGTGATGTTTCAAAATAGTGGTACCGAGGCCACAGAGGCTGCAATAAAAGTTGCGAGAAGATACTTTTATTCAATAGGTAAACCAAATAAAAATAGAATTTTGTGTATTAAGAATTCTTTCCATGGAAGAACGATAGCTGCAATTTATGCTAGTGGGTCAAAAAAAATGACAGAGGGATTTGGACCAAAAGTTAAGGGTTTTGATCATTTTGAATATGGAGATCACTCATCTTTAAAGAAATTATTGAATAAAAATACAGCGGCAGTAATGATTGAGACAATTATGGGAGAGGGTGGAATAAAGGTTATCCCAGATTGGTGTTTAAAAGAACTAAGAAAATTATGTGACAAAAAAAAAATTCTTTTAATTTTAGATGAAGTTCAATGTGGAATTGGAAGATCAGGGGATTTTTTTGCTTTTGAAAAATCAAAAGTTAAACCAGATATTGTTCCAATTGCAAAAGGTATAGGTGGTGGTTTTCCTTTGGGTGCAGTTTTAATGAATAAAAGAGTTGCTTCGAGCATGATCGCTGGAACTCATGGCTCAACTTTTGGAGGAAACCCTCTAGCAATGCAAATAGGAAATACCGTCTTTGATATTATTTCTAAAAAAAGTTTTTTGAATAATGTTAAGACAAATTCGAAGTATTTTTTAACTCAATTAAATGAAATAAAAAATAAATATCCAAATATAATTAAAGAAGTAAGAGGAAGAGGTTTTTTGATAGGATTACAATTGCATAAAGATCAAACTAATTTTATAAAAAAATTAATGGATAATAAATTATTAACAATTAGAGCAGCTGAAAATGTTGTTAGAATTTTACCGCCACTAAATGTAAAAAAATCTGAGATTAATTTAGCCTTAAGAATAATAAATAAAGTTTGTTCTACCTATTAACTAAATGAAAAATTTTATTCATCTTAAAGATATTTCAGCTAATGATCTCAGAAAAATTTTAATTGATGCAAAAAAAAGAAAACAAAGAAGGCTTAATCTTAACACATTACAACCAGATATAGATGTACCTTTAAAAGGTAAATTACTGGTTCAAATGTTTGAAAAATCAAGTTTAAGAACAAGATTAAGCTTTTATTTAGCAATTAAACAATTGGGTGGTGGAACAATTACATTGAGGTCCAACGAATTACATCTTGGAGAAGGAGGAGAATCTTTAGAAGATACAGCAAAAATATTATCTACGTATGGAGATGGTTTTATGTTACGAACCGATAGTGATAAAAAAGTTGATAATTTTAGCAAATATTTATCAATTCCTATCATAAACGGTTTATCTCCCTCATCGCATCCAACACAAGTTTTATCTGATGTTTTCACAGTGGAAGAAATTAAAAAAAAACCAATTTCAAAGTTAAATATTGCTTGGATAGGTGATGCAAATAATGTTTTGAATAGTTTAATTGCTGCTTCAGTCAAATTTTCATTTAAATTGAATATAGGTTGTCCAAAAAAATATAAGCCTAAAAAAATTATTTTAGATTGGGCTAAAACTAAAAATAAAAAAATTAATATTTTCAATGAGGCGAAAAAAGCAGTAAAGAATGCCGATGTTATATTTTCAGATAAAGTAATATCCCTTAATGATAAAGTTAATAAAAAAAAAAAAATTAAAGAATTTAAAAATTTTAAAATAAACAGCGAATTAATGAGTCATGCAAAAAAAAAATTGTACATTTCTACATTGTTTACCAAGAGGCCCAGAGGTTGACGATAAAGTTTTTAAAAGTGAAAGCTCTAAAGTTTGGTTACAAGCTTTGAATAGAGTTCACGTACAAAAAAGTATCTTATTGTATTGTTTTGGTAAGTTAAGGTAGAGAAATAGGATTATCTGAATTTTGATTTAAGTATTTAATTACCGAAGCTCTGTCCTTTTCTTTTCTTAAACCTGCGAAAGCCATTTTAGTTCCCTTAATCCATTTTGCTGGTTTAATTAAATATCCATTTAGTTCTTCTATTGTCCATTCTTTGTTATATTCAGATAGTGCTTTAGAATATTTATAATCACTTATCGCTCCTACTTTTCTTCCAACAACATTATATAACGCAGGTCCAATATTATTTTTTCCACCTTTAACAATTGAATGACAAGCTGCACATTTTTTAAAAACTTTTTCTCCAGTAGCAATATCTCCCATTGCCATTAATGCTGCAATATCAACTTTTTCCTCAATTTCACCTGAAGTTGACTGCATGGTATTTGTAGAAATTTTTTCTATTTCTACTGCATAACCTGGTGTTTCAGGTTTTTCTACATAAAATATTACGTCTGAGAGTTTACCAATTCCAATAATCAGTAATGCAACTAAAAGAATTGCAGCAACAACTTTATTAATTTCAAATGAATCCATTTTTGATATTTTTTAAGAACCTATAACATTAATATTTCTAAATATCTTATATTTTGCTGTACAATTTTGCCCCTCTTTATAATCTAACAAATATAAATATCCTATGAAAACATTAATAATTATACCATCTAGAATGTCGGCGACCAGACTGCCAGGAAAACCCTTGCTTAAACTAAACGGTAAATCAATCATTTCTCATGTTTTCAAAAAAGCTGAAAGTGCAAAAATTGGAGAAGTTGTGGTAGCTGCTGAAGATAAAGAAATTTTAAATGATGTTAAAAAAAATGGTGGAAACGCCATTTTAACCTCTAGAAAACATAAAACAGGGACAGATAGAATTTACGAAGCCTTCACGTTATTAGATAAAAAAAACATAGATTTTATAATGAATGTTCAAGGAGATGAGCCCGATATTGATGTTGATGATATCAGAACATTACATGATAAAATGAGGCTTAATAAATCAAAAATTGGAACATTAGCTGCTCAAATTAATAATGATGAAATATATAATAATGAAAATATTGTTAAGGTTAAGATTAAAGATACTTTAAATAAAGATTCTTTTCCTTTAGCAAAAACTTTTATGAGAAATTTAATAGGTCAGGATATGAGAAATGTTTACCATCACATAGGTATTTATTGTTATGAAGTAAAAACGTTAAAAAAATTTGTTTCATTTAATCAGTCTAAGAATGAAATAGATAATAAATTGGAACAATTAAGAGCTTTAGATAATAACATTAATATTAACGTATCACTTGCCAAAAGATCACCAATAGGTGTTGATACAGAGGAAGATTATCTAGCTATAAAAAAAATAATGAAATATAAATAATTATGGGTAAAATTTATTTTCAAGGCACATTCGGAGCTTATTCTCATTTAGCATCACTAGCAATAGATCCGAATGCAGAAATAAATCCTTGCAAGACATTTGATGAGTGTTTTTTAAAAGCATCTAAGGAAATAAATTCAAAAATTGTAATTCCTGAGTCTAATAGAATTACTGGTAATATTGGGATTGAGTATTTGATTTTTAAATATCGTTTAAATATTCACTCAGAGTACTTCCAGAAAATTGAGCATAATTTGTTAGGATTACCAGGAGCTAAAATAACTGATATTGAAAATGTATTTTCACATGCTCAAGCACTATCTCAGTGCTCTAAATTTATTAAGAAACATAATCTCAACCAACATATAAGAGCTGATACGGCTGGTTCTGCAGAAATGATCTCAAAAAATAAACAAAAAAATTCAGCTGCAATAGCCTCCACTTTGAGCGCCAAAACTTATGGATTAGAAATAATTAAGAAAAATATTGAAAATGAACCTGGAAATCTAACTAGATTTTTAGTTATGGGAAAAGATTTAATACAACCAGAGTTCGGAGAAAAAAAGTATATAACTTCTTTTTTATTTAAATTAAAAAGCAAACCAGCTGCTCTTTATCAATCTTTAGGAGGTTTTGCCATTAATGGAGTAAATTTAACTAAATTACAAAGTTATCCCGAAAAAAATTCTTTCGACTCATTCTTTTTTTTATGTGATCTTGATGGACACATTGAGGATAAAAAAGTCCAAAAATCACTTGAGGAGTTAGGTCTTCATTGCCAAGATTTTCATGTTCTTGGTGTTTTTGAAGCTGACTCTGTGAGAGAAAAAAAATCATAATCTTTTCTTGTAGATTAGAAAACAATACTGCTATAATAGTTCTGGAGGCTAGAGGTGGATACTGCTTGAACCCGACCAGATCTTAACGGAAGCAGTCGTAGAGACAGTTATTCAGGTTCTAGTCTCCTAAAAAATTAAAAATGATTAAAAATACTAAAGTTTTAGCTCTAAAGTACAGACCCAAAACATTTGATGATTTGATAGGTCAAGAAGTTGTATCTAAAACAATTATAAACTCGATTAAAGCTAATAAAGTACCTAATGCTTATCTTTTTACTGGAATAAGAGGAATAGGAAAAACAACAATAGCTAGGATTATTGCAAAATCTTTGAACTGTTTGAATGGTATAGAGAATTTGTGTAAAAAAGATTTATGCGAAAATTGTGAAGCGATAGCAAGCTCAAGGCATATAGATGTACTTGAAATGGACGCAGCAAGCAAGACTGGTGTGGATGATGTTAGAGATTTAATTGAATTTTCTAGATATGGACCAACTACATCTAAATTTAAGATCTTTATAATTGATGAGGTTCACATGCTCAGTAAGCAAGCATTTAATGCCTTATTAAAAACTCTAGAAGAACCACCAGAATATTTAAAATTTATATTTGCTACTACAGAAATTAAAAAAATACCAATAACAGTTGTGTCAAGGTGTCAACGGTTTGACCTTTCTCGAATAAAGTCAACTGAATTATTAAATTTCATAAAAAAAATTAAAGATAAAGAAAAAGGTAATGCTACAGATGAAGCTTTAAAGCTAATTGTTAAAATTTCTGAGGGATCTGTGAGAGATGCTCTCTCATTACTTGATAGAGCTCTTTTAAGTCTTAATGATGGTAAAGAATTAGATTTAAGTTCAGCTCAAAAATTATTTGGTTATTTCGACAAATCTCAGTTGATAGATATGTTTAATTTAATTCTTAAAGGTGATCAAGCCAAGGTCATTAAAATTTATAGAAATATTTATGATCAAGGTGTAGAGCCAAAAATTTTTATAAATGATTTTTTAGAAATTTTATATTATTTTAAAAATATCAATTTACTTACACTGGAAAGTACTAATTTTTCATTGAATGATGAAGAATTTAACAAAATAAAAGAAATTTCAAATAATGTTACTAGTGATGTTTTGATTTTATTTTGGCAATTTACAATTCAAACACTTAATGAACTAGATATAGTTTCAAATCAACATTTATCAATTGAAATGTTTTTATTAAGGTTGATTCATATTAGAAATTTTAAACCGAAGGATGAAAGTCAAAATTATGAGGAAAAAAAAGATAATGATAATGCTGGTGAAAAAAATGATATTTCACCAAACATAATGAATAAAGAAACTGTTAATCAAATTAAAAATGTAACCCAAGAAAAAAAAATAAAATTAAAACCATATATTGAAGCCAAACAAAAAAATGAAATATTTATAAAATCACTTAACGAATTAATAGAATTGTGCATCATTAAAAAAGAAATGAAACTTAAATATGAACTTGAAACAAATGTAAATTTAGTAAAATTTGAAAATTGTAGGATTGAAATCTCTTTTAATGATAATCTGGATAAAGATTTCGTTAAAAACTTATCAACAAAATTATTAGAATGGACAAATCAAAGGTGGATTATAAGTTTTAGTAAAAAACACGGAGACATATCAATTAAAAATAAAGAGAAAAATAAGCAAGAAGAATTAATAAATAATGCGAAAAATTCTGAATTATATAAAACTGTGTTAAATTATTTTTCAGATGCTGAATTAATTGATGTTAAGACAATTAAAAAAGATAGAGAGTAATGACAGATTTTTCAAAGATATTAGATAAAGCAAGAGAATTAGAGGCAAAAATGAAAG
>CACFWD010000010.1 GCA_902569975.1 uncultured Pelagibacteraceae bacterium | reverse complement strand
CATAATACTAATTCCTGTCTCTTTATCTAAATTCATAATTGATCTTTGAATAGGAGCAGCACCTCTCCATTTTGGAAGAATAGAAGCATGTATATTAATAAATCCTTTTTTAGTAAAATTTAAATATGACTTTGGTATAATTTGACCATAAGCAACAACTATTGCCAAATCTGCCTCTAAAGATTTAAAATATTCTAATTCATCTAAATTTTCTTTTAATGAATTTGGTGTTCTAAATTCTATATTTAAAGTCTCTGAAATTAATTGAATTGGTGATTTATTAATTTTTTGACCTCTTTTAGATTTTTGAGGTGGTTGTGTATAAACACAAGAAATAGGATATCCATTTTGATAAAGTGATTTTAAAATTGGAACAGCGAACATGGGAGTGCCCATAAAAACTATTTTCTTTAACATGTTTAAAGAATTGCTGCTGTAGATTTTTTCTTAGATAATTTTTTAATTATTATTGATCTTTTTAATTTTGAAAGATAATCAATAAATAGTATGCCCTCTAAATGGTCCATTTCATGCTGAATACATGTTGCAAGAAGACCATCTGCCTTTAACAATTTCTTTTCCCCATCATAATCAAGATATTCTACTTCACACTTACTAGGTCTATCAATTTCTGCAAACTGATTTGGCACAGAAAGACATCCTTCCTCATAAGTTACTTTTTTTGGATCTTTATTTTTTATAACTGGATTTACGAAATATCTTGGATCTTTTTTATTCTCATCTTTACTTATATCCATTACAATAATTCTCTTTGGTACACCAACTTGTATCGCTGCGAGACCAATTCCGTTTGCGTCATACATTGTCTCAAGCATATCATCCATCAATTTTTGCTCTTCTTTACCAACACCATTGACTGGTTCAGAAATTTGTCTAAGTAATTTATTGGGTTCTGTTATTATAGTTCTGATAGCCATAACATGATTTTATTATAATTTTTATACTTTTAAAGGAAGAACTTTTAATAAAATTTTATTTCTTATAACATCAATATCAAGCTGATTTAACGCACTTATTATAAAATATAATGTGTCATCATCTAAAGTTTCCAGTTCATCTTGCCCAATTACTTCAATTATTCTTAAAAGTGTAGAACCAACCTCATTGTTATTTATCAAAACTTGGATATCTGTTGGCATCTCTGACTCATTGATAATGTATAAATTTTCAAATTTTTTTGAAATTTCAATACCATCAGATTTCATTGACTCAATTAAAATTATATCTTTTTTAGATAGATTATATTTCTTATCTTTTTTTATTTTTTTTAAAAAATTATTTAAATCTTTTTCAATTTTAGATTTTGCAAAATCTCCATTAAAATAATTTACTAATCTGGATTGATGCAAAATATCTTTGTTAAACTTTATACTACTTAATTCTTTATCCTCTTGTTTTATATTATCAGAGTAAAACTTAGTAAAATTAGAAGGTACATCATTAACGTCTATTTCCTCTAAAAATTTTCTAAGCTCATTTTCAAACGCATTCGGATATCCAGCTTTTATAAAAAGATCTTTTAAAAGCTTAATTAATTCAAATTTTTTGTCGATGTTTGATTCAAGTAAGGTTCTTTGATAAATTAATGCTCTAGCCTCTATATCAGATAATGATTTATAAGACTCAGTAGCATTTAAAAGTTGATTTATATTAAATTGAAATTTTTTATATAATAAAAATAAATCTTGTTCTAAATAATTTTTGTCGTTTGTTGCTTGCTCTAACAAAGAAATTTTATCTTCCTCAATGATATCTATCTCTGCAACATTATATAATAAATTTGATGCAGATAAATATTTCCATATTTTTGGATCAGTATTTTTTTTTGGTTCAAAAACAAAATTTGGATTTGTCCTATGAGCTAAGTGAAAATCTAAAACAGAAGACTCTGAAATAGTTAATTCAGGCTCTAAATTATATCCAAACAAATTGTTTATTTTTTTTTCAAAATATTCATCATTAAACCCTAATTCTTTTTTAAGATCTAATATTAATTGTGCTTCTTCAACTCTTCCAGCATTAATCAAGCAGTAAAGATTAAATTTTGAAAGATATTCATCAATAATAACTTTTGAATTTTCAAAAAATAATTTACAAGCCTTTTCTAAATTTGCATCTGATAAATACTGATCTACTAAATATCTACTGAGGTTTGGATGTAAATTTAATATCTGATTTTTAATTAAATATTCTTCAATTAATTTTTTATCTTCTTGTTTTATAAGCCAATCAGATTTAATTTTTAAGAATTCATTCTCAGAAATATTTATTTTGGGATTATATGCATTTGTTAACAAAACTATGTTCATTAGTTCCGAAGCATCTTTTGAAAGATCTAATTTTGCCAAATTTGAAAAGAGATTTTTTAATTGATCACCATTTGAATTAGACCATAAATCTATTTTTAGATCATAATCCTCAGGGTCGTAAAGTCCTATTATTTTTACCTCTTGAGAATTTAAGGATGAACTTACTTGAACCGTTTCAATCTCGTTTTGAGGTTGTAGATCAAAAATACTTGGTTGAGAAATTTTAATATCATTTGTTTCTAAATTACTTTGATTGTTATTTAATTGTGTTTCCTTAATTTTATTCTCATCAATATTCCATATATCAATTGGTTCATCTTCTGCCTTAACATTTAAAGCAATAAAAAGAATAATTAGAAGAATTGGTAAATAACTATTATTTAACAATTTTAAAATTTTCATTAGGAATAATTTTTTCTATTTCTTTTTTTGGTACTGGAAAATCTATTTTACTTAAAAGAAAAACTGTTCCAAAAAATAAAAGTAAAACCAAGCCTAACTTTATAATCAAACTAACGGCTTTTTTGCTGGAACTTGTATTTCTTGTAAATTGCATATAACGTTGGTTAAAATCAAATTAAGACATAATTGTGTTTTTTCAATAAAGAAACTTATGATTTCAAAAGAAAATTTAGTTTTTTTAGGCATGATGGGTTCTGGTAAATCATCAATAGGCTCATTAATCTCCAAAAAACTTAATGTCAATTTTATTGATGTAGATAATGAGATTGAAAAAAAAATTGGAATGAAAATTTCAAAAATCTTTGAAAATAAAGGAGAAAAATATTTTAGGGAAATTGAAGAAACTATGACATTAAAATCTTTAAAAGAAAAAAAAACAGTAATTGCATTGGGAGGTGGTGCTTTTTTAAACAGTAAAATTAAAAAAGAGGTTTTAGATAATCATATTTCATTCTGGTTAAATTGGGATAATAAAACATTAATCAAAAGAATAAAGAGCAGTATAAAAAGACCTATTGCATATAAATCCTCTAGAATTGAGATAGAGGAATTAATAAAAAAACGATCTATTATTTATTCTAAAGCTATGTATAAAATTAACTGCGAAAATCTTACGAAAAGTGAAATTGTAAGAAAAATAATAAAAATTTATCATGCCAATTAATTTAAAAGTAAAAACAAAAACAGAAAATTACCCAATCATAATTGGTTCAAATTTAATAAGTAAATTAAATTTTTATTTAAACAGAGAATCGATTTTTTTTAATCAATGTCTTCTAGTCATTGACAAAAATGTTCCTAAGAAGATGATTTCAAAAATATCAAAATCTTTAAAAAGAAATAAAGTTCATAAATTTATATTTAAGGCAAGTGAAGAAAATAAAAATATAATTTCTGTAAGAAGAGTCTTGCAAATTTTACTCAACAAAAATTTTTCAAGACAAGATTGTTTAATCACAATTGGTGGGGGAATTACTGGAGATGTTGGTGGTTTTGCAGCAAGTTTATATAAAAGAGGTCTTAACTTTGTCAACATTCCAACAACTCTCCTATCTCAAGTTGATTCCTCTATTGGAGGCAAAACTGGGGTTAACACAGAAGAAGGAAAAAATCTTATTGGAAGTTTTTATCAACCAAAAATGGTAATAAGTGATGTAGATTTTTTAAAATCATTATCTAAGAGAGAAATTATTTGTGGTTATGGTGAAATTTTCAAACATTCATTGATTTTAAATAAAAGTTTTTTTAAATATCTAGATAATAATTCTTCAAATATTATAAATTTGAAAAGTCCATTTATTGAAAAAGCCATCCTCGAAAGTTGTAAAATAAAAAAGATAATTGTTGAAAAGGATGAAAAAGAAAAAAATTTGAGAAAAATATTAAATTTTGGGCATACTTTTGCTCATGCTTTTGAAGCAGCTTTTGGATATTCAAAAAGATTAAATCATGGAGAGGCAGTAATTCTAGGTATCATTACAGCACTAAGATTTAGTTTAAATATTAAATTAATAAAATACCAAGATTACAATGAAATTTTTAAACATGTGTTAAAAGTTAAACTACCTTCAGATATTAAAAAATACTTTTCATATAAAGATCTTAATAAAATTTTAACTTTTATGTCTAAGGATAAAAAAAACGTGTCCAAAAAAATTAACTTAATACTGCTCAGAAAGATTGGCTTTGCAGAGATTCGTAATGAATATAATCATACAAAATTAAGAAATTTTTTAAAAAAGGAATTAATTAATTAAAATTTGCAAAGAATGGATATATTTTTTGATTTCTTGATCTAGAATTTTATATATTTTTTTGTTACTTTCAATTCTTTTTAAACTCTTTAACTCATTTGAACTAATCATAAGTTTTAAATGAAATTTACCCTCTTGGTGCCCTGCATGATTTTTATGTAAAAACGATTTATCTTCAATATTAATTTTTTCAATTCTAATTTCACTAATCAATTTTTTCTTTACGATTGCTATCAGATTATTTATATCCATAAATATTAACTACTATATCATGAAAAATATTTGTGACTGGAATAATTGTAAAAAATTAGGTGAATACAAGGCACCTGTTGAAAAGGATAATAGCAAAAAATATCGA
This sequence comes from uncultured Pelagibacteraceae bacterium, assembly GCA_902569975.1. Taxonomy (GTDB): domain Bacteria; phylum Pseudomonadota; class Alphaproteobacteria; order Pelagibacterales; family Pelagibacteraceae; genus Pelagibacter. Next base: position 23,053 of record CACFWD010000010.1, on the reverse strand, counting down.
ATGTTGTGTTTAGAACATGTAAAAGAATTCAATAAAAATTGGAATTATTTCTCTGGTATGAATGATGAGCAAGTCATTGATTTTTTAAAATCTGATATGATTTGGCACAAACCTACACAAAGCTTCAGCTCCTCAGATAATTTTTTCAAAGTTTTATGGAGTAATACACTTAGGGATGAATTGGATAAAGATAAATTCAAAGATGATTATGATCATATGCGTCAATTTAAATTTGATCATAAAGATATAAAAGCCTTTAGTATTCTGGGAGTTTCTGTGGGTTTAAAATGGCCAAAAATTCAAGATAAATTCAAAATCCTTGTCAAAAAATTTCATCCCGATATAAATGCAGGAAACAAAAAATACGAGGAAAAACTCAAACAAATCACTTTAGCTTATACTCAGCTAAAGAATACGTATAGAGAAAAAATTGACACCTAATATTAATTCACAACCAGATATAAAAATATCCGTTAAGCAAACTTTTGGCATTGACTCTAATATGGAAATTAATGCTTTTTCAAAAAAAAATGAATACGTGCCAGAGATTGATAAGACCTATAAATTTGACAAAGACACAACACTAGCAATAATTTCTGGATTTGCTTTTAATAAAAGAGTTTTAGTTCAGGGTTATCATGGAACAGGAAAATCTACTCATATAGAGCAGATTGCTGCCAGATTAAATTGGCCATGTGTAAGAGTGAATTTAGATAGTCATGTAAGCCGAATAGATCTTATAGGAAAAGATGCAATTGTTTTAAAGGATGGAAAACAAGTAACTCAATTTAAAGAAGGTATTTTGCCTTGGTCAATTCAAAATCCTGTGGCATTAGTATTTGATGAGTATGATGCTGGAAGACCAGATGTAATGTTTGTTATCCAAAGAGTTTTAGAAGCTGAAGGGAATTTTACATTACTTGATAAAAATAAAGTAATTAAACAAAATAAATATTTTAGATTATTTGCAACATCAAATACTATTGGTTTAGGAGATACAACTGGACTTTATCATGGAACACAGCAAATTAACCAAGGACAGATGGATAGGTGGAACATAGTTACAACTCTAAATTACTTAAGCCTCGAAAGAGAAATGGAAATTATTTTAGCAAAAAACAAAAACTTGAATGATTCAAAAGGTAAAGAAAAAATTGCTAATATGATTAAAGTAGCTTCACTTACTAGAAAAGGATTTATGGCAGGAGATATATCCACAGTTATGAGTCCTAGAACTGTTATGCACTGGGCTGAAAATGCTGAAATATTTAAAGATACAGGTTATGCATTCAGAGTTACTTTTTTAAATAAATGCGATGATATAGAAAAAAACACAATTGCAGAATATTATCAAAGATGTTTTGGAGAGGATCTGCCAGAGTCTTTAGTCAATATTCAAATTTAATGAGTGAAAAAGAAACAAATCTTAAAGAAAAATTAAAACAAGCTTTGACATCTACGATACGTGTGATCTCAGATGAAATAAAAATCAAACAAAATAATAAAAATAACAAAGATTTGAACAACTTTGACTTCTTAGAATTTGATAAATTTAATAATAAAATTGATTTCATAAAAGCGAGAGCAGAAGCGGATTCCGCTGCTCTAAAAAAAAAATTTTCTAACGAAAAAATATATAAAAAAAATCTTCCAAATAATTCAAGCTGTAAATCACTATATGGAATTGCAGAAAAGATAAGATATGAGATCCTTGGAGAAAAAATGCTCAAAGGTATTGAAAAAAATCTTAAAGATAATTATTGCCAAATGATTAATTTAAAAAGAAAAGATCAGCTAAAAACAAAAGAAGACGTGCCTGTTACTGAAGCATTTGAATTATATATGCTTAAGAATTTTAAAAACATTGAACTTAATTCAATTTCCTCAAAAATGTTAGGTTTTTGGGAAAAAGATTTCAATCAATCAATAAGTAAACATATAAATTTTTTAAAGGATAGTTTTGAAGATCAAGACATATACGGATCTAAGTTTTCAAAAATATTACAAGAAATGGATATATTTCAAACTGAAGACAATGAAGAATCAAAAGAACATGATCAAAATGAAGATCAGAATAATCCATCTAATGATGACGAAAACAGCAATTCGGAAGATCAGAGAGACGAAAATAAAAAACAAGAAACTGAAGCAAGTTTAGATTCTGATTATGATATAGATGAATATAAATTAGATGAACAATTAGTAGATACGGATGCAGATCAGCAAAATTCTGAGCAAGTAATTCAGAAAAGAAATATAAAAGACTTAAATCTTGAATATAAAATCTATACAACAAAGTTTGATGAAATTATAAAAGCAGAAAATTTAGAAAATACTGATGAGGCTGATAAACTTAGAAAAACTTTAGACCAACAATTAGTAGGTTTCCAAGATGTTGTGACTAAATTAGCAAATAAACTCCAAAGACAATTATTAGCAAAACAAAATAGAGCATGGGAATTTGACTTAGAAGAAGGGCTGCTAGATAGCTCAAAACTTCCAAGAATAATCATGGATCCATATAATTCTTTATCCTTTAAAAAAGAAAAAGATCTAGAATTTAAAGATACAATTGTAACTTTATTAATTGATAATTCAGGATCGATGAGAGGTAGACCAATTACTATAGCTGCAATCTGTGCTGACATTTTATCAAGAACTTTAGAAAGATGCTCAGTCAAAGTAGAAATTTTAGGTTTTACAACAAAAAATTGGAAAGGCGGTCAATGTAGAGAATTTTGGAATAAAAAAGGAAAACCTAAATCTCCTGGAAGGTTAAATGATTTAAGACATATTGTTTACAAGAGTGGAGATACTCATTGGAGGCAGGCAAAAAATAATCTTGGCTTAATGTTAAAAGAAGGTTTGCTCAAAGAAAATATAGATGGAGAGGCAATTAGTTGGGCTTTTTCTAGACTTAAAAAAAGGAAAGAAGAGAGAAAAATATTGATGGTAATTTCTGATGGGGCACCAGTTGATGATTCTACCTTATCAGTAAATTCTGGAGATTTTTTAGAAAAACATCTTAAAAAAATAGTTAAATTTATAGAGGAAAAAACTGAGATAGAAGTCCTGGCTATTGGCATAGGTCATGATGTTTCAAGATATTATAATCGTGCTATTAAAATTACTGATGTAAATGAATTAGGTGATGTTATGATATCGCAGTTAAGTTCATTATTTGATAACAAAAAAAAACTGCACTAAATATTAAATAAATCTTTATTTTTCCATGTGATAACAACTTCTGCACCACCTCTGGTTTTTGAATTTCTACATTTTACTAAAGCAAAATTTTTTTCTAATAAAGTTTTACCGATAAATATACCTAGACCAAGGCCAACTTTTGATTTGTCAATGGTATCATTTGATCTTAAATATGGTTCTCCTATTTTTGATAAAATGTCTCTTGGATATCCATTTCCATCATCTTCAATTATTATTTCAGTAATTTCACTGTCGCTTTTAAGGTTAATATGAATTTTATCTTTAGCAAACTTGTTTGCATTACCTATAAAATTTCTTAATCCGTAAACAATTTCGATAGATTTTGATATTTTCTTTTGATTTGAATATTGATCAAAATTAAAAATAAAACTTTTTTTACTAATCTCTTTGAAAGATGAAATAATTTCACTTATATATTCTTTTATTGATAAGTCTTTATCAATAAAATTATCCTCTTCTACAGGATTCAATGTTAATCTTCTTAAAATTTCATTACATCTTTCAACTTGACTAGATAAAAGCTCAATATCTTTCTCAATATCCTTATTTCCTTTAAATTGTTTGGCAAGTTCTTGAGTAATTATTTTGATTGTCGACAAAGGTGTTCCTAGTGAATGTGCTGCTGCCGCAGCTTGGCCTCCTAGAGATAAAAGCTCATGTTCAGTGGCCATAACTTCTTCCATTTTTGCCAATGCTTCCCTTCTTAATCTAGATTCTTTTCCAAATGTCATTGCTAAATAATTTAAAAAAATTAATGCTATAATTAAAGCAATGGGAATTGAATAAAAGTAATAGGGGCTCACATGAAAATGAATACTAATTGGATAAGGTAAATCATACGAATAAAAAGTTAAGAAGCTAATTACAAATATTGTTAGGGATACTAATAAAAGATTAGTTTTAAAGCTTAAGTTTGATGATGAAAAAACACTCGGTATCAATAAAAATATTACAAATGGATTGGTAACACCTCCAGTTAAATACAGTAATGCACCTAATTGAAAAATATCTATTAATAGAAAAATAAATGCAGATCTTTCTGATAACTGAGTTTTTTGATAAATAAAAATTAAATAAAAATTACTAAGAACTCCTAAAGAAATTATCAAATTTGAGGTAATAAAATCAAATTCAAAACCTAAAAAAAAATAAACTAAGTATACTGATATCAATTGTCCAATTATACCTATCCATCTTAAGCTTACGTAAGTTGATTTTTTAAAAAAATGAAATTTTGAAGTTTCAAAAAACCTCATTCTAAATATCTAAATTTTGAACATTTATGGAATTAGAAATTATAAAATCTTTTCTTAAAGCTACATCATTTCCCATTAAAGTATGGATTAGAGTTTGATCCTTTTTTAAATCCTTGGAATATTGGACTTGTAATAAATTTCTAGTTTCAGGATCAAGAGTAGTGTTCCATAATTCTTCTGGGTTCATCTCTCCTAATCCTTTAAATCTTTGAATATTCATTTTAGATTTTTCTTTTTCAATTTCTTTCAAAAATTCCTTTGACCCTTTTTTTAATTTTTTTAAGTCTTTATTATTGCTTACTATGTATTCCTCTAATTCCTTTTCATCTTTGATGTATATTCCCTTAGAGCCCTTGTTAATCTTAAACAATGGTGGTTGAGCCAAGTAAATATGACCATGCTCTATTAATTTATTAAATGGTTTGTTGTTAAAAAATGTAAGTAATAATGCTCTTATATGTGATCCATCCACATCAGCATCTGTCATAATTATTATTTTACCATATCTTAGGTCTTTAAGATCTATTTCCTGAGCTTTAGGATCTAAACCAAGAGCATTTATTAGAGTAACAATTTCATTCGAAGAAATCATTTTGGACAAAGCTTTTGTTTGTTGATCATTTCCATTAGAATTTCCATTTTTTTTTAACTTTAAGTCCTCTACATAAGTGTTTAATATCTTTCCTCTTAGAGGTAATACTGCTTGATTAGATCGATTTCGACCTTGCTTAGCAGAACCACCTGCAGAATCTCCCTCAACAATAAAAAGTTCTGTTCCTTCTTGCTTTCCAATTTGACAATCCGCTAATTTACCAGGTAAACCACTAAGTTCTAATGCACCTTTTCTTCTAACATTCTCTCTTGCTTTTCTTGCCACATCTCTTGCTAAAGCTGCTTGAATAATTTTTGCTAATATAATTTTTGAAACAGAGGGATTTTGATCGAACCAAATTGACAATTTTTCATTTACCACCGTTTCAACAATCATTCTAACTTCAGAAGAAACTAATTTATCTTTAGTTTGAGAAGAAAATTTTGGGTCAGGTATTTTTGTAGACAATACACATGTTAATCCCTCTTTAATATCATCACCAGAAATTGTTAGTTTATTTTTTTTTAATAAATTATGCTCATTGGCGTACTTGTTTATTATTCTCGTTAGAGCACTTCTAAATCCTAGAACATGCGTACCACCATCTTTTTGGTAAATATTATTAGTATAAGGTAGCACATCTTCAGTATAACCAGCATTCCATTTTAATGAACATTCGATTTCTATATTTCCTTTTTTTCCCTCAATAAAAATAGGTTTTCTGAATAAATCATTAGAATTTTTATTTTGTAATTTTTCTCTTTTTTCATCTAAAAATTCTACAAATTCTATAATTCCACCATCAAATTTAAAATTTTGAATTTTTTCTTTTTTTTGTAGGCTATCAATAAATGCGATTTTTATTCCCTTATTCAAAAATGCTAGTTCTCTCATTCTTTTAATCAAAATACTTCCATCAAATTTAATTGAAGAAAATATTTTTTTTGAAGGAAGGAAAGTAATTTGAGTACCTGTTTCTTTAGATTTTGCTATTTCTTTGAGAGGTTTGATTGCTTCACCATCTTTAAATTCTATAAAATATTTTTTACCGTCTCTATTTATCTCTAATTTTAATTTTTCAGATAAAGCATTAACAACGGAAACACCTACTCCATGTAAACCTCCAGAAACTTTATAAGAGTCATGATCAAATTTTCCACCTGCATGTAATTGTGTCATAATTACTTCTGCGGCTGATTTTTTTTCACCTTTGTGCATGTCTACAGGTATTCCACGCCCATCATCTTTAACCGTTATGGTGCTATCAGAATTTATTTTTACCAAAATATTTTTGCAATAACCTGCTAAAGCCTCATCAATTGAGTTATCTACAACTTCGTATACCATATGATGTAATCCAGTCCCATCATCAGTATCGCCGATATACATCCCTGGTCTTTTTCGAACTGCCTCTAAACCTTTTAAAACTTTGATTGAGTCCGCCTGATATATATTTTTTTTTGTCATTTTTTAAATTTTTGGAAAAGAAAAATTATAACATTTTTTAACAGAATTTGTTTAAATTAAATAATCACCTTAAGACAAAATTGTTAAATTTAGCTTGAAAATGAACACTTATTTGATGGCGGAGAGAATGGGATTCGAACCCATGAAAGAATTGCTTCTTTACACGCTTTCCAAGCGTGCGCCTTCAACCACTCGGCCACCTCTCCTAATTTTATAATATAAATGTCTTATATTTATCATAATTAGAAATAAGATATTCAGGAAATGAATCATCAAGTTTAATTTTTTCGTATTGATGTCCTCGTTCAAAAAGATCAACTTTTTTTTCTATTTTAGTTTTGATTGTGTCCATATCAGAAAATTTATTTTCGCTAAATTCTGAGTGTGCAAATGTTTTTAATTTTAAAGAAATTGATTCAGGACTCATAACATTATTAAAATGCCATCCACCATTATTAAAAATTTGTATATTTTTTTCTTTATCAAATCTGAAAAAATTATATTTCAAATTTTTAGATTTTACTTTTTGTCTCATAAAGTCTATTGACTTCAGGTTTTTCTTCTTGCAAACTCTGGTTCCCTCCCAAGGAGTTTCATGTGGATTAAAAAGATTAAATTTATAGTTAAAACATTTCTGAAAAAAAATACCATATTTTTTTCTTAATTCAAAAGTTTCTAATATACTAGGATTAGGTATTTCATCAGGGTCAGAAAAAAAAATATAATCCTCATCCCCAACAAATGATTTTAAATGTTTTAATAAAAATTCTCTTTGAATAGCCTGATTTTTCCAAATATCTATTTTATCAGGAAATGGATCCTCCAATACTATATATTTAATTCTTTTATTTTTTAAAAATTTAAGATCAAAGTTTAAATTTTTAGGATTATTTCTATGATCATATTTTGACTCACAAACTACAAATAGATCAATGTGATTTTTTAATATATTAAATCTCAAATCAAACATAAATGTATTATCAAAAAAAGTGATGCAATCAATTTTTTTCATAATTATCCATTTAGCCAATTTTCAATTAGTTTAGTATTAACTAATGTGTCCTTATTATTAAATCCAGGAAAACTAACTTCTTTTTTATTTTCAATAATATCTTTACTTATTTGTTCAATCTCTAAAGAATAATTATTCTTAGAACTCTCAAACCCAATTTTCTTATTTATCTTACCTGAAAGTTCAACCTCTGTAATTTTAGTATTCCAACTATTTCTTATAATAATTTTACCCTCTTCACATAAAATAATTGTTTCGTTAGAATTTTTTTTAAATGAAGTAAATATTTCTGAAGTAAATTTTTCATCAAAAATTATTTTGGCCGAGCTTTGAATATCAATATTTGAAAAAAGGTATTGAGTTTCTATGTTTGACATCTTAAAATTATTAATATTTATATTTTCTAAAATAGAGGCAATTAACAAACTCATTGATGTAGTGTAACAACCTAAATCAAGAATAACTCCCCCTCCTAAATCTTTATTAAACAACCTATTATTTCTATCTAATTTTTTTTTTATAAGTCCAAAAAATTTTGTTTTAATTAGATTAATGCCAAAATTTGATTTCATCGACACTGTTTTGCCTAATATTTCAGATTTTATAATTTTGATTACTTCCAATATTTGAGGATGATATCGATACATAAAACCTTCATTAAAAAAAATATTTTTAAAATTTCGATGGTTAAAAATTAAATTTGCTTCCCTTAAACTTAAAAAGGCAGGTTTTTCTACTAAAATATTCCTTTTTTTTTCTACATTTTTTAAAACCCAATCAAAATGAAAAGTATTTGGTAAAGCGATGTAAATTATATCTATATTTTTATTTTCTATTAATTTTTCATAATTATTATATAGATTTTCCTTTTTAATATTAAATTCTTGTTTAAATTTAGTTAATTTTTGATGAGTTGTGCTTGCAACTGCAATTAAATCGGCGTTATCTACATTATTAAATGATTTTGCAAACTCTAGTGCTATATTTCCTAATCCTATAATGCCCCAATTTACTGTATGTTTCATTTAATATTAATTCACAATACATGATTAAAAAGAAATTAAAATTGTATTATAGAGTATTGGTCTATTTATTTTTCAATTATTTATATGGTAAAATTTTAATACCTAAAAAAAATCATAAATTATTTGAAAAACAAATAATAGATAATTCGTTCTTCAAGTCTTTTAGCAATAAAAGATATAATCTTTATAAAATTAAAAATGGGAGAATTTTTACTGATAATAATGAAAACGTAGCGGTAATTAAAAATAATTTTGTCTTACCCTCGGTATCATTTCAACAAGTTAAAGGAAAATTAAAAAATATTAAAAAAAATTTTGTTGTTAAAAAAGGCACACCTTCTTTTGTAAAAAAAATTCAAGGTAGAGTTTTTAATTTATGTCAGGGCGATAGTGGAAATAATTACTTCCACTTTATTTTTGATATTTTACCAAAACTCTACCTTCTAAATTATTGTCTTAATTTAAAAAAAATTGATTATTTTTATGTTTCAGATCCTAAAGAATGGCAAATCAAAATTTTTAATATTTTGGGAGTCAAAAAAGAAAAATTGATAAGTAGTAAAAAATATAAACATATTCATGCTGATGAAATATATGTTGTAGATCACCCCTGGTATAATCAAGGATATATTCAACAAAACGTTAAAAAAATTCCAAAATGGATAATTTTACAAAATAGAAAAAAATTTTTAAAAAAATCAAAAAATAATTTTAAAAAAAAAATATTTCTAGATAGATCTGAGTCAGGATATAATCATTGTCAAATACAAAACATAAGCGATATCGAAAGATTAATTGTTAGTCAAAATTTCAAGAAATATAAGCCAGAACTTTTATCTTTTAAAAAACAAATTGATTTATTTAAAAATTCTTCAGTAATTATTGGAGCTCATGGGGCAGCTTTTTCAAATATAATATTTTGTAAACAAGGAACAAAAATAATTGAAATAATTCCAGCAGACCATCCAAATCGAAAATGTGAAAGAATAAGTAAAATTCTTAAATTGAAATATTTTAGAATAAGAACTAAACCAAATAATTCCGATAAAAACTATCCTTTCAAAATTAATCTAAATAGGCAAAATTTAAAATTGATAGAAAAAATTATCAATCTTTAGCAATTTTAAGGACACCAATAAATGCTTCTTGTGGAATTTCTACTCTACCAAACTGTTTAGACCTTGCTTTTCCTTTTTTTTGTTTCTCTAATAGCTTTCTTTTTCTATCGGTAGCGCCGCCGCCATGAATTTTTGTTAAAACATCTTTTTTAAATCCTTTAATCGTCTCTCTTGCAATAATTTTTCCTCCGATTGCTGCTTGGACTGGAATCATAAAATTATGCCTTGGTATTAAATTTTTTAGTTTTTCACAAACTTCTCTTCCTGTTTTTTGAGCAAAATCTTTATGTATCATCATGGATAAAGCATCAACAGGCTCACCATTAACTAAAATTCCAAGTTTAACTAAATCTCCCTCTCTATGTTCAATAATTTCATAGTCAAAACTAGCATAACCGCTTGTCATTGACTTTAATCTATCATTAAAATCAAAAACTACCTCATTCAATGGAATTTCATAATTTACTACTGCCCTATTTCCTGAGTAGCTAAGATTTGTTTGAATACCTCTTTTATCCTGACACATTTTGATTATTGCGCCTAAATATTGGTCAGGAGTTATAATAGTTGCTTTTATCCAAGGTTCTTCTATATGTTTTATTAAAGTTGGATCAGGTAAACTTGATGGATTTTGTAAATCTATTACTTCACCTTTGTTTAAGAAAACCTTATAGACAACTCCTGGAGTTGTGGTTAATAAATTAACATCAAATTCTCTCTCTAATCTTTCTGTTACAATCTCTAAATGAAGTAATCCCAAAAACCCACATCTAAAGCCCAAGCCTAGAGCAGATGATGACTCTGGTTCAAATGAAAAACTAGCATCGTTTAATTGTAATTTTGCTAAACCATCTTTCAATTTTTGAAATTCTGAACTATCAACAGGAAATAACCCACAAAAAACTACTGGTTTGCTAGGTTTAAAACCTGGTAATGCTTCTTTTAAAGGGCTCAAAGCATCACAAATAGTGTCTCCAACTTTTGTTTCTGATAAAACCTTAATTCCTGTTGTAATGAATCCTATTTCTCCGGTCTTTAATTCATCTATATCAATAGGTTTAGGAGTGAAAACACCAACTTTCTCAACAATATACTCTTGACTGGTGGACATCATTTTTATTTTCATGTGTTTTGAAAGTTTGCCATCTATTACTCTTACCAAAATCACTACACCTAAATATGTATCGTACCAACTATCTACCAGTAAACATTTTAGATCTGCAGAACTTTCTCCTTTTGGAGCTGGTAATGTTGTAATTATTTGCTCTAAAATGTCTTTTATTCCTTCTCCAGTTTTGCCTGAACATGGAATTGCATTTTCGGTATCAATTCCTATAACTTCCTCAATTTGTTTTTTTGTTCTATCTAAATCTGATGCAGGTAAATCAACCTTATTTAAAACTGGTACTATCTCATGGTTGGTATCTAAAGCTTGGTAAACATTTGCTAAAGTTTGAGCTTCTACCCCTTGTGTGCTATCTACAATCAAAATTGAACCTTCACATGCATATAAAGATCTACTTACTTCGTAACTGAAATCTACATGGCCTGGGGTATCAATAATATTTAAAATATAATTTTTTCCATTTTTAGCTTTATAATTTAATTTTACAGTTTGAGCTTTAATTGTGATACCTCTTTCGCGCTCAATATCCATAGAGTCTAAAACTTGAGCTTTCATTTCTCTTTCAGTTAATCCACCGCAACTATGAATAATTCTATCAGCTATAGTAGATTTTCCATGATCAATATGCGCAATTATTGCAAAATTTCTTATATGATTAATTGAAGTCATTAATTATTTTATGAACGAATTTTAGCACCAGTTTTATTTTCAACTGTTTCTATTATCAAATTATTAGTTTTTTCTAAATCATTATCCGTTAATGTTTTTTCCAATGATTGAATAGTAATGCTTATAGCAACTGATTTTTGATTTTCAGGAATATTATCTCCTTCGTAAACATCAAATACTTTAACGTTTGTAATCAAATTTTTATCAATATTTGATATGACACTTACTAAATCTTGCGCACTTATTTTTTTATCAATAATAAATGCAAAATCTCTTTGAGATTTTTGAAAGTCGGATACTGAATATTTTGTTTTTTGATCTTTTAAAGGTTTTTTTGACAATTTTAAATTATCTAAAAATATTTCAAATCCTATTAAAGACTCCGTTTTAATATCTAGCGTTTTAATAATGTTTGGATGAATTTCACCAAAATAAGCTGCCACCTTATCTTTTCCCTTATTTAAAAATAATCTGCCTGATTTTCCTGGATGATAATAATTGGGACTTTCATCATCAATATAAAATTTTTCTGAATCATAACCAGCCTCTACTAAAGTTTGTATAACATCTCTTTTAATATCAAAAACATCAACATTTCTCTCTTTTTCAAGCCAAGAAAGTCTAGATTTTTTTCCAGCTGACAAACCGCAAACAACAGTATTCTGTTCTCCAGGTTTAACACCATAAAATATTGGCCCTATTTCAAATATTGATAAATCTTTAATTCCTCTATCTAAGTTTTTACTTATGTACATTACTAAATTTGAAAAAATAGAATTTCTCAATACACCCAACTCAGTGCTAATTGGATTTATAATTTTTATTTCTTTGCTGGCTTCTTTAAAATGATCGTTAAATTTTGAGTCTGTAAAAGACCAAGTTATTGCCTCCAAATACCCTTTAGATGCTACTGCCCTTTGAAGAAAATGAAATAACTTTTGTGTTGGATTTAATGTATTTTTTGATCTTTCTTTAATAGGATTTTCTATCTTTATTTTTTCATAACCACTAATTCTTACAAGCTCCTCCACTATATCAATCTCCTGAACAATATCTGGTCTCCAGGATGGAACTGATAATTTAAAAAATTTTTTTTCTTTTTTTAATTTAAATCCAAGTTTTTCTAAAATGACTATCATTTCTTTAGTTGAAATTTTAAAACCAGTAATTTTTTCAAATGTTTTTGGTTCAAATTTTATTACTTTGTTTTTATAAGAAGCAATTTTTTGAATATCTATTTTACTAATTTCACCACCACAAATTTCCTTAATTAAAAAAGCTGCTTTATTTAATCCATCTTCAATAGATAATTGGTCAATACCTCTTTCAAATCTAAATTTGGCATCTGTATCAATATTCAATTTCTTAGCAGTTTTTCTAATTGATCTTGGATCAAAATAAGCCGACTCTAATAAAACATTTTTTGTATATAGCTCTGTACTGGATCTTGTACCTCCAATAATTCCTCCTAAACCTAAGACACCTTTGTTATCACTTATTACACACATTCCATCATCTAGTTTATAATTTTTATTATCTAAAGCAGTAAATTCTTCTCCTGATTTTGAATTTCTAACAATTATTCCCTTATCAATTTTTTCAGCATCGTATGCGTGCAAAGGACGATTAATATCAATCATGACATAATTTGTAATATCCACAATTGCAGATATTGGTTTTTGACCTATAGAAATTAATTTATCTTTCAACCATTGAGGGCTTTCTGTATTTTTGACGTTAGTTATCAAGCAGCTACCAAAAGATAAACACCCTTGATTTTTCTCTTTTGTTATTTTTACTTTTAAGGTCTGTTTTTTATTAGATTTTATTTTTTTATCTTTTTCTGTTTTTAAGTTTCCAAAACCTGCGGCTGATAAATCTCTCGCTATCCCCCGAACACCAAGACAATCTGGTCTATTTGGAGTAATAGATAAATCGATAAGATTAGAACCTGGTCTAGAAAAGTAACTTTTTCCAATATTTTTAGTATATTTAGATGGCGACAGCTCAGTAATCCCATCACTTTCATCTGATAAATTTAATTCAGATTCGGAACAGAGCATTCCATAAGATGTAACATCTCTTATTTTAGCAACAACAAGCTTGGTTTTGTTTTTTGGGATTATTGCACCTGGTGGGGCATATACAGTAAGAAGACCCTCTTTTGCATTTGCAGCACCACAAACAACTTTTTTGATTTCTTTATTACCAACATCAACATCGCAAACTTTAAGTCTATCTGCATTAGGATGTTTTTCTGTTTTTACGATTTTTGCTACCTTAAATAAATTTAATCCCTCAGATAAGTTTTCTATACTCTCAACCTCAAGACCTATGTCTGTTAGTTTCTCAAGAAGTTTATCTTCTTTGGCACTTGTTTTTAAATGATCTTTTAACCAATCATATGTAATCTTCATCTGCTTAGACCTCTGTAATTTGAAGGAACATCAAGCGGATCAAAACCAAAATGATTTAGCCATCTATAATCACAATCAAAAAACGCTCGTAGATCATTAATACCGTATTTAAGCATTGCTAATCGATCTATACCTATGCCAAAGGCATATCCTTGATATTTAAAAGGATCTACTTTTACATTTTTTAATACATTAGGATGCACCATACCGCAGCCTAAAATTTCAAGCCACTTATCTCCTTCTCCAATAATTATTTTGCCATCTTTTATTTCATAACCTATATCTACTTCAGCGGATGGTTCTGTGAATGGAAAATGACTTGGTCTAAATCTCATTTTAATTTTTTTGACTTCAAAAAATTCCTTAATGAAATAATTCAAGCATCCTTTTAAATGTCCCATATTAATATTTGTATCAATATGCAAACCTTCTACTTGATGAAACATTGGAGCATGTGTTTGATCACTATCTGATCTATAAGTTCGCCCAGGCGCGATTATCTTAAAAGGCGGTTTATCATTTAACATAGTTCTGATTTGAACAGGTGAAGTATGGGTTCGTAACAAAATCTCTTTGTTTTCATCTAAGTAAAACGTGTCGTGCATATCTCTTGCGGGATGATTGTCAGGAGTGTTTAAAGCAGTAAAGTTATTATATTCATTTTCAACATCAGGACCTTCTTCAACACTAAATCCTATCTCTGAGAAAATAGATGAAATTTCATCAATTGTCTGTGAGACTGGATGGACTTTGCCTCTAATGAATGGTCTTTCAGGTAAAGTTATATCAACTTTCTCTCTCTCTAATTTTTCATTTATTTTTTTTCTCTCAATTTCACTAAGTTTGGATATTATTAAACTTTGAAGTTCATCTTTTACTGAATTTAAATCCGATGCAAATTTTTTTCTATCAGACTCTGGGATTGATCCTATTGTTTTAAATTTTGAAGAAATTAAACCATTTTTGCCAAACAGTTCTGTTTTGATTCCATTTATTTGATCTATACTTAAATGATTTTTAAGCTTTGATATAAACTGATCTCTAATATTTTTTAAGTCTGACATATTGATAGATTATTTCCTTAAGAAATAAAAACAATAGCGAAGATTAATTTAAAGCGGATTGAGCTTTTTGTACGATTCTTTTGAATGCTTCTGGGCTATCGTAAGCAATTTCAGCAAGTATTTTTCTATCTATTGTAATTCCACATTTTGTTAAACCATTTATAAACTTAGAATAAGTCAAACCCTCTGCTCTTGCACCAGCGTTGATTCTTTGTATCCAAAGAGACTTGAAATCTCTCTTTTTATTTCTTCTATCTCGATAAGCATATTGCATAGCTTTTTCCATAGCTTGCTTTGCAACTCTAATGGTATTTTTTCTTCTACCCCACTGACCTTTGACAGCTTTTAATACTTTCTTATGTTTTGCTCTACTAGTTACACCTCTTTTAACTCTTGCCATTTTATCCTCTTAAGCTGTAGGGCATATACGACTTAACAATTTTCCCATCTTGTTTTGACATTGTGGTAGTCCCTCTTAGTTTTCTAATTTGTGAATTTGTTCTTTTAATCATGCCATGTCTTTTGCCAGCTTGGGCTGTCATTACTTTGCCTTTAGCAGATATTTTAAATCTTTTTTTTGCTGAGCTTTTTGTTTTAAGTTTAGGCATAATTCTGCGAGGTTATACAAAGAATGATATAAATTTACAACCTTAATTAAAGCTTATAAAGGCTGTATTACCATAATCATTTGCTTGCCATCAAACTTGGGATGTAACTCAACTTTACCAACTTCCTTCATGTCTTCTTTGATCTTTGTCATTAATTCATTCCCTAGATGTGAGTGCTGTAATTCTCGACCTTTAAATCGTATTGTAAACTTTACTTTATCACCTTTTGAAATAAATTTTTTTGCATTTTTTACCTTAAATTCATAATCATGAGTTTCTGTAACTGGTCGCATTTTTATTTCTTTTAATGAAACTATTTTTTGTTTCTTTTTTGCAAGATTAGCTTTCTTTTGAGCATCATATTTAAATTTACCCATATCCATAATTTTGCAAACGGGGGGATTTGTATTTGGGGCAATTTCAATTAAATCTAGACCCTGATTTTTAGCCATTGAGATAGCTTCATTTGTATTAAGAACGCCCAAATTTTTTCCATCACTTGTGATAACTTGAACCTCTGGAGATGAGATTCTATTATTTGATCTAGGCCCACGATCCTTAGTTCTTCTTTGAAAATAGTTTTGTTTAAAATCTGCCACTTAGTTTGAAGATGCTTTATTTAAAGCAGAGAATTTTTTTAAGAATAAATCTAAATCCATATTTTCTTGTTTATTAGAATCCAATCTTCTAATAGTTACTGAGTTAGTGTCAACTTCTTTTTTTCCACAGATTAATAAAAGAGGTATTTTTGCAAGCGAATGATCTCTAATTTTATTGTTTAAGTTATGTTTTTTTAAATCAACTTGCGAACTCATTCCTGCTTTTTTAATTTTTTTTGAAACTTGAACTGCATAATCGTCAAAATCTTCTGATATTGGAATTACTACTGTTTGAAGAGGAGAAATCCAAAAAGGAAACTTACCAGCATAATTTTCAATTAATATTCCAATAAATCTTTCTAATGAACCAAATAAAGCTCTATGCAACATTACAGGAACTTTTTTTAAACCATCTTTATCAACATACGAAGCACCTAATCTACCAGGTAAATTAAAATCAACTTGTAAAGTTCCACATTGCCAATCTCTTCCAATAGCATCTCTTAAAACAAATTCTATTTTAGGTCCATAAAATGCTCCTTCACCTTTGTTAATACTATATTCTAATTTAGTTGCTTTAACTGCCTCTAATAAAGCAGTCTCAGCTTTATCCCACACACTGTCATCCCCAACTCTCAAATTAGGTCTATCAGAATATTTAAGAATTACATTTTCAAAACCTAAATCTTTATAAATTTCTAAAATAAGATTTGTTACAATCAGACATTCTTTTGTAATTTGGTCTTCAGTACAAAATATATGAGCATCATCTTGAGTGAAAGCCCTAACTCTCAATAAACCGTGCAATGCTCCTGAAGGTTCATAACGATGTACTTTTCCAAATTCTGACATCTTCAGAGGTAAATCTTTGTAACTTTTAAGACCCTGATTAAATACTTCTACACAGCCAGGGCAGTTCATAGGTTTAATTGCAAAAACCTTCTCGTCTGGAGTAGTAGAGGTATACATGTTTGCACCAAATTTTTCCCAATGCCCTGACTTTTCCCATAAAGTTCGATCTAGAACCTCTGGAGTGTTTATCTCTTTATAGCCTGCAATATCCTGTTTCATTCTCATATAATCAATTAATTTCTGAAATAGTGACCAACCTTTCTCATGCCAAAAAACGGATCCAGGACTTTCTTCTCTAAAGTGAAATAAATCCATTTCTTTACCAAGTTTTCTATGATCTCTTTTTTCTGCTTCTTTAATTCTATTTAAATAATCATCTAAATCTTTCTGGGAAGCCCAACTAGTTCCATATATTCTTTGAAGCATCTCATTATTTGAGTCTCCTCTCCAATAAGCACCTGCTACTTTTGTTAGTTTAAAAAATTTTCCAATTTTCCCTGTTGAGGGCAAATGTGGACCTCTACATAAATCATGCCAATCACCATGAAAATAAATTGACACTTCTTCTCCCTCTGGAATACTTTCAATCAATTCTGCTTTATAAACTTCACCTTTTTTTTTAAAATGTTTAATAGCTTTATCTCTTGACCAAACCTCTTTTTTAGTGATTACATCTCTATCAACTATTTCTTTCATTTTTTCTTCAATCTTTTTTAAATCATCTTCAGTGAATGGTTCCTTTCTGGCAAAGTCATAATAAAAACCATTTTCAATTACTGGTCCTATCGTAACTTGAGTGCCAGGAAAGATCTCTTGAACAGCCATTGCTAAAATATGTGCTGTATCATGTCTTATGGTTTCCAATCCTTCTTCATTTTTTGAAGTAAATATTTTTACAGAACAATCTTTATCTATAACAAAATCTAAATCTCTTAATTGCCCGTCAATAGCTACTACAATTGCTTGCTTAGCGAGTGATTTGCTAATTTTTTCAGCAACCTCAAGTCCTGTTGTTTTATTTGGAAAATCTAAGTTGTTTCCATCGGGTAATTTAATTGTAGGCATTTAATTTATTAATTTTTTATATTCTGAATAAGTAGAAAAGCACATTTTTTCAACATTAAATTTACTTACTGCATTTTTTCTACCCTCAATACCAACTGTTTTCAATGTCATATCGTCTAAATTTAACACTTTAAAAATTTTTTCACTTAATGATTTAGGATTTCCTGACTCAAAGAGATACCCAGTTTTTTCATCAACAACTGTTTCATTGGATCCGCCAATATTACTTGCAATTATTATTTTTCCCATTGATTGAGCCTCTACTGCTACCCTTCCAAAAGCTTCAGGTTCAATAGAAGATGAGACTATTATATCTGAAACTTTATATGCTAATGCCATGTCTTTGCAATGATCAATAAATTTAACCTGTTTTGTCATTCTATATTTTTCACTTAACCTAATAAGTTTTTTTTTAAATAAATCACGACCTTGATCGCTTCCAAGAATAATTGCATAAAAAGCTTCATAACCAAGTTGAGTATTTACTAAATTTATTGCTTCTAAAAAAAGTTCCTGTCCTTTCCATGAAGTTAGGCGTCCTGGCAATAATATTATTTTTTTGTTTTTTTCTATATCCCAATTTTTGAGTAATTTTTTTTCTTCTTCTTCAGTCTTTGTTGTAGAATCAAAATAATCTACATTAATTCCTCTAAAGATAACTAAAAGTTTATTTTTATAATCTAAATAATCTGAATAATTTTCTTTTATATGTGAGAAAATAAAATTAGAACCAGCTATTACAACATTAGATTTTACCATAACAGAATTATAAAATTTCTTTATCTTATTATTAAAATTATATGTTCCATGGAATGTAGTAACAAATTTCCTTCCAGTAATTTTTGTAGCCAAAAAGCAGGACCACGCTGGTGCTCTACTTCGAGCATGAACTATTGATATATTATAATAAAAAATTATGAATATTAGAGCAATTGAATTGAATAAAATGATTAAAGGATTTTTACTATTTACAGGTAATTTTATTAATTTAACTTTTTCTCTATTAATAAATTTAATTAATTCTCCACCACTTGTAACAATGAATGACTTACAATTATTTTCAGGTAAATAATGAGCAACATCATAACAGCCTGTTTCTGCGCCTCCGTAACCTAACTTTGGAATTACTTGTAAAACTTTTAAATCAGATGACATCTGTTATGATTATACATGAATAGATATAACTATTAAACTCTAATGATAAAATACAATTTTTATAAATTATCAAAATCAAAAAAAATTAGATATTTAAAGAATAATCAAAAAGATAAACCTTATATTGTTTTTCTTCATGGCTTTATGTCTGATCTTGATGGAAAAAAACCTAAAGCATTTTTAAGATATGCGATTAAAAATAAATTAGGTTTTTTAGCTTTAGAATATTCCGGTCATGGAAAATCTTCAGGTAAATTTACAAACGGTAATATCAGTAAATGGAGTAAAGAAACCACTTTATTAATTAAGAAAATTGTTAAAAAAAATAATCTTATATTAATTGGTTCAAGCATGGGATCTTGGATATCTCTTAATCAATTCAAGATTTTTAAAAAACAAATAATAGGTTTTTTAGGCATTGGTTCAGCTCCTGAATTTTTAGAACATTTAATGTGGAAAAAATTTACAAAAAAAATGAAAAAGGAAATTTCTACAAAAAAAATTATAAATTTAAAGCATGGTAATTATGAGTATCCCATAACTCTTCAATTGATTAAAGATGGCAGAAAAAATAAAATTTTAAATAAAAATATCAATTATAAATTAAAAGTTACCATGGTGCATGGTGAAAAAGATGAGTCAGTGCCCTCAAGTTATTCAAAAAAAGTATTAAAAATTTTTAAAAAAGCTAAAAAGAAAATAGTTGTTGTGAAAAAAGGAGATCATAGCCTTTCATCAAAAAAATGGCTTAAAATTTTGATTAAAGAATTAAGTTTAATAACTTAAATAACTTCTTTCATTGTCTTTTTAAATGTAATTGGATTTTCAAGTTTCTCCAACATTTCTTTCGGACAAACTTGAACAAAATTTTTAATTTCATCACTAAAATTATCAACTATATTTTTCGATAGTAAAGAACCAGTTTCTTTTGAGTGTTCTAAAATTAATTTTTTTAAAAAATTAATCCAGTGTTCTGTTTCAACATTTTGCCAAACAACAGAATCTGGATTTACTTTTTTTTCAAATTCTTTTGATTTGTCATAAATAAATGCCATTCCCCCAGTCATTCCTGCTGCAAAATTATCTCCAACATTTCCTAATATTACTACTGTTCCACCCGTCATATATTCGCAACCATTAGAGTCACAACCCTCTATAACTGATATTGCTCCCGAATTTCTTACTGCAAATCTGTCTCCTGCTTGGCCAGCAGCGAAAAGTTTTCCAGATGTAGCACCATAAAGAACTGTGTTTCCAATAATTGTATTTTCATTAGATTTTAAATTACTTTCATCAGAAAGTTTTATAGCAATTGTGGCTCCTGACAATCCTTTTCCAACATAATCATTCGCGTCTCCTTTGAGATTAAGCTTTAAACCTTTGGATGAAAAAGCTCCAAAAGATTGTCCGGCTGAACCTTTAAAATTTAATTCCAAGAAATTTTCATCTAACTTTTCATATCCATATTTTTTATATAAGTAATGTGAAATTCTTGTACCAACTGCTCTATTAGTGTTTTTAATGATTATTTCTTTTTTAAACTCTTCAGAATTATTTAACGATTTTTCAATTTCTGGCCAAAGCATCTGATCCAAAGTATCAGGAACTTTATTTATTTCTGTAGTTTCACAATATCTTTTATTATTCCCTGGGTCTGCTTGAACAAATAAAGGATTTAAATCTAAATCATCTAAATTTGGTGAAGCTTTACTTACTTGCATTAACAAGTCTGTTCTTCCAATTATATCATTCAATGATTTAAATCCTAATTCAGCTAAAATTTCTCTAACTTCTGAAGCTATAAAAGTAAATAGATTTACCACTTTATCTGGAGTACCAGTAAATTTCTCTCTTAGTTTTTCATCTTGTGTACAAACACCAACTGGACAAGTATTTGAATGACATTGTCTTACCATTATACATCCCATAGCTACCAAAGCAGTAGTTGCAACTCCATATTCTTCTGCACCCATCATTGCAGCAACTACGACATCCCTACCAGTTTTAATACCACCATCTGTTCTCAATGTTACTTTGTGTCTTAAGTTATTTAGAGTAAGTACTTGATTGGCTTCTGTAAGACCCATTTCCCATGGTATGCCAACATATTTAACACTTGTTTGTGGAGTTGCTCCAGTTCCTCCATTATGACCAGAAATCAAAATAATATCAGCTTTAGCCTTAGCTACTCCTGCTGCAATTGTCCCAATACCAGAAGACGCTACTAACTTAACACCAACTCTTGCAGTGGGATTTATTTGTTTTAAATCATAAATTAGTTGAGCAAGATCCTCTATTGAATAAATATCATGGTGTGGGGGTGGTGAGATTAATGTTACGCCTGGAGTTGAATGTCTCAATTTGGCAATTTCTTCTGTCACTTTAAAACCAGGTAATTGACCACCTTCGCCTGGCTTTGCTCCTTGGGCCATTTTGATCTCGATCTCATTACAATTATTTAAATAATTAACAGTGACACCAAATCTTGCAGATGCAATTTGTTTAACTCTTGAATTTGCACTATCACCACTATCCATAATCTTAAATCTATTAGCGTCTTCGCCACCTTCGCCACTACAAGAGGCTCCTTTTATTCTATTCATACCAATTGCTAGAGTTTCGTGTGCTTCTTTAGAGAGTGCTCCATGAGACATACTTCCACTACCAAACCTTTTTAATATTTTTTCTATAGGCTCAACATCAGAAATTTTTATAGGTGGACCTAATTTTTTCTTTCTAAAATTAATTAGATCTCTCAGATTAATTGGTGGCAGATTGTAAATACCCTCGGAATACTTTTTATATACTTCATAAGAATTAGAGCCTACTGCACTTTGCAATAAATGAATAAGTCTGCCCTGATATTGGTGTGTTTCCCCATTTTTTCTATATCTATAAATGCCTCCAATTGGTAAAATAGTTTCTGTGCTTTCAAAGGCTTCTTTATGAATTTCTCTTATTTTTTTTTCGATTCCAACCAAACCAATGCCTGAAATTTTTGATACTACTCCTGGAAAATAATCATCTACAACTGTTCTACTTAATCCAACTGTTTCAAAATTGCATCCCCCTCTATAAGAACTTAAAACGGAAATCCCCATTTTAGACATTATCTTCAACAAACCGGCATTAACTGAATTTATGTATCTTTGTACACACTCATCAAAACTATATTGACCAAAAAGTTTTTTTTCATGTCTTTGGTATAAGCTGTCAAAAGCTAAATATGGATTTACTGTAGTTGCCCCTGCACCAATTAATGTTGCAAACGAATGTGTATCTATAGCTTCGCCAGACTGAACATTGATAGAGACATATCCTCTTAATTTTTTTTGTATTAAAAATGTATTTATGGCTCCAACACATAATAACATTGGCATTGGTAATCTTTCAGAGGAGAGATTTTTATCACTTAAAATTAATTGAGTAATACCTTGTCTAACAGCAATTTCTGCATCTTTTTGAATCCTGTTTATAGAGCTCGCTAAATCATCATCTTTTGAAAAAGAACAATCAATAGTCACTGAATTTTTACCAAAAAAATTAGTGAACTTTATAAATTGTGAATTTGATAGAATGGGGCTGTTTAAAACATAAATATTCTCTTTTGTTAAAGTATCAAAATCAAGAATGTTGCCTAAATTTCCAAATCTTGTTTTTAAACTCATTACTTTATTTTCCCTCAAGGAATCAATTGGTGGATTTGTTACTTGACTAAAATTTTGTCTAAAAAAATGATAGAGTGGTCTATACTTATCAGATAGTACTGCTAAGGGAGTATCATCACCCATTGAGCCGGT
>CACFWD010000009.1 GCA_902569975.1 uncultured Pelagibacteraceae bacterium | reverse complement strand
ATCTCTTTTTCACAGGTTTCATAATGGAATTAAATAATTTCTTTTACTTAATTTTTATATTTACCGTAATACAAATGTTTTTTTTTCAACTTAAAAGACTCGACATAAAAAACAATTTAGAATGTTTGACTATATTTAAATCTAATAACTTTCTGGGCTTGTTAGTTTTGATAAGTTTAATATGTGGTAAAGTATAGATGATAAATGATATTGAAATTTTAAAACGTCTTTTTAACGATTATACTAAAAAATACGTTAAAAAAATTTTAGTTTCAGTTTTTTTTACAGTGCTATTAGCTGGAAGTACCTCTGCTGTTGCTTATTTATTAGATCCAGCAATTAAGCAGTTATTTATTGAACAAAAGAAAAATTTGATACTTGTAATACCTGGCTTAATTATTCTAGCTTTTGCAATTAAGGCGGCCTCTTTATACATTGCTAAAGTTATAATGATAAGTGTGGCTGTTGATGTTACGAAAGATATTCAGTTTGATCTATTCTCTTCAATTTTAAATGCAGATACCAAATTAATCGAAAATAAACACTCTGGACAATTTATAAGCAATATATCAAATGATGTTGGCATGATTACAAATCTTGTCAGTACAGGAATTCTAAATCTTTTTAAGGACACGCTTACACTAATTGGTTTGTTATCTGTAATGTTTTACCAAAATTGGAAACTATCATTATTTGCTATAATAATGATACCAATTGCTTCGGTGGCTGCAAAAACTCTAGGAAAAAGAATAGGTAAAGTTACTACTCAACAAATGAAAAAAGCTGGAATTATCAATTCGTATCTTATGGAAATTTTAAAAAATCATAAACTTGCTAAAATATTTCAAAGAGAAAATTACGAAAAAGAAAGAGCGAATAAAATGATCACTGAACTTAAAGAAACTTCTCGAAAAATTAGTGTAGTTTTTATAAGACCTTCTCCAATTATGGAAGTGCTTACTGGTATAATGATTGCAATTTTAATTTACATATCAGCAATATTAATTTCTAAAAATGAACTTGAGGTAAGTAATTTTTTTTCTTTTTTGGCAGCTATGATGTTGGCCTACCAACCTGTTAGGTCATTAGCAACCTTAAATATTGCTATTCAACAAGGTATAGCTGGCGCTAAAAGTGTTCTTCCAGTAATTGATCATATTCCAGAAGTCCAAGACAAAAAAGATGCAAAAGAATTGATAATTAGTAAGGGTAAAATTGATTTTGAAAAAATTGATTTTAACTACGATGAAAATGGATCTCGTGTCTTAAATTCTGTTGATTTAAATATTCCAGGCCAAAAAATGACAGCATTGGTTGGTCATAGTGGTGCAGGAAAATCAACGATTTTAAACCTTATACCAAGATTTTACGATGCAGATCTAGGAGATATCAAAATTGATAATCAATCGATTTACAATTCAACAATATATTCTTTAAGGAAAAATATATCTTTAGTAAGCCAAGATACAACTTTGTTTGACGATACAATATTTAATAATATTGCTTATGCGAACATTAATGCTTCAATTACAGATGTAAAAAAAGCAGCAGAGCAGTCATTCGCGAGTGAATTTATTGAAAAATTACCAAATAAATACGATACCTTAATTGGTGAAAATGGAGTTAGACTCTCTGGAGGTGAAAAACAAAGATTATCTATAGCTAGAGCGATACTTAAGAAAAGTCCAATTATCTTACTCGATGAAGCAACTTCATCTCTAGATTCTGAGACAGAAAGTAAAATACAGAAAGCAATTAGCTTTTTAACAAAGGGAAGAACTACAATTGTTATTGCACACAGACTTTCAACAATATTAAATTCAGATATAATATACGTAATAGATAAAGGCCAGGTTATTGATTGCGGAAAACATGATGAGTTAATTAAATCCTCTGAAACTTATAAAAATTTTTATGAAAAACAATTAAGCAGATCTTAATGATTTTTTTTTACAGAATTTTCATAAATTTAATCTTACTATTTTCCCCTTTTATAATATTAATTAGACTGATTAAAAAAAAAGAGGACTTTAAAAGGTACAGAGAAAAATTTGGTTTTTTTACGAAAAATAGGTCCAAAGGAAAATTAATATGGTTTCATGGAGCAAGTGTTGGTGAGTTTCAAAGTATTGTTCCATTATTAGAAAAACTAGAAAAATCGAAAAAAATTTCTCAAATTTTAATAACTTCAAATACTTTAAGTTCCTCAAAAATAATTTCAAAAATTAAACTAAAAAAAATTACACATCAATTTTTTCCAATTGACAATTATTTAATTGTAAAAAAATTTATTAAATATTGGAGACCGTCAATAGCTTTATTTATAGATTCTGAAATTTGGCCTAACATGATTTTTAAATTAAGTGAAGAAAAAATTCCAACTATACTTCTTAATGCAAGAATTACCAAAAGATCTTTTATGAGGTGGATTAAATTGAAAAATTTTTCAAAACTAATCTTTAATAAGTTTAATCTTTGTTTGAGCTCAAATAAAGAAACTGTAAGTTTTTTAAAAAAACTGGGAGCAAAAAATATTAAATATTTTGGTAATCTAAAATATTCCCAATCAGAAAATGAAAAAATTGAAATTGATGACCAAACTATAAAATTTATTTCAAAAAAAACAGTTTGGTGTGCTTCCAGTACTCATAATACTGAGGAAAAATTTGTAGGATTTGTTCATAATAAATTGAAAAAAAAATATAAAAATCTTCTAACTATTATTATTCCTAGACACATAAATAGAAATGAACAAATAAAAAACGAATTATTGGACTTAGGTCTAAAAATCCATATGCACGAACCAAAAACAAAAATTCATAAAGACACCGATATCTACTTAGTAAATTCTTTTGGAAAAACTAAGTCATTTTACTCTATTTTAAAAAATGTATTCCTGGGAGGATCGTTAATTAATCATGGAGGGCAAAATCCACTAGAAGCAGTAAGATATAACTGTAATATTTTGCACGGACCCCATGTTTCAAACTTTAATGAAATTTATAAATTTCTTAGTAACAAAAAAATCTCAAAAAAAATAGATAATGTTAATCAAACTGTAAATATTTTAGATAAACTATTTAATTCTAAAAAACCGCAAAAAAATATTAAATTAAAAGTAAACATGATTGGTCAAAGTATTTTGAAAAAAAACATACATGAAATAAATTTAATTTTGAATAAAATATGAATTTTAAAAAACCCTCGTTTTGGGATTTGCCAAAACCAAATTTAATCTCTTACTTGTTAATTCCATTTACGGTACCAATAATTTTAAAAAATTTCTTATCTGTTTTTTTTAAAAAAAAGAAAATGCCAAACATTAAAACTATTTGTGTAGGTAATATTTATCTTGGTGGTACAGGAAAGACACCTCTTACAATTAAATTATATGAAATATTAAAAAAATTAGATAATAGGGTAGCAACTGTAAAAAAATACTATTCTGATCAAAAAGATGAGCAACTTTTATTAAAAAAAAAAACAACATTAATTATCTCAAACTCAAGAAAAAATGCTGTTCAAGAAGGATTAAATCAAAAATACAAATTTCTAATTTTTGACGACGGGTTGCAGGAAACAAAAATTGACTATGATATGAAATTTGTATGTTTCAAATTAAAAAATTGGATTGGTAATGGTCAATTAATTCCTGCAGGACCGTTAAGAGAAAAAATTTCAAGTCTAAAAAAATTTGATGCTGTTTTTTTGAATGGAAATTTTAAAAATTTTGAAAAAATTAAAGATATAATTTTAAGTATAAATCCTCATATTAGAATTTTTAAAACTTTTTATAAGATAAAAAATATACAAAAATTTGATTTAAAATTTAAATATTTCATATTTTCTGGAATAGGAAATCCATCTGATTTTAAAGATATTATGTTAGAAAACAAATTTGATGTTGCTAAAGAAATTATATTTCCAGATCATTATCAATATAATTTAAAGGATCTTAAAAAAATTCAAGAAATTGCGAAGAAAAACAAACTTAAAATTGTAACAACTGAAAAAGATTATATGAAAATTCCTGAAGAATTTAAAAAAGAAATAGAATTTATAAATATTGATTTAATTATTCAAAATGAAAATAAATTAATCGAGTTTTTAAATAAGTAGAATGAAACTTATAAAATATTTTTTACAATTTTTATTTATCATTTTTTTATTTTTTATTTTTAAAATTATAGGATTGAAATTTTCAAGATCTTTAGCTAGTAAATTGTTATCAATAATTGGACCTTTTTTTAGATCAAAAAAAATTATTGAAAAAAATATTTCTTATGCATTTTCTAATTCTGACAAAAAATTCAAAGATAATATCAGTAAAAATATGTGGAAAAGCTATGGCAAAATTTTAGCTGAGTATATGTTTATAAAAAACTTTAGAAAAATTGAGACAGAAAAATTTTTAGAGGTAAAAGGTCAGGAAATTTTAGAAAAAATCAAATCATCAAAAGAACCGGTAATATTTATATCCGGTCATTTTGATAATTTTGAATTAATGGCAATGCATATAGAAAAATCAAATGTTGATCTTGCTGCAGTTTATAGACCACTTAATAATTATTTCTTAAATCCTTTAATGGAAAATATTAGAAAAAAATATATTTGTCGTAAACAAATAAAAAAAGGAATTTCAGGAACCAAAGAAATTTTTAAACATTTTAAATCAGGAACTTCAGTAGCTTTAATGATAGATCAAAGAGTTACTCAAGGTATAAGATCACCATTATTTAATATGGAGGCCTTAACAACTACTATACCTGCACAATTTATAAGAAAATTTAATTGTAAAGTTGTACCTATATATATCGAGCGTAAAAATAGTGAAAATTTTATTTTAGAGATCATGGAGCCAATGGGTTTTGAAGATGATCAAACTATAGAAAGTATAACTTTAAAACTAAATCAACTGTTAGAAAGTATGATACTTAAAAATCCTCATCAATGGATTTGGTCTCATAATAGATGGAAATAACTTAATTATTTTCTCTTTTAATACTAGCTTCAATATAAGAAAAATAAGCCTCTTGTTTTTCAACATTCCAGTAGGTTAAATTTTCTAAAGGAATTTTCTTTCCAGAGATTGAGCAGATTACATGATCTCCATCTTGAATAACCTCAAAATTATTAGGCAAATATTTTATTTTTGCTAATTTTTTTAACATTTTTAGTTTATATACTATTATATGAAAGTTGGAGTAATAGGAAGTGGTGGTCGCGAACATGCTATATGTTTCTCATTAAAAAATTCAAACAAAATAAAAGAAGTCTTCTGTTTTCCAGGAAATGCTGGAACAGCCTCAATTGCAACGAATATAGATATAGATTTAAATGACTTTAAAAAACTAAAAGATTTTATTTTAAAAAATCAAATAGATTTTGTTATAATTGGTCCAGAAAAACCGTTAGTAGATGGAATTGTTGATTATTTAGAAAAATTTAATATTAAAGTTTTTGGTCCTAATAAAGTTGCATCTCAGCTTGAAGGTTCAAAAATATTTACAAAAAAACTTTGCGAAAAATATCAAATTCCAACTGCAAAATTTGGAATTTTTTTAAATAGTAAATCAGCTTCCTCATTTCTTCAAAAATGTAGTTTTCCAATTGTGATCAAAGCTGACGGTTTAGCTGCTGGTAAAGGAGTATATATTTCTGAAAATTACTCAGATGCATCAAAAGCAGTAGATGAAATATTTAATGGAAAATTCGGTAAAGCAGAAAATTTACTAATTGAAGAATTTTTGAATGGAGAGGAAATGAGTTTTTTTATTATTTCTGATGGTACATGTTTTAAAATTTTTGGAACAGCACAAGATCACAAAAGAGTTTTTGAAGGAGATAAAGGTAAAAATACTGGTGGCATGGGAGCATATTCACCATCAAGATTAGAATCTGATGAATTAACCCAAAAAATAATAAACAATATTATTAAACCTACTCTTGAAGGCTTAAAAAATCTTAATTGTGAATATAAAGGTTTTCTATATGCGGGATTGATGATTGTTAATGGAGATCCATTTTTAATTGAATATAACGTGAGGATGGGTGATCCAGAGTGTCAAACTTTATTACCAAAATTAAAAACTGATTTTTCAATTATAATAAATTCATGTATAGAAAAAAAACTTCAAAAGTTAGATATCGAATGGCATGAAGATAAGTCTCTTTGTGTAGTATTATGTTCAAAAGGTTATCCAGATGCTTATAAAAAAAATATTGAAATTGACTTAAAAAAAATAGATTTAAAAAAAAATCAATATATTTTTCATGCTGGAACAAAAATTACCGATAATAAAATTGTATCAAATGGTGGAAGAGTTTTGAATATTGTTACAAGATCTTATGATTTTAAATCAGCAAGAGAAAATTCTATAAAGCTTTTGAATGAAATTAATTGGGATAATGGTTTTTATAGAAAAGATATTGGTTATAAGGTTATTCAATAATGAGGATCATTTCAGGATCTTTTAAAGGTAAAAAAATTTTACCCCCAAATGACAAAAAAACCAGACCATTAAAAGATCTTACCAAAGAGTCAATTTTTAACATCATTAAACATTCAAATAAATTTAAAATTAACTTTTCTAATTCATTTGTTTTAGATTTATTTTCTGGAGTTGGTTCATTTGGGATTGAGTGTTTATCTAGGGGAGCAAAAAAAGTGATTTTTATTGAGAATTATTTGGGAGTTTTACATCTTCTCAAAAAAAACTTAATAAATCTTAAGACAATTGAAAATTATGAAATAATCGAAAAAAATATTTATGGTGATAACGTGTTTTCAAAATTGAATTATAAGTTTGATATTATTTTTTTAGATCCACCTTATAAAGATAAAAATTTAGTAGATTTATTAATTGAGATAAATGATATTAAGATATTAGATAAAAATGGAATTGTTATTTTACATAGGCATAAAAGTGAAATGGATACAATTCCTTCAAGTTACAATTTAGTTGAGAAAAAAGTTTATGGAATATCAAAAATTTTATTTTTATCTAATTTAAATTAATATTTTCCTTGTTTCTTTTTTAATTAACTCAACAGCAGGTTGATCAAATGGATTCACACCTAATAATCTCCCAAGTAAAATAGTTTCTAAGATGAAAAAACAAAACAATTTTCCTAAAGTTTTTTCATTTCTTTGCAAAATTTCAAAACTTCGAAAGGGAATATTTTTCTTCATAAATATATTTTCAGTAGCTTTTTTTTGAGCATGAATAATATCTGAGACCCTTTTATTTCTTAAAAACTTATGTGAGGAAAGTATTGATTTATTTCTAATCTTTTCTTTTTTATTATCATGAACATAAAAAAATGTAAAAAAATTATTTTGTGGTCCATCTAGATAGAGTTGCATTACACTATGATTATCTTTCGGCATTGAAGATAATACCGGCAATAAACCTTTTTTTTTCTTGCCAAGGCTTTCTGCAATTAATTGTTGGTACCAATTAAATAAATTATCAGATCTTTCGTCATAATTTATTATTATCGAATTAAATCTTTTCTTTTTAATTAAAAAAAATGTTGACGCGACGTTATTAATTAAGGCATTAAAAAAATATTTGTTTTTTATTATAGAATTTAATTGCTTAAAGTGATTCACATTTAAGTCCATCAATTCAGCTGGGAGCATACCAACTTCAGATAAAACTGAGTATCTTCCACCTATAAAATTGTTATGATGAACAATCTCTGATTTCATTTTTTCCGCTAAAGTTTTAAGATAACTTTTCTTATTTTCAGTAATAAATATATTTTGATTATTTTTCTTTATTAAAATATTTGAATTTACAAGTGTCTCAATAGTATTACCTGATTTTGAAATGACTAAATTCATAAAATTTTTTTTTTCATTATTTTTTTTATTTTGTAAATTGTTAACGAAAGTAAAATTTTTTTTTATTTTGTGTTTTAAAAAATCATATATTGCTTGCGCTCCAAGAATCGAGCCACCCATACCAATAATTCTTAAATTAAAAAATTTTTTTTTTATAATTGATAGTTGTTTTTTTTTAAAAGAATTCTTGTAATCATGACCTAATGATTTAATTATTTCACTATTTTGATTTAAAATCTCATTTAAAATTTTTGAAATTTTTTTTTTATCGTTTTTGATAAAAAAACTTTTTTGGAAATTTTTAAATAAAATCGATTTTTTTAACATTAGAACTACTTAATTTTATCAATTACTGATTGTTCTATACTTGTTTTTTTCTTATCAACTTTATTATCATTATTTTTTGAACTTTTAATTATTTTTTCAAACACTTCATCATTTTTATTTGTCACTTCGGAGCCAAAATCTTTTGGCTCAGGTAAATCTCCATAATTTGGAGGCATTACTAGTGGGTTTTTCTTTTCAACTAAAAACTCATCTGAATTATCTTTTTTTTTAAGTGTAAAACCTTCTCTTGCTGACTCACAAGCCGTCAATAAATTTAAAAATAAAAAATAAATAATTAGTCTTTTCATGTTTTTTTTTTAAAAATTTCAATTACTATAAGTATTATAACTCCTATACTTATAAATATATCTGCAAAATTAAATATAAACCAATGAATATTATTTATATTTACATCTATAAAATCAACAACAGCTCCATAATACAACCTATCAAAAATATTCCCTGATGATCCACCTAAAATTAAGGAAAAACCTAATTTCTCAAGTCCAGTTGATTTTACAGCCATTACTAAAATTACCAGAGTAATTAATATTATAATTAGTGTTACGATATTATAACTAAGCGCTTTATCAAATGCTAATAATCCGAAAGCAATTCCTTTATTAAAAACTAAATTTAAATCAAGAAAAGATGTGATAAAAATATTCGTTTGATTTTCAAGATCAGTTAATTTTAAAATATATAACTTACTCAATCTATCAAGTATGAAAGTTATAAATGCTATATAAAATACAGAGATATTTTTTTTTAGCATTTATTTATATTTGATGTCTCGAACAAGGTTTAGTACTAATTTTCCAACACACTGGACATTTAGTTCCATCTGCTTTTAAAGTTTCTACAAAAATTTTTTTATCTTTATTTTTTTCTAGTTGCGCATTTGAAGTAATACATAACTCAGCAAAATCAATATCACTGAAAACTTTAAATCTTTCCTCATCTAATTTAATTATTATTGATGCCTCTAGACTTGATCCAATTATTTTTTTAGCTCTTTTTTCCTCAATACTTAGATTACATTCGTCTCTTATTTTAATTAAATCAAGCCATTTAGCGTTTAAATTATCATTTTTAAAACTTTCAGGAAAATTAATAAATTTTTCTAAATGAATACTTTTTTTACTTCCTATAATTCTATGAATTTCCTCAGTTGTAAAAGATAAAATTGGTGCAAACCATCTTAATAACGAATTTAAAATAACTTTTAATATTAATATTGTTGATTGTCTTTTCTTCGATTCTTTAGGATCGCAATACAAACAATCTTTTCTAATATCAAAATAAAATGCTGAAAGATCAACCGTACAAAAATTCAATAATTCCTTATAGAGATTATGAAAATCATAATCTTTAAAATTTTTTCTAAAATTCTCGTTTATCAAATAAATTTTATTAAGCATAAACTGCTCAAGTTCAGGAAGGTCATTTAAATTAATCTTTGTTAAATCAACTTCCTCATAATTGTCATTGATATTTCCTAACAAATATCTAAAAGTATTTCTTATTTTTCTATAAGATTCAGCGTGTTGATCTAATATTGAAAAATCTATTCTTAAATCTTCAGCATAATTTGATGAAGCTACCCAAATTCTTAAGATATCTGCGCCGTATTTTTTCAATATATCTTCAGGGGCAATTACATTGCCTAATGATTTTGACATTTTTAAGCCTTTACCATCAACTACAAATCCATGTGATAGAATAGTTTCAAAAGGAGCTCTACCTCTTGTTCCACAAGATTCTAATAACGAAGAATGAAACCATCCTCTGTGTTGATCTGACCCTTCTAAATACATTGAAGCTGGCCATTTCAAATCCTCCCTTTTTTCTAAAACAAATGAGTGTGTAGATCCACTATCAAACCAAACTTCTACAATATCCCTCATCTTTTCATATTCCTTAGCATCATATTTATCACCTAAAAATCGTTGTGGATTATCAGAAAACCAACAATCGGATCCCTCTTTTTCATAAATTGAAGCTATATTTTCAATGACTTCATCATCTACTAAAATTTTCTTGGTTTTTTTATTTACAAAAATTGGGAGTGGTACACCCCAAACTCTTTGTCTTGAAACACACCAATCAGGTCTTGTTTCAATCATTGATTTTAATCTTTCTTTACCTTTGTTTGGATAAAAAGTAGTTTCATCAATTGCTTTTAATGCTTTGTCTCTTAATTTATGACTTTCCATTGAAATAAACCACTGAGGTGTAGCTCTATGAACAAGTGGAGCCTTAGATCTCCATGAATGGGGATAAGAGTGAACTAGCTCACCATTAAATAATAAATTTTTTTGTTCTTTGAGTTTTTCAATGACAATAGGATTTGCTTTAAAAATATGAATTCCTTCAAACAATTTAACATTGTTTGTGTATTTTCCATCTCCATCTACAGTTTCAATAGCTTTAATATTGTTGTTCAGACATAAATTAAAATCATCAGGTCCATGGCTTGGTGCACAGTGAACAATTCCAGTTCCTTGCTCAGTTGTTACAAATCTAGCTTCCAACATTGGTATATCATGATCATAACCAAAATTTAAAAATGGATGACTACAAATGGTGTTTTTAAATTTTTTACCTTTAAATATATGAATTTTTTTATAATTTTTTAATTCACACTCTTTAACAACTGACTCTATCAAAGCATTTGCTATCACAATTTTTCTATTTTTAAAATCACCTTCATCTTTTATATCCAATATGACATAATCAAGAGACTCATTAAACGCTAAAGCTTTATTTGCTGGTATCGTCCATGGGGTCGTTGTCCAAATAACTATTTCACTTCCAACTAAATCTTTTAAATCAGATGATTTAACTTTGAATGATGTGTAAATTGTATCTGATTTATGATCCTGATATTCCACCTCGGCATCTGCAAGCGCAGTCTTCTCAACTGTTGACCATAAAACTGGTTTGAAGCCTCTGTACAGACTTCCTTCTTTTAAAAATTTACCAAGCTCTCTAACTATCTGTGCTTCTGCTCCAAAGCTCATAGTAGAGTAATAATTTTCCCAATCCCCTACAACGCCTAATCTCTTAAATTGGTTTTTGTGAATTTCAATCCACTTCTCAGCAAATGTTCTACATTCTTTTCTAAACTCAACTATCGGAACGTCGTTTTTGTCTTTTTTGTTTTTTTTATATTGTTCCTCAATTTTCCACTCAATAGGCAAGCCATGACAATCCCAGCCCGGAACATAAATAGAGTCTTTTCCGTCCATTTGATGAAATTTTACAATTATATCTTTGAGAATTTTATTAAGAGCTGTCCCCATATGGATATTTCCATTCGCATAAGGAGGTCCATCATGTAGGACAAATTTCTCTTGTCCTTTACTTTCATTTCTTAACTCTTTGTAAAGATTTATTTTTTTCCAATATTCAAGAATTTCTGGCTCTCGAGTAGGTAAGTTGGCTTTCATTGAAAAAGTTGTTTTTGGTAGATTTATTTGTGATTTAGTCATTTAGTATTTTTTGCAATATTTAAATCTTTTTTTATTTGAACTGTTAATTGATTTACATTTTTAAATTTTTTTTCTTTTCTTATAAACTTTAAAAACTCTACTGTTAAAAGCTTATTATAAAGATTTCCAGAAAAATTAAATAAATGAACTTCTAATAATATTTTTTTTTGATTAAATGTTGGTCTATATCCAAGATTAGCAATCCCATTAAGATATTTGTTACCTTTTTTGCTTGAAACTTTGACAGCATAGACGCCTGGTTTTGCTAGGACATAATCTTTAATATCTATATTGCAAGTTGGAAAACCAATTTTTTTTCCCACTTGTCTTCCCTTTTTAACAACTCCTTGTATCGTCCAATTTCTGTTCAATAGTTTATTTGCTTTTTCTAAAAAACCCTTTTCTAAAAGAATTCTTATTAAAGATGAAGATACAATTTTTTTACTTTTTATTAGTGGCTCTGGTTTAATAACTTTATAATTAAATGATTTCTCATATTTTCTCAATAAATTAACATCACCTTCTCTTTTATTTCCAAATCTAAAATTATTGCTAACAAAAATAAATTTGGAGCGTAATTTTTTATTTAGAATTTGAGAAACAAAGTTCAGCGCTTTAGTTTTTGAAAATTTTTTATCAAATTTTTTTGTGATAACAAAATCTACTTTTAAAGAACTAAGTAATTTAATTTTTTGTTCAATATTAGTTAGTCGAAAGTTTTTTAACTTTTTATTAAAAAACATTTTCGGCATTGGATCAAAATTTACAACACCAATCTTTAAATTATATTTTTTCTTATATGATTGCGCTAATTGAAATAATTTTTGATGCCCCAAATGCAAACCATCAAAATTACCTATTAAAATAATTGATCCTCTGTGTAATTTTTTAATATTGAAATTTGTATAATGTTTTACCATTTTAGATTTGATTGAATAAAATTAACTATAGCTTCATACTCTTTTGAAACGTCTTGAATGCCTTTATTTTTTATTTCATTTCTATGTATTCCGTTACTAATTAATAAAGAATCATAGTTTAAAAGATTTGCACCTCTGATATCAGTATTTAAATTATCACCAATTGCTAATATCTTTTTATTTCTGTTGTTAATTGACTGATTATAAACCTCTGGATTTGGTTTTCCAAAATATACTACTTCTCCACCCATTTTTTCAAAAACCATTGCAACAGAACCTGCACAAAACTCTCTAACTTCACCGCGATCAACAATTAAATCTGGATTTGTACAAATCATTTTTTTTGCAATATGTTTTTCAAGTAAATCTTTGTAAAATTTTAAATCCTTATCATGATCATCAAATAATCCTGTACACAATAAATATTCACTATCATTAATATCTTCACACTTATTTTTCTCAAATAAATAAAATAAATCAAAATCTCTAGGTGGTCCAATGTGGTAAAACTTTTTTGATAAATAAAATTTTTTCAAATAATTCAATGCTGCCTGCCCTGATGTAAATACGTGATCTCTGAGTACTTTATCCATGCCCATCTTTTCTAAAAAATTTTGAACTGTTTTATTTGGTCGTGGTGCATTAGTTAAAAGTACAAAATCTTTATCTTTTTTTAAGAGTTCTTTAAGAACAATTATTGCTTGTTCGTGAAGTTGTATCCCATTATGGATTACCCCCCACAAATCAATGTAGTAAAGATCATAGTTATCAGCTATTGATTTAAGGCCATCAAAATCTAAATTTTTGGTCATATTTTATGGTATAAACTATAAAATCTCGAATTTCCTAGCAATATTAATACCTTAGGTGGTTTCTAATCTTGAAATAGACGTCGAAATATCTATATGAAACTCATATTTATAAAGATTTATAAAGGAGAATTTATGAAATTTAAACCGTTACACGATAGAGTTTTAATCGAAGTTTTGGATGGCAGTGAAAAGACTGCTGGTGGAATTATCATCCCTGATACAGCTCAAGAAAAGCCTCAAGAAGGAAAAGTTGTTGCAGTGGGAGGTGGTGCAAAAACTGAAGATGGAAAACTTATTCCAATGGATGTGAAAGTTGGTGATAAAGTTTTATTTGGCAAATGGTCAGGAACAGAGGTCAAAATTAATGGTAAAGAATACAGCATAATGAAAGAGTCTGACATTATGGGTATCTCAGGTAAATAATTTAATTTAAAGGAGAAAAAAAATGGCAAAAATTGTTAAATTTGATGCTGAAGCAAGAGCAGCAATGATAAGAGGTGTGAACATTTTAGCAGATACTGTAAAAGTGACTTTAGGCCCTAAAGGAAGAAATGTAGTTATGGATAAATCTTACGGTGCTCCAAGAATTACGAAAGACGGTGTCTCAGTTGCAAAAGAAATTGATCTGGAAGATAAATTTGAAAATATGGGTGCTCAAATGGTTAAAGAAGTTGCTAGCAAAACTAATGATGAAGCTGGTGACGGAACAACAACTGCAACTATTTTAGCTCAGGCTATCGTTAAAGAAGGTGTAAAATATGTTACAGCTGGAATGAACCCAATGGATGTAAAAAGAGGTATCGATGCAGCAGTTGATGTTGTAAAGCAAAACTTAGTCTCTTCAGCCAAAAAAGTAAAAGATAGTGATGAAATTGCCCAAGTAGGAACAATTTCTGCAAATGGTGATAAAGAAATTGGAAGTATGATCTCTAAAGCAATGCAAAAAGTTGGTAATGAGGGTGTTATTACAGTTGAAGAAAACAAGGGAATTGAAACTGAGCTCGATGTAGTTGAAGGTATGCAGTTTGATAGAGGGTATTTATCGCCATACTTTATTACAAATAGTGATAAAATGACAACAGAGTTAGAAAATCCATTTATTCTTTTACATGAAAAGAAATTAACAAACCTACAACCAATGGTTCCACTTTTGGAAGCAGTAGTACAAGCTGGCAGACCATTGATGATAATATCTGAAGATGTTGAAGGTGAAGCTTTAGCAACTTTAGTTGTAAACAAACTAAGAGGTGGTCTAAAAGTAGTAGCTGTAAAAGCGCCAGGATTTGGTGACAGAAGAAAAGCTATGCTTGAAGATATTGCAATTTTAACTGGTGGAAGTGTTATTTCTGAAGATTTAGGAATTAAACTTGAAAACGTTAAGTTAGATGATCTTGGATCATGTAAAAAAGTTAAAGTTGATAAAGATAATAGTACTATCGTAAATGGTAGTGGTAAAAAATCTGATATCGAAGCAAGGTGTTCATCAATTAAACAACAAATTGATGAAACAACTTCTGATTATGATAAAGAAAAACTTCAAGAAAGATTAGCTAAACTTGCTGGTGGTGTCGCTGTAATTAAAGTTGGTGGTGCAACAGAAGTTGAAGTTAAGGAGAGAAAAGACAGAGTTGAAGATGCACTAAATGCGACTAGAGCTGCTGTTGAGGAAGGTATCGTAACAGGTGGCGGATGTGCATTGTTATATGCTGCTCAAGAGCTTGAAAAAGTTAAAGCAAAAGGCGAAGACCAAAAAGCTGGTGTTGAATTAGTTAGAAGAGCATTAGAAGCTCCAATTAGACAAATCACTAAAAACGCTGGAGTAGATGGTTCAGTTGTAGTTGGTAAATTGTTAGAACAGAATAAAAAAACTCACGGCTATGATGCACAAAATGAAGAATATTGTGACATGTTTGCTAAGGGTATTATTGATCCAGTAAAAGTTGTTAGAACTGCACTTCAAGATGCAGCTTCTATATCTGGATTATTAGTAACAACTGAAGCAATGATAGCTGATAAGCCAGAGGAAAAAGATACAGCTCCCGCTGGAATGCCAGGTGGCATGGGAGGCATGGGAGGAATGGGAGGAATGGGTGGCATGGGAATGTAAACTCTTCCAGATAAAAAATTTAAAGGCCATCTCTAATGATGGCCTTTTTTTTATGAAAAAAAATTATGTCTAAACGTTATAGTGGAAAATCATTTAAAGATTCTAGTGTAAAAAAAAAAGCAAAATTAAGCTTAAAGGAAAAGAGAAAGATTAAGAGAGAAAAACAAAAAAAGCTTAATTAAGTTCAATATACTCAAATTATGCTTATCAAATATAGTTTTTTTTAAGTTTTCAAAACAATTTATTTATGTATAAGAGCCACAAAAATGACTAACGATATAAGAAATATCACCATTATAGCTCATGTTGATCACGGGAAAACAACTCTGATCGACAATTTAATGAAACAAAGTGGTTCATTTAGAGAAAATGAAGTTGTAGATGAGAGGCTTATGGACTCTGGAGAGCTTGAAAAAGAGAGGGGCATAACAATTTTAGCAAAGCCTGCCTCAATTAATTGGAAAGATTCAAGAATTAATATTATTGACACACCAGGTCACAGAGATTTTGCTGCTGAAGTTGAAAGAGTACTTAGTATGGCTGATGGTGCTCTTTTATTAATTGACTCAGCTGAAGGTGTAATGCCTCAAACAAAATTTGTTTTAGCAAAAGCTTTAAAACAAGGTTTAAAACCGATTGTTGTAATTAACAAGCTTGATAAAACAGACCAGAGGGCAAATGAAGTTCTAGATGAAACTTTTGACTTATTTGTAAGTTTAGATGCAAATGAAGAACAATTAGATTTTCCAGTATTATACGCAAGTGGTAGATCAGGATGGGCTGATACAGAAGTAGATGGGCCTAGAGAGAATTTAAATCCACTTTTAGATAAGATTATTGAACATGTTAAGCCAGCAGTATCAGATAAATCAAAACCATTTGCTATGCTTTCTACGCTTCTTTACTCAGATAGTTTTTTAGGAAGAAGTTTAGTTGGAAGAATTTCTCAAGGCACCGCTAAAGCTAATCAAGCAATAAAAGCAATAAATTTAAATGGTGAAAAAGTTGATGAAGGTAGATTAACTAAAATTTTTAGATATGAAGGTACAAAAAAGGTTCCAATTGAAGTTGGTGAAGCTGGAGATATTGTAGTTGTTGCAGGATTAGAGAAAGCAAATGTAGCAGACACAATATGTGATATTAAAATTAATGAACCAATTGCTGCAACACCAATTGATCCTCCAACTATGTCCATTACTATTACTGTAAATACTTCTCCTTTAGCAGGTAAAGAGGGGAAAAAGCTTACCAGTACTCAAATAAGAGATAGACTGATCCAAGAAGCACAAAATAATGTTGGAATCACTTTTTCTGAAAATGAAGGAAATGACTCTTTTGTTGTAAGCGGTAGAGGTGAGTTAATGTTAGAGATCTTACTTACACAAATGAGAAGGGAAGGATTTGAAATGACAGTCAGTCCTCCAAAAGTATTATATAAAAAAGATGAAAATGGAAATAAGCTAGAACCAATAGAAGAAATAACTATGGACCTAGATGAAGAACATTCTTCAAAAATAATTGACTCTATGAATAGAAGAAAAGGTAAATTAATTGAATTGAAAGATACAGGAAAAGATAAGAAAAGATTAATATTTCATGCCCCAACAAGAGGCTTAATGGGTTACACAAGTAGATTTCTCACTCTAACTAAAGGAAACGGTGTAATTAACAGAATTTTTCACGAGTATGGTCCATTTGAGGGAGAAATGGAGGGTAGAAGAAATGGCGCTCTTATATCAATGGAACAAGGAAAAGCTGTTGCATTTGCAATATTTAACTTGCAAGCGAGAGGTGAGATGTTTGTAACTCATAATGATCCAGTTTATCCAGGTATGATTGTTGGTTTATCTCCTAAACCAGGAGATATGATTATTAATGTAATGAAAGGCAAAAAACTAACTAATATGAGAACACAAGGGACGGATGAAAATGTTGTTCTTACTCCAGTTAGAAAAATGTCAATTGCAGAACAATTAAGCATGTTAAATACAGATGAAGCTCTTGAAATTACACCTGACTCATGCAGATTAAGAAAAGCAA
The DNA here is from genome assembly GCA_902569975.1 of uncultured Pelagibacteraceae bacterium. Lineage (GTDB taxonomy): Bacteria > Pseudomonadota > Alphaproteobacteria > Pelagibacterales > Pelagibacteraceae > Pelagibacter. Next base: position 19,654 of record CACFWD010000009.1, on the reverse strand, counting down.
TTCTTGATCCACATGATAGAAAAAGAAGTGAAAAATCAGGTGCTGCGGCCTAATTAAAAGTTTTATCAACTAAATATAACCCCAAAGCAACACACGGACCTATTCCAAAAGCAAATAATAAAGTACCTATACCTACAATTCCACCTAAATACCAACCAATAGTTACAACTGAAATCTCTAATATTGCTCGTACTAAGGCAATTGGTAAATTTGTTTTAATTTGTAGACCCACCATTAGTCCGTCTCTTGGGCCTGCTCCTAAATTAGAGACTAGATAGATACCACCCCCGATACCAACTGTTATAACTGAAACTACAGCTAAGAGTAATTGGTTATAATAATTAGAAGGAGTCGGTACAAATTTTATACAAAGATCAATCATTAGTGCAACTATTATAGCATTTAAAATAGTAGCCATTCCTAGTTTTTGACCAAGTGGTATCCATAAAATTAAAACTGAAATACTAATCAGCAATGTTATTGTTCCTATACTTAAGTTTACATTTAGAGAAATACCCTGAGCCAAAACACTCCAAGGAGAAGCTCCTGTATAAGAAACTATTAATAATCCTTCACCTAAACCAAACAGTATTAAACCCAAACAACAAAAAAATAATGTCGAAAATTTAGGTTTAAAGTTATATGGTTTATTAGAGCTCCATTTTACTTTGGGTACTTTTTTTATTTTTAAAAACATTTTTTAATAAACTACTTCTATTATATAAAAAGTCTATTATTGTGATTATTGAATGAAAAAAATTTTAATCTTAATTTTTGTATTTTTCTACTCAAATTCTATTGCTCATATGAAGCATTACAAAAACTATAATAAAATTGAGATGGATATTTTAAGAAATGGAGAAATAATTGGATATAACTATTATTTCTTCTCTAGAAAAGGAAATCAAACGAAGGTTACGAATCAAATCAAGTTTTCTGTAAAAGTTTTAGGAGCTACCATTTTTCAAGTTGAGGGTTTTGGTGAGGAAAAATATTTAAAAGATCAATTAATTTCTTACAATTCAAAAACTTTACAAAATGACAAAAAAAAATTTGTTAATTTAGTTTATGATAAAGATCAAAAAAAATTTGATATTAAAGGTTCTTCTTACAATGGAAAGGTATCTTCTGATTGTATTATAGGAAATTGGTGGAATCATAAAATCTTACAGACAAGTAAACAGATTAGTCCAGTTTCTGGGAGTATAAAAGAACAGGTAGTTACCTTTATTGGCAAAGAAAAAATAAAACAGTATGGACAAACTTATGAAGTTGAACGTTTTAAATTAGAATCTAAAGATAAATCACTACCTAAGGATAAACGATTAGATTTCGATATATGGTATGATAAAAAAAGTTCAATGATAGTTAGAGTTTCGTATTCTAGAATGGGTAACTGGGAATATCGTCTTAAAAATTTTGAGTAAATTTTATTATTTACCTGCAACAACCATGCCTTCTATCATCATTGTTGGTGAATTTGTTGAATATTCAAATTCCAAATCATTAGCTAAAGTTATATTTTTAAACATATCTTTAAAGTTTCCAGCAATTGTAATTTCATTAATAGGATATTTAAATTCACCTTTTTCAACTAAAAAACCAGTTGCTCCTACAGAATAATCTCCAGTTATTATGTTGCTTCCATGACCAATGGTTTCTGTTATGTAGAGACATTTAGAGTGAGAATTTAAAAGATCCCTATAAGAAATCTCACCATTGATAAAATAAAGATTACTTGTTCCCCCACACCTTCCATTTGATTTTAGACTCAATTTCTTTCCATTATAAGTGTCGATCAAATAATGTTTCAAAATCCCTTGTTCTACTAATTTTAATGTATCTGTTTGTACTCCTTCAGCATCAAAGCTCTGTGAACCTAATCCTTTGATTATATCAGGCTTATCGAAAATATTTATTGAGTCCGAAAATATTTTTTGTCCAATCTTATCTTTTAAAAAAGAAGTTCCTCTTGAAATAGCAGAGGATGATATTGCGTTTGAAAAAGTACTCAATATTCCTTTTGCAATTCTTTTATCAAAAATTATCGCAATTTTTTCACTACCAATTTTTTTTGGGCTTAATTTCCTAATAGTATTTTCAGCAGCTGTTTTGCCTAATTCTTCCGCACTTTTAATATCAGCTAGATGACATTTAAGATTGTATTCATAATCTCTCTCCATGCTTTTGTCATCTTTGGCGACTGCAACACTAGAGACTACAAATGAAGAGGTTTTAAAACCTTTACAAAACCCATCACTATTAGCCAAAATAAAATTTGATTTATCCTCAGTAAAACTGGACTCTGTATTTACTATTGCTTTATCGCTTGAGGCAGAGGCTTCTAATCTTGATAAATATTTGATTTTATCATCATTTTCTAAGTGAGACTCGTCATACAAATTTAAATCTTTGACTTCTTTTGCAAGCAAGTCTTCGTCAGGAAGTGCATTAAACTCATCCTCTGGAGTATTTTTTGTAGTTTCAATACATTTTTCAATTAATGTATTCAAATTATTTTCTAATAAATTTGATGAAGATATGGATGATTTTTTTTTTCCAATGTAAGTTGTGATGTCTATACCCAAATTATCTGATCTATTAGACTCTTCCAATTTTTTATTCCTAAAATTAACTGTTTCAGAGATTGAACTTCCTACATTTACACTTGCATCCGTAGCCCCTAATTTTTTTGCAAAATCTAAACAATATGAAGCTTTTTCTTTGAGATATTCTTGATCTTTAACCATTTATAGTTTTGTACCACCAACCGTCATTTTATCTATTAATATTGAGGGCTGGGCGACTCCAACCGGGACACCTTGGCCAGCTTTTCCACAAGTACCAATACCAGGATCTAACATCATATCGTTACCAATCATTGAAACTTCTTTTAAAATTGAGGGACCGTCACCAATAAGAGTCGCTCCCTTAATAGGTGAGCCGATTTTGCCATTAATTATTTCGTAAGCTTCAGTACAATTAAAAACAAATTTTCCAGATGTGATATCAACTTGACCGCCGCCGAAACTGACTGCAAAAATACCTCTATCGACAGATTTAATCATTTCTTCTTGAGTTTGTTTGCCACTCAACATCATAGTATTTCTCATTCTTGGTAAGACAATATGTCTGAAATTTTCTCTTCTACCACTTCCAGTTGATCTAGTTTTCATTAAACGTGCATTCAATCTGTCTTGCATAAAATTTTTTAAAATTCCATTTTCAATTAATACCGTTTTCTCTGTAGGAGTCCCCTCGTCATCAATCGAGAGACTTCCTCGTCTGTTATCTATAGTTCCATCATCAACAATAGTTACTCCTTCACTCGCAACTTTTTGACCCATTAAATTATGAAAGGCTGAAGTTTTCTTTCTGTTAAAATCTCCCTCTAGACCGTGTCCTACAGCTTCATGAATTAATATTGCTGGCCAACCTGGTCCAAGCACAACTTTCATTTCACCAGCTGGAGCTGGCTTACTTTCTAAATTAACATTGGCTATTCTAAGAGCCTCATCGCACACATTTTTCCAGTTATCATCTTTCAAATAATTGTCATATGATTGTCTTCCACCAATCCCATAACCACCAGTTTCTTTTCTTCCATTTTTTTCAACCATAACTGACACATTAAATCTAATCAATGGACGTACATCTGTAAGTGTCTCTCCACCTGATCTAATTATTTCTATAGATTTTTGTTCTCCACTAAAATTGGCAGTAACTTGTTTAACATTTTCATTTTTAGATCTTAGGTAATCATTAACTTGATTTAAAATTTTAATCTTTTCACTTAATGTTTTTTGGTCAATAGGATTTATATTCTCATAATATTTTTTATTAGATTTATTAATTGAGTGATTATAGATCCCTTGAGTTGATTTTAATGTAGATTTTAAATTGTTCGCAGAGGCTTTTAACGAGTTTTTTGATATTTCATTAGAGTGAGAATATGCAACAACTTCACCTGAAATAGCTCTAAATCCAAAACCTAAATCTGAGTTGTAACTAGATTTTTTTATTTTATTGTCATCTAGAAGTATGGACTCTGATTTAGCATTTTCTAAATATAATTCGCCATCGTCACATTTGTTTAATGTATCAGATACAATATTATCAGCATCACTGCGAGATAAATCAGAATTTTTAAAAAAATTACCCATTGAGTTTAATATTTAGGTTGTTTAAAATAATTTTCAACTAGTGTATTTTACGCATGTACAAGACTTTACTTAATTAGTAATTATTCAATAGTTATGAAAGTTTACTTCAACAATTCATGTAAAATTTGTAAAGCTGAAATTAATCTTTACAAAAAAGAAAAAGTCGAAAAAATTAAATGGATAGATATTACTGATAATCAAAGAGCTAGATCAGATACAAATAAAAATTACAAAGAACTTTTAAGAAGATTACATGTAGAAAAAAATGGAAAAATTTTTAGTGGAGCTAAAGCTTTTCTATTAGTGTGGAAAAATATTCCAAAATATAAATTCTTATACTCAATTTTAAAACTTCCAGTGATATTCCAAGTTTTTTCTTTATTATATGAAATAATTGCCTTTATTCTTTATTTAAAAAATAGAAAACAACTTAATACTAATTAAGAATAAGAATTAAAAATTTACTTAGCCAAGACATAAAAGCTACAAACATTATCAAAAAAATTGAATACATTATTGTCACTAACTTATTTTTTCTTCTTCTTAGTCTAATGAAATCTTTATCATCTAGATCTGAATAATCTCTATCTCTAAGTACTTGATAATCATATGTCCATCTCCAAGTGCTTTCACCAAGCCTAGAGTCTAGGCTATTAACATATGTTATCCAAGCCAAAACATATTTAAAGATTAAATACATTATAATTAGAAATATAGTTCCAAAAATCATGATTAATTTTACAATTAATCAAACAAATTAGTTAGTATTTTTTTCTCTTCTCTTTGCAATTAGTTGCGTTAAAGCGTCCACCATCGAATCTGATGCTTTAAATATTTCGTTGTTTTTAAACTCATGAGAAATGTTTTTTTCGGGATTTGTTTTATCCTCAATAACAATTCCTTCATCAGGTGAGTTATTTTTAATATATATTAATAACAACCACTCTTCATCATCTGACTCATCCCACTTAACAAAAATTTCACCTGTTTCAAATCTTCTATCGATACAACGTAAAATAGACATATGACGAGTAATATGCCTTTTATTAAGTTGAAAAACTAAGCTACTCGCACTTCTGTAAAAACTTTCAAGAGCAAATTCAATTTTTTGTCTTGCAATAGTATATTCTTTTTCCTTTTTTAATAAAGTTTCTCTATCTTCATCACCTTGTATTTTTACTCCAAGAGCTTCAACTCTTTCTCTAATCTTCTGATCTCTGATGATACGATATTTTTCTTTTAGCTTTTCGATTCTTTGTTGTAATCCTGAATAATCTTCTCTTTTTTCTTTTAGTGATACTTTTTCTAATTTCTCAAGTTCTTTAATTTCTCTAATTCTAAATTTTTCAATTTGTTTATCTAATTTTAATTTTTGTAAAAATTGCTTTTGCTTTTCTGCTTGTTCAATTCGTATTAATGCTTGTTCTTTTCTTAAAAATAGCTTGATATCTTTATTTAATTGTTTCTCTAATTTAATTTCATCTTTTAAAGTTTGTTCTTTTAATTTAAATTTTAATTTTTCTTCTTCTTCTTTTCTTTTTTGAAACTTTATTTTTTCTAGTCTTTCACTCTCTAATTGATTTAATTTGATTCTTCTTTTTTCATCTTTTTTTATAATTTTATAATTGGTAACTGTTTCAGAAATTCTATCGAAAAATGCTTGAAAATATTTTTCAAGATTAAAATTTAGATTAATTCTAAAATTTGGTTTAAGTGATAACTGTAGTTTTACTATTTTATAAATTAAACTCTCATTTTTATCTGCCTTAATATTATATAAATTTTTTGATCTTTTAGGTCTTTTATCTATTCTCTTAAGTTTATTAATTTTTTTTTTTCTTTTGGATTTTTTAATAGTTAAATTTTTTTTTCTTGATTTTTTTACTGTATGGGTTTTATTTTTTTTCTTTTTTAAAAGTTTTTTTTTTTTAAATTTTTTATTTTTTTTTTTCATTCGTGTGAGATCAAATATTTATCAATTATTTATTGATAAATATAGTCTCTTGTAACAGGTGTTGACCTATAATTTTTTGCAAGCTGAAATTGATAAACAACTTGATCCCCCCATTTAAAAGCCATTTCACATCCAGCTAAATAAAATTCCCACATTCTAAAAAATCTCTCATCAAACATTTCAATAATTTTTTCTCTATTTTTTATGCAATTTTCTTTCCAGTTTCTCAAAGTATGAGCATAATGAAGTCTTAAAACCTCTATATCTGTAACTATTAAACCAGCATTTTCTATAGGTGTCGTTACTTCACTTAAACTTGGAGTATATCCTCCAGGAAATATATATTTTGTTATCCAAGGATGTGGATCTCTAGGTGGATTAACAGAGCCTATTGTATGAATTAATGAAACACCATCGTCTTTTAATAAATTTTGTATTTGATTAAAAAATTTTTTATAAAATTTTCTTCCAACGTGCTCAAACATTCCAACGCTTACTATTCTATCAAATTTTTCCTTTAATTCTCTGTAATCCATTAATTTAAATTTTACCTGATTTTCTAAATTCATCTCTTTGGCTTTTTTAATACAATAATTTAATTGGTTTTCTGATAATGTAATACCTGTTACCTCGCACCCAGCACCTTTAGCAATATCAATGGCTAAAGAACCCCAACCACAACCAATATCTAAAACTTTTTGATTAGGTTTTATATTTAATTTCTTAATAATATGTTGAATTTTATTATTTTGTGCTAATTCCAGACTATCATTTTCATTTTTGAAATAACCACATGAGTATTGTCTCTTTGGATCTAAAAATAAATCATACAAATCATCTTTAATATCATAATGGTGAGACACATTCATTTTTGATTTTTTAATGAAATTAAAATTTGTTAAGTATCTATAAGAGCCTCTTATTCTATTTAAGAGATAACTAAAAAAATTTAGCTCTCCTCTTCCAATATTCATTAAAGCTAAATCTAAAAAATCTGTCAGCGTACCATTTTCAATTATTATCTCACCATCTGTATATGCTTCACCAAAATACAAGTCAGGATGAAATAATAATTTGTAATGAAGATTTTTATTTAAAATTTTTAATTTTATAGGCTTATCTCTAGGATCACCAATTATATATTCTTTTGAATTAGCATCTACTAAGATAAAGCCGTTTTTTTTAAAAATTTTATTAAGAAATCTCGCAAGTTGCATGTTAAGCCGCCAATTTTGAATTAATTTGAAAATTAAGTTTTTCAAGATTTTGAATTAATTTTTTATCATCTTCACTATTTAAAATATCTAATGGTGGAAGAAGATTTCGATAGATTTCATCTTCTTTAGATTTAAAAGTATGAAGTGCTGAAATTATATTATACTTTTCAAATTCATTTCTAACATCAATTAATTTTTGATTATATACTTGAACTTTGTCTGAAAAGAAATCATCATAAACTCTCCTAGCAAGCTGGGCTGTGACATTGCAGGTTGCTGTAATTATTCCACTACATCCTTGTTCTAAGCCTTTTAATAATTTTGATTCCGATCCAGGCATTACAGAAAAATCATCTAATTTTAATTGTTCAAACAAATTATAAGAACTATCTTTGACACCTACTATTTGCTTTGGAAATCTTTTAACGAGTTCTTCAATACACTCTTTGCTGAATTTATAGCCACACAATTTCTCAAAATTATAAAGAATTATTTCACATTCAGTAACAGACTCTATAATTTTTGTGTAAAATTTAATAACATCCTTATCTTTATATTTATAATATGCTGGAGGCATTATCAAAAATTTTTTAAAATTTAACGATTTTGCTATTTTGATGAAATTGATTGTTTCATTTAATGAATTTAAACCAGTCCCAATTAAGTGGTTTTTTTTAAATTTAGTATCTGATAGTTTATTTAATAATTTTATTTTTTCTGAAATCGAAATTAGTTGAGCTTGACCTGTGCTTCCAAAAATTACTGTTCCGTGACAACCTTGATCTATCAATTTTTCTGCATGATCTATTGTTTTTCCAATATTCAAGCTCAAATCAGAATTTATAACCGACATAGAAGCTGCGAAGATCCCACTTATTTTTGTCATAATAAAAATTTATATAAAAAATATACTTAGTAAAGTTTATAAATACCATATGAAAATATTAGCAATTCAAAATAGAATGGGTATTGGTGATACTGTAATTTTTTTACCTTTTATTAAGGCTATATACAAAAAATTTAATACTCCTGTAAGTTTACTTGTTAGAGAAAATTCCAAAGCTGATCAATATTTATATCAAACCAATTATATTGATAAAATTATACTTCTTGAAAAAGATAATAATAATAACAGAAGAGTTGGTATCACTGGAATTTTAAATCTAATTAACGAGATAAAAAAATATAACTTTGATAAAATTTTTATTTTCAACTCATCTTTAAGATTTAATTTAATAGCTCGACTTTCAAAAATTTCTGAGATCTATCAATACCCATTATTTAGTAAAACCAATCAACATATAATAAATGTTCCAAAAAAATTCGTGAAAGAAAAACTCAATTTGGAAGTTGATGAAGATCCCAATATACAAATTGATAATTCATTAATATTAAATTCTATTAATAAATTTGGAATTGATAAAAATGAATTAAATATACTTCTAGGAATTGGTGGTTCTGGGCCTACAAAAAGAATTCCAGCAAAAACATTTTTATATGTAATTAATAAAATGTTAAAAATGAAAAAATGTAAATTTTTTCTTGCTACTGGGAAAAACAGTGAGGAACAGTTAATCTTAAATGAAATATTAAATTCAAAGTTTAAAAATTTTTGTCATCGTTTAGATAATTTTACAATTAAAGAAACTTTGCCAATTATTAAATGCTGTGACTTATCAATTTGTAATGATACAGCTTTTAGTCATTTGTCTGCTGCTTTAGATATAAAGACAATAACACTTATGGCTGATACACCACTTATATATGGAAACTATAATTCAAAAATGTTTCCAATAATACCAGATGGTGAGAATACAGTAGGACATAATACTTTAGGTAAAGATAAAATTAATCCTGAAAAAATATTTAATAAAATAATTGAATTAGTAAATTAAGATATATCATTTAAAACAATATCTTTAGCTTCATTTACAATAGTAGAAAGTCTTGATGTCTCTGGAGAAACATCTGGATGGATTTTTTTTTGTATCTTTATATAAGCTTTATTAACATCGTCTTTAGTGATTTTTTTATTAATATCTAAATTTAGAATTTTATATGCCTCTGAAACAGAAATTGTTGATTGATTATTTAGATTTGACTGATTAAAAGAAAATCTACCAGACCTTCTTAATGTTTGTATTAGTCTAAAAAGTGATATTAATTGAAAAATAGATAAACCTTTAAGTTTAAGTAATGCTAAACTTGCTAAAGTAAGAGGTAGGGTTAATAAAAATCTGCCCCCTATAGCAAACAAAATAGCTAAAAAAATTAATCCTATTATTATTAGAATTCTTAAACCCTTGGATATTTTTTTTGATGAAATATTACTAATGAACCTTAGTAGTAAATAAAAAATAGTCAAAATTACTAGTGTATAAATTATTATATTCATATATTTCTTGCTTCTATGAAAATACCACAACTTAGAAAAAAACCAGAAGTAAAATCTTGTCACAATATAACTTGGGAAGATAATTATAGTTGGATTCATCAAAGTAATATTTTGGAGGTTTTAAAGGATAAAAAAAAATTAAATCCTGAAGTAGAAGAATATCTTAACCAAGAAAATGAATATACTGAACATCATCTAAAAGATACTAAAACTATTCAAAAAAAATTATTTGATGAGATTAAAGGAAGAATAAAATTAGACGATGAGTCTCTTCCCTATAGAGATCATACATATGATTACTGGACCAAAACTACTACTGAGGGAAATTATTCTATTAAACTTCGAAAAAAAATAGATTCTGATGAAATTGAGGAGATTTGGAATGGTGATAAAGAAAAAGAAAAGTTAAATGTTGAATATTTCGGAGTTGGAGATTTAGTGGCAAGTAATAATGACAAATATTTTGGCTATTCTTTAGATTTAAAAGGTTCTGAGTATTATTCAATTTTTGTAAGAAATATAAAAACTAATCAAATTATCACGAAAGAAATTACTGAAACTACTGGAGGTATAACTTTTAGCTTAGATGATAAGTATATATTTTATTCAAAATTGGATGAAAATCATAGAGCAAGAAAAATTTTTAGGCATGAAATTGGAAATTTTAGTGAAGAAGATGAACTTATATTTGAGGAAAAAAATGAAGCTTTTACAGTAAGTATTGGAATAAGTTCTGATGAAAAATATTATTTTATTACTACTTCTGATCACAATACTTCAGAACAGTATTATTTTAGATCTAGTGAAGAAAAGCCACACCCAAAATTAATTATTAAAAGAGAAAAAGGGATTCTTTACAACGTTAGTTCATGGAATGGTAAATTTTATAATCATACAAATAAAAATGCTGAAGACTTTAAAATTGATGTATGTGATAATTTGGAAAATCAAAATTGGAAAACATTTTTACCAGCCAAGGATGAAGTTTTAATTCATGGATTAACGTTTCTAAATAATTGGATTATTCGAGGCGAAACTTCTAATGCATTAGATAAATTATTTGTAAGAAATACTCAAACAAATTTTGAAGAAGAGTTAATTTTTTCTAATGAAAACGTATATGTCCCCGGAGTATCATTAACACAAAAAAATAGAGATACGAATGAAATCTACTTATCATATTCATCTCCGAAAACACCATCTAGGGTCTATAAATATAATTTATTTAATAAATCAAAAGAATTAGTTAAAGAACAAGAAATTCCATCAGGTCATAATAAAGATAATTATATTGTTGAAAGATTTGACTTTGAATCTCATGATGGAAGACTTGTTCCTTTGACGATTACTAGACATAAGAAAACTAAAATTGATGGCTCAGCAAACGTGCTTCTTTATGGTTATGGATCTTATGGACTTTCAATGAGTCCTGTATTTTCATCATCACGCTTAAGCTTAATCGATAGAAATGTTATTTGGGCAACTGCGCACATCAGAGGTGGTATGGAAAAAGGAATGAAATGGTGGAAGGAAGGAAAACTGACAAATAAAAAAAATACATTTGAGGACTATATTCATGCTGCAAAATATTTAATTGAAAAAAAATATACATCAAAAGGACTAATTATTGGAATGGGAGGATCTGCAGGTGGTCTGCTTATGGGAGCCGTAACAAATCAAGCTCCAGAGCTTTTTCTTGGAATTATAATGGCAGTGCCTTTTGTAGATTCTTTGACTACTAATCTTGATCATTCTTTACCATTAACTATTGGGGAATTTGATGAGTTTGGAAACGCGAAAAATAATAAAGAGCACTTTGAATATATTTATTCTTACGCTCCTTACCATAACATAAAAAAAATGGACTATCCTAATATTTTAATTACAACAAGTTTAAGTGATAACAGAGTTCTTTTTGATGAGCCTGCTAAATTTACTGCAAAGTTAAGAGATCACAAAACAGATAATAATTTACTTCTTCTTAAAACTGAAATGAACGCAGGTCATGGTGGAAAATCAGGAAGAGATAGTGCAATCGAAGAAGTTGCACTTGATTATGCATTTGCACTAAAAATTTCAAAAAAAATTTAATTACCAAGCTCTTGAAAAATTTTATTTAGTTACTAAATAATGTCTGTAAGTCGCCTAATGGGGCTTACTATAAATAAACTTGCTTAAAAAAAGGAGGATATAATGACAAGTAAGGATTTATCTATCTTTAACTCACTAAGACCTTTTTCAATTGGTTTTGATGATATGTTCGACCAATTTGAAAATATGTTGGATAATGGACATTTGACAATGCAATCTAATTATCCACCGTACAACATAAGAAAAACTGGTAAAGATAATTATGCGATTGAAGTTGCTTTGGCAGGTTTTTCAAAGGATGATGTTGAAGTCGAATTTGAAGATAATTTATTAACTGTGAAGACCAAACAGTTAAATAAATCAGAAAATGATAACTCTGATGTAGAAATAATTCATAAAGGAATTTCTCAAAGACAGTTTTCTAGATCATTTACAATTGCAGATGATGTGAAAGTAGGTGAAGCTAAACTAAAAGATGGTCTTTTAACAATTTCTTGTGAAAGGATTCTGCCAGAGCACAAAAAGAAAAAACTTATTGAGATAAAATAAGTAAATAACCTTGCTTGCGGAGATATAATCTCCGCGAGTGAACTAAAAACATCCATTAGAAACAAATCCAATAACTACATAATTTGAATCAATTTCAAATCTTCTTTCGCATAAAATCCCATATTTTTTAGTCTTATAAACTAGCTCGAGATTACCTTTTTCATTGCTAAAATCTTCATCTGGTTTACCAAGATCTAGTCTTAACTCATTTGAGGATTTTCCGATATATTTGCTTAACTTTTCATTTTCTTTCTCAACAATTGCGTCAGTTTTATTTTTAACCGTCTGACATCCTGAAAAGATAAAAAGTGGGACACAAAAAATTATTATTAAAAAAGTTTTTTTCATTTTTTAATATTAGTCAAAAAATATGGCATAAATATAAACTTATAAGTTGAATAATGTGAATAACCCTTAATTAGAAAGAGTATATTCTTAAAGAATCTAATAATTATCAAACAACTAGGAGGAATTATGCTCGATAATTATTTTAATTATAAAAAACACAATACTGATTTCAAAACAGAAGTAATCGCTGGTGTTACTACATTTTTAACAATGGCCTACATTATGTTTTTAAATCCATTTATTTTATCTGGTGAATTTGCTGGACCAGAAAAAGGCTTTTTCGATTTTGGAGCCGTTTATACAGCAACAATTCTAGCAACAGCACTAGCTTGTTTTATTATGGCTTTTTATGGAAAAACTTGGCCAATTGGTCTTGCTCCAGGAATGGGTATAAATGCTTTTGTTGCTTTTGGGGTCTGCGCTGGAATGGGCTATACACCACAAGAGGCTTTGGGTGCTGTTCTTGTTGCAGGTGTACTTTTTTTAATAATATCACTTACTCCGATAAGAGCTTGGTTAATTAATTCAATTCCTAAAAGTTTAAAACTTGGAATTGGAGCTGGAATAGGATTATTTTTAGCTATCATTGGTCTTCAAATAATGGAAGTTGTAGTTGATAATCCTGTGACCTTAGTCCAATTAGGAAATCTTGGTGATCCATTAGTTCTTCTAGGATGCGCAACCTTTATCGCAATAATTGTTTTGGAAAAAATGAATGTTAAAGGAAATATTATTATTGGAATTTTAGCATTTAGTATTATTGCTTGGGCAACTGGTCTTGCAAAATTTAATGGAATTGCAAGTTCACCTCCACCAATGACATATTTATTTGAATTTGACCTTTCAGCTGCAATGACTGCTGGAATGTCTACAGTAATATTCACTTTACTCTTTATTGATTTTTTTGATACAGCAGGGACATTAACTTCTGTTGCTAATGTTGCAGGAAAAGTTGATAAGAATGGAAAAGTTCAAGACATTAATAAAGCCATGCTCTCAGATAGCGTAGGTACTGTCGCTGGTGCAATGATGGGAACATCAACAGTTACAAGTTATGTAGAGTCTGGTGCTGGAGTTAAAGCTGGTGGAAAAACTGGAATGACTTCGCTTGTAATTGGATTACTTTTCTTAGCATGTATATTTTTTGCACCTCTTGCAACAAGTTTACCTAAACAGATTGATGGCGCAGCTTTACTTTTTGTTTCAGTTTTGTTTATTAGAAATATTACTGACATAGAATGGAAAGACATTTCTGAGTCAGCTCCTGCAATTCTAGCAATGATAACTATGCCGTTAACTTATAGCATCAGCAATGGTATTGCTCTTGCGTTTGTGTCATATGCTTTGATAAAAATATTCACTGGTAAATTTTCAAGCACTTCACCAGCAATATGGGTAATTGCAATTTTAAGTGTTATTAGTTTTGTAGTTTCTTAAAATATTTTGATAGGGCTAGAGTTATCTAGCCCTATTAATTTTTCTTAATTATTTCCTCTATACTTAACTCTTCATAATGTTCAGTTGGTTGAACAATCCAAGGATCAGTATCTAATCTAATAGGACAAAAATCAGGCTCAAAAGTTGAAGATTTTTTTTTCCATAGGCATGCTGTTTTGACCTCTTGAATAAAGTTTTTTGTGGGTCCGTAGTTTTTGAGCCATTCAATGCTTTTATTTAATGTGAGACCTGTGTCTGATAAATCATCAATTAATAATACTTTTTTGAAATCTTTATCTTTTGCTAAAGAGCTTATTTCCCTAGCAAACATTAACTGCCCCTGTTTATCCTCAAGACCCTCACCTGAATAACTTTGGATTACAATATAAGCTATTGGTAGTTTCAATATTCTGGATAAAATATCTATAATCGGAGCAGCGCCCCTCATAATACCAACTAAAACTGTTGGTTTGTAATTTTTATGTATTTGAATAGCTAATTTTTCAACTATTTTTGTATACTCTTCAAAAGAAATAATTAATTTATCTGCCATAAATTCATTTATCATATTAAACAAAATAAAAAAGACCAAAAAACGATTATGAAAATATTTGATTGCTTTATGTATTTTGATGAGAACGTAGTGCTTGATGTTAGGCTAAATACATTAAATCAGTATGTAGACTATTTTGTAATTGTTGAAAGTTTATTTACTCATAAGGGCGAACAAAGAAATTTAAATTTTGATATTAAAAATTTTTCAAAATTTAAAGATAAAATAATATACTTAATTTACGATAATGAACCCTCTGAAATTAAAACTATAAACAGTGGTGATACCGAAAAAGAAAAATCAATAAAGTATATTTTTAATGCTGTTTACAGGGAAAATGGTCAAAGAAACTTTATAACTAATGGTCTAAATCATGCAGATGATGATGATATTATATTAATTTCAGATGTTGATGAAATACCTAATTTAAAAGAGGTCAAATTTAAAAACTTTAAAGAAAAGTTATTTTTTTTTAATCAAGAAATGTTTTATTATAAATTTAATCTGAAATTACCGAGTCAAAATTGGGTTGGTACGAGATCATGCAAAAAAAAATATTTAAAATCTCCACAATGGTTAAGAAATATAAAAGTAAGAAATTATCCTTTTTATAGACTTGATATTTTTTTCTCAAAAACTAAGTATTCAAACATAAAATTTATTAACAATGGAGGTTGGCATTTTACTAATATCAAATCTCCTGAAGAGATAAGATTCAAACTAAAATCATATTTACATCATCGAGAGTTTGAAATAAATCCGTTATCAATTGAAGAAATTGAGAATTTAATTAAAAGTAGAAAAGCAATTTATGATCTTACAATTGATAAGAGAAATCAAAAAATGGGAGCCGGAAACTTATTAGAAAGATGTGATTTAGATAAGTTACCATCTTATATAAATAACAATTTAAATAAATTTAAAAAATGGATTGACTAAATGAAAAAAGCGTATTGGATTAGTTTATACACCAAAATAGATAATCAGGAAAATTTAAAAAAATATGCAGAGACTGTAACACCAATTATTAAAAGTTATGGTGGGGTTGCTTTAGTAAGGGGCGGCAAATATGAAGCTTTTGATGGTGATAGTTTCATAAGAACTGTAATTTGGCAGTTTCCAAATTATCAAAAAGCTGTTGAGTGTCATAAATCAAAAGAGTATCAAGCAGGATGGGCTATCGCTAAAAAGACAACTTTACGACATATGCAAATAGTCGAAGGTTTTAGTATTGAATAGGTTCTGGATCAATGCTACGCCATAAATACCATGTTGCTACAGAGCAATAAGGCGAATATCTTTTTTGAAGCAAATTAACAAATTTCATAGGTGGTAAATATTTTTTATTATAATTTTTTGAAATAGCTCTTAAAAGTCCAATATCTTGTGTGGGCCAAATATTTGATCTGTTATAGGTAAAAAGTAGTATCATTTCTGCAGACCATCTACCTATTTGTCTTAGATTTGATAAATAAATTATTGCATCCTCATCGCTCATTTTACTTATTAATTTAGGATTAAAAGATTTATTTAATATTTGCTTTGACAAGTTTTTGATTCCTAAAACCTTTTGTCTACTCAAACCACAACTTTTTAACTGCCCAAAAGTAAGTTTAGAAACATTTTTAGCATTAATTTTATAATTACATTTTTTTTTAAATTTATAAAAAACAGAGTTGGCAGCTGCAACACTGATCTGTTGTCCTATTATACTCTTGCATAATGAAAAAAAAATATCCTTTCTGGATGTCAATATGGTTTCTGATGGACTCTTGTAGCTATTTATTAATTTTGACATTATCTTATCTTTTTTAGATAAGTAATTTTTTGCTTTACTCCAATATTTTGGGGCCTTAGTCATTTACTGTTGTTGAACCAATAATTTTTTTATTATAAATTTCTCTTCTAAAAATGATCAAAGTTGAAATAATCACCAGAAAGGCTCCGATAATAGTTTTTACTGTTGGAACCTCTCCCCAAATAAAATAACCAAATATTATTGCAAAAACTAACGCAAGATATTTAAGCGGAGTTACTAAGGAGACTTCAGAGTATTTATATGATTGACTCAACCATAGATTAGCAACACCTCCAAAAATACCAATAAAAGATAATAAAATTAAATGATTTAAGCTTGGCATTACCCAGCCCTTAGGAATTGTTAAAAAGCTCAACAAAGTTATAGAAAGTGAAAAATAAAAAGAAATTAACCATACAGGTTCTGTTGTAGAAAGTTGTCGAATTGTTATTGCAACATAAGATAACCCTAAGCAAAAAATTATTGGGAATAAATAATAGATATTTAGCTGACTTATTCCTGGCTCAGTTATAATTAAAATCCCAAAAAATCCAATAATTACTGCCAACCATCTAAAAATTCCAACTTTCTCACTAAGTAAAAATATTGAAAAAATTGTTGTAAAAATTGGTGCTGCAAAAGAAATACTTACAACAGTAGCAAGAGGTAATTTCCTCAAAGCTATGAAAATTGCAACTAGGGCAATTAATCCTGATGCACATCTTAGAAAGTGTAAACCTGGTCTTTTTGTTTTATAAAAATTATGGAGACGCTCTCTTGGAATTATAAAAAAATAAAAAATTATTCCAAAAAAGCCTCTAAAAAATAATACTTGCCCTATAGGATATTCTACAGACCATTTTACTATTACATCCATAAGGGAAAATGCACATATAGACAAAAACATGTACAAAAAACCCAATTGATTTTTACTAAGCATATGAATAATTTGTAAATTAATTTAATACATAATCAATGGAAATAGCAGTTTTAGCACTTGGATGTTTTTGGGGACCAGAAATTAAATTTAGTAAAATTAATGGTATTATCAAAACAGAGGTTGGATACTGTGGTGGAAATAGCTCCGTAACAAACTATAAAGAAGTTTGTACTGGTAATACAAATCATGCTGAGGTTGTTAAACTTGATTTTGATGAAAAAATTATAACATATGAAAAAATTCTAAAAATTTTCTTTCAAATTCATGATCCTACAACACTTAACTCACAAGGTCCAGATTTTGGAACCCAGTATAGAAGTGAGATATTTTATATTAATGATAATCAAAAAAAAATTGCAGAAAAAGTACTCCAAGAAACAAATTCAAGATTATCAGGAAAAGTTGTAACAAAAATATCTCTAATAAAAAATTATTGTCCAGCAGAAGAATATCATCAAAAATATTTAGAAAAAAAGTAAGGATGTCTTTAGTAGAAACTAATTGGTTAGAAGAGAATTTTGATAATGTGAAAATTATTGATAGTTCTTGGCACATGCCTCAAACTAAAAGAAATGGCTTTGAGGAATATAAAGAGGATCATATACCAAATGCAATTTTTTTTGATTTAGATAAAAATTCAAAACTTGATACAGATTTACCTCATATGTTGACAAGTATAAAGTTGTGGCAAAAAATAATGAGCAATATGGGTATAAAAAATAAAGATAGAATAGTAATTTATGATAACTCCGATGTTATTAGCTCTTGTAGATGTTGGTATAACTTAATCTACTTTGGTCATAATCCAAATCTGGTACATGTGCTAAATGGAGGATTTAAAAAATGGAAAAAAGAAAAAAAAACTACAGATAGAAATAAAGTGGTTATTGAAACTTCTGAATATTCATGTCAAGAAAATATAAACCTTGTAAAAAATAAAAAACAAATAGATGAAAATATATATAAAAATGAATTTACTGTTATTGATGCTAGAAGTAGAGAGAGATTTGAAGGAAAAGTTGCTGAACCCAGAAAAGGTTTAAGAAGTGGCTCAATTGAAAATTCTTTTTGTTTACCCTACTCTGAGTTAATAAATGAAGATCGTACATTTATTAGCAAAGAAAAAATCAAAGATAAATTTAATTTACTTAAAGTTGACTACAGTAAAAATCTTGTGTTTTCTTGTGGCTCAGGAGTTACGGCAAGTGTATTGGCACTAGCATATTCTCTAATAAATGATAAATATCTTCCTTGTATTTATGATGGTTCATGGTCTGAATACGGAATTATTTAAATAAAATGAAAAGATCTACAAAAATTATAACTATTGTCACAAGTTTTTTTCTCATCATAGCGATTGTTATTACTGCAAGAACAATGATTGGGAATCATTTCAAAAAAAAATTCAGTAAAATTCCACCTCCAGGAATAATCGTTACAAATGTTATAATTGATCAATTTTCAGAAAAATTGGAGACTTTTGGTACTGCAATTTCAAATAAAAACAAAACATTTAAAATTAGGAAAGATGATGTTCAGGGTGAATTAAATCTAAAGAATAAAGTAAAAAAAGGTGATTTAATTCTTAACCTTAAAAGTGGAAGTATATTAGCACCTTTCGATGGAGTATTAGGATATACTGGATTAACTGAAGATATATTTGTTTCAGATAATATTTTTATAATTACACTCGATGATAATTCAACAATTTATTCAGATATAAAAGTTCCTGAAAGTTATTCAGCATTCATTAAAAAAGGATTGCCAGTTGAAGCGAAAGTATCTAGCTATAAAAATAAAATTTTTACTGGTGAGATAGATTTTATTTCAAGTAGAATAAATGCTGACACCAGAAGTTTGTTATCAAGAATTAAGATTAATAATAATAATTTAGAATTATTATCTGGATCTCTGCTAGAAATTACGGTCAAATTTAATTTAAGAAACTCATTAAGTGTGCCAGACACAAGTATTATGATGGAAGGTGAAAAATCTTTTATTTATATTGTCTCTGATGACAATATAGCAAATAAAATTGAGGTTGAAATAGGTTTAAGAGGGGATGGTAAAGTAGAAATTATCTCAGGTATAAATGAAGGTGACCTTATAGTTGCAGAGGGTCTAAAAAAAGTGAGACCAAGAGGAAAGATTAAACCAATTAAAAATTAAATGTTCATTACAGAATTAAGTATTAAAAGGCCAGCTGTCT
>CACFWD010000008.1 GCA_902569975.1 uncultured Pelagibacteraceae bacterium | reverse complement strand
AAAACAAGTTGTATCTACTTTTAAAAAAAGATTAAAAATTAATCTTACATACGTAAATGCAGAAAAAGAATTTATCAAAAAATTAAAAAATATTACCGATCCAGAAAAAAAAAGAAAAATAATTGGCAATCTTTTTATTAAAATATTTGAACGTTATGCTAAAAAAATAAAAAATGTAAAATTTTTAGCACAAGGCACCCTTTATCCAGATTTAATTGAGAGTAAATCAGTAACAGGTAGCGAAACATCCAAAATTAAATCACATCACAATGTTGGTGGTTTACCAAAGAAAATGAAATTAAATTTAGTTGAACCGCTTAAACTTTTATTTAAAGATGAAGTAAGAAAATTAGGATTAGAATTAAATTTAAGTAAAGAAATTATTTCTCGTCATCCATTCCCAGGTCCAGGTCTCGCAATAAGAATGCCAGGTATAATTACTAAAGAAAAGATTAATATTTTAAAAGAGGCTGACCATCTTTTTATTCAAGGTTTAAAAGATCACAAACTTTATCACAAAATTTGGCAAGCTTATGCAGCTTTACTTCCAGTTAAAACTGTAGGTGTGATGGGTGATAATAGAACCTATGAATATTTATGTTTACTTAGAGCGATTACGTCTGAAGATGGAATGACCGCAGATTTTTTTGAATTTAAAAAATCATTTATACAAGAGATCTCTAATAAAATTGTGAATAATATTAGGGGAATTAATAGAGTAGTTTATGATATAACTTCAAAGCCTCCTAGCACTATTGAGTTAGAGTAAATGAATAAAAAAATAAAAAAAATTCTTAATAAAAAAAATAAATCAAAAATTGTTTGTCTTACGGCATACTCAAAAAATATTGCTGAAATCTTAGATAAACATTGTGATATAGTTTTAGTAGGGGACTCATTGGGCTCAGTGCTTTACAGTTATAAATCAACTAAAGAAGTAACCCTTCAGACAATGATTAATCATGCTAAAAGTGTAAGACTTGGAGTTAATAAATCTTTAATGGTATTTGATATGCCTTATAACACTTATCGAAACCCTCAAGAGGCTTTAAGAAATGCAAAACTGGTTATTAAAGAAACTAAATGTGATGCAGTTAAATTAGAGGGTGGAAAAAAAATAATACCTATAGTTAAAAAATTAGTTCAAAACAGAATACCTGTTATGGGTCACGTTGGTATATTACCCCAAACAGACAAGAAATTTACTTTCAAAGGAAAAAAACAACAAGAGAGTAATAGAATTCAAAATGATACAAAATTTTTAGAAAATGCAGGAGCTTTTTCAATTGTATTAGAATGTATCGAAACAAAGTTATCAAAAAAAATTACTGACAATCTTGTGATACCAACAATAGGAATAGGTTCATCTGCAAATTGTGATGGTCAAGTTTTAGTAATTGATGATTTGATTGGTTTAAGTAAAAGTAAATTTAAATTTGTTAAAAAATATATAGACATAAGTAGAATTATTGAAAATGTCGTTAAAAGATATAAATCAGAAGTTATAAAAAAAAAATTTCCCAGCAGAAAACATTCTTTTAATACTTAATTTAATTATCCCATAGTAAAAGGGTCAGACATTGGTTTTTCAGAGGAATTATACCAAGTTGTTTTTATCCTAGTATATTCTTTTATAGACTCTATGCCTGCTTCTTTTCCATAACCACTATCTTTTAATCCACCAAATGGAGCCATAGGAGATATTAATCTATATGTATTTATAAATACTATTCCAGCTCTTATAGCTTTTGAAACCCTAAGCCCTCTTGCAAAATTAGATGTATAAACTCCAGAGGATAAACCATATTTATTGTCGTTCATTTTTTCTATTACTTCTTTTTCATTTTCAAATTTCATTACAGATAAAATTGGACCAAATAATTCATTTTCAGCAACAGGTAAGTTATGATTTTCACATTCAATTATTGTAGCAGGAAAATAATAACCTTTATTTGAAATTGAGGATCTTTTACCTCCACATCTTATTTTTCCACCTTGTTCTATTGTGGCTTTAATATTTTTTTCTATATTTTCTAATTGCTTAAAACTATTGAGAGGTCCCATTTGAGCATCTTCTTTCATTGGGCTACCTAATTTTATTTTTTCTGCTTTATCGATTAATTTTTTTAAAAATTCGTTATAAATTTTTGTGTGTAAGTAAAGTCTTGATCCAGCTATACAACTTTGTCCACTTGCTCCAAATATACCAGCAGTAATACCATTCAAAGCATTTTCTTGATCTGCATCATCAAAAACCACAACTGGGCTTTTGCCACCAAGTTCTAAACTTACTTGTGATAAATTTTCAGAAGAGTTTTTAACAATTTGTTTTGCAGTTTCTGGTCCACCTGTAAAAGCAATTCTTTCCACAAGATTGTGAGTAGTTAATGCTTTACCACAGGGTTCACCCAGTCCTGTTATAATATTTATTACACCTTTAGGTATTCCAGCTTTTTCAATTAGTCTACCAAATTCTAGAAGGGTTACTGGTGCTAGTTCTGAAGTTTTAATTACAACAGTGTTTCCCATTGCAAGAGCTGGCGCTAACTTTACTGCTGTTAAAAGCATTTGTGAGTTCCAAGGTATAATTGCCGCTACAACACCAATAGGAATTCTTGTAGTTGTTACTTGCATATCTGGTTTATCTATTGGAACCACAGTCCCTTCAACTTTGTCTGCTAATCCAGCAAAATAATCATAATATTCTGCTATATAATTTGCCTGAGTTTTAGTTTCTCTATAAAGTTTTCCAGTATCGATTGTTTCAATTTTACCAAGATGTTCAGCGTTAGCTCTCAATTGATCTCCAATCAGTCTTAAATACTTTGCTCTTTCTCTCGGATGAAGTTTTGACCAATTATTTTCAAATGCATTTTGAGCTGATTGAACAGCTTTATCTACATCTTTTTCATCTGCTTCCGGAACTGTTGCCCAAACTTCATTGTTTTCAGGATTTAAAGATTCTATTTTTTTTCCTGACGATGAAAATACCCATTCACCATTAATATACATTTTAAAATCTTGAACTTTTGACATTTAATTACCAATAAAATTTCGTATATTCATATTAACATCATCTGCACACTCGATACTACAAAGATGTTTTCCATTTTTAATCTCAACATACCTTGAATTAGCTAAATCTTTTGTTAATTCTTTTGACATAGCTGGCGTCGATCCTGGATCATCAGAGCCTGTTATAACCAAAGTTTCTAAAGTGATATCTTGTATTACTTGAGCTTTATCATCATAATTAGCAAATAATTCATAAGCCTTTAGAAAATTTTTATGATCCTCAGAATTCTTATTCAAAATATCCATAAATAAATCATATGTATTTGGATTTTTCTCCAAATATTCATCTGTAAACCATCTTTTAAGAGCTTGTTTTGAAATTGGTTTATTTAATTTTGCCTGGTTATATCTATCAAGAACAAGAGATCTTTCTTCACTTGATCTTTTATAAGTTGTTCCAATCAATATTAGTTTATCAATTTTATCTCCCAATTTTGATGCAAAATCTAAAGCAATCAAAGACCCTAAAGAAAAACCTACTAAATGAATTTTATTAATATTTAGATATTCTAAAATTTCATTAAGTTGATTAGAAAAATCACTAAGATTTAATTTATCTTTTTTACATGGAGTTTTTCCATGGCCTAGTAAATCATAAGTTATAGTTGAAAATTCATTTAAATTTTCTATTTGTGGTTTCCACATTTGATGATCAAGACCAACACCATGAATAAATACTAAAGGAATACTATTTTTTTTTTTATAGATATAGTGATTTTGATTAGGATCAAAATTATTAGACATCAAATTATTTTGGTTCCAACCCCATCTCTTTCATATCTTGATAACGATCACCAGTTCTTGCGTGTGCTCTTCCACTTGAAGCTCCACCAATTGCAATAACAATTTCATCATTGAAAGGAGCATCATGAATAGTGAATTCGTGTGTTAAATAATAAGGTCTTAAACCAGAGTCTGTTTTGTGCATCATTGGTATAGATATTTTTGAACCTGCGGGACCTCTAGTATTAGTAAAACTTAGATAAGATGTTCCACCAACAGCATCTCTAAATTTGTTTCCAAATCTTAAAGTATGAATAAATGCTGACGCATGTTCTATTTCTCCATCTAAACCTACTGTTCCAGCTTTGCCGTAGGCTAATATTTTTTCTGGAGATCCAATTTCTTTGATAAGTTCTGGCACCAGAATATCCCCAAGCTTTGGAGCTAAATCTAAAATAATTGGTTTTAAATCTTCTACAAATCCTTTACCGTGCCACGGATTCTTAAAAACTGCAGCAACTGAAAATAATAGAACAGGTTCTTTTGCTTTTTTCCCTCCTTCAATAAATGTCTTATCTACAAATTTATTAAATTTTCTAAGTTCAAGTTCCATTAACTTGCCTTTTCTAAATTTGATGTATCAACATTTATTTTTGGAATGACTTCATCGTTAAATAATTTAATACTTCTCATACAAGCTTCATGGTCTATTCCTGGAAAATTAGACCATACTTGAAGATTTTGTAAGTTCAGTTCTGATTGTAATTCTTTTATTTTACCAACAACATATTCTGGTGTTCCAAATAATAAATTTCGTTTATGTAAAAATTTATAATTAAGCAAATCTAATTTATGTTTTGTTTCTGGCAATTCTTCACCTGGATCCATATGATTACCTAATCCTCTCCAGTGACAAACCCATCTCATATAGTTAATAATATGTTCTCCAGCTAATCTTTCAGCCTCTTCCATCGTTTCAGCAACGAACATATCTCTAACCAAGGAAACTCCTTCTCCCAGAGGAATTTCTCTATTTTCTGCTTTTGATTTGGCGTCTCTATATATTTTAAATCGTTTCTTTAAAGCTTTAACTGTAGGTATCCACATAATAGTGTTCAAGCCATTTTGAGCAGCCCATTCTATTGATCTTGCTCCATCAACTACTTGCCAAATTGGTGGGTGAGGATTTTGTTTTGGTTTAGGTACAACACTAATTTTTTTGATTTCATTTGTTTTTGTATCAACAAATTTTTTATCAGGTGGACTCATGTCATGTTGCCAAATAAAATTTGGAGAAGGGTAAGTATAGAATTCTCCTTCATGATTAAAAAACTCCTCGGTCCAAGCTTTTTTCATTATTGTTAATGTTTCATCAAATAATCTAAAATTTTTAGCCTGATCTTTAAGATCAGCCTCTTTATTCATATTGATTGCTTCTCTGCCATATATTCCTCTTCCAATACCAACCTCAACTCTCCCATTTGATAATTGATCTAATAAAGCAATATCTTCAGCAAGTCTGATTGGATTATGAAATGTTATCACATTACATGCTTGACCAATTCTAATTTGTTTAGTTCGTGCGGCAGCATCAACTCCCATCATTATTGGATTTGTACAAGACTCCATTCCTTCGTGATTAAAGTGGTGTTCTGTGTACCAAATAGAATCCCAATTATTCTCATCACAATAAGTTGTGATTTCTTTAGTTTCGTTTAGCAATTGATCGTAAGGTTTATGCTTCCAATTAGTGGTATTACAAAAATATCCAAATTTCATTCGAACCTCCTTAAATTATTTAATCTAAGACGATTGATCCCACTTTCGTATTTTTGATAAATATCGACGAGTTATGTATCGCTCAATTTCGACTGTAATTTAACTAGACTATTTAATCAATATATATTTAATCAAGTTTTAAATGAAACTTACTAAATTAGAACCAAAATTTATTAAAAACCACAACCCTAGGATAGGTTTAATTACTTTGGCAAGTGATTTTAGAATTGAAAAAGATTTTAATAATATAATCTATGGAAAGAATATTGATTTGTTTTCTAATAGAATCAAATCTTATAATCCACTTACTAATAAAACATTAGAAAAAATGGCTGATGATATAACTGATGTAACTAAACAAATTTTACCAGATCAAAAATTGGATTGTGTAGCCTATGGCTGTACTTCTGGAACGATTGCGGCAGGATATCAATCAATTTATAAAAAAGTTAATTTAGCAAAACCAAATACAAAGGTTACAACACCAATAACTTCAGCAATAAATGCATTAAAAGCTCTTAGGATAAATAATCTTTCAATATTTACTCCTTATACAGATGAGATAAATCAATCAGTTATTAATTATTTCAAAATAGAAGGTGGTATAGAAATTTCAGAACTATCATATTTTGATATCGCCTCAGATTTAGATATAGGCAAAGTTGATCCAGAACATTTATTTGATGTACTTGTTAAAAAAGATTTATCAAGTAGTGAGGCTTTATTTGTTTCATGTACAGCTTTGCCGGTCTTATCCATAATTAAAGATTTAGAAAAAAAATTAGGAAAGATTGTACTATCAAGTAATCAGACATTGATTTGGGATACTCTTAATCAAATAGATTATAAAGATAAAGTTGAAGGGTATGGGGAATTGTTTAATAATTAGTTATGCTTTTTAGTAAAGAGGAATATAAAAAAAGACTTTTAAAAGTTCAAAAAATGATGCAAGAAAAAGGCATTGAACTTTTAATTTCTCATGACACCAATAATATGAATTATTTAACAGGTTATGATGCTTGGTCTTTTTATTATGCACAATGCGTAATAGTACATGTGAATGCTGATGAACCTATTTGTTTTGTAAGAGATCAAGATGCAGGTGGAGCTTTCATTAAAACTTATATTAAAAAAGAAAATATAATTGTTTATGATGAACATTATATTCATACATGGCCAAAACATCCTTATGATTATTTAGTTAAAATAATTAAAGACAAAAAGTGGGATAAACTTTCAATAGGATTAGAGATGGATGCACATTATTTCACAGCATTTTGTTATGAAAAAATCAAACAAGGTTTGCCAAATGCAAAAATAAAAGACGCAGAGAGATTGGTAAATTGGGCAAGACTAGTAAAATCTGATACTGAAATTGGTTATATGAAATCTGCTGCAAAAATTTCTGAAATAGGAATGAAAACAGCTTTTGAGGTAATTAAACCTGGCGTTCGACAATGTGATGCTGTCGGTGAAATACAAAAAGCTTTATTTTATGGAACACCAGAATTTGGTGGAGAATATTCTAGTATTGCAACTTTATTACCGACAGGAAAAGGAACTTCAGCCTCACATTTAACTGCTACTCAAGATAAGTTTGTGGAGGGCGAGGCTACAATTATTGAGCTTTCAGGTGTTTATAAAAGATATCATGCTCCAATGGCCCGAACAGTTTTGTTAGGAAAACCTGATCAATTAAAGATTGATACTATGAAAAAAACAATTGAAGCACTTCAAGCAGGTAAAGATGCAACAAAACCTGGCAATACAGCTAACGATGTTGCTCAAGCATTTTGGAAAATTTTAGATAAATACGGAATTGAAAAAAAATCAAGGACTGGTTATTCAATCGGAATTGGATATCCACCAGACTGGGGAGAGCACACACTTAATATATATAAAGGGGATATGACACCTCTAGAACCCAATGTTTGTTTTCACATGATTGCTGTAATGCAATTTGGTGATTGGGGTGTAGAAGCATCTGAAGCAATAAGAGTAACCGATACAGGAGCTGAATTATTCTGTAATTTTTCTAAAGAACTTCATATTAAAAGCTAGTTATTAAGGGTTGATATTTACTGCCACAAATGTTTTAAATTCAAAAATTACTTCAATGAATAAAGAATTCGTCAAATTTGATAAAGTAGACAAAAGTTACGATGGTAAAGTTCTAGTTGTTAAAGATTTACAACTAGATATTGCGGAAGGTGAGTTTGTAACTATGTTAGGACCTTCTGGTTCTGGTAAAACAACTTGTTTAATGATGTTAGCAGGATTTGAAACACCAACTCATGGTGAGATATATTTAGACGGAAAAGCAATCTCAAGTATTCCACCTCATAAAAGAGGTATTGGAATGGTATTTCAAAACTATGCTTTATTTCCACATATGACAGTTTATGAAAATTTAGCTTTTCCTTTGAGAGTAAGAAAAGTTTCAAAAGATGAAGCTGATAAAAAAATCGATAAAGCACTATCAATGGTTTCTCTCCAAGGATTTGCATCAAGAATGCCAGGACAATTATCTGGAGGACAACAACAAAGGGTGGCTGTAGCAAGATCTTTAGTTTTTGATCCACAGTTAGTTCTTATGGATGAGCCTTTAGGTGCTTTAGATAAAAATTTAAGAGAGAGTATGCAATATGAAATAAAACATATTCATGAAAGCATAGGAGTAACAGTTGTTTACGTTACTCATGATCAAAGCGAAGCCTTGACTATGTCAAATCGTATTGCTGTATTTAATGATGGTAAAGTGCAACAACTTTCTAGCCCAGATGAATTATATGAGAAGCCAGTAAATTCTTTTGTAGCAGAATTTATTGGAGAAAATAATACTTTTGCAGGTGAAGTTTCAGATATTTCAGGTGGAAAATGTAAAGTAAAATTATCTAACGCAGAAATATTAGCAAACCCTATATCTGTTAAAGGCAAAGGTGAAAGGACAACTGTGTCTTTAAGACCTGAAAGAGCACTGATTAATCCTGATGGGAAAATGGATAATATTCATAAAGGAAAAATTGAAGAGGTAATCTATCATGGAGATCATACGAGAGTTAGAATTAATTTGTTAGGTAATCCTGAATTTATTTTAAAAGTTCCAAACAGTTCATCAAATCTTGATATTAAGTTGGGAAATGAAATTAATATTGGCTGGAATAGTGATGACGCAAGGGCACTAGACCCAAAATAAACAATCCATAAATCTCAATTTATTAAGTAAAAAGGCCTGTTGACTCTCAAGTCCTAAATTGTTTTAATTTGATTTATAAAAACGTTTAAACGGAGGAATAATGAAAAAACTAAGTAAAATATTACTAGCTATTTCTTTTGTACTTTCACTAACTACTTCAGCATTTGCAACAACAGTAACTGCAGTGTCTTGGGGTGGGGCTTATACCGAGTCTCAAAAGTTAGGTTATGGTGATCCAACTGCAAAAGCTCTAGGCATTGAAATTGCCTGGGTTGACTATTCAGGTGGTTTATCAGAAATCAAAGCACAAAAAGAAGCTGGAAAGATCACGTGGGATATAATCGACGTGTTTGCAATGGATACCATTACTGGATGTGATGAAGGATTATTTGTTGAATTTGATTTTGACAAAGATTTCCCACCAGCTCCAGATGGAACTCCAGCAAGTAAAGATTTCTTTACTGCAATGCCAAGTAAATGTGCTGTAGGAAATATTTTATATTCTTGGAACTATGCTTATAACACTGAAAACGTTAAAGGTACTCCAAAGACTATCAAAGATTTCTTTAACACAAAGAAATTCCCTGGAAAAAGAGCTATCTACAAAAGCGCTTTAACTAACTTAGAGATCGCTTTAGCTGCAGATGGTATCAAGCCAGGAAAAGGCGGAGCAAAAATCTATGAAGCTTTAGAAACAGAAAAAGGTGTTCAAAGAGCAATGGATAAGATCAAAGCATTATGTACAGATCCTAAAGGTGGATGTGTATTTTGGTCTGCAGGTGCTCAACCACCAGAACTGTTAGTATCAGGTGAAGTAGTAATGGCTACTGGTTGGAATGGTAGATTCTTCAATGCAGAAATTGGAGAAGGTGCACCAATCAAACAAGTTTGGGACGGCCAAGGTCTTGACTACGAATATTTCGTACAAGTTAAAGGTGGACCAAACGATGCTAATGGTATGGCTAAAAAAGCTTTAGCTATGATGACTAGTTCTGAAATGTTAGCGGGAAGTGCTAAATACATTGCATATGCTCCTTGGAGAAAATCTTCAATTGGTATTATGGAAAAAGGTGAACCTTGGTATAAAGATGGTAAGACTAACATGGTACCACAAATGCCAACTGCACCAGCTAACACTAAAAACTACTTCCTAGTAGATCCAATTTTCTGGGCTGACAACGGTACAGAGCTTGGTGAAAAATGGGAAGCTATGAAAGCTGGTCTATAATTTAAGTTTTATTAAACTTAATTATATATTATAATTTAAGGGCGGTTATTCTTAACCGCCCTTTTTATTTATGAGCTCAGAAACAAAACAAATTTTAACCACAGACGGTATACCCTTAGAGGTAAGTCTTAAAAAAGCCGAAAGAAAAAATAAGATCAAAGCTTTTTTGCTTGTTGCTCCATTATTATTTTTTTTGATTATCACTTATGTTTTTCCAATAGGTGACATGTTGTTTAGAAGTGTTGACGATAAAATGGTAACACAAATGCTTCCAAAAACTTTTAAAGCAATGGAAAACTGGGATGGTCAAGAGTTACCTGAAGAAGAAGTTTTTGCAGCTTTTCATGAAGACTTTATAAAATTAGTTGAAGATAAACGTGAAGGTAAATTATCTACTCAGTTAAATTACACAAAAAATGGATTTAAAAGTATCATTAAGAAACTTCGTAGAGCATCAAAAAAATTTGAGGAAGGGAATTATAAAGAACAGATAATGTCAGTGCATAAGAGATGGGCTGATGTTGAGTACTGGAGAGCAATTCAAAGAAGAGCTCCTGAATTTACAGGTCAAAAATATCTAAAAGGAATGGATATGTATGTAAATGAGGAAGGCAAAATAGTAAGTGTTGAAGAAGATAGAAGAATTCATAGAGTACTGTGGTTGAGAACGCTAGAGATTGCGTTTTTTGTAACAGTCTTTTGTTTCTTAATGGCTTATCCAATAGCTCATTTGTTGGCTACTCTGCCAATGAAATATAGTAATTTATTAATGATCTGCGTACTGCTTCCGTTTTGGACTTCTTTACTTGTTCGAACTGCTAGTTGGATGATTTTGTTGCAACAACAAGGAATCGTAAACGATTTCTTTGTTGGAATAGGATTGGTGGCTGACGATAACAGACCAGAGATGATGTACAATAAAACAGGAAGTTATGTTGCTATGACCCAAATCTTGTTGCCATTTATGGTTCTGCCATTATACAGTGTAATGAAAACTATCTCACCAAGCTTGATGAGAGCGGGAAAATCACTAGGCGGAACACCATTTGTAGCATTTTGGAAAGTTTATTTCCCATTAACAATACCTGGAATAGGTGCTGGGTGTTTATTAGTATTTATTTTAGCAATAGGTTATTATATTACGCCAGCCTTAGTTGGTGGTGCATCTGGGACTTTAATTAGTAACCAGATTGCCTTCCATATGAAAAGTACATTAGATTGGAGTTTTGCATCTGCAATGGGTTTAATGTTATTGAGCGGAGTTTTAGTAATTTATTGGCTTTATAACAAAATAGTAGGAATAGATAATATCAAATTAGGATAATTAAGATGGCTTTACCAAAATATACAGAACCACATTATAGAATTTGGCATTATATTTATTTAACAATTTGTGGTGCAGTTTTCTTTTTTCTTATTGCGCCCTTATTTGTAATCTTTCCATTATCTTTTAATGCAGAAGAATTTTTAAGTTTCTCTGATGGGATGAAAAGACTTGATCCTGATGCCTTTTCTTTAAGATGGTATAACGACATGATCTATGGGACTAAAAATCCTTGGGGATTAGCAGCGAAGAATAGTTTTATTATCGCAATTTTTGCAACAATAGGCTCAGTGATACTTGGAACGGTTGCCGCTCTAGGGTTAAGTAGTAGACATATGCCTTACAAAGGTTTGATAATGGCTGTTTTAATTTCACCAATGATCGTACCTTTAATTATTTCAGGTGTTGCAATATTTTTCTTTATGGCAAAAGCAGGTTTGGCAGCAACCCATACAGGTATTGTTCTTGCCCATATAATTTTAGGAACACCATTTGTTGTTATCACGGTCACCGCTACACTTTCAGGATTTGATCATAGTGTAACTAGAGCTGCTGCAAGTTTAGGCAGTGACCCAGTTAATACTTTTATGAAAATTACATTGCCATTAATTTTACCTGGAGTTATTTCAGGTGGATTGTTTGCATTCGTGACTTCATTTGATGAAGTTGTTGTTGTTTTGTTTTTAGCGGGATTAGAAAATACAACTATACCTATTCAAATGTGGACAGGTTTAAGAGAACAATTAAGTCCAACAATTCTAGCTGTTGCGACTTGTTTAATAATACTATCGACATTAATATTAGTAACCGCTGAGCTTTTAAGAAGACGATCCGAAAGGCTTAGAGGTATAAATCGATAGTAAAATAATCAAATGAAAATTAAGAATGTAGTAGTTATTGGATCAGGTACAATGGGCAGTGGTATAGCTGCTCATCTTTGTAATGCTAATATACCTGTTACACTTTTAGATTTAAAAACTGAAATAAGTCAAAATGCTAGAGAAAGAATTCATAAATCAAGACCACCTTTATTAATTGATAAAACAAAAATTGATAATATTAAAGTTGGAAATATATCTGATGATTTTGATGTAGTTAAACATGCTGATTGGATTGTTGAAGCTGTAGTTGAGAGAATTGATATTAAACATCAAATTTATGATAAAATTTTTGAAAGCAGGAAAGACGGAGCAATAGTTTCATCAAACACTTCCTCAATCCCAATTAAAGTTTTATCTCAAAATTTAAATAAAGATCAAAAAAAAGATTTTTGCATCACTCATTTTTTTAATCCTGTTAGATACATGGGTCTTCTAGAAATAGTTAAAAATGAAGACAATGATTTAAATAAAATAAATCAATTAAAAGAATTTTGTGAAGTTGAGTTAGGTAAAGGTGCAATTGTTTGTAATGATACACCAGGTTTTCTAGGAAATAGAGTAGGTGTGTACGCAATGCAAATTGCAATGACGGAAGCATTTAAGATGAAACTTTCTATTGAGGAAGCAGATGCAATTTTTGGAAGACCTATGGGTATACCTAAAACAGGAGTTTTTGGATTATATGATTTGATCGGAATAGATTTAATGGCAGATGTTTTAAAAAGTTTTATCAAAGAACTACCTGAGTCCGATGAGTTCCATGAAGTTGCTAAAGAAATTCCTTTAGTAAAAAAATTAATTGAAACTGGATATACAGGAAGAAAAGGCAAAGGTGGCTTCTACCGAATGAAGAAGACTGATAGTGGAAAAGTTATGGAAGCTATTAATCTTGAAACTGGTGAGTATTCTATAAGTCAAAAAATAGATATTAAGTCAGACAAAGTAGATTTAAAGGCTCTAATTAATAGAAAAGATAAATATGGTGATTATGCTTGGTCAGTAATATCTAAGATAATAAAATACGCTTCATCACTAGTGCCTGAAATTACTAAAGAATTTAATGACATAGATGAGGCTATGAGACTTGGATTCAATTGGGCAAAGGGACCTTTTGAAATGTTAGAGGAAATTGGTGTTAAAAATTTCTTTGACAAAGTCGATGAATATAAAGGTAATAACTTTTTAGAAAATTTATCTAATTCTAAAGATGAAAATTTTTATGGTGAAAGACAAAAATATACATCAATTCAAACCTTAGGCAAAATTAAGAAAACCGCTTCAAGTATTGATGGCAATAACTCAGCTTCTATTTATAGATTTAATGATTTTAATATTGTTGAGTTTACGACCAAAGCTAATGCGCTCGATTATGACTCGATGGATGCACTTAAAAAAGCAACCGACAAACCTTTAATAATAATAAATGAAAGTATGCAATTTTCTGCTGGTGTTAACTTAACTTATACAATGGAGTTTGCGAAGAAGAATGATTTTAAATCTATAGAAAAATTTATTAAATATTTTCAAGAAACTTGTAAACATCTTAAGTACTCTAAATATCCAGTTATATCTGCTCCATCAGGCTTAACTTTAGGAGGAGGTTTTGAAGTTTTAGTACAAAGTAATTTCGTAGCCTCACATACTAATATTGTAATCGGATTAGTAGAAACTATTGTTGGATTAATTCCTGCAGGAGGTGGATGTAAAGAAATGTTAGCTAGATGGTTAAATACTGATGAGGCTAAAAAGGATCCTAAATATGCACCTCTTAAAGTTTTTGATATAATTGGCTATGGTAGAACAGCCACCTCTCCAGTTGAAGCAGAACCCTTGAAATACTTGTTACCTGAAAATAAGAAAATTATGAACAGGAATAGTTTACTTGAAGTATCAAAAAAAATCTTAAATGAAAACAAGGACTTTAAAGCACCTAATGAGCTTACATTTAATTTACCTGGTAAAGTGGTTATAGAGGATATGAATAAGATCTTAGAAAAACTTTATGATGATAAAGTTATATTAGATCATGGTTTAACAGTAGCAAAAGAATTAGCTCATGTATTAAGTGGTGGCGAGACCACGAGTGATAAAATTCTTACAGAAGATGACTTGTTTAAATTAGAGCTTGATGCTTTTATGAGATTAATTGAAACTAAACAAACCCAAAACAGAATTAAACATACTCTTGCAACTGGAAAACCTTTAATCAATTAAATAACCTAAGAGAATTTATAAAGTCAGGCCTTAAAACATACTCAGATTTATCTAAGTGTTTAATTTTTTTTAAAGCTTCTAAGCCAAATATTACTTTGCCAATAGGAGTGTATTCACCTTCATACAAAGGTTCATCCTGAAGAATTATAAAAAATTGACTATCTTCAGTATTGTATTTTAAAGATCGAGCTAATCCTACACTTCCTTTAGTGTAGTTAAAATTTTTCTTAACTTCAGATTTGATCGTGCCTAGACCAGATTTTCCAGTTCCAATTTTTCCATAATTAATGTTTCCTTTTTTTCCAAACTCTAAATCACCAGCTTGTACAAGTTTATCTTTAATAACCCTGTGAAATGCCACATCATCATAAGCATTCGATTTAACTAAAGTTTTAAATCTTTCTACTCCAATAGGTGATATATCAGGATATAATTCTATAATTACATTTCCACATTCAACGTTTAGAATTGCTATATTATTTGGATTATCAAAATTAATCTTATTTGGGTCATAATTTTTAACAAATAAACATTTATCTTTTAGTAAAATAAAAGATGTAATTGAAAATAAAGCTAAAATTACTACAAATAAAAATATTATTTTTTCAGATTTTGATGCTTTTATCTTTTCAATCATAAAATAAAATTTTCATCAATTTTTATGAGCCCTTTTTTGATGAACTCTATTTTTTTTTTAAGAATAGGATCAACAATTTCAGGTAAATTCCCATGCATTAAATGAGAAAATACCTCAGCCATATCTTCAGATGCTGTTGAACGTGAGTATTCAGTTATAAACCCATCTGGTTTAGAATATGTGTCTAATCCTATTTTTTTTGTACAGGTTGAACATTTTGCGTAATTAAACTCTTTAGGATTAAAACTGGACCAAATTTTTTCATTGAATACATCTTTGTAACTATCATTTATTATATGAAAAACTTCATGATGTAATACCCTTTCAAAATATTTATCATTAAACTTTATATCTACAATTAAAGTTTTCATTACATTATCAGGTATTCCAGCAGTGTTGATACCTGAGATTGATAAGTCTTCACACATAACAATGTATTTTAAATTTATTTTTCTTAAAAAGTTTTGGGAATATCTATTAAGATTTTTTTCAATGATCTTATATTTTCTATCTAGGTCTTGTTTTGATGATTTAAAACAGTTGATATTATTATCAATACCTATTGTAAATGCTTGTTTAGCATTCAAGTATCTTAATTTATTTTCAGTTTTAATATTGTAGATTTCCAGATTTGGAATCTTTATTAATTGATAAATTGTATCCGCTTGTGATGAAGAAATTAAAAATAAACACAATAAAATGAACTTAAATAATTTCATAATTAGTATTATTGAAGATATTCCAATTTGTTAGAATGTGATAGAGTTTTTGTGATGAAAAAAAAAAGTAATAAAGAGCCTATCCAACCAGTTAGTGGAACAAAGGTACCAAGATTTGCAGGGCCTTCAACTTTTGCTAGGTTACCAGAGTTGAGAGACGTTGAGTATTGCGATGTTGCTATCGTTGGAATACCTTTTGATGCAGGTACAAGTTATAGACCTGGAGCAAGATTTGGTCCACAAAGTATTAGGCAAGCATCAAGACATTTAAGAACAAATTATCACCCAAGTTATGATGTTGAACCCTTTAAGGTTCAGCAAGTCGCTGATGCAGGAGATATTGCCTGTAACCCATTCAATATAAATGAAGCAATTAAACAAATAGAAGAAGGAGCTACAGACTTATTGAAAAAGACTGGTGGAATTATAAGTTTAGGTGGAGATCATACTATAGCTTTTCCTTTACTTAAAGCAGTAAACAAAATTAACAATGGTCCAGTTGCACTAGTTCATTTTGATGCGCATTTAGATACTTGGGATACTTACTTTGGTGCACCATACACACATGGGACTCCTTTTAGAAGAGCTAGAGAAGAAAATTTATTTTTAGACGACTCCTCAATGCATGTTGGAATTAGAGGTCCCTTATATAGCAGGAATGATATAAAAAATGATGAAAGTTTTGGTTTTAAAATAATACACTGTGATGAATTTCAAACTGAGGGGACTGATAAAATTGCTGAAAGAATTAGAAAAAGAGTAGGGAATAATCCATTATACTTATCAATTGATATTGATGTTTTAGATCCTGCATTTGCACCTGGCACTGGCACACCAGAAATAGCTGGTATGACTACAAGAGAGATGGTCAATGTGATTAGAGGTTTGTCTGGGATGAATTTAATTTCTGCTGATGTTGTTGAAGTATCACCCGCATATGACCACGCTGAAGTGACCTCACTTGCAGCTGCAACGATTGTTTATGAATTAACAAATTTGTTTGCAAAAAAATAAAGAAGGGTTAGGAGTCTGTTATGGAAAATAAAAAAAATTTTTATATCAATGGAAAATGGATTACTCCTAAAAGTAAAGAAGAAATTAAAGTAATTAATCCTGCTACTGAAGAGAACTGTGCTGTAATAACTTTAGGTAATAAAGAGGATGTTAGTGATGCAATAAGTGCTGCTAAAAAAGCTTATAGTTCTTGGGCATTTTCAACAAAAGAGGAAAGAGTAAGATTATTAGAAAAACTTTACGAAAATTATAAAAAAAGATGGGCAGATATTGCAAGTGCAATTACAACTGAAATGGGTGCTCCAAAAGATTTTGCAACAAAACTTCAGGCTGGTACCGGAGCTGCACATTTAAAATCTTTCATAAAATATTTAAAGAATTTCGAATTTGAAAAACCATTAGGAGAACATGCTCCCAATCAAAGACTCATATATGAGCCTAAAGGTGTGTGTGCTTTAATTACGCCATGGAACTGGCCAATGAACCAAGTTTGTTTAAAGGTGATGCCAGCATTAGCAGCTGGTTGTACAATGGTTTTAAAACCTTCCGAACTTGCCCCTCTATCTTCAATGATTTTAGCAGAACTTATAGATGAAACTAAATTTCCAGCGGGAGTATTTAATTTAGTAAATGGAGATGGAGCAACAACGGGTGACGCTCTAACCAGCCATCCAGATATAAACATGATTTCATTTACTGGATCAACTAGAGCAGGAGCTTTGATTTCACAAAATGCTGCAAAAGATTTTAAAAGAGTAAGTTTAGAATTAGGTGGTAAAGGAGCAAATATAATTTTTAAAGATGCTGATCCTGAAGCAGTAGAAAGAGGAGCATTAAGATGTTTTAGAAATTCAGGACAGTCATGTAATGCTCCAACAAGAATGCTGGTTGAAAAATCAATGTATGACGAAGCAATTGAAAGATTAAAAAAATATACAGAAAATTTTGAAGTAGGTGATCCAAAAAAAGAAGGGGAACATATAGGGCCTGTAATTTCTGAAAATCAATATAATAAGATACAAAGTTTAATTAAAAAAGGTATAGACGAAGGAGCAAAATTAATTGCAGGTGGTCCAGGAAAACCTAAAGGATTAGAAAAAGGATATTTTGTAAAGCCTACTGTATTTGCTGATGTTAACAATAATATGGATATTGCAAAAACCGAAATTTTTGGCCCAGTTCTATCAGTTATACCATTTGAAAATGAAGATGAAGCTATTAAAATTGCAAATGATACTCCTTATGGTTTAACAAATTATATTCAAACTCAAGACCCAGAAAAAGTTAAAAGAGTTTCAAGAAAAGTAAGATCTGGAATGGTTGATGTTAATGGAGCTGGTATTGCTGTTGATGCACCTTTTGGTGGATTTAAACATTCAGGTATTGGCCGTGAAGCAGGTCAACATGGGTTAGATGAATTTTTAGAAGTTAAAGCTGTAGGTGGTTGGAGAAATTAATTAGATAAGGATTTTTCTTTAACACCATTTAAAAATTTAAGACATTTTTTAATTTCATTAAGTTCTATATATTCATCAATTTTATGTGCTTGTTCGATAGATCCTGGACCACAAACAACAGTACTAATTCCGATTTCTTGAAATAAACCTGCTTCTGTTCCAAAAGACACAACCTCTCTAGAATTATCACCAGTAATGCTTGTTACAAACTCACAAGCTTCAGACTCATCTAATTTTTCAAATCCAATTACTTCGCCTATAATTTCTTTTTTAATAAAGGATTCTGGAAAAATTTTTTTCATGTTTGGCAATAATTTTTCATTAACAAATTTATCAATTTCATTTGTTACAAAGTCGGCATCAGATTTATTTACAGGACGAGTTTCCCATTCAACTTTACATTTGTCTGCAATTACATTATGTGCAATTCCACCGGAAATTCCCCCGATAGAAAGAGTAGAATGTGGAGGGTCAAAAATACAGTCTTTTGGAGCTCGTTTAATTAACTCTTTTCTAATATCTAAAAGTTTATTCACATATCTTGAAGCATATTCAATAGCATTTACACCTTTGTGTGGTTTCGAACTATGTCCAGCTAAACCACCAAAATGAATTGTATATTCGTTCATTCCTTTATGAGCTTCAATTATTTTCATATTTGTCGGTTCACCAATTATACAAATTCCATTCTTGATATTTCTCTTTTTTAATTCTTTAATTAACAATGGTGCACCAATACAAGCTGTCTCTTCATCAAAAGTATAACAAAAATGAATATCTCTATCTAAATTATTTTCTTTAAAGATTTTTGCGTAAGCAAGAGTACAAGCTATAAAACCTTTCATATCACAAGAACCTCTGCCAAACAATTTATTACCTTTAATAGTTGCAGTAAAAGGGTCTGAGCTCCAACCTTTTGAGACAGGAACTACATCAGTGTGACCCGATAGTATGATTGGTTTTTTTCCATTTGTCTTTTTTGCTTTAAGAGTTCCAAATAAATTAACTCTTATTTTATTTTCATCATAAACTTTGAAAGTTTCAATTTCTGAGTCATTAAGTATTTTTTCACAATAATTAATGAGTTCACTATTATCTTGGCCAGAAACAGTTTTAAAAGCAATAAGATCAGTCAAAATCTTTATTGATTTTTTATATAAATTATCTTCTATAGTCATTTTTAATTAAATATATATTATAATTATGAAACCACAAATAACCTATGAAGATTTTGATAAAGTTGATATTAGAGTTGGAACTGTTATTTCAGTAAAAAAAAATGAAAAAGCTAGGAAACCGTCTTTAGTTATTGAGGTTGATTTTGGTGTAAAAATAGGAGTTAAACAATCATCAGCCCAGATAACTCATTTTTATAATGAAGAAAATCTTAAAGGAAAACAAGTGATTGGTG
Source organism: uncultured Pelagibacteraceae bacterium (assembly GCA_902569975.1). GTDB lineage: Bacteria > Pseudomonadota > Alphaproteobacteria > Pelagibacterales > Pelagibacteraceae > Pelagibacter. The sequence goes on along the minus strand of CACFWD010000008.1, from coordinate 18,256 downwards.
TGTGTAATTTTCCTGAAAAAAATATTGCAGGAGTTGTTTCACAAGTTTTGATTTTAGGATCAATTGATAAAGATGGCAAAGTGATTTTAGTTCATCCCTCTCAAAAATCTGAAAATGGTTTACCTGTCGCATAATTTATGCATCCTGAAATATTATCAATAGCATTATTTTGGTTTGTAACAGCATACACACCCGGACCAAATAATGTTGTTGCATCATACTCAGGGTTTAATTTTGGTATAATAAAGACAATTCCACATATACTTGGAGTGACTTTAGGTTTTACTTCTTTAGTTTTATTTTTATCTATAGGCTTGATTAATATTTTTAAACTATTTCCGTTGATTCAAGTAATTATGAGATATCTTGGAACTTTATTTTTGATTTATTTAGCCTATAAGATTGCATTCTCCGAAACTACGAGTGAAACAAAAAAAGAAAATCCAGTTAAGTTTATTGAAACCTTTTTTTTTCAATATTTGAATCCAAAAGGAGTTACAGTAGCAATCATAGTAGTATCGACATATGTAGAATTAGGTGAAAATTATATAAAGTATGCGACACAAATAGTTATACTTGCATTCTTGTTTTCTGTCACGAGTATTACTTTATGGACTTTTGTAGGTAAATTTTTGAGGAAATTTGCGACAAATGATAAATTTATTAAACAATTTAATTATGTTATGTCAGTGCTTCTTCTTTTGAGCATAATTACATTTTATATATAAAATATGAAACCTGGAAATAAAAATTCATTCAATTCATTAAAGAAAATTAATATAAATAATAAAGAGTATAATTATTATTCCATTCCAGAAGCTGAAAAAAATGGATTAGATGGTATTTCTAAACTTCCTAAATCGTTAAAGGTATTATTAGAAAATCTTCTGAGATATGAAGATGATATAACAGTTAGCAAGAATCAGATTACTGCTATTAAAAATTGGCTTAAAATAAAAAAATCAAATACTGAAATTGCATATAGGCCTACAAGAGTTCTACTTCAAGATTATACTGGAATACCAGCTGTTGCAGACTTGGCGGCTATGAGAGAAGCAGTTAAAGAAAAAGATAAAGATCCAAACTCAATAAATCCTTTATCAACAGTTGATTTAGTCATAGACCATTCAGTTCAAGTTGATCAATCAGCTAAAGCTGACTCCTTTAATAAAAATGTTGAAATAGAATTTAGAAGAAATAGTGAAAGATATTCATTTCTAAAGTGGGGACAGAACGCATTTAATAATTTTAGAATTGTGCCGCCTGGAACTGGAATTTGTCATCAAGTAAATTTAGAGTATTTGTCTAAAGTTGTATGGTCCGAAGATGTAAATGGTAAAAGTTATATTTTTCCAGATACATTGGTTGGAACAGATAGTCATACAACTATGGTTAATGGGCTGTCAGTTTTGGGTTGGGGAGTAGGCGGCATTGAAGCTGAAGCAGGCATGTTAGGTCAACCTATTTCAATGTTAATACCTGAAGTAATAGGATTTGAAGTTAAAAATAAAATGCCCGAGGGAACAACTGCTACTGATTTAGTATTGACAGTAGTAAAAATGTTAAGGGACAAAGGAGTAGTAGGAAAATTTGTTGAATTTTTCGGCGAAGGATTAAAAAACCTAAGTTTAGCAGATAGAGCAACTATAGCAAACATGGCACCTGAATATGGAGCAACTTGTGGATTTTTTCCAATAGATGAGGAAACAATAAAATATCTAGAATTTTCAGGTAGAGATAATCAAACAGTGAAAATAGTTGAGGAGTATGCAAAAGCTCAAGGATTGTGGGCAAGTACAGATATTGAGTTTACAGATAAATTATATTTAGATATGTCTACTATAGTGCCAACAATATCTGGCCCTAAAAGACCACAAGACAAAGTAATTTTATCTCATGCCTCTCAAAGTTTTATCGATAGTTTTAAAGAGGTGACAGATAGACAAGAATTTAAATCATCAAAAGTTAAAAATACAGATTATGAAATTAAAGATGGAAGTATTTTGATTGCTGCAATAACATCATGCACAAACACGTCAAATCCAAATGTTTTGATTGGAGCAGGATTACTTGCAAAAAAAGCAGTTGATCTTGGATTAATGGTAAAACCATGGGTTAAAACATCTTTGGCACCTGGCTCGCAAGTTGTTACAGACTATTTAGAAAAAGCTGGCTTAAATATTTATTTAGATAAATTAGGATTTAACTTAGTAGGTTATGGTTGCACAACATGTATAGGAAATTCTGGTCCATTAGCAGATAATATTGTTGAAGCTATTCAAAAAGAAAATCTTTATGGGGTCTCAGTTTTATCAGGAAATAGAAACTTTGAAGGAAGAATATCGCCACATATAAAAGCAAATTATTTAGCTTCACCACCGTTAGTAGTAGCTTATGCATTAGCAGGTCATATGTCATTTGATTTATACAAAGACTCATTTGGTAAAGATAAAAATGGCAAAGATATTTTCTTAAAAGATATCTGGCCATCTAACCAAGAAATAGAAGACACTTTAAAAATATCTTTAAATGCTGAGATGTTTATAAAACGATATTCTAATGTTTCACAAGGTCCTAAACAATGGCAAGATATTAAAACTGAAAAAACTAGTATCTATAATTGGGATGAGAATTCAACTTACGTAAAAAAACCTCCTTTTTTTGAAAATTTAACAGATCAACCAGAAGGTTTTAAACCTATCAAAGAGGCTAGACCGCTGCTAATTTTAGGTGACATGGTTACTACAGACCATATTTCTCCAGCTGGCAACATACAAAAGGAAAGCCCTACTGGAGAATATTTTATGAAACACCAAATTTTACCAAAAGATTACAATTCATATGGCGCAAGAAGGGGCAATCATCAGGTTATGATGAGAGGTACTTTTGCAAATATAAGAATTAGAAATGAAATGGCACCAGGAATAGAGGGAGGATATACAAAATTATATCCTGAAGGAAAGATTATGGCAGTCTATGATGCTGTTGTTGAGTATAAAAAAAGGGGAACAGACTTAGTTGTTATAGGGGGAAAAGAATATGGAACAGGATCTTCTAGAGATTGGGCTGCCAAAGGTACAAAATTACTTGGTGTTAAAGCAGTTATAGCTGAAAGCTTCGAGAGAATTCATAGATCTAATTTGATTGGAATGGGAATATTGCCTTTACAATTTAAAGATAATTTAAACAGGATAAATTTGAAATTAAAAGGATCAGAGTTAATTAGTGTGGTAGATGTTGAAAAAGGAATTTCTCCTTCAGATATTGTTAAGTTAGAAATAAAATATATATCGGGTGAAATAAAAATCATTGATACTCTTTGCAGAATAGATACCAAAAATGAACTAGAATATTATAAAAATGGAGGAATACTCCAATATGTTCTAAGAAATATGATTTAATTATGGACGAAGAAACAGCAATTATCAATAGTAATACTCGAAATGAAAAAATTAGAAATTTTTTTGTTAATAATAAAAAACTCATAATCTCAGTGATTTTGATATTATTAATGGCGGTTCTAAGTTTTTTTGCTTATTTAGAGTATAAAGATAAAAAAAATTTGAAAATTTCGGATCAGTATAATTCTGCTATAGCCGAATATTCAAATGATAATAAAAAAAAAACCAAAAAATCTTTAGTTGATATTATTTACAAAAATGACACCACATATTCACCATTAGCTTTATATTTTATAATAGATAATAAATTGATTACCGAAAAATCAAATATTAATGATTTATTTGATAATGTGCTTAAAAATACATCTTTAGATAAAGAAATTAAAAATTTAATCATTTATAAAAAAGCTCTTTTTAATGCAGATGTTAGTCAAGAAAATGAGTTGTTAGATATTCTTAAACCAATCATTAACTCTGATAGTATCTGGAAATCACAAGCATTGTATTTAATGGCAGAATATTTCTATTCTAAGGAAGAAAAGCAAAAATCTAAAGAGTTTTTCAGCCAAATTCTTTCATTAGAAAATGTAAATGAAGATTTGAAGATAGAGGCACAAAAAAGATTAAACAGAGATTTTAGTGAATAAGATTATAATTTTTATCATTTATGCAATTTTTATAGCTAGCTGCTCATTAAATAAAAACTCAAAATTTTGGTCCGCGACACAAAATATTCCAAAAGAACAACAGTCAAACTTTAAAAAAATATTTGTTGAAGAAGAAATTGTTGGAAAAGAACTTAACACCAATGTTTTAATAAATCTTGGAAATATGATTGATAATGACCCAAAAATTAGTCATTATTTTAATAATGACGGAAGGTTAAATTATAATGGATTGCTAAAAAAATCTTCAAGATATAAATTTTCTAAAATTAAAAAATTTCATCAATTCGAACCGATAATATCATTTGACGGCCAGAATATAATATTTTTTGATAATAAAGGATCGATTTTAAAATTTAACCAAGAATCTAAATTAATTTGGAAAAAAAATTATTATTCAAAATTAGAAAAAAAACTTAAACCTATATTGCAATTTGCTAATGATGGTAATATTTTGCTAGTAGCAGATAATATAGCAAAATATTTTGCATTAGATTTAAAAAGTGGACAGATTCTCTGGTCTAAGAATAATTTAGCACCATTTAATTCTCAGATAAAAATTCACAATAATAAGTTTTTTATAATTGATTTTTCAAATACATTAAGATGCTTCTCCTTGAAAGATGGAAATGAATTGTGGAATGTAAAAACTGAAAATTCGCTGATAAAGTCTCAAAAAAAACTGTCAATGGTCATTGTTAATGATTTATTATATTTTAAAAATTCAATCGGGGATATTAGTGCAGTAGATATAAAAGAAGGTGAATTGATATGGCAATTACCTACCCAAAATAGCATGATTTATGAGGCTGCTTTTTCTTTAGAAACTTCAGATTTAATAACTGATGGAAATACATTATTTTTTTCAAATAACAAAAATCAGTTTTTTTCTATTGATCTTGAGACCGGAGGGTTTAATTGGGAAAATAAAGTTAATTCAAATTTAAGACCAAGTTTAATTGGGAATTATATTTTTACAGTTTCATTGGAAGGATACTTGATTGTTATTGAGAAAAAAACTGGGAATATTATTAGAGTGACTGATATATTTAGAAATTTCAAAAAAAAGATAAGAGAAAAAATCCAGCCAGTTGGTTTTGTTGTAGGATTTAAAAATATTTATTTAACAACTGATAGTGGTAGATTGCTGGTAATTGACATAAAAAGTGGGAAAACTTCGTCAATTCTTAAGATAGATAGTGATAAAATCTCAAGACCTTTCATTTTGAATAAAAATTTATTTGTTGTGAAAGATAATGCTATTATTAAGTTAGACTGATGTTTCTTAAATTGCTGGAAAAATTAGGCCGTAAAAAAGTTGTTCTAGATAGGGGTCCTTCTCATCCAAAATATTCTGAAGCTAAACCTTGGATGAATAGATATTATGTTCTTTTAAGACATCGTCCTAAATGGTTTCCATTTAACATATTAATTCATGAAATGTTGGCAGATGATCATGGCGACGGTGTTCATAACCATACATTTCCTTACATTACCATTATATTAAGAGGTGGTTACTGGGAAACGCTAAGGAATGGTAAATTTTGGCGTCCACCAGGATATATTGGATTTAGATCTGCAAATAATTTACACAGGGTTGACCTTAAACCAGGTACAAAACCCTTGACTATATTTATATCAGGTCCATTTGGATTAAGAAAAGGACCGAGATCAGAATATGGTATTGATTTTAAGACAAAAAAAAATTGATGCCTAAAACCCTTGAAGAAAAATTTAGATCATTTTGTAATTTAAAAAATTTAGAAATTAATAAAGATCAAATAACAACAATTCAGATACTTGAAAATTTTTATAATGAAAATTTTCATTTTTCAATTCTAAATTTTTTTAAAAAAAAAAATCATAAAAAAGGATTTTATCTTTATGGGGGTGTTGGAGTTGGAAAAACGATGATCTTAGATTTTTTTTATGATTTGATCCCTGAAAAAAAACTAAGACTTCACTTTAATGAGTTTATGTTAAACTTTCACAATTTTGTTCATGAAAATAAAAATAAAGGGAATGAAAATATTGTTAATTTATTTGTTAAAAATCTTAAATCAAAAGTTTCGATTATTTATTTTGATGAATTTCAAGTCACCAATATAGTAGATGCTATGATATTAGGTCAATTATTTAATAATATGTTTAATGAAAATATAAAGATAATTATTACCTCTAATACTATGATCTCTGAATTATATAAAGATGGTCTTCAGCGAGATCAATTCAAACCTTTTATCGAGATTATGAAACAAAAGACATTCGAACATGAGCTTGTTATCGATGATGATTACAGAAAATCAAAAGAAAATCAAAACAATAGATATTTCTTTCCACTTAACAAAGAGAGTAATTTTCAAATGAATAAATTTTTTAGGATCATTTCAAAGGATAGAAAAAAAACTACTCAAATTCTAGATATCAAAGGAAGAGAATTTCTAATTAAAGAATTCTATGAGGGAGTTGTTAGATTAACTTTTAATGAATTGTGTAACGAAAATTTAGGTGCCGAAGATTACATTGAAATAGTTAAAGTTTCTAAATTTATTTTTATTGATCAACTACCACAGTTTGATGATATAAACTCAAATCAACAACACCGTTTTATAACTTTGATTGATATAATTTATGATAAAAAAATTCCAATTGCAGTTACTGCAGAAAAAAATCTAAATGAGTTGACTTCATCTAAATCATTAAAAAAACCATTTAAACGTACAATTAGCCGTCTTTATGAACTAACATCTTCAAATTTTAATTTATGATACAAAAATTTAATAACTTTAAGATTAATACTAATGGACAAAAATTATACGAATTCACAGATCAAACAATTGATTGGATTAAAAAAAATGAGTTTAAAAATGGTATTCTAAATTTAAGCATCCAACACACTAGCGCATCTTTAATTATTCAAGAAAATGCAGATCCTGATGTTCAAACTGACTTAATTAATTATTTTAATAAACTAGCACCAATGGATAACAAAATGTATATCCATACAACTGAAGGTAAAGATGATATGCCTGCGCACATAAAATCAAGTTTAACTAACAATCAAATTTCTCTTAGTGTTAAAAATGGAAAATTATTGCTAGGAACTTGGCAAGGTATTTATTTATTTGAGCATAGACTAAACCCGCAGACGAGAACTATTATTTACCATTTTTTAGGCGAAGTTTAATTTTTTTTTAAACTTTGAAATGCTTTTAATGCTGAAGCTCTTGCTTCCTCATGTATCACTATAGGGCTTGGATAATCTTTTCCTATTATAGTGTTTATTGCTTGTTGAAATTTCATATCCATTTCCCAAGGTTTATGAATTAATTTTTGTGGAACTTTATTTAATTCTGGAATCCATTTTTTTACGTATTTCCCCTCCTTATCAAACTTTTCACCTTGGAGAATAGGATTAAAAATTCTAAAATAAGGTGCTGCATCTGCACCACAACCAGCAACCCATTGCCATTGAGCCACATTATTGGCCTTATTAAAATCAAGTAAGCAATTTCTAAAATGTTTTTCACCCTCAGTCCAATTGATTCTTAAATGTTTTACTAAAAAAGAACCAACTACCATTCTTATTCTGTTATGCATCCAACCTGTCTCATATAATTCTCTCATCCCTGCATCAACAATCGGATAACCAGTCATTCCTGATTTCCAAGCTTTTAAAAATTTTTCATTCTTTACCCAAGGAAATTTATCAAATTCTTTTCTGTAATTACCTTTTAAGAATTCAGGAAAATAATTAATTAAACTATGAGAAAACTCACGCCAACCTAATTCATTAATATATTTTCTATAACCAACTCCTTTAGATTTAATTTTGTTACATTTTTCCCAAATTGTACTTACATGTATTTGTCCGTGTTTTATATATGGAGATAATTTAGATGTTCCTTCTATGGAGGGATAATCTCTTGCTGTTCCATATTCTTTAATTTTATTATCAATAAGATTACTTAGAATTTTTTTAGAGTCATTTTCTGAAACTTTCCAATAATTCTCAAATTTTTTATACCAATCTTTTTTTGGTAAAATATTTCTAGGTTCAATACAATTTTTAAAAAAAGAAATTAATTTTGTTTTTTTCTTTACAACATAATTTTTACTTGGTGGTAGACCTAAATACTTTTGTTCAGCATTTTTCCAGAAAGGAGTAAATACTTTAAAAGGAGTTCCATCATTTTTTGTGACTTCTTGAAATTCATTAAGTATATTTCCTTTAAAATATTTGAAATCAACTTCATTTCTTAAGAAAGCATCTCTAATTTTTTTTCCTTTTGAAATTATATCAGGTTCATAAATTTTGTTCCAATATATTGAAATATCGTCTTTTTTTTTAATTTTGGAAAATATATCTAATTCCTCACCCTCCAATATTTGAAGATTTATTTTATATTTAATTAATTCTGATTTGAATGTCTCTAAAGATTTAAACAACCACCATTTTTGTGCCTCTCTTTTGTTATCAAAATCGGTTTTATTATATATATATAATGCAATTACATTTTCATGATTTTGTGTGGCATATGAAAGAGCTGGATTGTGAGTGATCCTAAAGTCTTCCCTAATCCAAGCTATTGCATTTTTTTTCATAAAAATATTATTTTCTTCCTCTAGATAGCAGTTGTTTGTAAAGTTTAATATCTGCATTTCCCTCACATCCAATTAAAAGAATGTTAGAATTTTTATCTAGACCAAGTAATTTTCTTACTTTTATATTGTTTGATAAAGCTACAAGAGCAATAATTCCTGGTGTCGCACATTCACCACCAATAATAGAAGTTTTACTTAGCTTTTTATCCTTTAACATAGCTACTGTTTTGGAAACATTTTTATCAGATATAGAAACACAATAATTAGATGTTTTTTTTAATATTTGCCATGGGATGAGTGACATTTCATTACATGACATCCCACCCATGATACTCTCTTTTTTTATTTTTATTTTTTTTAGCTTATTTGCTTTTACACTTTGAAGTACGCAATCTGCTCTATCGGGCTCAACAACTATAATTTTAGGAATTCTTTTGAAATATTTTGCAACACCAGCAACTACACCTGCTGCTAATCCTCCTACACCAGCTTGAACAAATATATGTGTGATATAATGATTTGTTTGTTTTGATATTTCTTTAATCATAATGGAATAACCAGCCATAGTAAGTTGAGGAATATACTTATAATCTTTGGTAGAAACATCTTGAACAATTTTCCAATTATTCTTCTTTGACTGTTTTTTACATTCTTTTAATGAGTCTTCATAATTACCTTTAACTCTAATTACTTCAGCACCAAATTTTTCAATTTCATGGACTCTTGTTTTACTCACATATTGACTTACAAAAATTTTACACTTCAAATCTAATCTTTTTGCACCCCATGCAACAGACCTTCCATGATTACCGGCAGTTGCTGAGGAAATAATTATATTTTTTTTTCCTTTAGATATTTTTTCTACAGCAAACGCTCCCCCTAAGGCTTTAAATGATTTTAAATGGAATCTTTTAGACTCATCTTTGTAAAAAATTTTATTAAAATTTAAATTTTGATTTAATGTATCAAGAGATAATAAAGGAGTGGCTTTATAATTTTTCCATTTTGAAATTGAATGGTAGGCTTTTGACAGCAAAACATTAGAAACATATCGCAATACATAATTCCTATTAAAAGTGTAACGTTTGTTTCTTAAAAGTTTTGAGTAATTCCAACTTCTTAGGATATTTAAACTTTTCACTTCAACAGTCTAAAGTATTATCTTTTTCCCACTGAGTAACAGGTCTTTTTTTGTTGAAATTTTCTTTATTATTAAAATTTTTAATTTCTTGTTTTTTTAGTTTTACGTAGCTCTGTATGACATCTTTCCCGAAAGCGTCTGTAAGTGAATTACTATTTTCAAGTATCTTAATAGCTTGATTTATGTCATTAGGTAGTTTTTTTAAATTTGGATATTTTTTGTAGTCAGTATACATGTTGCAGTGTAACGGTTTACCTGGATTAATTTTCTTATTTATACCTTCTAAGCCAGCAGCAATTATTCCAGATTGAAGTAAGTATGGATTAGCTGATCCATCCATTAATCTTAACTCAAATCGTCCCTGATCAGGAATTCTTATCATGTGGGTTCTGTTATTTCCTGTATATGAAATACTGCTTGGAGACCATGATGCACCTGACTTAGTTGGTGGCGCATTGATTCTTCTATAACTGTTGATACTTGGATTAAAAAAAGCAGATAGTGCCTGAGCATTTTTCATTATTCCACCAAGAAAATTGTAAGCTAATTTACTTAAACCTAATTTATCTTTTTTATCTAAAAATTTATTATTTTTTCCATTCCATACCGAAACATGGGCATGACAACCATTCCCAGTTAAGTTTTGAAAAGGTTTTGGCATGAATGTAGCTCTTAAGCCATGTTTTTCTGCCAAACTTTTAACCATAAATTTAAAAAATACGTGTCTATCAGCTGTAACTAAACTATCTGAATAGTCCCAATTCATCTCAAATTGGCCATTAGCATCCTCGTGGTCATTTTGATATGGTTTCCATCCTAATTCAATCATACTGTCACAAATTTCTTTAATTAAATCATACCTTCTCATTAGCGCAGATTGATCATAACAAGGTTTTGATTGGATATCTCTTGGATCTGCGATTTTAGAACCATCTTCTGTAATTAAAAAATATTCACATTCTACACCAGATTTCATTTGAAGTTTTTTTTGAGAGAGTTTTTTAATTTGTTCTTTCAACATTATTCGAGGTGAAGCCTTAACTGGATTACCATTCATATATAAATCTGAGGCCAACCAACCAATTTCTTTTTTCCAAGGTAATTGGATTAAACTATTTGGATCAGGTATACCAAACATATCACTGTCTGCTGGAGTCATATCTAGCCATGCTGCAAATCCAGCAAATCCAGCACCATTTTTTTGCATTTCTGATATTGCTTGAGCAGGAACTAATTTAGATCTTAAGACACCGAAGAGATCAACAAAACTTATTAAAAAATATTTAATTTTTTTTTGTTTTGCAATTTGAGATAAATTTTTTGGCATTCTTTATCTTATGTATTTAGAAGATCTCTATCAATCATTTTTTTTCATTTATTCCTGGTATCCAATTGCTACCTGCTAAAGGGACTCTAGCCATTGCAGCTGCCTCCACTGTCAAAGCACACAAGTCTTCAGGTTCAAGATTATGTAAATTATTTTTACCACATGCTCTTGCAAGTGTTTGAGCTTCCAATGTCATAACTTTTAGATAGTTTGTAAGTTTTCTACCTGCTTTAATTGGATCTAGCCTTTTCATATATTTTGGATTTTGAGTAGATATACCTGCCGGGTCATTACCTTCGTGCCAATCATCATAAGCACCTGCAGTAGTTCCTAATTTTTTATAGTCTTTTTCCCATTTTGGATCATTATCACCTATAGCAATCATTGCTGCACTACCAATAGATACAGCATCTGCACCTAAAGCCAAAGCTTTTGCAACATCAGCTCCATTTCTAATACCGCCAGAGATGACAAGTTGAACTTCACGATGAACATTTAAATCTTGCAATGCATCTACAGCTGGTCTTATACATGCTAAAGTAGGTTGACCAACATTTTCAATAAATACCTCCTGCGTTGCTGCAGTACCACCCTGCATACCATCAAGTACAACAACATCTGCACCAGCTTTCACTGCCAAAGCCGTATCATAATAAGGTCTTGCTCCAGCTATTTTTATAAATATTGGAACTTTCCATTTAGTTATCTCTCTTAACTCTAAAATTTTTATTTTTAAGTCATCAGGACCTGTCCAATCAGGATGTCTGCAGGCAGATCTTTGATCAACACCTTTTGGTAAGGTTCTCATTTTAGCAACTCTATCATTAATTTTTTGACCTAATAGCATTCCACCACCACCTGGTTTTGCTCCCTGACCTATGACTACTTCAATAGCATCTGCTTTTCTTAAGTCATTTGGATTCATTCCATATCTTGATGGTAAAAGTTGATAAACTAACTGTTTTGATTGACCTCTTTCCTCTGGAGTCATTCCTCCATCACCTGTAGTTGTCGAAGTGCCAGCTGCACTTGCTCCTCTTCCTAGAGCCTCCTTAGCAGGACCTGATAAAGCGCCAAAACTCATTCCAGCTATTGTTATTGGTATATCAAGTTCTAATGGTTTTTTGGCATAACGTGTACCTAATGTAACATTAGTAGTACATTTTTCCCTGTATCCCTCAAGTGGATATCTTGACATTGAAGCACCTAAAAAAAGTAAATCATCAAAATGAGGAAGCCTTCTTTTTGATCCTCCACCTCTAATATCATAAATACCAGTTGATGCTGCTCTTCTTATTTCAGAATTAGTATATTCGTCAAACGTCCATGATTGTCTAGGATGAGTTTTAATTTTTTTGCTCATATTTAATAATTTCCTATGTTATCTACTTTAAAATTATACAATTTTCGTGCTGATCCATATCTTTTGAAATTTTCAGCTTTGAGATTTTTTATGTTAGCTTCTTTTAAAAATTTATTTAATTTTTTAACATGTTTTTTATCCATTTTTTTTTCTACACAATCAGCACCTAAAGATTTAACATTACCTTTTATATAAATATTTGTTTCATACAGACTATCACCTAATGCCTCTCCAGCATCTCCGCATACAATAAGATTACCTGATTGAGACATGAAACCTGACATATGACCAACAGATCCTTTCACAACTATATCAACACCTTTCATTGATATGCCACATCTAGAGCTTGCGTCACCGTCAATAATTAACAGTCCACCATGAGCAGTAGCACCTGCAGATTGAGAAGCATTTCCTTTGACATGAACTTTTCCAGACATCATATTTTCTGCAACACCTGTTCCTGCATTTCCATCAATTGTAATTTGTGCTTTTTGGTTCATACCAGCACAATAATATCCAACATGACCTTTAATTGTTACATTCATCTCTTCTGTTAAACCTGCACATATTGCATGATTACCCTCCGGATTTGTAATTGTGAAATCTCTTTGATTTTGTTTTCGATCCAAATTTTGCAATTTGTCATTAACTTCTCTTAAATTTATTTTTTTTAAATCTAATTCCATTAATTTTCCCACGAATAAACTACACCTGGTTCAGGCTCAAAAATTTTAGCATCGTTTACATTTGGTAAATGAGCCATAGCTTGAAATTCTGAAGCAATAGCAACATAATCTTCTGTTTCGGCAATAACAGCAGGTTTACAAGCAATTTCATCTCTTAAAACTGCAAAACCCTTTCTTGTACCAGTGATAAAAGTATAAAATCCATCTAAATCTTTGAGTCCATCCTTAAGCGTATTATTTAAACTTTTTTTATTTGATAAATTGCTTGATATATATCCAGCTGCCACTTCTGTATCGTTTTCAGAATTAAAATTAATTCCTGCTTTTTTTAATTTTCTTCTAAGATTGTTATGATTTGACAATGATCCATTATGCACTAAACACTCATCTTCACCAGTAGAGTAGGGATGTGAACCATCAGTAGTAATTGCACTTTCAGTTGCCATTCTTGTATGACCAATACCATGGGTGCCACTAAAACTTTTAAGATTAAATTTTTTTACAACATCTTTTGGTTCTCCAACTTGTTTAAATATTTCAATGGATTTACCATAACCAACAATAGAAATTTCATTAAAATTTTTATTTAGTATTTTAATAACATCACTTGGTTGATCTTTTGATTTCATGATTACATGATCGGAGTTTTTTTCAATATTTGAAATAGTAATTTTATTTGTAATTTCTTTTTTAAATTTTTCATAATCAGTGCCATTTAGGCATAGTGAGTACTTAAAATTTTCATCTTCATCTTCTTTATAAACAGCAAATCCAGCACTATCTGGTCCTCTTGAACCCATGTTAATAAGCATATCTGAAAGCATCCCCCCTAAAGAATTTTCAAATTTTTTAGACTTAAGATAAATTCCTACTATTCCACACATATCGCTTATCTAAGCATATAAAAAAACTAATAAAGCAGCTAAAAGTATTACAACAATAGTTACTATTAGCAATGTGATCATTTAGACCTTACTTCCACTGTTTTTCCTCTAGGGTCCACAAACCACCAGGTAATTTTTTTTCTTTTGAAAATGCGTTCACAACATTTTTAAGGATTGTTGAAGTGTTATTTTCAAAATTATTACAAGGCAGTGACTGACCATAACCAATAGATCCAGTGCAAAATACAGCTCCTTCATTTGGTGCTGTAAAATATGTCATATCTGCTCGTATTCTGTAATCTAGTGATCCTACTAAACCTGCATAAGCATATAGAAGTTCCTCAGTAACTAATACGTAATTATCACTGTGGCCTCCTGAAGATGCAACTATTTTTGTATGAGGAGGCGTTCCTAAAGAAAGATCATATCTGTCCAACTCTATACCAGCTGCACCATTATAAGCCAGTCCATGATCACCAAAAATTTCTCCTTCAACTCCTTCAGTAATCCAAGAAACAGTTCTATGCCAAGCGTCAGGCATTTTTCTATAAGTCTCAGCTGTATCAAAACCTTCAGCTATAAATCCTACACCTGAGAATTTTTGAGGAGCCCGACCCCTCATTCTCCACAAACCTCCTCTTTCACCTGTTGTTTGCATATAATATTCTCCTGGTTTAGCTGCCCATGCTCTCATACCAGCATCTAGTTTTCTAACTTCTAAACACCATGGTTCATTTTCATAATGACCTACAACCCAGTAGAAACCATTACCACCCATATAAATAAATCTTCCTCCCTCTGCTACATAATCTTCAAAAGCATCTAGCATTTTTTCAGAAGTATATTCAGGATGAGTTCCAGATATAACGCAACTGTATGGCTTTAAAGCATCTATTCCTTCTAAATGAACATCTTCATCAGTAAGAATTTCATACTCATCTTTATAGTGATGTTCTAACCAACCGATTATTGATAGATCAGCTGGGAACTGCCAAGTGATACCCATCCCTGAAGTTCTATATTTTGGTCTCATATTCACAACTGGTCTTCGATATGATGTGAAGCATACCCCGCCTCCATCTGCATAACTATCATATGTTGATAAACCAAATTCTGGATTTTTATATTGTTCAACATCTATATCAGTGATAGTTGGAGGCTGACCTGTCATTGGTTGAATTATTTGAGCCTCAAAACTCAGTTTTTCATTTGCATATGCAAGATAACTCGCAGTTG
This sequence comes from uncultured Pelagibacteraceae bacterium, assembly GCA_902569975.1. Taxonomy (GTDB): domain Bacteria; phylum Pseudomonadota; class Alphaproteobacteria; order Pelagibacterales; family Pelagibacteraceae; genus Pelagibacter. The sequence goes on along the minus strand of CACFWD010000008.1, from coordinate 2,948 downwards.
GAAATAAAAAACATATTTTTGCTTTTGGAACTTTCGCCCTCACAAAAAATACAATATATTCTTCACTAAGTTGACTTCCGTTTGTACCAACTTTTAATTTCATAGCATAAGCACCACTCTTCAAATTATCTGGGATTACTAATGAATTTGTAACATCCCATTTTGCATCTGTTATAGAGTCTGGGTGAAAATCTATTCCTCCATACTCTTTAGGCGCAAGTCTAAAACAGTCATTTTTACCAGACCAATTCCAACCAGTCATTGCCCTGACAGGATGATTATGCCCAACTGAATTTAATTTATTTGGACCAATATCAATTACAGTATTACTGATACCATTTTCATTATATCCTTCAGTAGTATCCCAATAAGCAACAATACTTTCTTTAGGTGGCATTTCACCAACTTTCATTTTATCTAATTGTTCTCTTGATAAAACTTTATTACAAACACCATGCCTATCTACTTTTCCTGCAAATGTTCCAGAGACAAAATCACCTCTCAATTCATGATTATCAATTGCTCCTGCAACTATAAAAGGTGTTCTAGGATTATTTTTTTGTTTAAATCTAAAAGTTGTTTTTGTATGAGACCTGTAGTCGTAAGGAACAACTTTTCCAAGTAATGAGTTATATCTATTAACTACTCCCTCTTGATATAAAGTTGCTTCTTTTGTCTTATAATTAAATGTTGCAGCTACAAAATACCAAATCTTTTTAACCATTGGTAATTCAGAAACTAAATAGTCAACCTCTTTACCATCACCAACTACTAATTCTAAATGGCCGTCTTTATTTATACCTATTCCATAACCTTCATTGGTTTTATTATTCCATCTACAAAATATCCACTGATGAGCTCCAGTATGAGGTGTTGATGGATTGATATATCCAAAAACTGTAAAGTCTCCATCGATAGCAAGATGATTATTTGGATCTTCAACTTTTAAAAATGAACCAAGTTGAGTAAATTGTTTTTTTACATTCCAAACACCATTTAGTTCACAATCCACTTCCTCATCCATATATCCAGGTCCATTAGGATGTTCGTCTCCGTGTATTAATCTTACTAATTGTGCATTTGCAGTTTTAGTCCCATCTGCAGATACATGAAAATCTATTTTATCTCCTGGTTTAACTGAGAGTTTATCTGTATATCCAAATACTTTTATTTCTGCCATTTTATGCCTCCATTAAATCTTGAATTCTTCTTAAAAACAGCCCATGATATGCAGCCTCAACCGTATCATATATTTTGTCTTCAACAAGTCTAGGCGATCTGCCTCTAACTCCTGAAAGAGCCATTATTTTATATTTTTTAAAAGGAACTTCACATTTCACCACATATTTATCATTCATAGCACCTCTTCTAAAATAATAACAAACTCTTTCTAAAGCCTCACTGTGCTGTCCTAAAGGTTTTTGTTTATGCTCTTCAATTATCTCATCGCAAATTAGAGTTTTTAAAAACTCTCTTTGCATTTTATCATATCTTTTTCTGTATATTTCATCTTTATTATCTATCTCAGTTGCTTGCTCTGGTAACATTTCTCCTCCTCTTTCTAATCTTGATGATCTTGCTTCACCTTTCTTTTTATCTCTCCAATCTCTAAATTGTTTTCTTATTCCAAATAATCCATTTTTCAAAAAAAGAATTGTAAACATCATTATCAATCCTATTATGATATATCTATATGGACCGAGTTCTACTAGAACTCTATCTAAAACCACTATAATTAAAGTACCTGCTACAGCACCATCAGCTCTTCCAATACCACCAATTGTAATCATTGCTAATCCCATGATTACTGTATGAAAAGAGAATATATCAAATGCACTACCTCTATAATAAGCAGCATAAAATCCACCTATAAATCCTAATGCAATTGATGATATTAAAAAGACAGTAACTCTTGCCCTTTTATAGTTAACACCTGATGCTTCTGCAAACGCTTCTTTTTTTTCAGGCGCTAATTTTAGAATTCTACCTATCCTTTTGCCATCTACAAATCTAAATAGAAAAAGTGCTGCAATTAATAATGCAAATCCAGAATAATATTGTACAATAGTTTGTGTCATAGGTTCCCATTTATCATTAACAAAAGTGTCAGCTCCGTACAGTCCACCTGATGCAGCTCCAAATGCATGTGAAGTTGTGATAAATACTCTACAAAGCTCGTTAAGACCTAGAGTTAAAAGACCATAATAAAATCCATCTAATCTTAAAGCAGGTAAGGCTATAATAATTCCAAAAGCAAGTCCAACAAACATACCAATCATAGGTAACATCCACCAAGGTAAGCCTAAATTTATTGATAACCAGGTAGTTAAAAATGCTGACATTCCAACTATAGCATATGTAGCTAAAGAAAATATTCCTGCAGTTCCAATTACAAGTGTCCAGCAAAGATTTATTGATGCATAAATTCCAAAAATTCCTCCAGCAGTTAGCAAGCTATTTTTATAACCATCTGGTAAAATAAAAGGCATTATTGCTAAAGCTAGTAAACTTAAAAACCAAAATATTGGTCTCTTGTCTTTTCTGATTTTTTCTGGTTTAAGACTTTTTCTATTATATACACCTTGTGTCCATAATATTGTTCTTCTAGTTGGCCACCATCTGAGTCTATTCCAAGTTTTTTCACCATGATTGCTTGACTTATATTCGTAGTGGAGTCTTCCAATTTTAGTTGTTGGCACCTTAAATGCTTTAGTGTCTCTCCAAATTTGATGTGGATTCCTCCATTCAGGTGTTGGAACTTCGTGATTACCACCTTTAGCTCCCCAGACCGCCAATGGATTTTTCCAAGTTTTTCTTTTTTTTGTCTTGATATCGCTCATGCTTCTCTCGCTTTATCTAATATACCGGCAATTCCTCTAGGTCTGATGATAAGAACAATTATAATTAGTGCAAATTGAGTCATTAAAACATATCTTCCACCCAAAAAT
>CACFWD010000007.1 GCA_902569975.1 uncultured Pelagibacteraceae bacterium | reverse complement strand
TGGTTTATTGTTGTTTAATTGAGTCGCAACATCTACAACTGATGAGAAAGATAGTACCTTTCCTATTTGTGGTAAATTATCTAAATAATTGTGGACACCCTTGATAGTATCTATTTTATCTTTAGTGAACCAATATTTTTCTTCGTCTTTCTCACTTTCCTCACCCCAGTCTTCAAAATCATCGTTATTTTCTAATGTTTCTCTCTCTTTTTCTGGAAACTTAAGAATAACTTCAAGTGGCGTTGTTCCCCCTAACTCTTCATCAATTAATTTCATTCCTTTATAGATTTCAGTTTTTTTACTGAAGTAATTAATAAAGCTATTCTCAACTTCTAATTTTGAAATTCCAAATACACTTAAGCTAACAACGACAAATGTAATTAGAAAAATAATTGTTTGATATTTTAGCGATATATTTTCTAAAAGTTTTGTAATTTTTGAAACTTTATCTTCTTTAGATGACATTTCATTTATGGGCATTAAATTAAGCATAGTGGGGAGCAGGGTAAAGGTAACAATAAATGATATAATTAAACCACAAGTCATCATCCAACCAAAGTCTATAATGGGTTTAATCTCGCTGAAGATTAAAGATAAAAAAGCAATTACAGTTGTGAGAACAGTATAAAGAATAGGCCAAAACATTTTACTAGTGGTCAAAGTTAAAATTTGTAAATTAGTTTTTGATGGGTTTGATTTTCTTATTTGAAGAAATCTTGTGCTAATATGAATATTCATCGCCATTGTTAAAATTAACATTAATGCTATAAAGTTAGATGAAATAACTGTAACTTTCCAACCAAGTAAACCCAGCAATCCCATCATAATAACTACAGAAAAAAAACAGCTACTTATAGGCACTATTATCCAAATTAACTTTCTAAATACAAACCAAAGTGTTGCTATAATAAAAAGCAAAACCCCAAAACCGAACACAATAATATCACTCTTGATAAATGTCATCATATCATCAGCAATCATTGGAATTCCACCCAAATAAATTTTTCCAATATCCTCGTAACTTTTAATCACATCTCTTATTTCTAAAATATTCTCATGATTTTGTTTTTTTATTAGGTCTCTGTATTCTTCTATTTCATCTCGTGATTTATTTTTAATATCTTCTAAAGGAGGGTTTTTTTTTATATTTACAATAATGCCACTTGTTTTACCATTTTCACTTATTACAAAGTTTCTAAAAACTGGACTATTTAAAATTTCTTTGAACCCCCTTTGTTTATCAACATTTTCATCTTTTAGAGTTTTAAAACTTTCTAATCGCTCTTGTAGCGGTGTATCTGAGTTGCTTAAAAGTGGAATATCTAATAAAGTAATAACGCTATGTACCCAGTCCAAACTCTGAATTTTATATTTTAAACTTAATAAATTATTAATGGAGACATCTGAGACCATACCTTCATTCGGAGTGTAGGTTAAAATTAAAAATTCTTTTGATCCATATCGATCATTAATTTCTTTTAAATATTCAAGATCAGGATCGCCCTCGATTAATAATGTTTCAGAAGAAGCATCTAATCTAAAATCTTTTATATAATATCCAAAATTTAAAATTATGATTAATAAAACTACAAAAATAGACCTTGGATTCTTTAATATTGTATTTTCATACAAATTGACAAACATAGTTTCTTTTATATGTGAAATTAATTAATTTGAGTATCTTTAAATTTTGTGAATCTTTCCTCAAATTCAAGAGTTACTTTACCAATTGGACCGTGACGTTGTTTACCAATGATAATCTCCGCTAAGTGTGCGATCTCATTCATTTTAGCTTGCCATTCAGCATGTTCAACAGTTGCTTCTCTTGGTTCTTTTCTTTGCAAATAGTAACCTTCTCTGTAAACAAACATTACAACGTCAGCATCTTGTTCGATTGATCCAGACTCTCTTAAGTCAGATAATTGTGGCTTGTGATCATCACGTTGTTCTACTTGTCTCGAAAGTTGAGATAACGCTACGACCGGGACTCCAAGCTCTTTAGCAATAGCTTTAAGACCTTGTGTAATTTGAGAAATTTCTTGAACCCTACCATCTTTATTATATGTTGTTCCTTTCATTAATTGGATGTAATCAACGACAATCATATCCAATCCATTTAATCGTTTTATTCTTCTAGCTCTGTTACTCATTGCAGCTATACTTATTGCAGGAGTTTCATCTATAAATAATGGAAGTTCAGCAATATTTTTTGAAGTTTCTAAAAATTGATCAAATTGTTCATCAGAAATTCTTCCCCTTCTAATATCATTTGACCCTATACGAGCTTGCTCTGATAGAATTCTAGTGGATAGTTGTTCTGATGACATCTCTAGTGAGAAAAATGCAATTGATGATTTTTTTCCATTGTCTTGAATATGTTTAGCTGCATTAAATGCTATATTTGTTGCAAGTGATGTTTTACCCATCGAAGGCCTGCCTGCAATAATAATTAAATCTGATTGATGTAAACCACCAAGCTTATCATCAAGATCCCTTAATCCCGTTGGTACACCAACAATCCCACCTTCATTTTTATAAGCTGCAGAAGCCATTTCAATTGTTTGCTTCATAGCCTCATCAAACTTAATTAATGAGGAATTGAAAGATCCTTTTTCAGCTAAATCAAATAATAATTTCTCAGAGTTTTCAATAATACTTTGACCATTGGTATCTAGATCATTTATTTTTGCACTGTCTATAGTTTGTTCTGAGATTTTAATTAATTCACGTCTGACAAACATATCATAAATTATTTTTGAATACTCAATTGCTTGTCTAACTGATGTTGAAAACTTTGTAATTTTTACTAAGTATTCTGGTATATCTAGGTCATCTTTTTCATCCTCAAAATAATTTTTCAGAGTAATAGGGTTAGCAAGCATTCCTTTATAAATTAAATTTTCTACAGCATTGTAAATTTTTTGATGCATTGGATCAAAAAAATTGATACTCGAAATAATTGTACTTATTTCGTCAAAAATTTCGTTAGTAACCAAGATAGAACCTATAACTGATTGTTCTGCCTCGATATTATTTGGGAGTTCTTTAAATCTGTCTTTAACAATACTAAGATTATTTTCCATTTAAATAATCTACATGAAAAACTTTTATTAAAAATTTAAAAATGTTACTGTGGATGAAATTGTATAATTATTGAATAGATTCAGCAGATTGCACATTAATCATTATTTCAGCATCAACTGCAGAGTGTAAAGAAATTTTTACCTTATGTTTTCCTAAAGCTTTTATTTCTTGAATTGGTTGTATCATTGATGGTTTAATGTCAATTTTATTTGTCTCTTGAATTAATTTTGATATCTCAGTCGGTTTAACTGAACCATATAATTCATTATTTTCGGTACTAAGTTTTTTTACTAAATATTCTTTGTTATTAATTTTAGCTAAAATCTTTTGTGCTTCAGCTTTTTTATCATTATCTTTTTTTGCTAGATCTGATTTAATTTTTTCAACCTCTTTGATATTTTCTTTAGATGCATATAATGCTTTTTTGTTTGCAATAAGAAAGTTTCTAGCAAAACCTCTTTTTACATCAATTACTTCCCCAATTGATCCAATTCTTTTAACGTTTTCTAATAAGATTACTTTCATAATTATAGTAATGCCAAGTTTCTGGCTCTTTTTATAGAAAGTGATAGCTCTCTTTGTTTTTTTTGACTTACATTTGTAATTCTCGAAGGTAAAATTTTACCGTTTTCAGATATATATTTTTTGAGTAATTTAATATTTTTATAATCAACTTTTGGTGCACCTTTTACTGATAAAGGACAACTTTTTTTAAATTTATATTTATTTGGTTGAAAAATACTTAATTTAGCGAAATTACTCTGTTTATTTCTTTTATTTCCACTTTGTCTTTTTGGCATAATTAATTTGGTATTTTTTCTTTCTTTTCAAACTTTTCACCATCTTCTTTTCTAGCAAAGTAATTTGTCTCCAGGTCAAAATTTTTAACTTTTACAGTTAAATATCTTAATAATTTTTTATCTAAAGCTTCATTTTTTTCTAGTTCTTCTATCACTTTCCCTTTTCCTTTAATTTTAAAATGAATGTAACTTCCTTTTTTATTTTTTCTAATTAAATAAGAAAGATTAAGCAGTCCCCAGTTTTCAGCCTTAACTATTTCACCCTCATTTTTTTCAACAATTTTTGAATATTTTTCAGTAAGTTGCTTAAGCTCACTAGGTGATGCATCTTGTCTAGCAATAATTGTATGTTCGTATAAATTCATTTAAGTTCTTTAATAAAACGTGAGGATATACTATTATAAATCTTCAATTACAACACTAAAAAGGCTAAAATTTAAATATATTTTTATATGTTTTCAGTAATTTTTCCAGGACAAGGTTCGCAATCTGTGGCTATGGGAAAAGAATTTTATCAAAATTATGATCTTGTAAAAGATTTATTTAAAGAGGCGGATGAAGCGCTTAATACAAAATTATCAAAAATAATATTGGAGGGTCCCAAAGAGGAATTGGATTTAACTGAAAATACACAGCCAGCAATTTTCTTAATCAGTTATTCAATTTTTCAAGTTATTAAAAAAGAATTTAATATAGATTTAAACAAGGCAAAATTTTTTGCTGGACATTCTCTTGGAGAATATTCAGCAATCGCATGTGCTGGATATTTAGATTTCAAAGATACAATTAAGATTTTAAAAATAAGAGGTAAAGCAATGCAAAACTCTGTACCTCAAGACGAAGGTGGAATGATTGCAGTTCTAGGAACTGCAATTGAGCAGATAGAAAATATATTAAATGAAAATCAAAATAATTTTAAAGTTGAAGTTGCAAATGATAATTCAGATGGCCAAATTGTATTAAGTGGAAAAACACAAGATTTAAATAATTTAAGTTTTTTATTAAAAGAAAAAAAAATTAAAAATATTAAACTTCCAGTGAGTGCACCATTTCATAGTAGTTTGATGAATAGGGCCACAGATATCATGAGAGAAGAGCTCTCTAAATTAAAATTTAAAAAAGGAAGTAATACCTTGATATCAAATATTACTGCTGATGAAATTTTTAATGCTGATGAATTAAAAGATCTGCTTGTAAAGCAAATTGAAAATAGAGTTAGATGGAGAGAAAGTGTGATAAATATGGTAAATAAAGGTATTATTCAATTTATAGAAATTGGTCCTGGAAAAGTTTTATCTGGTTTAGTAAAAAGAATTAATAAACAAGTTGAGGTTTACTCAATAAATTGCGAAGAAGAAATAAAGAATATTAAAATATGAAAGATTTAGAGAATAAAAATATTATTGTAACGGGCGCATCAGGTGGAATTGGAAGTTCTATTGTTGAAAAACTTAATGAATATGGAGTTAATGTATTAGCTTCAGGTACAAAAATGGAAAAACTTGAGCAATTAAAAAACAAATTTGAAAAAATTAAAATTTTAAAATTTGATATTTCTCAAATAGATAAAATTGAGGAATTTATTGAAAATGCTTCTCATGAATTAGGTGGCCTTGATTGCATTGTAAATAACGCAGGTATCACTCAAGATAATTTAGCAATTAGAATGAGTATTGAAGAGTGGAAAAAAGTAATAGATATAAATTTAACATCTACTTTTTTAATGTGTAAATTTGCGATTAAAAAGATGCTTAAGAATAAAAAAGGTAAAATAATTAATATTACTTCAGTCGTAGGTCATACAGGAAATTTGGGACAAACAAATTATACAGCCTCTAAAGCAGGAATAGTAGCAATGTCCAAGAGTTTAGCAATGGAGTATGCAAAAAAAAATATTAATGTTAATTGTATTTCACCTGGATTTATCAAAACAGCAATGACTGATAAGATAGATGAAAAATTTAAAGAAAATATAATCTCAAAAATTCCTTCAGCAAAATTGGGAAACCCAGAGGATATTGCAAATTCAGTTCTTTTTTTAGCCTCAGACAGTTCTGACTATATTAATGGTGAAACTTTGCATGTTAATGGGGGTATGTATATGGCTTGACAAAATAAGTAATTAAACTATTAACAAATTTATAACAAAAGGATCAATATGTCAGAAGATGTTTCAAGCAAAGTAAAAAAAATAGTTGCTGATCATTTAGGAATAGATGAGGCAAAAGTGACAGAGGAGTCTAGTTTTATAGATGATCTGGGAGCAGATAGTTTAGACACAGTAGAATTAGTAATGGCTTTTGAAGAAGAATTTGGTTCAGAAATTTCCGATAGTGAAGCTGAAAAAATTTTAACAGTTGGTGATGCTGTTAAATTTATTGAAGGCAAAGCAAATTAAAATAAATTCTCGATGCCCACTTCAAATGATGGGATAATGGTAATTTTGTCCTCTCCATCTGGAGCAGGAAAAACAACTTTAGTAAATTTACTATCAAAAAAAGATAATTTTGAGATTTCTGTATCTCACACAACAAGACAACCTCGCTCTAATGAAACCTCAGGTAAAGATTATTATTTTGTTTCAGATCAAGAATTTAATAGATTAATTAAAAACGATGAATTTCTTGAATATGCTAAAGTATTTAATAATTATTATGGGACAACTAGGACGCCAGTAATTGATAAGTTAAACAAAGGAAAAAATGTTTTATTTGATATAGATTGGCAGGGAGCTGATCAAATTAAAAACAAAAACTTAGATTTTAAATTGATAACATTTTTTATTTTACCACCAAGCAAAGAAATTTTGTATGAAAGGTTATCAAATAGGGATATGAAAGATAAGCTAATAGTTGAAGAGAGAATGAAGCAATTTGAGAGAGATGTGCTTCATTGGATTAATTATAATTATGTAGTAATTAATGATGATATACAATCTTGTTTTAATAAGATTCAAAACTTGATAACTGCCGAAATTAATAATGGATCAAAAGACTATGATTTGGAATATGTTAGAAAACATGTGAATAATTTAACCTCTTAATTTTTCATATTCCTCTGTAAGTCTATAATAAGTCATAAAATCCAAATTTTGTGGTCGTAAATTAAGATTAATTTTAAGTTTTTCAGCAACCTCAATATTACCTTTAAATAAATTTCTGTAAGGTTTTTTTAACATTTTACGTCTATGCATAAAAAATAGTCTGGTTAATTTCTCTAAATTCTTGGGATCTTTTAATGGAAAAAAATTTAACTTTGGCTTAATCAATAAAACGCTACTTAAAATTTTAGGCTTAGGATAAAAACTAGATGGCATTATATCACAAATTTTTTTCATACTGAGTTTCCAATTAGCTAAAATAGATAATCTTCCATAGTTTTTTGAATTGAAATCAGAAATAATTCTATCAGCAACCTCCTTTTGAAACATTAGTACAAGAGATTCAAACCAAAATTTATTTCTATCAATATTTAAAATCCATTTACATAAAATTTCAGTTGAAATATTGTAGGGTAAATTACCAAAAACTGTTAAAGGGTCTTTTTCAAGTTTGTTTTCATTTACTTTTAAAACGTCTTCGTAAATTATTTCGATATCAGATCCAAAATTTTTATATAGAAAATCAACTAGTTTCTTGTCTTTTTCTATAACTAGTATTTTTTTTGGTTTTTTTTTTATAATACTTCTTGTTAAATTTCCTGTTCCAGGACCTATTTCTAAAATAGGTCTGTTTTTTATCTCAACGGCATTTGTAATTTTATCAATAATTTTTTGATCTATTAAAAAATTTTGACCTAGACTTTTTTTTGGTTTTATCAAAATCTATCTAAAAAACTTAAAGCTTTAACTAAACTAATTGGATTTGAAATATTTTTATTAATCATTTTTTCGTTAGGACCATGATCTGGAGTTATTCTCAGAAAAGGTAACCCCATTGTAATATTAATAGCATTGAATTCAAATAAAGTTTTAATAGGTGTTAATACTTGATCATGATACATTCCAAGTATAACATCAAACTTTTTTCTATTATCTTTTAAAAAAATTGTATCAGCAGGATAAGGACCTGAAACAGTTATACCTTGTTTTTTTTGAGAAATTATTGCTCTAGATACTATTTTATCGTCCTCATTAAATCGTAAAATACTTTCACAATGAGGGTTCATTCCTGTGACACCAATTTTAGGTTTAAATTTCAGTTTTTTTTTGTAAAAAAAATTTATAAGTTGAATTTTTTCCTCAATAAGTTTTTTATTTATTTTTTTGTGTATAAGTTTTAAGGGTAAATGTGTTGTTAATGGACATACAGATAAGTCTTTATTATAAATTAACATACCAGTATTTTTAATATTACATTTTTTTGAAATATATTCAGTGACTCCTAGAAATTTTTTATTTAAAAATGATGTTTTGTTAATTGGGCCATTAATTAATTTATAAGAATAATCATTTTTAATTATTTTTAGAGCTAATTTAAAAGATTTAATTAAGTATTGATTGGTCAATTTATTATTTAATTTTTGACTAAATTTTGAATATTCAACATTAATCAGATTTATTTTATTATTATTTAATTTGTAATTTTTTAGATTTTCTTTCTCTATTATATTTAACTTTTTTTTAAATTTGTTTTTTTTCATTTCTTTAACTAAAATTTTTTTGCAACAAATTAAAATTATTGGTGATTTAAATTTATTTTTTTTTAATGCTTTAAAAAATATTTCTAAAAAAACACTTTTTGGTTCACCAGCTATTACAATAATTGATTTATTTTTCATTTATTTGATATTGAATTTTTACTTTGTTAAAATAAATTCTTGAAAATTTAACTAATTTATTATTTTTTTCTATTTGAATTAATCTCTCAAGTTCTTTTTTTTTATCTACTGTATTTTTAACAATTCTGTGATCTTCAACTTTTAATATTACTAAATTATTATTTAGATTCATTACATTTGAATATTCATTATTTTCAAGATTGATTATATTTTCATAAATTTTTTTTGATAGAGAGTCTTCATTTACCCAACCTATTTTTCCTCCATATTTAGAACTTTCAGATATACTGTAAATATTTGCTGAATTATTAAATCCAATTTCATCAATACTTTTTCTAATTTTAGCAATTGATTGCTCTATTGTTTCATCGATTTTTTTTTTAAAAACTATTTCTGATAAAAAAAATTCTTTTTTTTCTTTGTTTTTCATACTATTTATTTTTTCAATTAACTTTTCTCTATTTATTGATACCTGGTCATTATATTTATCAAAAATCAATTCATTCCAAAAAAGTTCAATTTTAATTTTATATCTTACATCTTCTAATGAGTAAGTTTCACTTTCTAGCAAAACATTATTAAAATCTTTTATTGTTTTATATCCGAGTTTCGTTATTAAATTCTTTAGATATTCATCTAAAAATGGATTTTCACTATCCAAGTTTATAAATTTTGAAATTTCTTTTTTTTTTATTATTTGTTTTATTAAAGACTCTTTAGCTAACATTTGAAGTTTTCTTTGTTCAAAATTTTGAAGATTAGGATTTAGTACTTTTAAGTATCTACTTTCTTTGAGAACATCAAAATTAGTTATTATTTCCTCATTGACTGATGCAATAATTCTGAAATTTGCAAATGATTTATTTAATAAAGAAAATTGAATAAAAATAATAAAATTAATTATGAAAAACTTCTTAATCATTAGTTTTTAAAAATTTGTCTTATTTTTAAAAGGAATTATGGTTAATCTTACGCCTATGCTTTCGTTTGGTTTCAAATCTCTATCATTATAATACTCTTTATTGTACTCAAGTGATGCAGTCAAACAATCGTTTTCATATTGATATGCTAAATTATAATATTCTGTTAAATTGATAATCTTATTTTTCCTTGTTGAAAATAAAAGACTATTAGATTTGTCTAAATTTAATTTTGTAGTATTTGAAAAATAAGAAACATTTGAGGACTCATTTTGATTTAAATAATCAAAGCTTGTTACAATATTGTTTATACGAAATTCAGTTGTTATATTTTCATAGTTCATCTCAGTTAGATTATTTTTTATTGATGAATTATAATCAATTTTTATGAATTTATTTGGAGAATAAGAAATTTCGTTAAAAATACTTGATGTTTTTTGACCTATCTGACTATTTTTTGGTAAGTCGTAATTTTCCCTTAATCTAAGGTTATTTGCTATTTTAAAATTAAGTATTTGAGATGATTTCTTTTTATCTAATACTAAAAAATCATTTCCATAAGTTAAAGATAAACCTCCTTCAATTGCATTATCTCTTACAGCCCTATTAATTGAGTAAATATTATTCATATTAATTTTTATATCATCATCACTGTTATCTTTGGTGTGTTCTGGAGATATTTTTAAAGATAATCTGGGTTTTGATATTTTTTTGTATTTTTCATTTTCTTTAATAAGTGGGATTGATGAATTGAACTGAAGCATCCCTGAAACAAAAGCGTTCTCTTTATTCTTATAAGTTTTTGAATTTTTTGCATTTATATTTGCGTTTTTAATAAAAAATTCATAATTATTGTAAAAGCCTTTGGAAGTGACTTTAGGATATGATTTAAAAACAAGGTCATTAATATTGATAGTCTCAAAAATGTTTGTATTGTAGTTTCTAGCTAGTGCCTTCGATTTAAATGAAAAATCTCCATTTAGACTTGTTCTATTAGCGATCTTTTTTGTAAGATTGATATTGGGAAGAATATACTCAAATCGGTCACTATCATTTTTATTTAGATCTTCGTATAAAAAGGCATCAACATTAATAGACATGTCATCTTTAGAAAGGTTAATTTTTGCTGAATTTTCAAGAATATTTTCATTTTTTATTATATCAGATTTTATTTTATTTTTCTTGATGTATGTATCTTTTGTTGTGGTTTGAATATTTAGATCAAGTTTGCTGTGTAGAAAATTATCTAGGTTAAAATTTTTATCAAATTTATAAAAAAAATGACTTCTTAATTTCTTATCATCATTTATTTTGAAACTAAAATCCGAAATGTGATTACTATTATTTCCAACCTGCCGATATTCTGTTTGCAATAGCACTTCTTCATGATCATAAAGCCTTGGAGAAAAAGTCAAATCTTTGTTTTCTGCTAAAACCAAATAATATGGCAAACTCAAATAATTTTTTCTATTAGATGAGGTTTTCAAAGAAGGAGTAAGAAAACCAGACTTCCTTTTTGTAGTTGGATCTGGATGAGAAAAATACGGAAAATAAGCAACTGGTTTATCGTATATTTTTATTATAGCATTTTCATAATTTATAGTTTTATTTTCTTTATCATGAATAATTTTTTTGGCTGATAGTTCCCATGGAGGACAACCTTCTCTTTTTTTACAAGTAGTAAACACTCCCTTAGTTACCTCAGTTTGTTTTTCATTATCTCTTACACTATTACCTCTAAATCTTGGTTCATTATCTTTATTAAACGTTTGATTATTTAAACTTACAAAGATATTTTTTCCAAAGAGATTATTTGTTTTTGTATTTATGTATGCAATTGATGATTTTATATTATTTTTGTTCTCATCAGTTAAATTAAGATCTTTTATTTTTAATAAATTTTTATCAATTTCATACTTAAAGCTATTAGCAATCAGATTTTTTTGGTAATCATATTCAAGATTAGTTTTAAAAGGTGAAAGAAGGATGTTATCTTTAAAATTATAGATTATTTTTTGCGAGTCTATATTCAAATTAATATTTAAATTTTTTGCTTTTATTTTTCCATATGCCTCAAAAATAGATTTTTCTTGATCAACTAATCCTTTATCAAATTCAATTTTGAGATCTTTAGATCTTATAAAGATTAATCCATCACCATTGATTTTCAAAAGTTTAGTATTCTTATTATACTGAAAATAGTTTGCATTAACTTCAAAGTTCTTATCAATTGATATAACTTTACCAAAATTTGCTTTTACCAAATTACCGTTTTCAGAAATTTCAATTGTTTTTGTCTGAAAGTTGTAATTTTGATCTTGTGAAAAAGATATATTTATGTGCAATAATAAAAATACGAATGAATAAATAATTTTATTTCTCATTGACATTCATTATACCTAAAATTGAAAAAATAGATAAAATTGAAATTGGAAAGAAAACAGATACAGATATCGGTATCTTCCCATTATTTCCTAAAGATGTGAAAAAAAACATTAAATAATAAATTATTACTGAAACTAAAAAACCTATTGCAATATAAAATATAATAGAGCTATTTTTTTTTATCCTAAACATAATAATCGCAGACAACAAAGTTAAGATACCACATAAAAGTGGTGTTACAGTGAGTTTTAACAAATGAATATATACTTCGTCAGATGAGTAACCTAATCGTTCGTAATCTTTTTTCATGTCAATGAGTTTAAAAATATTAAGTGTAGAAACATTTGAAAATATATTTGAAATTTTTTCATAATTGAAATGAGTCTTAATAGTTATAAAATCATCAACTGAATCACTTATGTTATTTTTGGTTATTACAGGATTGTAAATTATCCAATTTTCATTTTTAATATCTATTTTTTCAGATTGAATAATTCTAATTAAATCGAAATTATCATCAAATTCATTTATGATAGTTTTTGATATTATATTATCATTAATCAGCTCAGCATTTATAATTAATTTTTTATTATCTACTTCATCTTTTATCCATAAGCCACTTTGTGTGACCATTGCTAAATATTTATTATCATTAGAAAAACCGTTTTTTATATTTGAATAATAAAATTTTAAATTAGAGGCAAAATTATAAAAAATTATAATATTAAATATTCCAATTAAAATTGCTAAAAAGAATATAACTTTTAAAATGGAGGTATTTTTTAGACCATTCGTTTTTAATAAATTCAATTCATCTTTTTTGAATAAATCATAAAAGAAAAACTGAGTTGTTAATAAAAATATGAATGGAAATATTTCAAATAAAGTGATTGGTGCATTAATCAATGTTAAAAAATAAGGATATAAAAAATTAACATTTAAATTTTTAAAAAAAGAAATTTCTTCTAAACTACCTAATATAATTGTTAAAGCAAAAAAAACAAAAGTTAATGAAATAAATTTATATAAAAAACTTTTAATAATATATTTCTCGTAAGTCTTAAACATATTTTATTTTATTAAATGAAAATTTATAAAAAATTAAAAAGAAGATGAAAGGAGTAATAAAGTATAATAGTAATGAAAAATTTGAAGCTGCAGAATATCTCAGAGAAGTTTCTGAGATAATAATAATTAATATACCAATTAAAAAAACAATCTTTTTAGTTTTTTCATAGTTTGGTTTAAATTTTCCTGAGATAAATAACAAACAACATAACATAGCAATCAGAGGGATATATATTGGTTTAAAAAATCGTTTTAATAATTCTTGCTTTGTCTCTCTTAACGTTTCACTATCCTCACATTTTTTTTTATTCGAATAATTTCTATCAATTACACACTTTAATAAGTGGTTTGAGTTTATTTCTTGAATTTTAGGTTTAGTTATTGAGTTTGAACTAAAAGCATCTAAACTAAAATTAATTTGATCGAATTCAAATGTGTTAATTCTATTATCATCATTATTTAAAACTTTTCCGTCTTCTAATAGAAACTGTTTATTTTTTTGATCAGATATTATCACTCCTTTTTTTGCATAAATCATTCTAGAAAAACCCTTTGTAGAATCTTCTATAAATATATTTGAATAATTTTTTGAGTCTTTGTTCTCAATAAAAATTGTTAAACCATTAACTGCATTAATGAACTTCCCATCTTTTATTAAATTAGTAAAAAAATCAATGTTTGACTCTTTTATTAGCATTCTAGCTTTCAACTGAGAAATAGGAGATAAATATGAGCCTAGAAAAATTTGGACTAACATAAGTATTGATGAGAATATCAAAATTACGTTAGTGAATTTAATTTTATTTACACCATTTAACCAAAATATATTTAACTGATTATTCGCTTCATATCTAATTATTGTGTAAAAAAGGGATATGAAAAAAACAAATGGAAATATTCGGTGAATTATTTTTGGAAAATTTAACAGAGTGAAAGCAAAATAGACCTTTAAACCATGTCCATCTTCTGTCACAAAATCAAAGTAATTTACGGCTTGAAGTGTCCAAACGATTAAACCCATTATCGTAATAGATGCTGCAAAAAAAATTAGCACGTCTATTATGAACTTTCTAAAAATTAATTTTTTCATTGAAATTTTGATCTTAATACTTATATACAACTCATTTTTGTTTGATAGCAATTAAAATTTATGAGTATTCGAATTAATTATAAAAATAGCGCGTTTAAAAGCATTGCAAATAATCTTGTACTTTTTGTTAATGAAAATTTTGACATCAAAAGTCTAAAAAAAACTATCTCCAAAATAGAATATTCTTATATAGCTGAATTACTAAAAAATAGTGATTTAAAAAAAGATATATTGTTTTTTGAGATTAACTCAAAAAAAAGCATTTTTTTAATTTCTATTAAAGATGATTTGAAGACTTCAATGGTAGAAAATCTTGGTGCAAAATTTCATTCATTAATAAATTACGAAAAAAAAAATGACTTTACGATAAATTCAGATACCATAAATAGTAAAATCGAAAATTTTTTAGGACATTTTCTTCATGGCTTAAAATTAAAATCTTATGAATTTAATATTTATAAGTCAAAAAATAAAAAAAGAATTGTAAAAATTAATGTCTCAGGAAGTAAAAATAAAGTTTCAACTCAAGAGCAAAAAAGATTTAAAGCTTTAGAAGAGGGCACTTTTTATACAAGAGATCTAGTTTCAGAGCCTGGAAATATTTTACATCCAGATGAGTATGCAAAAAGAATAAGTTCGTTAAAAAAGATTGGTTTAAAAGTTCAAATATATGATAAAAAAAAATTAAAAAAATTAGGTATGAATGCTTTACTTGGTGTTGGCCAAGGAAGTGTAAGAGGATCATATCTTGTAACTATTGAATGGAACGGAGCAAATAAAAAATTTAAACCCTTAGCTTTCGTCGGAAAGGGAGTTTGTTTTGATACGGGAGGCTACTCTCTTAAACCAGCTAAATTTATGGAAGATATGACTTATGACATGGCTGGTTCAGCTACAGTTGTAGGTCTTATGAAAAGTTTAGCAATTAGAAAAGCAAAGATAAATGCAGTAGGAGTCGTTGGTCTTGTAGAAAATATGGTAAGTGGGAATGCTCAAAGGCCAGGAGACATTGTAAAATCTTATAGCGGTAAAACGATTGAAATTTTAAATACAGATGCTGAAGGTAGATTAGTTTTAGCTGATGCACTAACTTTTACAGAAAGAAAATTTACACCACAATTTATTGTTGATTTAGCAACTTTAACCGGTGCTATCATAGTTTCATTAGGATCAGAATATGCTGGATTGTTTTCTAATAACGAAAAATTGTCAAAACAATTAATAGACTCAGGAGAAAAAGTGCAAGAAAAATTATGGCGAATGCCATTACATAAAAATTATGACAAGTTAATTGACTCAAAAAATGCTGATATGCAAAACATAAATTATGTTGGTGGAGCTGGTTCAACGACTGCTGCACAATTTTTACAGAGATTTATTTTAAATAAAACTCCTTGGGCACATCTTGACATTGCAGGAATGGCATTTTCAAAATATGGAGGAGCATTAAATCCAGGCGGTGCAACGGGTTATGGAGTAAAATTACTAAATCAATTAATTGAGGACAATTATGAGTGATAAAGAACAAACCCTTTCAATTATCAAACCAGATGCTGTTGAAAGAAATCTAGAAAATGTGATTAAAGAAATGTTTAAAAAAAACGGATTTACAATATTAAAAGAAAAAAAAATTCAGATTGAAAAATCTGAGGCAGAAAAATTTTACAAAGTTCATGAAACAAAGCCATTTTATAATGATTTATGTGATTATCTTTCATCAGGTCCGATTGTTGTTATGGTCCTTGAAAAGGAGAATGCAGTTCTTGGAAATAGAGAATTAATGGGTGCTACAAATCCAAAGG
Organism: uncultured Pelagibacteraceae bacterium; assembly: GCA_902569975.1. Classification (GTDB taxonomy): domain Bacteria; phylum Pseudomonadota; class Alphaproteobacteria; order Pelagibacterales; family Pelagibacteraceae; genus Pelagibacter. Next base: position 30,460 of record CACFWD010000007.1, on the reverse strand, counting down.
ATGCGAAGGAAGGCACAATAAGAAAAAAATATGGAATTTCAATAGATAAAAATTCAGTTCATGGATCTGATAGTGTTGATAATGCAAAAATTGAGATTGATTTTTTCTTTAAAGACTAAAAACCTTTAATATGGCTTTAGGATAAAGTTTGTGTTCCTGAATTAATATTTTTTTAGCAAGAGAATTTTCAGTTTCATTTTTTTTGATTTTAACTTTTTTCTGTAAAATAATTTTTCCAGAATCCAATTTAGAGTTTACAAAATGAACAGTACAGCCTGAGTATTTTTCTTTATTATTTAAGACTCTTTTATGAGTATTTAATCCTTTGTATTTGGGTAATAATGAAGGATGAATATTTAAAATTTTTCCATTAAATTTTTTTATAAAATTTTTTGATAAAATTATCATAAATCCTGCAAGACAAATCAATTTAATATTGTTTTTTTTTAAGAAAGAAAGCAATTTTCTTTCGCTTAAAACTAAATTTTTTTTTTTAAAATCAAGTACTTTTTTTTTAATTTTGAATATTTTACTGTAATTTAAACCTTTTGCTTTCGATTTATTTGAAATGATCAAATTAACAGATATGGGTGACTCTTTAGTTTTTGAAAATACAATTAGAGATTTTAAATTACTTCCTGTACCAGAAATAAATACTGCTGTTTTAACTTTTTTATTTCCAGTTGATTGAACCATTTAGTTTAACTTTATTTTTACCCATCAAAATTTTTCCAATTACGTAAGGCTTATATTCTCTTGAAAAAAATTTATTAATTCTTCTGAGATTTCTGGGATTGACTATTAAACAAAATCCAACTCCACAATTAAACGTTTTAAGCATTTCTTTATCTGAAATATTATTTTTTTTTAGCCACTTAAATATTTTTGGGGTTTTAATTTGTTTCAAATCTATAATTGCTGAGTATCCATCAGGAACGACTCTTTTGATATTATCCGATAATCCTCCACCAGTTATATTAGCACAACCATTAATTAAATTTTTTTTTATTAAATTCATTACTTCTTTGACATATATTTTTGTAGGTTTTATAAGTTCAGATTTTAAAAATTTATCTTTATTAATATCTATTTTCTTTTGTTTCAGCAAATACCTTACAAGTGAATAACCATTAGAATGTAATCCACTTGATGGAACTGCTAATATAAGGTCATTTTTTTTAATCTTATTTTTATTTAAAATTTTTTTCTTTTCAACTATACCTACAGCAAAACCTGCTATATCAAATTTTCCTTTTTCATAAGTACCTGGCATTTCAGCAGTTTCACCTCCTACAAGTTCACAATTTGATTGTGCACACCCTTTTATAATGCCTCTTATGATTGATTTGAGTTTTGTTAAATCTATTTTATTGATTGAGATATAATCAAGAAAAAGGAAAGGTTTCGCGCCTTGAACAATTAAATCATTTACACTCATAGCAACTAAATCAATTCCTATCGTATCAAATTTATTTAAAGAATTAGCAATTTCAATTTTAGTTCCCACACCATCTGTGCAAGCTACAATTTTAGGCTGTTTAATATTACTTGGAATACTGCTAATTGAGCCAAAACCACCTATGTTAGAAAACTTCTTTTTGCCTTTTTTTTTTGCTGATACTGTAGAAATGAAATTAACGAATTTATCAGCAGCCTTAATATTAACTCCACTTTTTTTATAGGTAATTTTTTTTTTATTCATTAATATGTTTTATGAAATTTATTTTTCAATTTTTTAAACCAAGAAACTTATATATTTTTTTTTTATTTCTAGCTCTAAATTTATCTTTTTTTTCCACAAACAATGTAAATGGTGAGGGATTTTTTGTTGATGAAATCGAAATAGTAGAAAAATTGGAGAATAATTTTAATAAAGACATTTTAATTAATAGAGGTTTTAAAAAGGCTTTTAGGAAATTAATGAATAATTTAGTTCAATCTAAAGATTTAAATAAGGTCAAAAATATTAATCTTAACGAAATTAAAGGTATGATTGAGACATTTTCAATAAAAGAGGAAAAATTCATAAACAAAACATACAATTTAAATTTAAGTGTTTTATTTGATAGAAAAAAAATTTTTGATTATCTAGAAAATAAAAATATTTTTCCAACGCAAATTATCAGAGAAAAATTTTTATTTCTGCCAATATTTATTGATCAATTTGACAATAGTCTCTTAGTTTATTCCAACAATCCAATTTATAAAAATTGGGCTACAGATATAGATAAAAATAATTTAATTCAGTATATTTTGCCTTCGGAAGATCTAGAAGATTTAGAGTTAATAAGAAAATATTACCTTGATCTAGAGGATTATAATTTTGAAGAAATAATAGAAAAATATTTCTTAGACAATTCAATAATTGCATTATTTTCTAAAGATCAAGACAAAATTAAAGTTTTATCTAAAATTAAAATTCAAGATAAGAAATTTATCCAAAATAATTTATTTAAAAATATTGATTTAAATAATTCCACCGATTTGAATAAACTTATACATGACTTGAAAATTATCTATGAAGATTTTTGGAAACAAAATAATTTAATAAATACATCAATAAAGCTTCCTCTTATGATTAAAGTAGATAATGAGAATTTTGATTTATCATCGAAGTTCGAGAGAACTTTAGCTAAAATTGATTTGATTAATAATTATTCTATTATTAGTTTCAACAAAGACTTTATTGTGTATGAAGTTATATTTAATGGAGGGCCTCAAAATTTTCTTAAAATAATGAAAGAAAAAAATTTTACTTTTAATACAGAAAAAAAAATTTGGATTTTAAATGAATGATTTAAATCAATTAATTATTAAGTTTGATTATGAACAAAATTTTAAAGATGATGACTTTTATGTTTCTGCAAGTAATAAAACTATTTTTGACTTATTAAGTCTATGGCCCAAGTGGGAGAAAAATTTTTTAAATATAAGTGGAGAAAAGTTTTCAGGCAAGACCCATTTGATTAATATATTCATCAAAAAGTTTAAAGGAATTAAACTTAATGCAATCTCATTAACAAATGATGATTTGAAAAAAATAAAGATACATGAAAATATTGTACTAGAAGATTTAGATAATACAGTAAATGAAAAATTAATTTATAGTTTATTAAATATAATAGATCAAGATAATAAGTTTATTATAGTCACGTCAGAGCGACCAATAGTAAATATTGATTTTTCTTTAAAGGATTTAAAATCGAGAACAAAAAATTTTCTTTTACAAAAAATTGAAAAACCAGATGATGATTTAATGTTTGCTCTAATATTAAAAAATTTATCTGATCGTCAAATTTTATTGGATAAAAAAATAATTGATTTTATTATTAAAAGAATTGATAGATCATATGGTAAAATATATGATTTCATATATAAGATTGACGAACTGAGTTTAAAAAAGAAAAAATCAATTGATTTTAAAATAATAAAAGAAGTATTGGGAGAATAATTGAGCAACAAATATCGAACACATAATTGTAATGAGTTACGTAAGACAAATGTTGGTCAAAATGTAGTACTCTCAGGATGGATTAATAAAAAACGAGATCATGGTAATTTATTATTTTTAGATCTCAGAGACAACTACGGCATTACACAATGTATAATTGATAGAGAAAATAAGAATTTTAATGAATTGGAAAAAATCCAGTTAGAGACTGTCATAAAAATTAATGGTAAAGTTGTAAATCGTTCAACCGAAACAATAAATAAGGAAATTTTAACTGGTGAGATAGAAGTCGGAATAGAAACTTTCAAAGTTCTTGGTACCTGTAAGGAATTACCTTTACCAGTATTTAGTGATCAAGAGTACGCTGAGGATATAAGATTAAAGTATAGATTTCTTGATTTAAGAAGAAAAAAAATACATGAAAATATAATTTTAAGATCAAAAGTTATTTCATTTATAAGAAGTGAGATGAATAAATTGGGTTTTTTAGAATTTCAAACTCCAATTCTAACTTCATCTAGCCCAGAAGGAGCAAGAGACTTTTTAGTACCAAGTAGATTAAATCCTGGAAAATTTTATGCACTTCCTCAAGCTCCACAACAGTTTAAACAACTGATAATGGTATCAGGATTTGATAGATATTTTCAAATTGCACCTTGTTTCAGAGACGAAGATGCAAGAGCTGATAGAAGCCCTGGAGAATTTTATCAATTAGATTTAGAAATGTCTTTTGTTGAGCAAGAAGATGTATTTGATGTGGTAGAAAAGTTATTAGTAAACACTTTTAAAGAATTTTCTGATAGAGAGTTTCTGCAGGGTAAGTTTCCAAGAATAACTTACAAAGAGGCAATGCTCAAATATGGTTCAGATAAACCTGATCTTAGAAATCCTTTAATTATAAATGATATTACAGATATTTTCTTAAGAGATGATGTGAAATTTGATATTTTTAAAAAATTAGTAAATTCAGGCTCAATGGTAAGATGTATTGTAACAAAAAATACGAAAGATAAACCCAGAAGTTTTTTTGATAATATTGATAAATGGGCAAAAGATCAGGGAGCTTCAGGACTTGCATATTTCACATTAGAAAAAGAAAAAGAAGTTGTGGGAAAAGGACCTATTGGAAAGTTTTTCTCTAAAGAGTCTTTAGAACAAATTATGAAAATAACTGGAGCAGAGATAGGAGATAGTATATTTTTAGCTTGCGACAAAAAAAAAGATCTTGAGAAAATTACTTCATTAGCTAGAGATAAAATTGCAAAAGATTTAAATTTAATCAATGAAAATTCTTTTGCATTTTGTTGGATTGTTGATTATCCAATGTTTGAAAAAGATGAGACTTCAGGTAAAATAGAATTTAGTCATAATCCTTTTTCAATGCCGCAGGGGGAAATTGACAAAATAAATTTTGATAATCCTCTAGATATTCTTGCTTACCAGTATGATATTGTTTGTAATGGTATAGAATTATCATCAGGAGCTATTAGAAATCATATACCTGAACTTATGTATAAACTTTTTTCAGTTGCAGGATATTCAAAAGAAAATGTAAATGAAAAGTTTTCTGGCATGATAAATGCGCTCAATTATGGAGCGCCACCACACGGTGGTATTGCCCCAGGTATAGACAGAATAGTAATGTTACTTGCAAATGAAAAAAATATAAGAGAAGTAACAATGTTTCCAATGAATCAAAATGCGCAAGATCTTATGATGAATGCGCCATCAGAGGTAAGTAATAACCAGCTTAAAGAGCTTAATCTTAGTCTAAAATTAAAAAAATAATTATTTTTTACCTTTTAAACTAATTTTAACATCCGACAAATCAACAAGATTTTTTTTGTAATTGTTTCTCACAAACCCCTTGCTTGTAATATCTTTTACTATTTTTAATAATTGATTTTGATCCTCAGAGCCTTGTTCTTCTAAACTATTTATATCCGGCTCACCAATAGATGGTGTATGAGCTAAATCTTCTCTATTTTGGTATGAAATAGCTAATTCTCTAAATATGTAATCCAAAATTGAAGTTGCACTGAGAATTCTGTCATTTCCATAAACTTTACCGGAAGGTTCAAATTTTGTTCCAACAAAGGCACTTATATATTCATCCAATGGAACCCCATATTGAAGACCAAGTGAAACAGCTATTGCAAAATTATTCATTAGAGCTTTTACTAATTCACCTTCTTTGCTTGTATCAATGAAAATTTCTCCAATTTTACCATCTTCATACTCTCCTGTATGAAGATAAACTTTATGATCTCCAATAGTTGCTTTTTGTATATAACCTTTTCTTCTATCAGGCATGCTAAACCTTTTTCCTGATTTTTCAGAGTTATTTAAAATTTGAGTAACTGACTTTTCTAATTTCTTTTTTTTTGTATCAGTATTATTTGAGACTATATCAATTTTATTGTTTACTATCTTGTTATTTTTTGGATCTAAGTTTTTTGTTTTTCTATTATCAAGTTTTACATCTAGGACTTCAAATTTTCCGTCATCTCTTTTTTCCAGATTTTTAAGTTCAGTCTCGTTAATTTCATCAAGATAGTGATTAACCTTAAATGTGCATGTATAATAAGTCTCTATTAAATATTTAGCCATATTACCTCAAATTTTTAAAATTTATTTTGATTAATGAATCAATTGATTTATATACAAAACCAAATTTTAGTCTAATTTAAATTATACAATTAATAATTGAAAAATAAAAAATTTTGATGTTGACAATATTTAAAAAAATTTTCACCTGGTGGAATAAAGATACTTTCGGGACTAGATTAAAAACTATTTTATTTGGGAAATTAGTTGGCTCTGATTCTAACGGTAACAAGTATTATGAAAGTAAAAATGGAAAGCGATGGGTAATATACTCAGATGAAATCGATGCATCTAAGATTCCTGTAGAATGGTACTCATGGATGCATTTTACCCCAAATAAAATTGAGAATAATCATGAAATAAAAAAATATGAATGGCAAAAACCACATCAATCTAATTTGACTGGAACTAACAAAGCTTATTATCCAAATAAAAATAAAGACAATGTTAATAATAAAAAATACAAAAGCTGGAAATCTGAGTAAATTATTAATCGTTTTTACTCTCAGTATTTTTTTTATTCAATTTTCACACTCTCAAACACAAACTGATTTTATTGGTACTAAAACAGATCTAAAGATTTTAGATAAGATTAGTTCTAAAAATGAATTAATAAAAATTGTTAACAAAGAGGAGTTAATCTATAAAGACCTAGCAATAAAAATCATGAAATGTACAAATTCATATCTTGATGATAATCCTGAAACAAAAGCTTATATTCAGGTAAGAGACTTAACTAAGAACAATAACGATCAAGTTTATGTTTTTAATGGATGGATGTTTTCATCTAGCCCCTCAATTGCTCCATTTGATCATCCAGTTTATGATATTTGGCTTGTTAGCTGTTATTAAATAATTTTTTCATTATCGAGCCAACTTACATTGAAGTCTGAGTCTATAAACTTTTTATGATTTAGTAATTTTTTATGTAATGGTATTGTAGTTGTTATTCCTTCTATTACAAACTCATCAAGAGATCTGTTCATTCTTTGAATAGCTTCTGTTCGGTTTCTTCCATGGCATATAAGTTTACAAACCATACTGTCATAAAAGGGAGTAACTTTGTATCCCTGAAATATTGCACCATCCACTCTTGTTCTAAAACCTGAAGGTTGGTGACACATACCTATAGTGCCTGGTGAAGGTTGAAAGTTTTTACTGGCATCCTCTGCATTAATTCTGCATTCTATAGCATGGCCTCTTGGCATAATATCACTTTGCTTTAGTGCTGTTTCTCCAGAGAAAGCAATCCAAATTTGTTCTTTAATGATATCAATACCGGTTACCATTTCTGTTACAGGATGTTCTACTTGTACTCTTGTATTCATCTCTAAGAAATAAAATTTTCCATCTTCATAAATAAATTCAACAGTACCTGCCCCCTCATAACCAATTTTACTTACCATGTTTACTGTTTTTTCAAACAAATCTCTCCTAATTTCATTATTCAAAACAGGACTTGGAGTTTCTTCTATAAGTTTCTGATGTCTTCTTTGAACAGAACAATCTCTTTCATGTAAATGAACAGTTCTATTTTTACCAGCTAAAACTTGAACTTCTATATGTCTTGGATTTTGAAAAAATTTTTCTAAATATATTTCATCATTTCCAAAATATTTTTTTGCTTCTGATTTTGCAGTGGAAAAAAGTGTTTCAAAATCTTCCTCCTTATAAACAATCTTCATCCCTTTTCCACCTCCACCAGCAGATGCCTTTATAAGTATAGGAAAGCCAATTTTTTTACAAAGATCTTTTGCATCTTTAATATTTTTAATTCCACCTTCAGACCCCTCAATCACGGGTAGACCATTTTCCTTGGCAATTTTTTTTGCTTGGATTTTATCACCCATCATTTCAATTAATTTGGACGACGCACCAATAAACTTAATATTATTTTCCTCTAATACACGGGCGAAGTTTGCGTTCTCAGATAAAAAACCGTATCCAGGATGAACTGCTTCAGCATTAGTAATTTCTATTGCTGACATAAGCGCAGGAATATTTAAGTAGCTATTAACAGGTTGATGAGACCCTATACAAACACTTTCATCTGCCATTCTGACATGCATACTATCTTTGTCCACATCAGAGTGAACAGCAACAGTTGCAATTCCCCATTCTTTACAAGCTCTAATAACTCTAACTGCAATTTCCCCCCGGTTTGCAATAAGAATTTTTTTGAACATTACTCAAGAATTATGATTGTTTGTCCAAACTCAACTGGTTGACCATCTTCAACACAGATTTCTTTTACAATACCATCAGCTGTTGAAGGTACATGATTCATAGTTTTCATTGCCTCAACGATCATCACCGTATCACCTTTTTTGATTTTTTTTCCAACTTCTATAAATTTTTTGGCACCAGGTTCTGGTGCGTGATATGCTGTGCCTATTATAGGTGAAGTAACTTCGATTCCTAAATTGCTATTTTTTTTTATGGGATTACTTCCTTCTATACTTGAAGTATCTTTTATGACTGGTGTTGTTTGGTTGTTTATAGATACATTATTTTTTGATACTTTAATTTTTGTATCCTTTTCAGTAAATTCTATTTCTGTAAGTTTAAACTCATCTAAGTATTCACTCAATTCTTTAATTAATTTTTTATCAATTTTCATTTTTTAGCATCTTTTCCAAAGAAATTATGGCCAAAATATAACCTTCGGAGCCCAAACCAAATATTCCTCCAGTTACAACATCACTAATTAGTGATTTATGTCTAAAATCTTCTCTTCTATATATATTTGAAATATGCAATTCAATTATTGGTTTTTTAAAGATATCAAGAGCATCCCTAATAGCAACGGATGTGTGTGTAAAGGCTGCAGCGTTTATAATAATTCCATCAAAATTTTTCCTAGACTCTTGAATTTTATTAACAATTTCTCCTTCAATATTAGATTGATAAAAGTTAATATTGATTTTTAATTCATTAGCTTTTTTTAGACATTTTTGTTTAAGATCATCAAATGTATCAGTGCCATATTGTGATTGTTCTCTTTCCCCTAATAGATTAATATTAGGCCCATTGATAATAATTATTTTATTATTCATTCAGCACTTATATACGATGAAAAAAATAAAAAAAATAAAAATAAAATTAAATGGAAAAATTACAACTATTATTGACAAAATTACATTAGCTGAATTAATTAATGATCTTAAAATACCATTAAAAAAAGTGGCAATAGAATTAAATAAAGAAATAATAGATAAAAATAAAATTAGAAAATTAAAATTAAAAAATAATGATGTTATTGAGATTGTTCATTTTATTGGAGGAGGTTAGTTTTTGCAGGACAAACTAATAGTTGCTAACAAAAAATTTAATTCCAGGCTAATAGTTGGCACTGGAAAGTATAAGAATATGTCTGAATGCGCTAAAGCTATAAAGCTTTCTGGCGCAGATATTGTTACAGTTGCAGTGAGAAGGGTAAATATTTCTGATAAAAACAAACCCTTGTTAATGGATTACATTGATCCAAAAAAAATTACATACTTACCTAATACTGCTGGTTGTTTTACGTCTGATGATGCTTTAAGAACATTAAGACTTGCAAGGGAAATTGGTGGTTGGAAATTAGTTAAACTTGAGGTCTTAGGAGATAAGAAAAACCTTTTTCCAGAAATGATCGAAACTTTAAAATCTACTGAAGTTTTGACAAAAGAAGGCTTTAAAGTAATGGTGTACTGTAATGATGATCCTTTGATGGCAAAAAGATTAGAAAATGCTGGAGCATCAGCAATTATGCCTTTGGCTGCACCAATTGGATCAGGATTAGGCATTTTAAATAAAGTAAATATTAAGATTATTAGAAAACAGACAAAATTACCTTTAATAATTGATGCAGGGCTTGGTCAAGCTTCAGACGCAACCATAGCAATGGAACTAGGATGTGATGGTGTTTTGGTAAATACAGCTATAGCTAAAGCAAAAAAACCATTTGAGATGGCCAAGGCATTTAAATATGCAGTCATCGCAGGAAGACAATCATTTTGTTCAGGTAGAATAAATAAAACTATAATGGGCAAACCCTCTTCTCCAATAAAGGGAACTATTTAGTTTTTTTTTTATAAAATTTTTTTTTATAACTCTTTTTTTTACTAAATTTCTTTTTTTCTTTAATATCATAAATCTTAAGTTCAATTTTTTGCTGTTTTAGATTTTTAAGTTTTTCATAATATTCAACAAGTTCAATTGTTTTGTTAGATTTGTTTTTTAAATTAATTATATATTCTGGTATGATCAGGGAATTATCCGTAATAATATCAATTTTCATTTTATTTTTTTTTTCAAAATAAGTTAAATCATCGACAAAATTTTCTTTCAAAAAATCAGAAATTTTTTTACAAACTTTTAGCTCTACAAATTTAGCTTTATTCAATACTGACTTCAATTCTACTATTTTTAATAATTTTTGAGCAAATGACTCATCAGTCAATTCAACTTTCCATTTAACAGCACTTTCTCGAAGTCTTTGCCTAGACATTTCAAGCAAACCAAAATTACTAATTCTTCCAATCTGTATTCTAGCTCTATCTGATCTGCACTTTTCTTTAAGTCGTCTCTCAACTGTCCTTCTATTTCCATAACTTAACATATCTATGAAATCAATAATTATTAATCCTGAAAGATCTCTTATCTTAATTTGTCTTGCAATTTCTTCAGCAGCTTCAAGATTTGTATCTAATGCGGTACTTTCAACATTTTTTTGCTTTATAGAGCTTCCAGAATTTATATCAATTGAAACTAAAGCTTCAGTAGGGTTTATAACTAAATAACCTCCTGAATTAAGTTTAATCTCAGACTCAAAGATTTGATTTAATTTTTGCTCTATATTTTCCTCAATGAAAAGTGGAATTTTGCCTCTATATTTTTTTATTTTTTTTACATGTGAAGGCATCATCATTTTCATAAAATTTTGAGCCTTTTTATAACCCTCATTTCCTTCTACAATTATGCTATTCGTATTTTCGTCATACATATCTCTTAAAGTCCTTTTAATTATTTCGCTTTCTTGATGAATTAAAGCAGGTGCAATTGAGTTAAGTGCATTATCTTTAATTTGATTCCAAGTAATTTTTAAAGCCTCAAGATCTTGATCTATTTCATTTTTAGTTTTATTACTTCCAGCTGTTCTCACAATTAAACCCATCTCTTTTGGAATTTGAATTTCATTAAGAATAGATCTAATTTTTTTTCTATCAGCAGGATTAAAAATTTTTCTTGAAATCCCGCCTCCCTTTGGAGTGTTGGGCATTAACACAATATACTTACCCGCGATAGAAATAAATGTGCTTAGTGCTGCACCTTTTTGACCTCTTTCATCTTTTACTACTTGGACAAGAATTACTTGATTTGGTTTGATTACTTCTTGAATTTTATATTTTTTAAATTTTAAACGTCTTTGATAAATTTTATCTTCTTCATCTTTAAAATTTTCATTTACTTTTTTATTTTTTTCATCATTACTATCAGATAATTCGATCTCAGAAGCACCATCACTTAAGTCATCGGATAATTTACTTTCATCCATTTTTTCGGCTTCAATTGGATCATCAATTTCTAATTTTCCCTCTGCTAGATTTTTTTCTTCCTTAGCTTCTACTGCCTTTGAAAGCTCTTCTCTAGCTTGCTCTTCTTGCTGTTTTATTATTTCTAAATCACTCTTGGGTATTTGATAGTAATCAGACTGAATATCATTGAATGATAGAAAACCGTGCCTATCTCTTCCGAAGTCGACAAAAGCAGCCTGGAGCGAAGGCTCAATTCGACTTACTTTACCTAAATAGATATTATTTTTAATTAGATTGTTCTTAAGACCTTCGTATTCATAGTCTTCAATATTATTTTCCGATTTAAGAACAACTCTAGTTTCGTTTGGATGCGAAGCATCAATATATAAATTTTTTTCCATATTATTAGATTAAATTGACTCATTTTTTAAAAATTTTGTTTATTATTTGTGCCTTATCTTTAACAAATTCCGTTATATAATGAAATTAAAATGACTAATTTATTCAAAAATATATTCATTGTTTTTTTAAGTTTATTTTTGGTCTCTTTAGTAACTATTTTGATAGTTTTATGGACTTTTTCAAATACTATTCCGGACTATAGGTTTTTAAAGAATTATAAGCCCCCAGTTTCAAGCAAAATGTATTCTGGAAATGGAGAGCTAGTCGCAGATTTTTCTAAAGAAAAAAGAATTTTTGTACCTTATGAGGCGATTCCGAAAAATGTAATTAACGCTTTTTTATCTGCAGAGGATAAGAATTTTTTTTCACATCCAGGGGTTGATGCTAAAGGATTAATGAGGGCAGTTATTAACAATATAAACAATATATTAAATTCAAAAAGACTAGAGGGAGCATCCACAATTACCCAGCAAGTAGCAAAAAACTTTTTATTAACTAATGAAGTAAGTATTAATAGAAAAATTAAAGAGGCAATACTCGCATTTAGAATTGAAAGAGCTTTATCGAAAGAAAGAATTTTGGAATTATATCTAAATCAAATCTATTTAGGCAGTGGCGCATATGGTGTGGCAGCGGCTAGTTTAGAGTATTTTGACAAATCTATCAAAGAATTAAATTATAATGAAGCATCATTGCTGGCTGCACTGCCTAAAGCACCTAGTAAATATAATCCATATAGAAATAAAGAACTTGCTAAGTTTAGAAGAGATTTAGTTTTACAAAATTTATATGAAAATAAATTTATAAATCAAATAGATTACTTAAAATTTAAAGATCAGCCTATTGAATTAAAAAAAATAAAAAAAGTTTATATTGAAGACTCTCAATATTATATTGAGGACGTTAGAAAAAATATTATTGAGAAATTAACATATGATAAAGTTTATAATCAAGGTTATAATATTAATACACCAATAAAATTAGATTTACAAAAAATTGCAACTCAGTCATTAAGAAATGGCTTGGTGGCTTATGATAGAAGAAAGGGATGGCGGGGACCAATCAAAAATATCGAATACTCTAAAAATTGGTACAATAAGATTGACAAAAAGTTCAGATTAGAAAAAACTATTGGTTGGCAAATAGTTATTATTAAAGAAATAAATCAATTCAATTCTATAATTGAAACAGATGACAATTTACAGGGTGTAATTAATTATAAAGATATATCGTGGACTAAAAAAGAATTTAAAGAATTATTTAATGTTGGCGATGTTATTTATGTAAAAAAAATAAGCTCAAATTCTTACAGCCTTCAACAACTACCTAAAATCAATGGTGGTATAGTAGTTATGGATCCATTTACTGGAAGAGTCTTTGCTTTAAGTGGTGGATTTAGCTTTAAAAACAGTGAGTTTAATAGAGCATCTCAAGCCTCTAGACAACCGGGCTCTGCATTTAAGCCATTTGTTTATGCATTAGCATTAGAAAATCAATATACGCCATCTTCACTAGTTTTAGATGCGCCACTAGTTCTAGATCAAGGAGAAGATTTAAAAAAGTGGAAACCTGAAAACTATGGTAAAAAATTTTATGGTCCATCAACGTTAAGAATTGGTTTAGAAAAATCTAGAAATTTAATGACTGTCAGAATTGCTAAAAACTTAGGTGTTGATAAAATTGTAAATTTTACAAAACAAATGAATATTTATAAAAAACCTGAAGAGCTATTGTCAATTTCATTAGGCTCAGCTGAAACAACATTATTGAATTTAACTTCTGCATATTGTTCATTTGTTAATGGAGGAAAATTAATTACTCCAGTTTTAATTGATCGAATTCAAGATGGTGAGGGAAATACTGTAATTAATAATGAAAATAGAAAATGTGCTAATTGTGATAAGATTTCTTTTACTGGAAAAGAATTTCCAGAGATAGAGGATAATTATGAAAAAGTAATATCTCCTCAGACCGCATATCAATTAACTTCAATTTTACAAGGAGTTGTAGAAAGAGGAACTGGTAAAAAATTAAAAAAGTTAGGTCTTAATCTTGCAGGGAAAACTGGCACTACAAATGATAACACTGATGCATGGTTCATTGGATTTACTTCAAATTTGGTCATTGGCGTTTATGTGGGTATGGATAATCCTCAACCACTAGGTAAATTTGAAACGGGATCTAAGGCAGCATTGCCAATATTTGAGGAATTTGTTAAAAAAGCAGTTAAAAAATCTGAAGCCAGACCTTTTAAAGTGCCTGAAGATATTACATTGATGGTTATTGATCCAAATACTGGTAATAAAGCAAAATTTAGCTCAAAAAATACAATAATTGAGTCTTATAAAAGTAAGAATATATCTAATGGAAAAATTTTATATTCAAATAATAATAGATTAGATACAAATAATATATTAAGATTTTATTAATGAATGATAACTATTTAAATTTTAAAAAAGAAATAGAAAAAATTAATCAAAGAGTTAAGGAGTATCTTTGAAAAAAACGATATTTATTTAAAATTAAATAATCACAATAATAAAATGCTTGAAGAAAACTTCTGGCAGGACAAATTGGGATCTCAAAAAATAATTAAAGAAAAAAAATTATTTGAGGATTTGATAAATTCTCATAATTATACTGTAAAGCAACTTAAAGATCTTGGGGATTTATATGAATTAGCATTAGAAGAAAATAATAATGATATTAAAAATGAAATTAATCAAAATATTTCCGAATTAAGGTTAATTACAAAAAAAAATGAAATAAAGTGTTTTTTGTCTAATGAGGCTGACTCTCTAGATACATATGTTGAAATACATGCTGGTGCGGGAGGAACAGAAAGCCAAGATTGGGCTGATATGTTAAGAAGAATGTATTTGAAATGGGCAGATAGTAAAAATTTTAAATTTCAAATTGTAAGCGAGCATAAAGGAGATGAAGCAGGAATAAAATCATCAACAATTAAAATAGAAGGTGATTATGTTTTTGGTTGGTTAAAAAAAGAGTCCGGAATTCATAGATTGGTGAGGATTTCACCATTTGACTCAGGTGCTAGAAGACATACAAGTTTTGCTAGTGTTTGGGTGTATCCTGTAGTGGATGAAAATTTAAATATAGAAATTTTAGAAAAAGACCTAAGAATAGACACTTACAGGTCAAGTGGTGCTGGTGGACAACATGTAAATACAACTGATAGTGCAGTTCGTATAACCCACATTCCATCAAAAATAGTTGTGCAATGTCAAAATGAAAGATCACAACATAAAAATAAAGAAACTTGCATGAATATGTTGAAAGCAAGATTATATGATTTTGAAATGAAAAAAAAAGATGAGAAAAATCAAAATACTGAAGCATCTAAATCAGATATAGGCTGGGGTCACCAAATTCGATCTTATATTTTGCAACCATACAGATTGGTAAAAGATAATAGAACCAATCACGAAAGTACAAGTCCTGATAAAGTTTTAAATGGAGAAATAGATGAATTTTTAGAAAAATCTCTACATCAATTAACATGATAAAAATTACTTTTAAGTTGTTGATTAGTTTAATATCAATATTACTGATTTTATTGGTTTATTTGAGTATAATTGGAGTTACGACAGACAAATTTAATTCAAAAATAGCAACTCAAATTCAACAGATAGATCCAAATTTAAATCTCAAATTAAATAGTGTAATTGTTAAATTAGATCCTTTTAACTTTGGAATAAATGCCAAAACAATTGGCACAGATCTTGTTTATAGAAATAAAGTTATAAATATTGAAACAATTGAGTCAAAAATTTCAATTAAATCTTTTTTAAATGATAAATTTTCTTTAACGGAAATTTTTATATCAACTAAACCTTTAGTGATAAAAGATTTAGTTACTTTCCTTAGATTATTAAACAATGATCCGAAATTCTTCATAGCAGAAAAGGTTATTAATAAAGGGTATGTAATTGCTGATTTGAAATTAGAATTTGATGAGTCAGGTAAAATCAAAAAAACTTATCAAATTAATGGATTGGTCAAAGATGGCAAAATAAATTTATTTGAAGAATATAATTTCAAAAAAATAGATTTTATTTTTAAAATAAATCAAAATGCTCTTAAATTTAATGATATTAAAATAATTCAAGATAATAATAACATTTTAATACCAGAATTAGTTGCAAATAAACAAAATAATGTTTTTAAAATTTCGGGAAATTTAATTACTCAAGATACAAATCTAAAAAGAAAACAAATCAATAGGTTTATTAATAATTATTTTAATGAATTAGATATTAATGAAATCTTATTTAGTTCAAAAAATTATTTTAAATTTGAATTAAACGAAAATTTTAAAATCCTAAATTTAGAGATAAAATCAAACATTAATCTTGACAGTATCAAGCTCCGAAACTCTTATGAATTAAAGAAAATATTTCCAGAAATTAAAAAAAACTTATTTTTTAAAAATCAAAAAATTGACATCAAATATAAAAAAAATAATACTACTATTAGTGGGATAGGAGATGTTATCTTACAAAATGAAATTGATAAAATTGAGTATGAGATTTACAAAAATAAAGATGAAATTAAATTTTATACAAAATTGAATATTCTAAAAAATCCATTTAAAATTGATATTTTGAATTTTATCAAAAAGAAAGATTCAGAGCTAGAATTAATTTTTTCAGGTAAAAACACAATAAAAAAAAACTTAGTATTTAATGAAATTTCTTTAAAAGAAAAAAATAATATTATCTCAATTAAAAATTTAACCTTTTCGAACAATAATAAGATTGATGATTTAGGCAATATCAAAATAAAATATTCAGATAAAGATGATTTAAAAAATAACTTAGAATTTATAAAAAAAAATAGGAATTATTTAGTTTCAGGTAGTAGCTTTAACATTAAAAATATTATTGATAAACTATTAAACACCAAAAATAATAAAAAGTTAAATATTTTTAACAAAAATTTTAAAGTTTTTTTTGATGTTAAAAATGTTTATTTGAATAAAGAAAATACATTAAACGATTTAAAAGGTTTTTTATCTTTAAATAAAAATGAAATTTCTGAGCTAAATTTAGAAGCTAATTTTTCAAATCAGAAAAATATTAAATTTACTATTAAAGATAAAGGTAATGAAAAAATTACAACTTTATACTCTTATAAAGCAAAACCTTTTGTAGATAGATACAAATTTATAAAAGGATTTGAGGAAGGGGATCTTGATTTTTACTCCATAAAAAAAGGCGATATTAAAAATTCAACATTAAAAATTGATAATTTTAAAATACAAGAAATACCTGTTTTAGCAAAATTATTAACTTTAGCCTCACTTCAAGGAATAGCAGACCTATTAACGGGTGAGGGGATAAGATTTACAGATTTTGAAATGAAATTTTCAAATCAAAATGAATTGATGACTATTCAGGAGCTTTACGCAATAGGACCAGCAATTTCTATTCTAATGGAAGGGTATATCCAGAAGAAAAAATTAATTAGTTTGAGAGGAACATTAGTTCCTGCAACCACCATAAACAGAACAATTTCATCAATACCTTTAATTGGTGATATATTGGTTGGCAAAAAAGTTGGAGAAGGGGTTTTTGGTGTAAGTTTTAAGATAAAAGGTCCTCCTGATAATTTAGAGACTACAGTAAACCCAATTAAAACTTTAACACCAAGATTTATTACTCGCACTTTAGAAAAAATAAAAAAAAATTAAATTAGCTCAATTTTCATATGTCTTTTTTTTCCAATTGAAAGTTTTAAATAATTTGCATTAAACATTTTATTATTAATAATCAATTTTTCATCCAGAACAAGTTTGTCATTTATCTTGATAGCATTACCTTTAAACAATCTTCTTATTTCACTCTTAGAGTTTTCTAATTTAGATAACATTATAAGATCTAAAATACTGATCTTTTTATCTATATCTTTTGATTTAATTTTAATAGTTGGTAAATTCATACCCAGAGACATACCTGAGAAAGCTTCTTTAGCCGCTTGCTCAGAATTTAGAGCAGCTTTTTTACCATGAAGCATTTCAGTGGCTTTGTTTGCTAACAATATTTTCAGCTCATTTATATTATCATTTTGTAAATTATTAATCTCACTTATTTCAAGGTCAGTAAAAATTTTCAAAAATCTTATAACATCTCTATCATCTATATTTCTCCAAAACTGCCAATAATCATATGCAGATAAAAATTTCTTATCTAGCCAAACGGCTCCATTCTCTGTTTTTCCCATTTTAGTTCCTGAAGCCAACGTAATCAAAGGAGTTGTTAAACCATAAGCTTGATTGTTAGAACATCTTTTAATTAATTCAACACCATTCACAATATTTCCCCATTGATCAGATCCACCAATTTGAAGGGTGCAATTTTTTTTTTTATTTAACTCAAGAAAGTCGTAAGCTTGAAGGATCATATAATTAAATTCCATATAACTAAGGGATTGTTCTCTTTCGAGTCTAGTTTTAATACTCTCAAAACTTAACATCTTATTGATTGTAAAATGCTTTCCTATATCTCTTAAAAAAGAAATATAATTTAAACCTTTAAGCCAAGAATAGTTATTTACAAAAATTGGTTTAGTTTTTGGATTTTTAACGTTTAAAAATTTTTTTAAAATTTTTTCAATATTTTTAATATTTCTATCAATTTCTTTTTCACTTAATATTTTTCTTGTTTTATCTTTTCCAGATGGATCACCAATTCTAGTTGTGCCACCACCTAATAATACAATAGGTCTATGTCCGTGTTTTTGAAGTAATCTTAAACACATTATTTGAAGTAAACTACCAACATGAAGACTTTCAGCAGTACAATCAAAACCTATGTATCCATTGATTTTTTCCTTATTTAATAAATTTGATAATTCAATCTCGCTTGTACATTGGTAAAAAAAACCTCTATCTTTAAATTCTTTTAAAAATTTATTCATAAGCTTATACTTCTACAATATACAAGTTTTTCTAAAAAAAAATAAATATGAAGAAAAAAATATTTACATCTTTAGGTCAAATGAGTGGAACTTCAATGGATGGAGTAGATTTATCTTTAATAGAAACTGACGGGTATGATTATTTTAAGCAAAAATCTAACAAATATTATGAATTTAATGATCAATTATATAGAGATTTAATATTTCTGAGAGAATGTGTGAAAAATTCAGACGATTTACAAAAAAACTCATCAATTGTCAGTGAAATTGAAAAAAAATTTACTCTATTTAATGCAAAAATTATTAGTGAATTTCTAAATAGAGAAGGTATTAAGCCAGACTTAATAGGATTACATGGACAAACTATATATCATAATGTTAAATATAAAATTTCTAAACAAATAGGAGATGCAAATCTTCTATCACAGTTAACGAAAAGTACTGTAATTAATAAATTTAGACAGGAAGATTTAGATAATGGAGGACAGGGCGCACCATTGACTCCTATATTCCATTTTTTAATTTCAAAACAAATTAAAGATAATTATAAATTAGATTATCCAATTAATATCATTAATATTGGTGGAATAACAAATGTTACAACCGTTTTGAATAATCAAAATATAGAAAGAGATATTCATGCATATGACATTGGACCTGGAAACTGTTTGATTGATGAGTGGATTAGAAAAAATAGTAATCAAAAATTTGATAAAAATGGATCTATAGCTTTGTCTGGAAAAGTAAATGAATTAATTCTAAATCAAGCTAAGGATAATTTTGAAATACCAACGCTAAAAGAGTCAATGGATATCAACGATTTTGATATAACTTTCGCAAAAGGTTTAAGTCTTGAGGATGGATGTGCAACTCTAACTGAATTTACTGCTTTTTTAATTTTAGAGGGTTTAAAAAAAATAAATCAAATACATAATATAGATGTAAATAACTTTATTATTTGTGGTGGTGGCAGAAAAAATAAATCTTTAATAAACAAAATCATACAAAATGTAAGTAAAGAAAATGTTATTGTCAATGACATAGATGAATTTAAATTAAATGGAGATTTTATTGAGTCCCAAGCATTTGCATACCTTGCGGTAAGATGTTTTTTAAGTTTACCGATAACTTTTCCTAACACAACAAGATGTAAAAAATCATCTTTAGGTGGTCAGATTATTAAAAATTTTTAATAAAGGGCTGTTTCTTTTTTTATATATTTATTTAAATGTTTAACTAATTGATCTTCATTTTTTGAAAAAAAATGATTTGCATCTGGTACTGATTGAAATTCTACTTTTATTCCTTTTTGTGCACTTAATCTTTTATCCAATTCTGTAATATAATCTAGAGGTACTAATTCATCCTTTTTTCCATAAATCATCATTCCCGAAGTAGGACATGGTGAAAGAAATGAAAAATCATAGGCATTTGGTTGAGGAGAGATCGCAATAAATCTATTTATTTCAGGTCTACGCATTAACAATTGCATTGCAATTAAAGAACCAAACGAAAATCCAGAAACCCAGCATTGTGAATTATCAAAATTTTCTCTTTCAAGCCAATCTAATGCTGCTGCAGCATCAGCTAATTCTCCTTGGCCATTGTCAAATTCACCATCACTTTTACCAACTCCTCGAAAATTTACTCTACAAACTGAAAAATCATTTTCCATAAATGTTTTGAAAGTTTCAACAACTACTTTATTATTCATTGTTCCACCATATTGAGGATGAGGTTGTAAAACTAAAGCAACTGGTGATGTACTTTTTTTACTTTTAAAATATTTAGCTTCTAATCTTCCCGCTGGCCCAGGTATGAAAATTTCTAAAATTTTATTATCCATAATTGTTATTGATTATTATTCTCAAAAAAAAATTAGGTTTATCACAACTGCGTGACAAAATGTTAGTTTTTTTTTATTTATGATACTTGACTAATTTAGTCAGGTTTATATATACCCTTGTAAATTGCGGATTTATGAAACTTACATCTAAAGGTAGATATGCTGTAATGGCTTTAGTGGACCTGGCCAAATTTAATAATTTTAATCCAGTTTCCTTAAGAGACATTTCATTAAGACAAGGTATATCTCTTGATTATTTAGAACAAATTTTTTCAAAGTTAAGAAAAAAAGAAATTGTTCAAAGTGTGAGAGGAACACAAGGAGGGTATGTTTTAAACAAGAAAGCTAAAGAAATTAAATTGACGAATATTTTTGATGCAGTAGATGAAAAAGTTAAAACTGTTCAGTGTAAAAAGGATTCCAAAAAAGGCTGCAATGGTAAATCAACAAAATGTTTAACTCACAATCTTTGGGATGAACTTGAAAATCATATTAATAATTTTTTTGACGAAAAAAGTTTAGAGGATTTAGTAAAAGATAACAGTGAAAGAAGAATTTAATAATGGATACTAGAGAAAAAAATATTGAAAATCTAAAAGATTATAAATACGGTTTTACAACTGACATTGAAGATATTAAAGCTCCAAAAGGTTTAAATGAAGATGTCATTAAATTTATATCTAATATTAAAAAAGAACCAAAATGGATGTTGGACTTTAGATTAAAAGCTTATGAGCGATTAAAACTTTTAAAAGAACCTAATTGGCAAAAACCAAAATATCCTAAAATTGATTATCAAGATTTATATTATTACTCAGCACCAAAAAGCATGAAGGATAAACCGAAAAGTTTAGACGAGCTTGACCCTAAACTTTTAGAGACATATAAAAAACTTGGAATTCCATTACAAGAGCAAGCAAGACTAAATGGAATTGCTGTAGATGCTGTATTTGACTCTGTTTCGGTTGCTACTACTTTTAAAGGTGAGTTAACTAAACAAGGAATAATTTTTTGTTCAATGTCAGAGGCAATTCAAAAACATCCTGAGCTTGTAAAAAAATATTTAGGTACGGTAATACCAGTTACTGATCATTTCTTTGCAACATTAAACTCTGCTGTTTTTACAGATGGATCATTTGTTTATATTCCTAAAGGTGTAAAGTGCCCAATGGAACTTTCAACTTATTTTAGAATTAATGCATCAGAGACAGGTCAGTTTGAGAGAACATTAATCATTGCTGATAAAGGAAGTTATGTGAGTTACCTCGAGGGATGTACTGCTCCAATGAGAGATGAAAATCAATTACATGCAGCGAATGTTGAATTGATTGCTTTAGATGACGCAGAAATAAAATACTCAACGGTACAAAATTGGTATCCAGGTGATGAAAATGGTAAAGGAGGAATTTACAATTTTGTGACTAAAAGGGGATTATGTAAGGGAAAAAATTCTAAGATTTCTTGGACGCAAGTTGAAACAGGTTCAGCTATAACCTGGAAATATCCAAGTTGTATATTAAAAGGTGATAATTCAATTGGCGAATTTTACTCTATAGCAATTACAAACAATCATCAAAAAGCAGATACTGGTACAAAAATGATCCATTTAGGAAAAAATACCAAAAGTAAAATTATATCCAAAGGTATAAGCGCTGGATTTTCTGATATGACTTACAGAGGCTTAGTAGATATTAATTCGAAAGCAAAAAATTCTAGTAATTACACACAATGTGATTCTCTATTAATGGGAAATAAATGTGGTGCACACACAGTACCTTATATTAAAAACAAAAATTTTGACTCAAATATTGCACATGAAGCTACGACATCAAAGATTAGTGAAGAACAATTACATTATTGCCAACAAAGAGGACTTAATCCTGAGGAAGCTGTAGGCTTAATTGTTAATGGTTTTTGTAAAGAAGTATTACAACAATTACCAATGGAGTTTGCAGTTGAAGCCCAGAAACTAGTAGGAATTAGCTTAGAGGGGAGTGTTGGTTAATGCTTAAAATAAATAATTTAAATGCAAATGTTGAGAACAAATCCATATTAAAGGGGTTTTCTTTGAACATAAATCCTGGAGAAGTTCACGCAATTATGGGTCCAAACGGTTCAGGAAAAAGCACATTATCCAATATTTTATCAGGAAAAAAAGGTTATGAAGTATCAGGTGAAATCTTATTTGAAAATAAAAATTTATTTGATCTTGAGACCGAAGAAAGAGCACATAAAGGAATATTTTTAGCTTTCCAGTATCCACTAGAAATTCCAGGTGTAAATACCAATATATTTTTAAAAACATCCTTGAATGCAATTAGAAAAGCTCGAGGTGAAAAAGAATTAGATGCGATTGAATTTTTAAAACTCGTAAAAGAAAAAGCTAAAGAATTAAAATTTGATGAAGAAAAACTAAATAGACAATTGAATGTAGGGTTTTCAGGTGGAGAAAAAAAGAAAAATGAAATCTTACAAATGTCTATGTTGGCACCAAAATTATCCATTTTAGATGAGACAGACTCAGGCTTAGACATAGATGCTCTTAAAATAGTCGCGGATGGTGTTAATACTTTAAGAAATAAAGATAATTCTTTTTTAATAATAACCCATTATCAAAGATTATTAGATTATATTAAACCAGATGTCGTTCATGTTTTAATGAATGGAAAAATAATTAAATCTGGTGGACCAGAATTAGCAACAGAATTAGAAAAAAAAGGTTACGAAAGTTTTAATTAAATGAGCGAACAATTACAGTTAGATTTTGATAAAATAATTAAAACCTCAAAATTTTCCAATGAGGAAATCCAATCAAAAAAATTTTTTTTAAAAAAATTTATTGAAAACGGATTTCCTAATAGAAAACAAGAAGATTGGAAGTTTTTAGATATCAGTCAGATCATTAAGAAAAATATTAGTGATTTAAGTTTTTTTAATGATTATTCATTGTCTAATAAAATTGATTCTTCTATTTTTGTTGATGGCTTAGAGCACAATAAAATTATTTTTATTAATGGAAGAATAGAAAAAATTGATTTTAGTTATGAGGATCAAAATAAAATTGAAATTAAAGATGGAACTAAAAAAGATATTTCATTTGATTATGAAAACTCATTAATTGATTTGAATAGTGCATTTATTAATAAAATTTTTAAAATTATAGTGAATAAGAATTATTCTTTAAAAAAACCATTAATAATTTATCACTCTACAAATGATAAAATGAAGTCAACAAATGTTAATTTGAGATTAGATTTTGAATTAGGTGAAAATAGCTGCTTAAGACTTATTGATTTTTTTACTGACAATACAAACAAAAATTTTATCAATATTTTCTATAATTTCAATTTATTAAAAGACTCCATTCTTAAAAATTATAAAATAGATAAATTTAAAAATGATAATTTAAAATACTCTTTTAATAATATTGAACATAGTAATAACAGTGTTTCAGAAACTTTTATATTATCTGCTGGCTCAGATTATTTTAAAAATGAAATTAATTGTAATTTAAATGGCGAGTACTCTTCTGCATTTATTAATGGAGTTTTTTCATTAAAGGAAAATCAACAACACGAAATTAGAACTACAATAAACCATTTAGTTGAAAATACCAAAAGTTATCAACTCATTAAGAGTGTACTTGGAAAAGAAGCAAAATCTGCATATCAAGGAAAAATATTTGTAAACTCTAAAGCTCAAAAAACTGACGGATATCAATTAAGCAAAGCAATATTATTAGATGAAACATCAGAGTTTAATGCAAAACCAGAATTAGAAATTTATGCTGATGATGTAAAATGTTCTCATGGATCTGCATCTGGAAGTTTAAATGAGGACTCAATTTTTTATTTAATGTCTCGTGGACTAAATTATCAACAATCAAAAGAACTTTTAATAAATGGTTTTTTGTTAGATGTTGTTGAAAAGATTACAGACTCAGAAATTAAAAACTTAATTAAAAATATTATTGGATTAAAAGAATGAATATAAATAACATTAAAAAGGAATTTCCGATTTTTGACGAAAAAATTCAGAATAATGATTTAGTTTACTTGGATAGTGCAAACTCCTCTCAAAAACCAAAAATAGTTTTAGATAGAATTAATGATTTTTACTCTAAACAGTTTTCAAATGTAGGAAGAAGTATTCATTATTTGGCTGTTGCAGCGACTAATTTATATGAAAATACAAGATCTTCAGTGCAAAAGTATATTAATGCTAAAGATAAAAATGAAATAGTATTTACTAAAGGTGCTACAGAAGCGTTAAATCTTGTAGCTAATACCCTTGGTCAAACTATTATTGAGCCAAATGATGAGATTTTAATTACTGAACTAGAGCATCATTCAAATTATGTACCTTGGCATTTTTTAAGAAAATCAAAGAAAGTCAAAATAAAGTTTGCTGAAATTAACGAGGATGGTGATATTCCAATAGAAAATATAGAAAAAGAAATTACAAATAAAACTAAAGTAATTGCGATAACTCATCTATCAAACGTTACTGGTGCTGTTTTACCAATTAAAGAAATTACTCAATTAGCTCACTCAAAAGGAATAATTGTAGTAGTTGATGGTTGTCAAGGGGGACCACATTTAAAATTAGACATGCAAGATTTAGATTGTGATTTCTATGCAATATCATGTCATAAGATGTATGGACCCACAGGACTTGGCGTTTTGTATGGAAAAAAGAAGTGGCTTGAGCAGCTTCCTCCATATCAAGGTGGCGGAGGAATGATTAATGAAGTTAAAAAAGATAGAATTTCATACGGTGAACTTCCTAATAAATATGAAGCAGGGACAATGGCAACGACCCAAGTTATTGCTTTTGATAAATCAATAAAATTTTTAGAGAGTATTGGAATTGAAAACATAATTAAGCACGAGAAGGAATTAATAGAATATGGACAAGAAATCCTACAAAAAAATAATTCAGTCAAACTAATTGGAAATCCAAAGGAGCGAGGTGGAGTATTATCTTTTACTGTTGAAGGAGTTCATCCACATGACATTGCAACCATATTAGATGAAACTGGAGTTGCTATAAGAGCTGGTCATCATTGTTGTCAAATCCTTCACGACAAATTAGGTATTTCTGCAAGTGCGCGAGCATCTTTAGGAGTTTATAATACTAAAGATGATTTAGATAAATTAAATGATGGAATTAATAATTGTAAAAAAATTTTTGATTTAAAATGAACTTAAAAGAATTATATCAAGAAATAATCCTAGAACATGGAAAGAATCCTAGAAATTTAGGTAAAACAGAAAATTTTAATAAAGATGCAAAAGGAAATAATCCATTATGTGGAGACAACGTACATATATATTTGAAATTAAATGATCAAAGAAAAGTAGAAGATATTTCGTTTGAAGGAAGTGGATGTGCAATATCAATGGCGTCAGCATCGATAATGACTGATTTAATAAAAGGAAAAAGTGAGAATGAAGCAAAAGAAATAATTGAGGATTTTTTAGGAATGATAAAAGAAAATCCTGAGCTTAAAAATAATATTTTAAAAGCGGATGATAAAACAAAATTGATGTGTCTTTCTGGAGTAAAACAATATCCAATGAGAGTAAAATGTGCTACTTTATCGTGGCACACGTTAGTCTCAGCAATGGAAAATGATGGAAAACAAGTGAGCACTGAGGATTAAGATTTATGGAGGTTAAAAATAAAATTATAGATGAAATTAGAAAAATTTACGATCCTGAACTGCCTGTAAATATATATGAACTTGGCTTAATTTATGATATAAAAGTTAAAGGTCGAATAGCTGAAATTAAAATGACATTAACAACACCTAATTGTCCAGTTGCTGAAAGTTTACCTAAGGAAGTTAAAGAGGGAGCTATGCAAGTCGAAGAAATTGATGATGTTGATTTACAATTAGTCTGGGATCCACCGTGGACTAAAGACATGATGTCTGATGCTGCTAAATTGGAGTTGAATTTATAATGAATCCAATAATAAAATTGAGTGATAATGCTGCAGATAGAATTAAAGAAATAATGTCCAATGCTGAAAAAGATGCATTAGGAGTAAGAGTTTCAGTTAAATCGGGTGGTTGTGCAGGTATGTCTTATGTTATGGAGTATTCAAAAGAAATAAACCCGAATGATGAAGTTATTGAAGAAAAAGGAGTTAAGGTATTTATCGACTCAGCTGCGGTCATGTATTTATTAGGCACTGAAATGGATTATAAAAAAGAGGATTTATCCTCTACTTTCGTATTTAATAACCCTAATGAAACAGAGCGTTGTGGCTGTGGAGAGTCATTTAAAGTAGGTTAATTTAAAGTATCCCATAAGTTGCATAGCTGTATTGCTTAAAATGCATATCTTTTGTATAAGGCTTATATGAATAAGTTTGAATTTAAAAATCTTGTTAAAGACCTAAAAGATTCTTTAAAAGAAAAATCTTTTTTTAAAGACCTACGTAAAGAAGTAGAAACTGGCGCTAATGGTACACAAGACTACGTAGTTAAAAAAGGTGTTAATAAAGATTCAATTGCTACAACAAGACAGTAGTTAATATATTTATTAATTAACAACTGTAATACATCTCAAACTCTACAGGATGAGGTGCGTGTTCAAACTTGTGAATTTCTTCAAACTTTAGTGCAATATAAGCATCAATTTGATCGTCAGTGAATACTCCACCCTGAGTTAAAAATTCTCTATCTTTATCTAAACTTTCCATAGCCTCTCTTAATGAGCCACATACAGTTGGGATAGATTTTACCTCTTCAGGAGGCAAATCATATAAATCTTTATCAAAAGACTCACCAGGGTGTATCTTGTTTTTAATTCCGTCGATACCCGCCATTAACATTGCTGCAAAAGTTAAATATGGATTTCCAGATGCATCAGGGAATCTAATTTCACATCTTGCTCCCTTTTTACTTAAGGTAATTGGTATCCTACACGATGCTGACCTATTTCTTGCTGAGTAAGCTAAAAGAACTGGAGCTTCAAATCCAGGAATTAATCTTTTATAACTATTTGTTGTTGCATTAGCAAATGCGTTTATTGCTTTAGCATGTTTTAAAATTCCGCCTATGTAATGTAAAGCTGTTTCAGATAAGCCAGCGTAAGCATCACCAGAGAATACAGGTGTATCACCTTTCCAAATAGATTGGTGAGTATGCATTCCTGATCCATTATCACCCGCGACTGGTTTTGGCATGAATGTTGCAGTCTTACCAAATGAATGTGTAACCATTTGTACTACATATTTATAGAGTTGGACATTATCTGCTTGTTGCACTAAAGTGCCAAAATACATTCCTAGCTCATGTTGACTTGGAGCAACTTCATGGTGGTGTTTTTCAACTTTAATTCCAACTTCTTTTAAATTTTTAAGATATTCACCACGCATATCTTGTTCACTATCAACTGGAGGAACAGGAAAATAGCCGCCCTTTACTCCAGGTCTGTGACCCATATTTCCATTTTCATATACTTTTCCAGAGTTATAGGGACCTTCTTTACTATCAAGTACAAACCCACATTCATTCATGTCATTCTTAATTCTGACATCATCAAATACAAAAAATTCAGGTTCCGGACCAAAAAAAGCTTTATCACCAATGCCTGAGGCTTTTAGATACTCTTCTGCTTTTTTAGCAACACCTCTAGGGTCTCTTTCGTAAGGTGTTTTTTTAATCGCATCCAAGATATCACAAAATAAAACTATAGTATTATGAGAAGTAAAAGGGTCTAAAAAAAATCTTGATAAATCTGGTTTTAAAATCATGTCTGACTCATTTATAGCTTTCCAACCTGCTATGGACGATCCGTCAAAAAACACTCCATCATTAAGCATACCATCATCAACTGCAGTAGCATCCATTGTTAAATGTTGAAGCTTACCTCTTGGGTCAGTAAATCTAAGATCTACAAATTCTGCCTCTTTTTCTTTAATAAATTTTAATACATTTGCCGCGCTCATTTTGTCTCCTGTGTAAATTTTTAGTGCTAGTTAACAAAATAATGACTAAAAATATTGCTTATTTAATAAATATCACCTATGCAATTTTCACATAAGTAATGTATTTATGCAATAATATTTAATAATTATTAAAAATAACTGTGAATCAAATACTGAATAAAGAACCAGTAAAAAGAGCTGAAAAATCTATTAAAGATTTTGACCCAAATCTTAAGATCATTTGTTTAGATCAAACAGCAAGAACTGCCCAAGATGCAGCTACAGCTTTAGGTTGTAATGTTGGAGCAATAGTAAAAAGCTTGCTTTTTGATTGCGAGAATAAGTTCATTCTATGTTTAGTTTCTGGAGATAAAAGATGTTCATTAAATAAAATTAAAAAAATCATAAATGAAAAAAATGTTTCGATGGCAAAACCAGAGGATGTTAAAAAAATTACGGGATATACAATCGGAGGTGTTTCGCCAGTAGGTCATTTAGTTAATATTAAAATCTATGTCGATAGTAATTTAGAAAGGTTTAAAGATGTATTTGCAGCCGCAGGACATCCCAATTGTGTTTTTAAAATAGAATATAGACAATTAATAAAACTTACGTCTGGAGATATTAAAGATATAGTAGAATGAGACAACCAAAATTAATTGATTACATTTTATTAACAACTCTAGCATTAATATGGGCTTCAGCATTTTTTAATATTAAGATTGCTACTTATTCTTTTGGACCTATAACAATTGCATTTTTAAGAGTTTTTTTTGGAGCAATTCCAGTTTTACTTCTTTGTTATTATAAAAATATAAAAATTGAAGCTTTTTCAAAAGATTGGCATTGGTTTGCAATGATTGGTTTTATTAATTTGGTAGCTCCATTTTTTTTAATAGCTTATGGAGTAAAGTCTGTGCAAAGTAATTTAGCAGCAATTTTAATGTCTACTACGCCATTAAGCTCGACTGTATTAGGTCATTTTTATACCAAAAATGAAAAATTTAATTTAGTTAAAACATTTGGAATTTTAATTGGGTTTTCTGGAATAGTATTTTTATTTTCAGACAATATCCTTATTGATGAAAATAATTTTATTTCTGCATTGTTAATTTTACTTGGATCAACTTGTTATGTAATAGGAGGAGTTTTAACTTTAAAAATTAGCAAGAAAAAAAATGAAAATGTAACAGGTTCAATATTAATCTGGGCAATTATTATTTTAATACCTTTAGCAAGCTTTATCGAACAGCCCTGGCATATAATTCCAAGAACAGACTCTTTAATTTCAGTCATATACTTAGGTATTGTTCCAACAGGAGTTGCTTGGTTGTTGAGATTTAGAATCTTAAAAAACAATGGTTTAATTTTTCAATCACAAGTTTCTTACTTAATACCAATTTTTGGAACTATTTTAGGATACGTTTTTCTTAAAGAATTAATAACAATTAAAGTTTTAATTTCTTTAATAGCTGTTTGTATTGGTATTTACTTCGTTAAAAAAGCAGATAATAAAAAAGCTATTTAAGTTTTGCTATTGCTTCAATATGCGAAGGTCTTGTTTCACAACATCCCCCAAGTATAGTTGCTCCAGCCTCTTTAAATTTTTTTACTATTCTAGCCATATTTTCTGGAGTCAGATCCTCTCTTTTACCTAAAACTTCTATTGGATTTCCTGTTTTACTTTTTAAATAATTTTCGGTGCAACTTAGATCAGGTTTTGTTGTTACAAATCCATTTAATTTGAAACCAAAT
>CACFWD010000006.1 GCA_902569975.1 uncultured Pelagibacteraceae bacterium | reverse complement strand
CAGGAATTGGGAGTTTGGACACAATTTTTGGATTCTTTTTTGGTTTTGTGAGAGCCTACATAATATCAGTGTGTCTATTTTCTGGTGTCCATATAGTGTATAATAATGATAAATGGCCTATAAATGTGGATAAATCTTATGTCTTCCCATATTTAGAGAAAGGTAGTAATTATCTTTTGAAAGAATTCCCAGATGAAAAAACATACCAAGATTCAAAAGAAAAAATTGAAGAACTTTAATCCAAAGCTAAAAGAAGAATGTGGTGTATTCGGTATAAGTAATATCGAAGATGCATCTGCTTTAACAGCTTTAGGTCTTCATGCTCTTCAACATAGAGGGCAAGAAGGTTGTGGAATTGTTACTTTTGATGGTGAAAAATATTTCTCTGAAAAAAGGTTTGGTCTAGTTGGTGATAATTTCAATCAAGCAAAAGTTTTAAAAGGGCTTAAAGGTAATTATGCAATTGGTCATAATCGATATAGCACTACTGGAAGTAACACTTTAAGAAATATTCAGCCTTTTTTTGCTGATACAAATGCTGGTGGAATTGGAGTCGCTCATAATGGAAATTTAACTAACTCTATATATTTGAGAAATAAACTAGTTGAAGATGGTGCTATTTTTTATACTACTTCAGATACAGAAACAATTGTACAATTAATAGCAAAATCAAAGAGAGTTAAGACCATTGATAAAATAGTTGACGCTATTTTTCAAATCCAAGGAGGATATTCTCTTGTAATGTTAACTCAAAAATCACTTATTGGTGTTAGAGATCCTTATGGAATAAGACCACTAGTGATTGGAAAATTAAAAAAAAGTTATGTACTTGCATCTGAAACTTGTGCATTAGATATAATTGGAGCCAAATTTGTCAGAGAAGTAGAAAATGGTGAAATTGTTTTAATTGAAAATGACAAATTAGAGAGCATAAAGCCTTTTCCTCCTAAAAAAGTAAGACCCTGTGTTTTTGAATATATCTATTTTGCTAGACCCGACAGTATTTTAAATGGAAAAACTGCCTATGAACATCGCAAAAATTTAGGGAAAGAACTAGCAAAAGAAAATTCATTAGATGCAGATATAATTGTGCCTGTACCAGATAGTGGAAATGCGGCAGCTTTGGGTTACGCTCAACATTTGGGTAAAAACTTTGAACTTGGTTTAATTAGAAACCATTATGTTGGAAGAACTTTCATTGAGCCTAGTCAACAAATAAGAAGTTTGGGTGTTAAATTAAAACTTAATGCCAATCAAACAACTATTAAAGATAAAAAGATAATTTTAATTGATGACTCATTGGTTAGGGGAACAACTTCACATAAAATTGTTAAAATGCTTTATGATGCTGGTGCTAAAGAAGTGCATGTGAAAATAGCTTGCCCAGAAATAAAGTACCCTGACTTTTATGGTGTAGATACTCCTACAAGAAAAGAATTATTAGCTGCTAATAAAACAAATAAGGAAATTTGTGAATATATTGGTGCGAAATCTTTAAAATTTTTATCAATAAATGGTATGTATAGAGCAGTTGGGTTTAAAAAAAGAAATCATAACTATCCTCAGTTAACTGATCATTATTTCACTGGTGAATATCCTGTTAAACCAATAGATGAACTAGGAGATAATAAGATTACTCAATTATCATTATTAAGTTCAGCATCAAATAACTAAAAATGAAAAAAGTAAGTTTTACGGAGATGAAAGATGGAACAAAAGAAGATTATCTTTTTCTGGACGAATATGAAAAAAACTTTGCAGGCAAAACTGCTGAGAGAATATTAAAATTCATGTCTAATCTGACAGATACATTGGAAGGTTACCAAATTTCAAGATTAGAGCACTCTCTCCAAAGCGCAACAAGAGCCTATCGTAATGGGGAAAGTGATGAGATGATTGTTGCAGCGTTAATACATGATATTGGAGATGAGTTAGCACCATTAAATCATTCAGAATATGCTGCAGCAATTCTAAAACCATATGTATCAAAGAAAACACACTGGATAATAGAAAAACATGGAGAATTTCAATTGTTTTATTACGCACATCATTTAGGGGGTGACAAAAATAAAAGAGATAAATATAAAAATCACAAATACTATCAAGCCACAATAGACTTTTGTGAAAAATATGATCAAAACTCTTTTGATCCTAATTACAAATCATTCTCTTTAGATTTTTTTAGACCTTTAGTGAAAAAAATTTTTTCAAGAAAACCATATTCTTTACTTTAAATTTTACGATAAAGTATTATTTAAATACTTATGATAAGATCTAAAGAAAATATTATTGATTATTTTAAATCAGGAATTAAAGAAATTAAAAATTTTAAAATTGGTATAGAACATGAAAAATTCTTATTTAACAATAAAAGTCATAAAAGAATTAATTATTCTCAAATTAAAGAGATGTTCACGGCTCTAATGGAGTTTGGTTGGACTCCAACCTTAGAGAACAGAAATATTATTGGATTAAGCAACGGTAATAAAAATATATCCTTAGAGCCTGGAAACCAAATAGAATTATCTGGTGAAAAATTGAGTCATATTCATGAGGCTTGTGCAGAGTCTCAAGATTATTTATTTGAACTGAAACAGGTCACAAAAAAATTAGATATTAATATTGTAAGCGCTGGATTTGATCCTATTTCAAAACTCAGTCAAATATCCAATAATCCAAAGAAACGATACGAATTAATGACTAAAGTTATGCCCCTAGGTGGTGAGTTAAGTCTAGATATGATGTATAGAACTTGCGGAACACAATTAAATTTAGATTATGGATCTGAAAATGATTTTATAAAAAAATTTAAGATTATCAACTCCATCGTACCTATATCCATTGCTTTATTTGCAAATTCCTCAATTGTTGAAAAAAAAAAAAGTAATTATCTATCTTATAGATCAAAAGTTTGGCAAAATACTTCTCGTGGTGGACTACCAAAGTTATTCTTTGAAGAATTAAATTTTGAAAAGTATGCTGAGTTTGTCATGAATTTTCCAATTTTATTTATTAAAGAAAAAGAAAATTATCTTTCAGGAAAAGAATATATATTTAAAGACTTTATGGATGGAAAAATTAAAGAAATTAATAATCGTTTACCTGATAAAGATGATTTATCTATTCATCTTAGTACGATTTTCACTGAAAATAGATTAAAAAAATATATAGAATTAAGATCAATGGATACTTGTGGTTGGGATTGTTTATGTGCAGGTCCAGCCTTTTTCACTGGAATGTTATATGGAAATCTTGATGAAGTTTATGAATTGATTTCGAAATGGGATAAAAATAAAATAATCAATGCTTACCTCGAAGCTCCTCAAAAAGGACTCAACACTCAATTGATGGGCAAAGACCTTCTTTACTGGGCATCAAATTTATTAAATTTATCAAGAAAAGGTTTAGAAAATAGAGATATTCTTAATAAAAGTAGAAAAAATGAAACAATATTTTTAAATCATTTACAAAATATAATTGATAATAAAACTACAAATGCAGATCATATGATTAGTAAATTTTCTAAAAATGAAGATTTAAGTGAATTATATGATAAATAAAATTGTTGCGATTCAAGGAAACCACCCCTCAAAACTAAACCCTAAATCCGATACTAGTATTTTTCTTGCACATGAAATTCAAATTAAAAAATATAAGATATTTTATTATGAACCTAAAGATCTATCTATAATTAACTCAAAAGTTATAGCCTTTGGATTTTTTGTTAAATTTGATTATTCAAAAAAAAAATTTTTTAAGATATTAAAAAAACAAAAATTACAATTATCTAAATGTGAATTTATTTTAATTCGTCAGGATCCTCCTTTTAATCTTGAATATATTTCTAGTACTCACATTCTAGACGTAATTAAAGATAAAGTTAAAATTTTAAATAATCCTAGCTCAATCAGAGATGTATCAGAAAAACTTTATTCAGCTAAATACCAAAAATTTATGCCACCAACAATTTTTTCCCGAAATATTCAAGAGATCAAAAAATTTTTCAAAACTCATAAGAAAATAATTTTAAAACCTATAAATAGCTTTAGTGGAAATAATATTCATCTTTTAAATAAATTTAATCAAAAATTTATTAATCAATATATTAAAAAACATAATTATATTATTTGTCAAAAATTTTTATCTAAAATTAGCTATGGAGATAAAAGAGTATTTTTAATAAATGGTAAAGTATGTGGGGCAATATCTAGAGTCCCTAAAAAAGGATCATTTTTAAGTAATATGAGTAAAGGTGCTAAACCAATTAATACTGAATTAACAAAAAAAGAAAATCAAATATCAAAATTAATTGCAAGAGATTTAAAAAAATCAAATATTTTTTTTGCAGGTATTGACTTAATTGATCAAAAACTAAATGGAGATATTAATGTTACCTCTCCCACTGGATTAAAAACATTTTATGATTTAACAGGAAAAAATTTAGCAAAAATTTTTTGGAAAGAACTTAAGGTATGAATAATTTGTCAGACCAACAAAAAGGATCTTTATTAGCATTTGTTGCAGTAATGTTTATTACTCCAGATAGTTTATTTATCAGATTATCTAATGTTGATACTTGGAGTTTAGTTTTTTATCGTGGAATAATTCCGTTTTTTACAGTCTTAATTGGAATGTTAATTATATATAAACTTAATTTTTTTAAGATGCTTTTAAATAGTGGTCATCATGGGTTAGTTTATATTATTACTTTTTCAATTACCAATATCACTTTTGTTGTTTCAATTCAAAACACCAATGTGGCAAATACTTTGGTCATGATAGCAATGGCTCCGATGCTATCTGCAATTTTAGGAGCAATTTTCTTAAAAGAAATACCTGATAAAAAAACCTGGATAGCAATTGCCGTCACATTTATGGCTGCTGTTTATATATTTTATGACTCTTTACAATTAGGCAGTATTTATGGAGACATATTAGGTTTTGTAACAGCAGTGGGACTTGCAGTTGGAGCGGTAACTATTAGGTCTGCTAAAAAAAAAAATCTGGTGCCAGCAGCCGTAGTTGGTAAGTTATTTGTAGCTATATTTGCAATTTTTTTCATTGAGACTTACGTTTTAGCTGATCAAGACCTGTTTATTGTCCCTTTAATGTGTGTAATGTGTGTAGCAATTCCTTTTGTAATGGTAACAATTGCACCAAGGTTTATTCCTGCTGAAGAGGTAAACCTTTTCTTTTTATTAGAGACAATAATTGGCCCTTTTTGGGTATGGATGGTAATCAAAGAGCAACCTAGTCCTGAAACTATTCAGGGTGGATTAATTATCATTTTAACAATTGCTATTCATTCTTTTCTCAAACTTAAAAAATCTTAATTTTCAAATTATAAATTACTTGATTTGGCCACAAATCAGAAATAGAGGTCATTTCATATGAATAAAGTGCTTAAAAATTCTTGGGCTCTATTTTTGGGTATGGGATGTTTAATGATGGCATATGGTTTTCAAGGGTCTTTGCTTGGAGTAAGAGCTGTACAAGAAGATTTTAGTTTGACTGCTACTGGCTTCTTGATGTCTGGATATTTTGTAGGATACTTTATAGGCGCAGCTACAATCCCAAATATAATTTCTAGAGTTGGCCACATAAGAGTTTTTGCAGCATTTGCATCTTTAGCATCTTTAGTTATTTTAATTCATTCAATATTGATAAATCCATTTATTTGGTTTTTGTTAAGAATGTTGACTGGAATTAGTATGGTTTGTATTTATACAGTTGCTGAAAGTTGGCTTAATGACAGGTCAAGCAACAAAAATAGGGGAAGTGTTTTATCAATATATATGGTCATACTTTATGCCGCAATGGGTGTTGGTATGTTTTTACTTAACTTTAGTAGTCCTGAAAATTTTCAGCCTTTTATATTAATATCAGTTATTACTTCAGCTGCTTTAATTCCTATTTTATTAACTAAAAAAAAACCACCTACCTTTAGAAGGATTAAAGCAATGACATTAAAAGATCTTTACGATGCATCTCCTTTTGGAATGGTTAGTTCTTTTTTTTATGGAACAATACAAGCTGCATTATTTACATTATTAGCTGTTTATGCAACTTCAATGAATTTTACAATATTAGAGATATCAATTGTAACATTTTTATTAGCAATCTCAGGAGCTATATCACAATTTCCAGTTGGAAAAATATCAGATATATATGATAGAAGATTAGTTATTGTAGTTTCAACTTTTGCTGCTGCATTGTTTGCTCTTATTGCAATTTTAGTTTCTAGACAAATGTATTTGCCAGATGGTTTAGCTACCAGTAAAACTTGGTTTTATATTTTTTTAGTACTTTTTTCATTTTGTAGTTTGCCTATGTTTTCACTGATCCTTGCGCATACAAATGATTATATTTCTAAAGAAAAATTTGTAGCAGCAGGTGCAGGACTTCAATTTGTATTTGGATTAGGAGCAATGAGTGGACCTTTTCTATGTTCGGTATTTATGGATTTAGTTGGTCCAAACGGATTTTTTATATTTTTATTTTTCTTCCACTCAATAATTGGATTTTTTGGAATTTATAGAATGAAAGTAAGACAAACAGTTGATAATCCAGATTCACAATTTGTTGCTATGCCTCAAACAATTACACCTGCCGGAATTGAACTTAATCCACAAACTGAGCCAATACAAGATCCAAATCCTAATATGAATATATCTGAGATTTTAGAAGAGACTCCAAAGGAAAATAAGTATTAATTTTTTAAAACTCTATCAACTACTTTTGACATTTTGCTCAAAACTTGTTTTTTATTTAAATGATCAGTTCTAATTAATACTGACCCTTTAACTCTAATTAGAGGACTGTTTTTTCTTTTTTTATCTAAGTTAGTTCTAATTCTTAGAGATCTTTTTACTTTTTTAAGTGGAACTGATTTTTTAAGATCTAACCATCTTCTATAAGCTGCAACCTCTAAATTACATTTAAAATAAAAAGCTACATCATATTTCGGATTTTTTTTTAAGACCTTGCTTGCTATATCGCGCCCCTCAACACAAACTCTTCTATTTCTTTTAATAATTTTCATTTGTAATTGATTTACAATTTGTCTAACTTTTTTATTGGTAGCAATAATAGCTACATGACTTGAAATTTCTTCTGAATGGAGTTTTTGTTTCGCTATTTTATTATAAGAAATTTTTTTAAGTTTTTTTTTTAAAAATGTAATAATATTTTCAGGTTTATCTTTAATAATTATTTTACTACAATATCTGTACAACAAGCCCGAATTAATCAATAAAAGTTTGTATTTTTTTGAGATAAGTTTTGCTGCTGTGCTTTTCCCGCTGGCAGATTCTCCATCGCAAGCAATTATTAATTTTTTCAACCTGGTCATAAGTTTTAATAAACTATTTTATTCTAAAGAAATTACTCCAATCGAGGGAGAATCTTCTAGAAATAAAAATAGTCGATTATTAAAAAATTTTAAATCTCTAATCCTTTCAAATATTTCAACCTCTTCTAATTCTATAATTTGATTTTCACTGTTTAATTCAAAGAAATAAAGTGCTCTTTTTTTTAGAGAACCAAATGCATATTTTTTTTCACCAATTTTCACTATTTCTGAAATACCAATTGATGGTACAAAAGATTTAAGCGGTTCAATAAATCCATATTCACTATGAGAATTATATAGTGGATATTTTTCATATTTGTCTCCATTTGGATCTTTATAATGATCACCTGCTGATGAGATTGGCCAACCATAATTTGGAATATTATCACTATTAATTTCCTCTAAACTAATTAAATTTATTTCATCTCCTCCTTTTGGTCCGTGCTCTGTCTCTAAAACAATATAATTTTTTTTATCTAGTAATAGACCTTGTGGATTTCTATGGCCCATTGAAAATAATTTATAGCTGCTATCATTAATATTTATCTTAATTATCTTGCCATTTACACTGGCTATATCTTGAGCCAGAAATCTGCTTCTATAATCTCCTATGGTTAACAAGACATGATCATTGTCAAAATTAATTATTCTACCGCCTGATTGATGGGCATTAAATTCTTTATCTATGTTATTGATAGAGTGAATACAATTATCACTAGAAAATAATTTAACAAAATTGATTTTGTTGTAATCTAACTTTCCAAAAACTAAACTCGTATTCCAACAATCCTCTTTAATTTCCTCAGTAAAAGATACAAAAATATTGTTATCATGTATAAGTAGATCTTTAAAAGAAAACCAATTATCTTTATAAAATTGCTCTACACCAATAAAATCATTTAAATTGTTTTTAATTTGTTTAAAAGAAATTTCATTATCGAAATTTTTTGCATATCCAAGAATTCCACGAGCTGATAAAATAAAAAGATCATTATTATAAAAATCTATAAAACCAGTTCCCGGAATTGTGTGGTTTATTCCAGCATGAAAGTTAAACAATTTATACTTAGCTAATATTTTCCCATTTGAAAGGTTTTCTATAGGTCTTTTTTCAGTTTTAAAATCCTTAAAACTTTTTTTAAAATTAAGTTCTTTTTTTACAGCAAAAAAAACTTCACTAATTGGTGATCGAGAATTATTTTTTAAAATTTCATTTTCTAGTTGAGATATATATTTATAAGGAAAAAGAAATTTTTTAATTAAAAACTTATTATCATTTGATACATAATTTTTTAATTTAGAAAAACTATTATTAATAATAGTGTAATTAATTACAAAAAATAAGATTAATCCAAATATTATTAGCAAAGATAATTTTTTTTTCATAAAAAATTAATTTTATTTTGCATATTTAAATTGGACTAATGTTCTTGCTACCTCAAGTTGCCATGGGTGATCAAGATCCCATCCTTCAATTTCATTTACAGTAAAGATATAAGGTTTATTACCGACAAATCTCCCATCTTTTATCATATCTTTTTTTAATCTTATAAAAATTCCTCCATTCTGTGCAAAAATTGCAGGAAGTTTACTTGCTACCACATGTTTTTTAGAAAAAGGTTTATGGTTGATAGGTTTTTTTTTATGACTCCAGAAATGATTTTTAATAATAGTTGCTGAAAATAAACTATCGAATTTTTTAGAATATTTCTTAAATAAGCTAATAGCTTTTTCATAAATTTCATGGTTTATGAAAGGATTTGTCGGGTGAGCCCATAATATTACATCAGCATCGACATATTTTAACATATTTCTAATCATTTCATTTGCAGTCGTTTTTTTTTCATCACAGTATTTATTTTTTCTTTTAATGAATTTAATCTTATACTTTGTTGATAATTTTCTAAGACTCAAATCATTTGTACCCAAATAAATCTCATCCAAAGATTTAACTTTTTTTAATTGAGATATTTTTCTCTCAACTAAACTTTGATCTTTGATTTTCTTTCTAGATTTATATTGAATTCTTACACTATCTTTTCTGCTAACAATTACGGCAGCTAATTTCATATTATAATTTTTACAAGTTTATATAACTTAATTATTTATTTATTTAAATTTATATATAATAATTAAACTTAATTATCCTTAACGAATAGTCTTTCTTAAAAATTTTTCAAGCCTTTTTCCTGATTTTCCATCTGCATTCCCAAGGTAATAATCTAATATTTTTTTTTCTTTATTCGATAAATTTCTGTTTTTGTGATTTGAATCTAAATAAAAATTTATTTTTTTAAAAAATTGTGATTTTGAATTTACAAAATAATTTTTATTATTTATTTTATAAACTAATTCTCTTTTTTTAATATTTTCTCTATTAAAGTTTGGTATAATTACATTTCGATTGCTTGCTATAGCTTCAAACACTATAGTTGAATTAAAGGCAATTATAACTTTTGCATCTCTTAAAAATTTTTCCCCTGTACCACCATTTATGAAAATACAATTTTTAGTTAAGAAATTTGATTTAAGAAGTTCATTATGGACTCCTGTTTTCCCCTTAAGTATTAATTTGATATCTGGATTATTTTTTGCATATTCCAAAATAAATTTTAGAGTTTGATAATATAAATTGTTCCAATTAAATCGGGATTTTTTTAAAACTAAGTTTTGGCTTCTTTTTTTTTCAATTAAGTAAAATACAATAATATTATTTTGCGGCTTTATTTTTCTTAATTTAAAAGAATAATCAGACCGTGGGCATCCATTCACTATAATTTGTTTTTTGCTAGCAATTTTACTTTTTATCAAAATATTTTTTTGACTTTTAGAATATACTGAAATTTTACTTGCAATTGATTTGTCGTTATTTTTTTCATATATTTTAGTTGCATCTTTTTCCTCTATAGGGGTAAAAGTAGACTCTTTATGAAGAACTATAAATTTTTTATTTAGATTAATGCAAACTTCATCTAAATATTTCTCTGCGTAATAGAATATATTAAAACTTATAAAAGCATCAAAGTTCAAAAATTTATTTAATGAATAAAATATTTTAGTTAAGGATTTCACATATAAATTTTTTTTATAAATTTGGTCAGAACTTTTTATTTTTGTAAAATAATCAATCACATGGCTATCTCTAAAATAATATGAATGAATACCTTTTAAGAACTTTCTTGGAAGCCAAAAAAAAACTATGTTATTATTTCTTTTATTTTTAAACGACTCAATTAAATCTTCATTTCCACCACTCTTAGGAAATATTAAAACTTTTCTTAAAATTTTTTTTTTTGAATTTGCATTTAAATTTCTAAATTTTTGAATATTTAACCAAATTATAAACGCACAAAATTTATAAGCATTTAATTTTAAACCTAGAATTATTAAATTTAT
Organism: uncultured Pelagibacteraceae bacterium; assembly: GCA_902569975.1. Taxonomy (GTDB): domain Bacteria; phylum Pseudomonadota; class Alphaproteobacteria; order Pelagibacterales; family Pelagibacteraceae; genus Pelagibacter. The sequence continues at coordinate 42,211 of CACFWD010000006.1, read as the reverse complement.
AGATATTACTAATCGAAAATTAAATATTATATTCCTCATTAAATATATACAATTTTAAATTATTAAATATAAGATTGATACTATATTACAATTGTTTAGGAAAATAATCTTTTAAGGTACCCTCTCTATAAACATCTGCTGTGCAACAATGAAGTCCTCCACCAAATGCATATGCATCTCTTAAATCTACAGGTATGACTTCCATGCCTAATTTATCTAATTGATCTGCTTGATAGACTTCGCTTTTTTCAACACAAACTGTTTTAGGATCAATCACTAAAACATTCATTGATAGCCAAACAGATGAATAACAAAGTGCTGGAGGTTCATTATGAGCAGGTTGTGCACTATCTACAATTTCCCAACCATTATTTTCAAATAGTTTTCTCTGTTCTTTTGGCAATCTTCTTTGAGGATTATTTATTATTAAACCTTCTTTAATTGGAGTAAAAGTTGCATCTATATGAATAGGATATGGATCTCCTGGGAAATTTACAGCATGAATTCTGTGATCTTTATAATGTCTCTTCAACCAATCTATACCTTTCAAATTTGTTGTAAATCCATGTTGAACAACTAAATCTTTGCCAAATCTCAAAACATCTGCAGCGTCAAATAATGGTTCTTCCTCTGTAGTTACAAAATATTTTTGCTCAGTCCATTCTAACCTTTTTTGAACACCAATTTTATCTGAGAGATAATCTTTTCTATAATCTGCATCTGTTAATCTAGGTTTTGGTGCTGACTCATGTCTCATATTAGAATCTTGATTATAATAATTTTTTAATAATGGGCGATAACATAAGTATTCAAACCATCTACAACGATAACTCATGGTCGCCTCCAATATTTCATTACCAACAGTTAACAAAACGTCTCTGGGTGGCATACATCCAAACATGGTCTCTGCTTCCCAATCTGGAGTAGAGGTTTTTTGATTAAAATTAATTGGTGTTGGTCTATCTACTTTAATTCCTCTTTTCTCAAGCGTATACGAAAAATCATCTAATAGCTGATTGGCCTTATCAATAGTTTCTTGTGTCCGAGGACCAAACTGGCCTCTCATATCACTATCTTCAGGAACTTTAGCATCTAAAGCAGGCTCTGGAGAAGGAATACAGGTTCCATCCGCCCTTCCTACAATTACGTGTTTAAGAGGGTCCCATTCATTCCAACTATTAACAATTGTTTTATTTTTAATCATTTCAGTCATGTTTTTATAATATTGTGTTCAGGGCCAAAAGGAAATTTTGTAATATTTTCTGTAGTACTCTTCCCTAACACTAAGATATCGTGTTCTCTGTAACCACCTGCTCCTGGTTTTCCCTCTGGGATCATAATCATCGGCTCCATAGAAACTACCATATTTTCCTCTAAAACAGTTTCAATATCTTCTCTTAATTCTAATCCTGACTCTCTTCCATAAAAATGTGAAAGAACTCCAAATGAATGACCATAACCAAAAGTTCGATATTGAAGATAACCAAGTTCAGCAAACAACTCATTAAGTTCATGGCATATGTCAGAACATTTCATACCTGGTCTTATTAATTCTAATCCACGCTTATGAATTTTTACGTTTGCTTCCCAGGCTTTTAATGATGCATCGTCTGCATGATCTAAAAATAAAGTTCTTTCAAGTGCAGTGTAATATCCTGAAATCATTGGAAAGGTATTCAAAGATAAAATATCCCCTTTTTGGATTTGTCGATTTGTTTTTGGATTATGGGCTCCATCAGTGTTTATTCCAGATTGAAACCAAACCCAAGTATCCATATATTCTGCACCTGGATAAGTTTTTGCGATTTCTCTCTCCATACAATCTCTACCAGCAATTGCAATTTCTAATTCTGTATTTCCCTCTTTAATATTTTTGACAATTTCCATTCCTCCAAGATCAGCAATTCTTGCTCCATTTTTAATAATTTCAATTTCCTCATTTGATTTAATCATTCGTAATTTCATTAAATTTTTTGCAACATCTCTAAACACAGAAAATGTAAATATAGAGCCAATTTTTTCTCTTATATCTAAAGTTACATGATCATATTCAAGCCCAATATTTTTTGGAGGTTCATCTCTTCCAATAATAGAAACAATCGCTTTTAAAAAATTATCTCTTTTCCAATCAGTGTAAATTACATTATCACAATAAGATCTTCTCCATGGCTGACTAGCATCAATATTTGCTGAAAATGTTGAGATTTTATTTTTGGTTATAATACAGCCGTAAGGTCTTCCAAATGAACAATAGATAAAGCCTGTATAATAAGCAATATTATGCATTGAGGTTAAAATAATCATATCAAGATTATTTTTATCCATTACATCTCTTAATTTTAAAATTCTTTGATCATATTCTTTATTGGAAAAAGGCAGTTTAACCTTTTCTCCATTTTTTAATTCAAAAAAATCTGGTCTTTCCATTTTATTTTCCGAGAAATTAATTTAATCCAATGTACCTTTTATTCCATCTCATAATCAAACTATAATAGAATAAAGATATAAATAAAAAGAAGCCGCCAATAATAGTGTTTGTATCGGGTACCTCGTTTATTCCAAACAAAGGTAACCACACCCAAAAAATTCCACCAATCACCTCTGTTAAAGATAATAAAGTTAATTCGGCAGCTGGAATAGCTTTTGAACCAATCGAGTATAGAATCAAACCTAGACAAACCAATGTTCCATGTAAAGAAAATAAAGAACTATTATAACTTGATGAAAAAAAAACCTGTTCTTTACTTAAAATCATTATTGATGCAAACACAAAACAAAATAACCCAGCAAATGCGACTGTTGTAAATTTAGGAGTTTCCTTTCGCCATCTCAAAGTAACAGAAAAAATTGAGAAACCTACTGAAGAAGTTATTCCAAAAATAAATCCTATAAGAGAATTTTCTTCTGTATTTCCAAAAGCCATGATAATTATACCTGCTGTTGCAATAATAATTGATATCCAAACATTAATAGAAATTTGTTCCTTTAAAAAAATAAAAGCTAATAATGCAGTAAAAAAGGGCATTGCAGCCAAACATAGTAAAGTAATGGCAGCTGTGGTATTTGTAATTGAATAAATAAAAGAAATCATTGCAATACCTAGACCTGAGCCTCCAATAATTCCTGATTTTCCAATTTTTAAATAATTTTTCCAAAATTTAATTCCTTCTTCAAAATATAAATAAAGATTAAGAATAATAAAAATAGTAAGCCCTCTCCCAAAAATATACTGCCAAGGAACCTGATTTGGACTATCCATATACCTGACAACCAAAGGTCCGAATGACCATAAAATACCGGCACATAGAACTACTGGAACTGCTATTTTTGGATTTTTTAATTCAAGCATCGCAAAAGATTAATTCAAATTTTTATAACTACAACAAAATTAGATACTCTAATCTAAAATTTTATTTGAAAGGTTGGGAAAAAAACAATCAATAATTTGACCTTTTTTAAATTTGGATTGTCCATTTGGTAGTACTGCCCATATATTTGATTTAACAAAAGAGTTAATTCTAAAGGACTCTTGGCCAGGCAATAACTGCACCTCGACTTTACCATTCTTAGTTGTGCTAAGTTTACTTTTAATAAATCTTGTTAAATTTTTCTTTTTTTCATAGCTATTTTTTAAAATAGCCTTAATTGGCTTTTCGGGGGTCAAATTTAATATATTTTCAATATAAGGATAAACAAAAAACCTGAAGCAAGCTGCAGATGAAATTGGATTTCCTGGTAAACCAAATATTGCTTTTTGCTTAATCTTTGCAAATAAAATTGGTTTACCAGGTCTAATCATTACACTTTTAAAATAATGTGATGTTTTAAATTCTTTAACAATGCTAGGTATATAATCAAATTTTCCAGCAGAGACGGCTCCAGATGTCATAACTATATCTATTTTAGATTTTAACATTTTATTAATTCTAGATTTAAAATATTGATGATGATGATCTTTTAAAATTCCTCCATTTTCAAAATTAAATAAAAAATTATTATTTAAACTTTCTATGTATTGGCTATTTGAGTTTCTTACTTTCCAAATTGGGATTTTATCTAAGTTAGAAACTTCATTGCCAGTTGAAAAAAATAAAATATTCAATTTTTTTTTAACTTTAATTTTTTTCACACCTAATGTTTTTAAAACCAGCATATGTTTAGACTGAATAATTGTTCCCTTTTTAATTATTAATTGCTCTTTTTTATAATCAGATCCTGCAAACCTTAAATTATTATATTTTTTTATTTTTTTTTTAATTAAGATAAATTTTTTAATTTTATTATTTGGATAAAAGTCTATTTGTTCTATAGGAATAATCGTATCAAGGCCTTTTGGTATAATACCACCTGTCATTATCTCAACTGCATCAAATTTCTTAATTTTTTTTTTAAATGGTTTTTTTCCTGCTGAAATAGAACCTATTATTTTAAAAGCTTTAGATTTATTTTTATTCAAATTTTCAGTATCTCTTGAATTAATCGCATAACCATCAAACGAAGAATTATTTGCAGAAGGATAATTGACTTTTGAATGAATATTTGACGCACATACTCTGTTTAAACTGTCTGAGCTTTTTATATATTCGTTACCAATTATTATTTTAGCTCTTTTAAGAATATTTACAGCTTGGCTATAAGATTTCATTTATTTATTATATAAATATCATATAAATTAAAATGGATTTAGAAATAATTAATATCGCATCTAATACTGATAATAATAAGAATATCAAGAATCGTACACATTATTCTAAATTAAAAAATCCCTTATGTGGAGATGAGTTAAAAATAGAATTAATAATCAAAAATGATAAAATAATTGATTTTGGATATAATGGTAAGTCCTGCATTTTTTGTCAAGCATCTGCTAGCTTACTCTCAAAAATCTCAATTAATAATCAAAAAGATAAAATTTATAATTTGTGTGAGGAAGCTAAGTCTTATTTTGATGAAGATAATGAGATAAAAGAAAAAAAATGGGTATTATTGAAAATATTATTTAAAAAAAAATATATTGCTAGAAAAGAGTGTATTTTATTACCTTTTAATGCATTAAAAAAAATTGTATCTAAATAATCTAATGGGAAATTTAAAACAATCTATTTTTGCTGGTCTATTTTCTATAATTACAATAGCGGTATTAACTTTTTTAACCTATAAAACTGAGTTTGGAATATTTTTATTAGCTTCCTTTGGCTCATCAATGGTTTTACTTTACGGGTATCCAGAAAGCCCATTTGCTCAACCAAAAAATGTTTTTTTTGGTCATTTAGTTACATCGTTAGTTGGAATGCTTTTTTTAAACTTTATTCCATTACCACTTTATATAATTATTCCTTTAGCTGTAGGTTTTGGAGTTGGTTTAATGATTTTACTTAATGTCACTCATCCTCCAGCGGGAGGAAATCCAATAATAGTAATTATAGGAAGCGTATCCTTTGACTACTTATTTACTCCTGTAATAATTGGATCAATTATAATTATAATTTTTGCAATAGTTATTAACCGTTTTATTTTAAAAAAGTCTTACCCAAAATAAACACAATTCATTTGCTAGGTACCAAAAAATAATGTTAGATGCCGTATATAAATATTAATTATAATTAGGAGATTAAATGAAAATATTATGCATATTGTATGATGATCCTAAAGGTGGAATGCCAAAATCATATGCACTTTCTGAATTACCAAAAATAGAAAAATATCCAGATGGAATGACCTTACCTTCACCAAAAGGAAGAGATTATACTCCAGGACAACTATTAGGATGTGTATCTGGTGAATTAGGACTAAGAAAATTTTTAGAAAACAACGGTCACGAGTTGGTTGTAACTAATAGTAAAGATGGAGATGGATGTGAGGCTGACAAACATATTGTTGATGCTGATATAGTAATTTCACAACCTTTCTTTCCATATTATTTAACTAAAGAAAGAATTGCGAAAGCTAAAAATTTGAAAATGGCAATCACAGCAGGTATTGGGTCAGACCACGTCGATTTACAAGCTGCAATGGATAATAAAATTGACGTCGTAGAGGTAACTTATTGTAACTCTAGATCGGTAGCTGAACACATTGTTATGATGATTGTTTCAATGGTAAGGGATTACCATAATCAACATAGAATCGTTAATGAAGGTGGATGGAATATTGCTGACGCTGTTCAAAGATCATACGATGTAGAGGGCATGCATATTGGGACAGTTGCTGCTGGGCGAATTGGTTTAGATGCACTCAGAAAAATGAAACCATTTGATGTCCATTTGCATTACTTTGATAGACATAAATTACCTGACGCTGTTGAAAAAGAACTTAATCTTACATTTCATGAGTCTGTAGAATCTATGGTCAAAGTTTGTGATGTAGTGACAATTAATTGTCCTCTTCATCCAGAAACTGAAAACTTATTTGATGATGCTATGATAAGTAAGATGAAAAAAGGTGCTTATATTGTAAATACCGCAAGAGGAAAAATCTGTAATCGTGATGCAATTGCTAAGGCATTAAAGAGTGGTCAATTAAGTGGTTATGCAGGAGATGTTTGGTTTCCCCAGCCAGCGCCTAATGATCACGTATGGAGAAGCATGCCAAATCATGGTATGACACCTCATACTTCAGGGACATCTTTAACTGCACAATCAAGGTATGCAGATGGAGTTAGAGAGATACTGGAATGTTTCTTTGAAGGTAAAGAAATTAGAAATCAATACTTAATTGTAAAAGATGGCCAATTAGCTGGTATGGGTGCTCACTCATATAGTAAAGGTTCAGCCACTGGTGGGTCTGAAGAAGCAGCCAAATACAAGAAAAAATAAAAATTAAAATTCAAAAAAAGCGGTTTATATTGTTATAAATCGCTTTTTTTATGAACAAAATAAATTGGAATTTCGACAATACATATTTTGATCTATCAAATTCATTTAAAGAAAATATTAATCCAGTACCTGTAAAAAATCCTGAGTTAGTTTTATTAAATAAAAGTCTAGCTTCCGAATTAGATTTAGATTTTTCAAAGGTTACTAATAAAGAATTATCTGAAATTTTTTCAGGTAATATTTTACCAGAAGGTAGTAATTCAATTGCACAAGCTTATGCAGGGCATCAGTTTGGTCATTTTACAATGCTTGGTGATGGAAGGGCAGTTTTATTAGGAGAACATATAACGAAGTTAAATAAAAAATATGATATTCAATTCAAAGGTTCTGGAAAAACAACCTTTTCAAGAAATGGTGATGGCCGTGCAGCTCTTGGTCCTATGTTAAGAGAATATATAATTAGTGAAGCTATGAGTTTTTTAGATATCCCTACAACGAGAAGTCTAGCTGTAGTCAAAACTGGAGAAGATGTCTTTAGAGAAAAAACTCTACAGGGTGCAATTCTTACTCGCGTAGCATCTAGTCATATTCGTGTTGGAACATTTCAGTATATAGCAGCAAGACAAAAAGAAAATGAATTAAAGACTTTGTTAGATTACACGATTGATAGACACTACCCAGAAATTAAGGATTCAAATAATAAACCTTTAGACTTAATCAACCTTTTAATAGAAAGGCAATGTAATTTAGTTGTGAACTGGATGAGAGTTGGTTTCATACATGGTGTAATGAATACTGACAATATGGCTATCTCAGGAGAAACCCTTGATTACGGACCTTGTGCATTTATGGATACCTATGATCCAAAAACTGTATTTAGTTCAATTGATCAAACAGGCAGATATGCTTATTGCAATCAACCTGCCATTACAAAATGGAACTTAGCCAGATTTGCTGAATGTTTAATTCCTTTAATTAATAAAGATCAAGAAAAAGCTATCAAAATTGCCACTGAATCAATTAATTCTTTTGAAAAAAAATATGAAGAAAAATGGATGAACATGATGAGAGATAAATTAGGATTATTTGGTTTAGATGATAAAGATAAATTTTTAATTTTAGATCTTTTAACTTGGATGCATGAGAAAAAAGCAGATTATACAAACACATTTTGTTATTTGATGAATATCGATCAAAAAAAAGTTGAATTATATAATGATAAAGATTTTATTAACTGGAAAAAAAGATGGGAAGATAGATTGTTAAAAAATAACAGCGCTTCAGAGAAATCTATGGAATTAATGAGAACTAACAACCCATTATTTATTCCAAGAAACCATAAAGTTGAAGAGGCTTTAGAGGCTGCGGAACAGAATGATTTAAAACCATTCAATAAAATGTTAGAAGTTTTAGAAAAACCCTACGATAAACAAGAAAGAAAAGAAGATTATCAATACCCTTCTACATCAGATAAAAAATATCAAACTTTTTGTGGAACTTGATTATAAAACGTAAGGTTCTGTTCTAGCTTCTTTTCCTAAAACCCTTTCGACTGACATATTTGATATATCAATTGATTGGTATGCACCTGTAGTAATTAATTCTGTAAGAGCTCTTCCTATTCCTGGAGCTTGCATTAATCCTCTACCTGTGAACCCAGTAGCTAAATAAACATTATCAAATTTAGGATGTTTACCAACAACAGCATTGTTATCTAATCTATTGCAATCATAGTAACCAGCCCATCCTCCAGTCAATTTAAGTTCCTCCATTGCAGGTATTCTTTTAGCTAATGCAGGCCAAACAAGTTCTTCAAAATCATCCCATGCAGGTTCAAGATCTTTTGCATCAAAGACTGATTTTGGAGATCCTGCTAAATATTCTTTTCCCTCAGGTCTCCAATAAACTCCAGTGGTTAAATCTCCTGTTAATGGCATTTCAGGAATATGTTTGGGACACTTTACTCTAAATACCGTATGCTTTTGTGGTTCAACTGGAATATCTTCCAATAATTCTTTTGTCCAGCATCCAGCTGCAGAAATAATTGTTTTAGCTTTTATTTCAGAGAGAGATTTTACTTCACCTTTTATAAACTCAGCTCCAAGTTCAGTGGCTTTACTTTTTAATGCACTATGAAACATAAAAGGATCTATCCAACCTTCACTTTGATTATCAGTAAATGTTGCTGTTTCGATTCCATCATTGTTAATATAAGGAAAATATTTTGTTAATTCTGAGCCTTTAATATTTTTTGTTCCTGCTTCACAGGCTTTGTGATTTTCTAAAGCTTTATATTGCTCCTCAGCATGATCGGGTCCAAACATTAACAAGTAACCATTGGTTACCATACTTGCGGTTGGATTAGGATTTTTTTCAGTTTTAAGTAATTCAGGAATTTGAAAAATAAAATCTCTAGCAAATTTACCCAATAAAATATTTTCAGTTTGAAAAAACTGTCTTCTAAAACCTCCTAGTGAAAGTGGAAAAGATGCATTTTTATAAGTTGGGTCCCTTTCAATTACTTTTACTTTTCTACCTTCTTTAGATAGAAAATAAGCTGTTGCAGCGCCAATTATACCTCCACCAACTATTACAACATCATCCATTCAATTTAGCATTAACAGGTTAAAATTCAGAAATAGTGCATAGCAACACCAAAGTAAATAGGGAATCATTAAATAATAACTTACAAAATTGACACGTTTAAACCTTAAAATAAGAACAATAATTAATAAGATTAAAATCATTAATACAACCAAAGCTAAAAAAATTTGATGAAAACCAAAAAAAACAATACTCCAAGTTGTATTAAAGATTATGTGAATAAAATAAATATAAACTGTATTTATATCTCTGTTTTTTGTGTGCCAAAAAAACCATATAGCTAATGTCATCATTAGATACAAAGTTGTCCATACAGGTGCAAATATCCAATCTGGTGGATTGTATTTTGATTTAATAAGCTCTGAATACCAGGGTTCCTTAAGGTTAATTGATACTAAACCACCAACAAATGACGCAGAAAAAGTAATTACAAAAAAAAGTATAAATGATAAAAATTTATTTTTTAACATATAAGTAATATACATCTTTATATAATGAATAAAAAAACTATTTGGATAACTGGTGGAAGTACTGGAATAGGCAAAGCTTTAGCCATTAAATTTGCTAACGAGGGTTGGAATGTAGCAATTTCGGCAAGGCGTGAAAACCTACTCAAGGAAATCTCTGATAATAATCATAACATTTATGGATTTCCTTTAGATGTAACAGATAAGTCAAAGTGCAGAGAAGTTTTTGAACAAATTAAGAATAAATTTCAAGGTATTGATATTTGTTTTTTTTCAACAGGAACATGGGATCCAAAAAAAGAAAAAGATATTGATGTTGAGCAAATTGAAGATGTATTTAAAGTAAATTTTTTTGGAACATTAAATAGCATTAAAGCTGTAGAAGAATATTTTAAAAATAAAAAAGAAGGTATTATCACTATTGTTTCATCTATTGCTGGATATAGGGGGTTACCAAACTCTACTGGTTATGGACCTTCTAAATCTGCTTTAAATAATTTAGCGGAAAGTTTATATTTTGATTTTAAAAGATCAGATGTACGTATCTGCTTAGTATCACCTGGATTTATAAAAACACCAATGACTGATAAAAATGATTTTAAAATGCCATTTTTAAAAACTACAGAATATGCGGCTGAAAAAATTTATGATGGATTAATTAATAAGAATATATTCGAAATTCATTTTCCAAAATCATTAACAGTTATACTTAAAATCTTAAGTTTATTACCAAGTAAAATATATTTTGGTTTAGTTGGTAAAATGACAAAATATCAAAAAAAAAATTAATCTTTAACAAATACTACAGTAAGTTCAGCAACTTTGATACCAAACTTTGTCATAATTGCTCTGTTTATCGCTACACGATCATCTTGCTTGAATATCCAGTCGTCAAAGGTGATTTTCATTTCTTTTCCTTTTACAGGCACTAAAAGAACATATTCAAATTTGAATGCTGATCCGTATGAATATCCTTTAGCTTTTCCCACAACATCTCCTGCTGTGCCTTCGTAATTATTCTCATCTAGTTTCGTGATCTTCCATTCTCTGTCTTGAATTTCACCATCATCCCAATTAAATTTTTCTTTGAGAATTAATTGTTTGCCATCCCAGGTTCCATCTAAGTCAGCAGAAAATTGTCTGGTAACTTTGCCAGATCTATTTTGTAAAACTCCCCAAGCTTTCACATTTCCTGATAAATACTCTTCAATTACTAATCTTGGTTTTTTATCTTTAAAATCTTCAGGTTTCATAGCGCTATTATTTGAGCAACTTGTAATTAAGAATAACAAAATTATCAATAAAATTGACTTATTTGATTTACAATAAACCATTAATATCTCCTTAGTTTCTTATTTATTTTGCATTGAAAATTGAATTAAATCTATATTCTTTGACTTAAAGCCAGCTTCGCAATAAGACAAATAAAATTCCCACATTCTCTTGAATGTTAAGTCAAAACCTTGATTTTTAATTTGATCCCATTTTTTTAAAAACTCATTTCTCCACATTGCTAAAGTATTTGCATAATGATCTGCGTAAGAAACGTAAGAATTAATAGTTAATCCATTGTCAGAAACATAACGATTAATACTATTTTTATTTGGTAAAAAACCTCCTGGAAAAATGTATTTTTGAATGAAATCTTGCTTATTTTTATATCTGTCAAATAATCTGTCATCTATTGTTATTGCTTGAATAGCTGCTTTTCCACCATTGGATAAATTATTTTTTATGGTTTTGAAATATCCTTCTAAATAATTTTGACCGACAGCTTCGATCATCTCTATTGAGGCTACTGAATTATATTTGCCTTTAAGATCCCTATAATCTTTTATTTCAATATTAACTTTTTCATTTAAACCACATTTAAAAATTCGCTCTTTTGTGTATTCAAATTGTTTTTTTGATATTGTTATACAATCAAGTTTAACATCATATTTTTTACCTAAATATTCCGCAAAACCACCCCATCCACATCCAATCTCTAAAACTTTGTCACCATTATTTGGCTTGATAAGATCTATTAATTTTTGATATTTGTTATTTTGAGCTTCAGAAAGATTTTTTGATTTATTGTCAAATATAGCACTAGAATAAGTTAATGTTTCATCTAACCAAAGTGAGAAAAAATCATTACCTAAATCATAATGTTTTGCAATATTTTCTTTGCTTCGATTTTTTGTATTTTTGATTATTTTGTTTTTAACAAAATTAACTATTGGAAAATCAAGAAGTCCTGAGAATTTATATATCACTTGAATATTTCTAGCAGTTAATTCAATTAAATTTGATAGATTATCAGTTTCAAATTCACCTCTCATATAACTTTCAGCAAATCCAATACTGCCACCTTTAATAAGATTATAACAAAAATTTGGTTTCTTGATTACAATGTTCGCTCTTAATTTTTCATCTGAATTTCCAAATTTTAAAATTTTTCCGTCAACAGTTGTTAATTCAAGATATCCATAATTAATATTTTTAAGAAACTTAAAAACTAACCTGTCTGCCGTTTTATTTAAAAACATTAATTCTCTACTGTTATATTATTTTTAATTTTTAATTTTTTTTTCACAAATTTAATTCCTTTAATCCACAATTTAAACGCTTCAAAATGTATCGCAGAAATTATTTTAAATGTCATTAAGGGATGTTTTAGGTAAGAATTCATTAAATTTTCACTTGTTAAATCAGATCTTTTACCATCTTGAGATGCAAAAAGAATTTTTCCTTCTTGATCGTACTGATCTATTTTAACTGACAAATTCTCTCCTGGGTTTAATATCCTAAAAAAATAATTACAATTCATTTCGATAAATGGCGAAACATGAAATTTTTTTGAACAATTATTTTGAATTAACTTATTTTCACTCTCTACTTTAAATACATAAGTATGTTGTTCACCAAACGTATTTTTAACCTCATACAAAATAGAAATTAAATTTTCATCTTTGTCATATATAAAAAAAATACTCAGGGGATTAAAAACATATCCTAATATTCTAGGATAACATAAAAGTTTAATTTTAATATTTTCAGTACTTATGTTGTTTTTTCTTAAATTCGACTTTACCCAATTTAGAAGAGATGAGCCGTCACGTTCACCGTGGTCTTTCTCATGAAAACTAATTAAATTAAATTTATTAAACGAAAAAAATTTTAAGTTTTTGTTAAGCTCTTCGAGCTCTGAAAGATCAATAAATAAAGAGAATACTTTATACTTAAAGAAATGCTCTTTTGGTTTAAATCTTTTATGGATTACACTTCCACTATATATACAAGAATTAGTCATCTAGGTTTTGTAGCATTTCAATAGATGATTTTATTCCATCTTCATGAAATCCGTAACCAAAATAACTTCCACAAAAAAGTAAATCTTTTTTATTTTGTATTTTAACAAGCTCAGATTGAGCATCTAATGCTTTTTGATCATAATATGGGTGCGTAAACTTTACTTTTCTCAATATTTTATCTTCATCAATCTTAAAGTAAGGATTTAATGTTAAGAAAATATCTTTATCACACTTTAAATTTTGTAATAAATTTAACCAATAAGTAATTGAATTTTTCTCTAAATTTTTATCATCTATTGAAGAGTTCCAAGAAGACCAAGCTTTTTTATTTTTTGGCATGGCTCGAATATCTGTATGAACATAAGCTATATTTTCTTTATAATTAAAATTTGAAAGAACATTTTTCTCATCATCGGTAGGATTTTCAATTAATTTTAGAGCTTCATCTGCATGTGTCGCCAAAATAATTTTGTCATAATCAAAAAATTCACTTTCTCCACCGTAATATAAATCTATTCCTGATGTTTTTCTTTTAATTTTTGTTATTTTATAATTTTTAAAATATTCTCCACTTATTCGTGAAATTATTTTACTAACATAGGTTCTACTTCTATTGGTTACTGTGTACCACTGTGGTCTGTTTCTTAATTTGAATAAACCGTGATTTTGAAAAAATTTTAAAAAGAAATTTATTGGCATCTTGCTTGCTTTATATGGAGGCATAGACCAAATTGCAGATACCATTGGTATAATATGATAATCGATAAACGTTTTGGATAATTTATTAATTTTTAAGTATTCACCTAAAGTGATTTTTTTACTTAATATACTGACTTTATCACTTTTTTTATAAAATTTTATTATATCAAAAAACATTTTTAAAAACTGAATATTAAATAAGTTTGATTTATTTGAGAAAATTCCACTTAATCCTTTGCCACAATATTCAAAATTTGTATTATCTACTGAAACAGAAAAAGACATATTGCTTTTTTCAATTTGAATATCATTTTCCTTAAAAAAATTAACTAAATTTGGATAAGTTTGAAAATTAAAAACTATAAATCCAATATCAACAGAAACTTTTTTTTCATCAAAAAACAAATCTATAGTATGAGAATGTCCACCAAAATGATCTTCTCTTTCAAAAAGATCTACATGATGTTTCTTAGATAAATAATAAGCAGCACTTAGTCCAGAAATACCTGACCCAACAACAGCAATTTTCATTAACGATTATGCTGCATCTTCTTTAAACTCATCCATGCTTGGACATGTGCAAAAAATGTTTTTATCACCATATACGTTGTCTACTCTCGCTACTGGAGGCCAAAACTTATTTACTTTTAAAAATTTAGCTGGATAAGCTGCCTCTTCTCTAGTGTATTTATGTGTCCAGTTATCAGATGCTAGTTCACTATCAGTATGAGGAGCATTCTTAATTGGATTGTCAATTTTATCAAACTTACCTGATTTAACTTGGTCTATTTCTTGTTTTATCTTTATTAAAGTGTCACAGAATCTATCGAGCTCCGACAAGCCTTCACTTTCAGTTGGCTCTATCATCATAGTTCCAGCTACAGGCCAAGACATAGTTGGCGCATGAAAACCAAAATCTATTAATCTTTTAGCTATATCTTCCTCTGTTATGCCTGTTTCAGATTTTATCGTTCTAATATCTATAATACACTCGTGTGCAACATTCCCATTAGATCCTTTATATAAAATCGGAAAGTGATCTTTTAATCTATGAGCAATATAATTTGCGTTTAATATCGCAACTTGAGAAGCAAGCTTTAATCCTGCAGACCCCATCATTTTAATGTACATCCAAGAAATTGACAAAATACTTGAACTACCCCAAGGAGCTGCGGACACTGCACCAATTCCAGTTGTTGGTCCACAATCTTTTATTACTGGATGTTTAGGTAGATAAACTTGTAAATGTTTTTTACAGGCAATGGGTCCCATTCCAGGTCCTCCTCCACCATGAGGTATGCAAAATGTTTTATGCAAATTAATATGACAAACATCAGGTCCAAAATTTCCAGGCTTTGCAATTCCAACTAAAGCGTTTAAATTTGCTCCATCCATGTATACCTGACCACCATGTTTATGAACTAATTCACAAATATCAGTTATTTTTTCCTCAAATACTCCATGGGTAGATGGATAAGTTACCATTAATGCTCCAAGGTTTTCAGAATGTTGCTCTGCTTTTTTCTTTAAATCTTCAAAATCAACATTTCCCTCTTTATCACAATTAACAACAACCACTTTCATTCCCACCATTTGTGCACTTGCTGGATTAGTACCATGTGCTGAACTTGGAATTAAACATATATTACGATTAGGCTCACCTCTATCTAAATGGTATTTTCTGATAACCATTAAGCCTGCATACTCACCTTGAGCACCTGCATTAGGTTGCAAAGAAACACCTGAAAAACCAGTTATAGATCGCAACCAATTTTTTAAATCAGTAAATAAATCTCTAAAACCTTCCATTTGTTCTATTGGAACAAACGGATGAGGTTCTGCAAATTCTTTCCATGATATTGGGATCATTTCGGCAGCAGCGTTTAACTTCATTGTGCATGAGCCAAGTGCAATCATAGTTCTATTCAATGCAATATCTTTATCTTCTAATCTTTTTAAATATCTAAGCATTTCAGTTTCTGAATGGTATAAGTTGAAAACTGGATGTTCTAAATATTTTGAAGTTCTTAATAAGTTTTTTGGTAAATTAGGTAAACTTACTGAAGGGTCTTCTTTTTTAATTGATTCTGCTGCATTAAAAATTTTTAATAATTGATTTACTCTATAAACATTTTTTCTTTCATCAAAAGAAACAGCTAACATTTCAGAATTTACTTTTCGTATATTAACTCTTTGATTCAGAGCATTCTTATAAATTTGATCAGTTTTTTCTTTTGTAATAATTGTAACCGTATCAAAAAAATTATTAGAATAAAGTTCATATCCAGACTGTTTAATTTTATCAGCAAAACTTTTTGCTAATTGAGACACTCTTTCAGAAATATTTTTAATTCCATCTGGACCATGATAAATGGCATATGCTGCTGACACAATTGCTAACAAGGCTTGTGCAGTACAAATGTTACTAGTCGCTTTATCTCTTCTAATATGTTGCTCTCTAGTTTGTAAAGATAATCTATATGCCTTATTACCATGTCTATCGACTGATACACCGACAATCCTTCCTGGCATTGATCTCTTATACTCGTCTTTGGTTGCAAAAAAAGCTGCATGCGGACCTCCATATCCCATTGGAATACCAAATCTTTGGGAGCTTCCAACCGCAATGTCGGCACCAAGTTCTCTAGGTGTTTTTAATTTTGCTAGAGCTAACAGATCACAAGCTAATATAGCCTTCCCATTTTTTTTGTGAATTTTGCTAATTGCTTCGCTTGGGTCTTTAATATCTCCTAAAGTTCCAGGATATTGTAAAATACCACAAACTAAATCTTCTTTTAGCTGGTCTAAAACTTCATCTTCTTTACCGACTAAAACCTTTAAACCCATTGGCTCAGCTCTTGTTTGAATTACATCTATTGTTTGAGGATGACAATCCTCAGAAACAAAAACTAAATTACTATCTTTTTTATTTAATCTGTGACTTAGACCCATAGCCTCTGCTGCTGCTGTACCTTCATCTAATAAAGAGGCATTGGCAATATCCATTCCTGTAAAGTCAACAATCATTTGTTGAAAGTTCAATAACATTTCAAGTCTTCCTTGAGCTACCTCAGGCTGATAAGGCGTATATGAAGTATACCAACCTGGATTTTCTAGTATATTTCTCAAAATTACATAAGGTGTGTAAGTTCCGTAATAACCCATACCAATAAAATTTGAGTAAACTTGATTTTTTTTAGAAATTGCTCTTAATTTTCTTAATGCCTCATACTCTGAATTTGAATCACCAATATTAAGTTCACCTTTAAACTTTATTTTTTCTGGTACAGTATTGTCAATTAAATCATCTAGTGATTTATAATTTAATTTTTTTAACATTTTTGATTGGTCTTCTTTAGAAGGTCCAATGTGTCTTTTTAAAAAATCTTTTTCTGAATTTGGTAACATTATACTGAAGTCTCCTTTGCAAATTTATCGTAATCATCTTTATTCATTAAAGTATCCATTTCTGATGGATCTTTTATTTTAAGTTTAAAGAACCAAGCTGAATTTTCTGGATCTTGATTAATCTTTGATGGATCATCTACTATAGCTTGATTTGTATCAACTACTTCACCACTCACAGGAGTATATACATCGCTAGCAGCTTTAGTTGACTCCACAACACCAGCTGTCCCATCTTTCTCCACATTTGAGCCTTTTTCTGGAAGTTCTGCAAAAACTATATCACCTAACATCTCTGTGGCATGCTTTGTAATTCCTATTGTAGCTATATCTCCTTCTAAATTGATCCACTCGTGTTCTTTTGAAAATTTTACTTCGCTCATTAATTTACTCCTTTCACATAATTTTTTTTATAAAATGGTAATTCACAAACATAAGCTGAATATTTTTTTCCTCTTACTTCAAGCAAAATTTTAGTATCGATTTTCGAAAACTCTTTATCAATATAACCCATCGCTATAGGACCATTTACACTTGGCCCAAACGTTCCACTAGTTATTTCACCAATTTGTGTGTCTGTATCATCAAATATTTTAGTTTTTTCTCTAGCAATCAACCTACCTTCTGGCTTGATACCTACTCTTATTTGACTTGCACCGTTTTGCATTTGCTTCATAATTTTTTTTGATCCAATAAAACCTCCATTTGATAATCTAGATTTTGAGATTGCCCATCTAAGGTTTGCTTCAACTGGTGTTTTATTAATATCTAGTTCGTGACCATATAAACATAATCCAGCTTCCAATCTCAATGTATCTCTTGCTCCAAGTCCTATAAGTTGTGCTCCCTTTTCTATCAAATTTTCTACAAATTTTTCAACTTTGTCATTAGAAATTGAAATTTCAAATCCATCTTCTCCTGTATAACCTGATCTTGTAACAAATAATTTTTGATTATCAGTATCAAACCAATTTCCTGTCATAAATTTTAATTGATCAACTCCATTTATAATTGAGTTTAAAATTTTAACTGACTCAGGTCCCTGAATTGCTATCAATGATCTATTTTTTTCTAAATTCATTTTAAATTTGTTTTCCAATAAATTAGATAAAATCTCAAAATCTTTATCTTTGCATGCAGCATTCAATATAATCAAAAAACCTTCCTCTATTTTTGTAATAATTAAATCATCATAAATTCCAGCATCATCATTCATTAAAAAACTATATTTAGAGGAATTTATTTTTAGATTTTTTAAGTCTAATGGAAAAATTTTTTCAAGCTCTTCTGTTAAGCCCTCATCACCATATATAAATAATTGGCCCATATGAGATACATCAAATATTCCTGAATGTGATCTTGTGAATTTATGCTCTTCGATTATACCCTTGCTATACTGTATGGGCATTTCATATCCAGCAAACTCAACAAATTTAGCATTATTGTCTTGGTGAAGTTTATTTAATGATGTTTTTTTTATTTCCATATTAACTCTTTATACCCATCTGTATATTTGCCTGAGAGTTTTGCTCCTTCGGCGAGAACTAAATCTCTTTCCAGAGTTAATATTTTACGGTCCTTTTTACCTGAGAGATTCCTGGGTGGTTGCTCCTTCGGCGCTACAAAAAGTAGTCTCTCCCGTATATATTATTATTAACATAAAATTAGATTAACTTAAATGGCTAAAGTGTCTGTTTTTTATTAATAAATCTCTCTAAAAACTGCATCACTACTGCAGAAATCACTATCAAACCTCCAATTAATACAGGTATTGGAACTTGTTCATTAACGAACATCCAGGCCCATAAAGGTCCTAAAACAGCTTCTGTTAACATTATAATTCCCACAAAAGCTGATGGAGTTGATCTCGCTCCTATAGTTATAAATATAAATCCAAAACCAAGTTGAAAAAAACCTGCTAAGAATCCAAAAAATATATCTTTTGAGGAAATAAAAATTGTAGGCGACATTAAAAGACCTACTATCATTGCAATAATCCCAGAAACAAGTTGAAGTGGGATCATATCTACTTCAGGAAATTTTCTTACAATCAAAATTAAAATTGCAAATGAAATGGGCATTAAAAATGCAACAAGATTACCAGTCATTTGTCCTGGTGATATACTGGTTCCTAACATTAAAATAATGCCGGATATTGCAACCAAAATACAAAAAAGAGTCATCTTAGAAACTTTTTCTTTTAAAAAAAAATAACCAAATATTGCTAGAAATAAAGTTTGAGTTTGAATAATAAAATTTGTATTTGCCACTGTTGTTTCATACATGGCAAATACATAACTAACAAAACCAATTGATAATATTATTCCTCCAATAACTCCTGGTAAGCCTGAGTTATGAAGAGCTATAAAAACTTTCTTTTTATAAGTTAATAAAAGAAAAGTACTTACAACAATTATAAAAAAAAATGATCTCCAGAATAAAATTTGCCAAAGTGTCGATCCTTCAAAAGATTTAACAATTAAACCACCAAAACTTAAACTCACAGCACCTAAAAAAACTAAAACAGGACCGGGGAAACTTTTGATGAAATTCATTAGATTTGTGAAATTAAATTTTGTGTTTCTAGTTCATATAGTTTAAATAAGCTTTCTGCACTAGCTAAGTTTACTTCTTGAAATTTTATTTTTGAACCTGGAGTCAATTGCACCAGTTTGTCATAATCTGCACTTATAACTACTCCTATTTTAGGATAACCACCAATTGTACCATGATCAGATAGCATTATTATTGGATTTCCGTCTGCTGGCACTTGTATCACACCTTTTATTAAACCCTCTGACTTAATATTAGTATCAGTGATATTTTCTATTTTAGTTCCCTCTAGCCTCATACCCATTCGATCAGACAATTTTGAAACAGTAAATTCTTTTTCAAAAAATATTTTTTTTCCATTCTCAGAAAAATAATCAAAATTTGTTCCTTTAATTACTCTAATCTTTTCAATTTTAGTATTTGTATAATCTAATTTTGTATTAGTTAAATTTTTATTAATCTTTAATATATCAATTTCTTGATTTTCCTTTAATTTACTACCATCATTAGCTCCTATACGCGCTTTGGTATTTGTAGAGCAACTTGACCATTGAAATTTTAATTTTAATTCAGCGCTGATGCCTAAATAACCATAAACAGATTTATTTGTAGAAATAATATCTAATTCATCTTCATTTTCTAATGTAATTGATTGATAGCATTTGCCAATAATCTGATTTGAATTTCTGTTTATTATAAAATTTACATCTCCTGTAATAGCAATATTTATTTTTGTTCCAAAATACTTTAACAAAGGTCCTTGATATGCAAATTCAATTATTGGGGCTTCAGATTTATTTCCAACTAGTTTATTTGCTAGTAAATAATTTCTGTTATCCATTGCTCCACTAAATGGAATACCAATATGGTAAAGATTTTTTCGACCTTGATCTTGAAATGTTGTGTTTATTCCACCTCTAATAATTTTAAAATAATTCTTACTCATTATAATTTCGAAATTGATCTTTAGTTATTTTTTTAAAAACAACTGTGTCACCTGGATTAATCAAGTTTGGATCTGTCTCTTGAATTTTATCAAAAATTTTTAAAGGAGTATTACCAATTATATTCCACCCACCCGGGCTCTCAAAAGTATAAATATTCACAAATTGCTCGGTTATTCCAATAGATCCCTTAGGAACTTTAACTCTAGGAGTTTCAAGCCTCTTTACTCTCATATTTGAGTCTAGATCACCTAAGAATGGCATACCAGCTATAAATCCAGTCATATAACAAAAAAAATTTTTTCTAAAAAAATTCTCATATATTTTTTCTCGATCAATATTAAGTTTTTCCTCTAATCTTGTTATGTCTAATCCAAGACTCTCATCACAACAAACAGGGATTTCTATTTTTTTATTTTTAAATTTTTCGTATTTATTAATATTAAAATTTTCTATTAAATTTTTTAAATCTTTATAATTAGTTTTTTTTAAATCAAATGATATAATTAATTTGTTATAAGAAGGAGTTAAATTATTTATTCCTGGAATTTTTTCTTTTTTTATACTTCTGAAATATTGAATTACCTCAGTGTTAATTTCTTTATTTACTTCTCCTCCAAAATCGCAATATAAAGCTGCGTCACCAAGATTTGATATATTTTTTATCATGCCATGTTATACTTAACTATTGGAACTATGGAAATTAATATAAATTGCGATCTAGGAGAAAAATCAAAACTTCACTCTAATAAACATGATCCTGATTTACTTAAAATTGTAAATTCAGCTAATATTGCCTGCGGATATCATGCTGGTGATGAAGAAACTATGAACCAAGTTATACAGATTTCAAAAAAAAATGATGTTAGTATTGGTGCTCACCCATCATTTAATGATCCCGAAAATTTTGGAAGAGAAAGGATGTACTTATCGTCTTCAGAAATAGAGAAATTAATAATCAGTCAATTTGAAATATTGCAGGAGATTGCTTCAAAACATGATGAAAAAGTTTCACATATTAAGCCTCATGGAGCACTGAATAATATGGCTTGTGAGGATATAGAATTAGCTACAATTTTAGCAAAAACAATAAAAGGAATTAACAAAGACTTAATATATTTAGTGCCCACCGGTTCTAAAATGCAAGAGGCCGCAAAAAAATTAGATATGAAAATTGCCTGTGAAATATTTGCCGACAGAAATTACGAAGATGATGGAAATCTTGTGTCTAGAAAAAAACCTCATGCATTAATTACAGATCCAGAACTCGCTAAAATACATGTTTTAACAATGGTAAAGAATCAGTCGCTTAATTGTCACAGTGGAAAGCAAATAGCTTGTGAAATTGACTCTGTATGCATACATGGAGATAATATAAGTTCATTGACTACAGCAAAATCAATTAGAGATAACTTGCATAAAAATGGACTTAAACTAACTAAACTAAATGAAATGGAAAAATTTTTAAAATGATAAAAACTTCAATAATTTCTTTCTTCTTTATAATAACTCTAATTACCAGTTCCTTTTCTGCTGGATCAAGTTCATCTGGTTCAGGTGATAGTGGATCCTCTAAAACAAGAACTCAATATGACATGGCTCTTTCACATATAAAAGCTGCAAAAAAATTTGAAGCTGAAGATAAATTAAAAAAAGCAAAAAAAAGATACGAGAGAGCTCAAAAACTTTTAATTCAATCTAACAAAAAATTTCCAAATAAAGCAGATACTTTAAATAATTTGGGTTTCACAACTAGAAAACTTGGTGATTTTGAAAATGGAGAAAAATATTATCTTCAAGGTTTAGCAATAGAACCTAACCATGTAGGAATTAATGAATATTTAGGTGAACTTTATGTAGCCACTAACAGACATAATCTAGCTGTTGAAAGATTAGAGATATTGGAAAGTTGTAACTGCCAGGAGTATAAACAACTTAAAGCAGTTATTGCTGGAGAAAAAGTTTCAAAATATTAATTGTTTTAAGGGGTTTGCACCTAAATATGATACATAAAATTGAATAAATTGAATTTACTTAATTTATTTAATATAATTTATCATCTTGATTGAAGAACTTGTAATTTTAACGAAGATTATTTTCATTACTTTAATTCTAACAGCAGATAATGCTGTGATAGTTGGTTCAATTGCTGCAAATTTTGT
Source organism: uncultured Pelagibacteraceae bacterium (assembly GCA_902569975.1). GTDB lineage: Bacteria > Pseudomonadota > Alphaproteobacteria > Pelagibacterales > Pelagibacteraceae > Pelagibacter. The sequence continues at coordinate 19,266 of CACFWD010000006.1, read as the reverse complement.
ACCAAAAAACAGAAAACAAATTATTCTTTGGGGTGTAATAGGGGCATTCGTTTTCAAAATTTTTTTTGCGATATTTGCAACATATTTATTTAAATTTTACTTCGTTAAAATTTTAGGTGGTATTTTATTGATTTGGATAGTCAATGATCTAAGAAAAGATTTAGTAGATATAAAAAAAGTAAGATCTCAAACAAAGAAAACTAAAGAGCCCTCATATATAAATAGTATTGGTAAAGTTTTATTTGCAGATATTATGATTAGTTTTGACAACGTCATTGGTGTTGTGGCTGCTGCAAAAGGATATTTTGGATTTATGATTTTTGGTTTAATGTTATCAGTCGTGTTAACTGGAGCTTTAGCAACATATTTAGCTCATTATATCCAAAAACATTTATGGATCGTTTATGTTGGGCTTGGATTTATTTTATTAGTAGCATTACAATTAATTATTGGTGGACTAAATGACTATGGGGTTCTGTCAATCAATGAAACTTTTAAAAAATACTTTTAATTTAAGATAAATTGCCTTTAAAACAATTATCAATGCTAATTTTTATCATTGAAAAAATATATAAATAAGCTTTAATTTATCTTTTATAAATTGTTAACAATAAAGAGGAAGATAATGAAAAAACTATTTATCGCTGCATTTATGTTTGTTTCAATTTTTGGAACAAAAGTAATGGCAGACATTAAAATGGGAATTATTTTAGGATTTACTGGTCCTATTGAGTCCCTTACTCCAGCTATGGCAGCCTCAGCAGAGCTTGCGTTTAAAGAAGCCTCTGACTCAGGTTCTTTATTAGGTGGAAAAAAAATAGAACCAGTAAGAGCAGACTCAACTTGTGTTGACTCAGCAGCAGCAACAGCAGCAGCTGAAGGTATAATCTCGCAAGGTGTTGCAGCTATAATGGGAGCAGACTGTTCAGGTGTGACTGGTGCTATAGCATCAAACGTTGCTGTACCGAATGGTGTGGTAATGATATCACCATCAGCAACTTCTCCTGGATTAACTACTTTAGATGATAATGGATATTTCTTTAGAACTGCTCCATCAGATGCAAGAGGAGGACAAATCTTAGCTGATATAACTAAGGATAGAAAAGTTAAAAGTGTAGCTATAACCTATACGAATAATGACTATGGAAAAGGTTTAGCAGATGTTTACAAAGCAGCTGTTGAAGCTCATGGTATTAAAGTAACAACTGTTAATGCTCACGAAGACGGAAAAGCAGATTACTCTTCTGAAGTAGCGACTCTTGCTTCAGCAGGTGGAGATGCTGTAGCTGTGATTGGTTATCTAGACCAAGGTGGAAAAGGAATTATCCAAGCTTCTTTAGACTCAGGAGCATTTGATAAATTTGTTCTATCTGATGGAATGATTGGTCAATCACTTGTTGATGCGTTTGGAAAAGATCTAAGTAAATCTTTTGGTTCAATGCCAGGATCAACTGGAAAAGGTTCAGGAGTATTTGCTAAAGTTGCTAGCGCTGCAGGTATTGACAGCTCAGGACCTTACACAGGAGAGTCTTATGATGCGGCTGCTTTAATTGTTTTAGCAATGCAAGCAGGTAATTCAGCTGATAGAGCATCAATTGCAAAAAATGTAATGGATGTTGCTAATGGCCCTGGAACAAAAATTTACCCAGGTGAGCTTAAAAAAGGTTTAGATTTATTAGCTAAAGGTAAGAAAGTTGACTACGAAGGTGCAACTGGAGTTACTTTTACTAGCGTCGGTGAAGCTGAAGGTTCTTTCTTAGAACAAGAAGTTAAAGGCGGAAAATTCAAAACTAAAAAACAAAGATAATATTTTATATTTTAAAACCCTAGCGAAGAAATTCGCTGGGGTTTTTTTATTAAAACATATATTTATCTGCCATATACATAAACCAAGCGATCGCAGCACCTAAAATAATATATTTCATAAGGTTATTTTATTTCTATTTTTTCAGGAAGTATACCTTTTGGTCTATATCTCATTATTACTAAAAGACCTACTCCCATCATTAAAAATCTAAAATACGGAACACTTTCAATTAAGTGTACTTTTAGAAAGTGTGTATCATCTAGTCCAGCAGTAGTTAAATTGACCAAGTAAAGACCAATCGGTGCCGCCTCAATCCATAAGAACCAAACAACAAAACCACCAAGAATTGCCCCAAAGTTATTTCCACTTCCCCCAATAATAACCATTACCCAAATCAAAAAAGTATATCTTAAGGGCCTATAACTTCCCGGAGTAAACAATCCATCTTGTGTAACTAACATTGCGCCTGCAATACCAACGATAGCTGAACCTAAAACAAAAATTAATAAATGTTGTTTAACGACATTTTTACCCATAGCGTTTGCTGCTTCTTCATTATCTCTAATAGCTCTCATCATTCTTCCCCAAGGAGAATAAAGAGCTTTTTGAGTTAAGATTAATAAAATAATTACTACAATTAAAAATAATCCAGAGTAACAAAGTTTTACAAAAACTGATGATCCTTCAATTACAAGCTGATTTAAGGCTGCTTGTCTTTCGGTTAAATCAGTAATTAAATTCAATTTACTTAAGTTAAATTTTTCAACAAAATTTATAAACCAATCTGTTTGTTGTAAATTTACCTCATAAGGTGCGGGTCTTTTTAATCCAATTACATTCTTAACACCTCTTGTTAACCAATCCTCATGTTTTATAATTGCAATAACAATTTCTGATATCAGTAAAGTTGCTATAGCAAGATAATCAGCTCTTAATCCTAAGGCTACTTTTCCTATTACAAAAGCTAATCCACCTGCAAAAAAAGCTCCTACAACCCAAGAGAAAATAATTGGAAGACCTAATCCACCAAGAAAACCAGTTTTTGCTGGCTCTACATCTTCTATTGCCTCAATTCCGGGCTCTGAAATAAATCTTATGATTATAATTCCTAAAATTATGATAGCAGCTATAATGTAAGTTCTGTTTTTTGATTTCTTGTAATTTTTTAATATATATCTAACAGCCAATACCATTGATATTATTAGAAATAGACTTAGTAAAATATTAGACCCACCTACGCTCCAAGCTTCTTGAACTGGATCTACTGAAATTAGAACCGCTGCTAATCCACCTAAAGCTGTAAAACCCATTATCCCAAAGTTAATAAGACCAGCATAACCCCATTGAATATTAGCACCCATTGTCATTACTGCTGAAATAAGACAAAGATTAAATATTGATAAAGCAATATTCCAAGACTGGAATATACCCACAAGTATAATTAAACCCATCATTATACTGTATGCAGCAATTACATTTAAATTTTTTCTCACAATACCTTCCCTTTAAATATGCCTGATGGACGATAGAGCAATACAATGACCAGAATTGAAAAGGATACTGCAAATTTATAATCTGTAGAAAGTAATTGAACTAGACCATCTGGCTCCATACTTTCAGGCAAAACATACATGAAAAATTTTCTATAAGCGTAAGTTAACAATATTTCAGAGAAAGCAATTACATATCCTCCTAGAAAGGCTCCAAATGGATTACCAATGCCGCCCACTATAGCTGCTGCAAATATTGGTAGCATATTATTAAAGTAGGTAAATGGTTTGAAGCTTTTATCTAAACCATATAAAGCACCACCAATTGTAGCAAGTATACCTGCTATAATCCAAGTTATCATAACAATTTTTTTTGGATCAATACCTGATAACAATGCTAAATCTTCATTATCAGAGTACGCTCTCATACTTTTTCCTGTCTTAGTTTTATTTAAAAACCAAAACAGAGTTGAGACTAAAATCAATGTAATAATAATTGTAATAACTTGAGTAGATTTAATAGCAAGACCCTCGTTTAATCCTGTCATTTCTTTAAATTCTCCAGCTTTAATCAAAAATTTTTCTCCATCAAAAAATCTTCTATCAGAGGGGCCAATAATTATACGAACCAATGCTTGAGTAACAAACATTACTCCAATACTTACCATTGCTAATTGTACAGGGGGACTTTTTTTTATTCGGTAATATTTAAAGACAAATTTATCTATTATTAACATGTAACCAACCATAAAAATAACAGCAAAAGGAATTGCTAAAAGAGCTGTGGGAAAAACTCCAAGACCAATTCCAACAGACTGAAAATACCAAGTGAATAGGATTACAAACATTGTTCCAAAGGACATCATGTCTCCTGTAGCAAAGTTTGCAAATCGTAAAATTCCATAGATTAAAGTTACAAAAATTGCACCAAGTGCTAATTGAGATCCATATGCTAAAGCTGGAACAAAAATGTAGTTTAATAAAAGTATAATTGCGTTTACAAAGTCCATATTAACCACCTAGAAAAGAGCTTCTTACTCTTGGATCATCTAGTAATTCTTTCCCAGTACCTGAATGCCGGTTCTCGCCCGTTACTAAAACATATCCTCTATCAGAAATATTTAATGCTTGTTTTGCATTTTGCTCAACCATTAAAATTGCTACATTAGTTTTTTTTACTTTTATAATATGATCAAATAGTTCATCCATCACAATGGGTGATACACCTGCAGTTGGTTCGTCCAACATTAATACAGAAGGCTTAATCATGAGTGCTCTGCCTAATGCAACTTGTTGTCTTTGTCCTCCAGATAATTCACCAACTAATTGATTTTTTTTTTCTTTTAGAATAGGAAATAAATCAAAAATTTCATCAATTGTCTTTTTAAATTCAGTGTTAATTAAAAAAGCGCCCATCTCTAAATTTTCTTCCACCGTCATACCTGCAAAAACATTTTTGGTTTGAGGTACAAATGAAATTCCTTCTTTAACTCTGTCTTGCGGAGAGAGTTTTGAAATGTCTTTACCATCAATAATTACGGAGCCAGATTTTAGATTTAACAAACCTAACATCGCTCTCATCGCTGTAGATTTTCCAGCTCCATTAGGTCCAAGGATCGATACTATTTCTCCTCTTTCAACATTTACAGAACAAGAATTAATTATATCTGGTCCATTACCATATCCACCAGTCATGTTATTGCCCTCAAAAAATGCCATCTTAATTATCCTTTAATTTTGAACCTCTACCTAAATAACTTTCAATAACTTTTTCATCTTTTTTTGCATTCTCAACTGAACCTTCGAAAAGAACTGAACCTTCTGCCATTACAATCACTGGATCACATAATCTTCCTATAAAATCCATATCATGTTCAATCATACAAAAAGTGTATCCTTTTTCTTTATTGAGCTTTTGAATAGCTGTTCCTAGATCTTTTAGTAAAGTTCTATTTACACCTGCCCCTACCTCATCTAACAAAACTAATTTTGCATCAACCATCATTGTTCGACCAAGTTCTAATAGTTTTTTTTGCCCACCAGATAAATTTCCTGCTAATTCATTTTTTAAATGACTAAGATTAAGAAAATTAACAACCTCCATAGCCTTTTCTTTAATCTGACTTTCTTCTTTTGCAATTAATGAAGGTTTTAACAAAGCATTCATTAGTTTTTCTCCAGATTGATTTCCTGGAACCATCATTAAGTTTTCTAAAACAGATAAATTTGTAAATTCATGAGCAATTTGAAAAGTTCTAAGCAATCCCCTAGAAAATAGTTCATAGGATGGAACATCAGTAATATTTTCTTTATTAAACATAACACTACCAGCAGAAGATTTTAAGTTACCAGCAATAAGATTAAATAGAGTAGTTTTGCCAGATCCATTAGGGCCAATAATACCTGTGATAGTCCCTTTTTTTACTTTTAGTGTACAATTTGAAACTGCTGCTAATCCTCCAAAATATTTTGATAAATTATTTATCTCTAAAATATTTTCAGACATTAATTATTTACTTAGTCTTTTATGAATACTATTTAAAGTATTTATTAAAGATTTATAAACACCTTTTTTGCTCATTTCTTTTAAACCTTGCTCATTTAATCCTTTGGGTGTTTGTGACTCTTTTACTAAATATTTTAACTCTTTTTTTGAATTTACTACTGCATCTTCAGATAAAGCTAAAAATAAAGTAGTAATATATTTTTGAGCATCTGATCTTTTAATGCCTCTTTTAACTAACCATCCACTCATAACTTTCAATAATTCATAATAAGATGCCATCATTCCGGATGTGGACCAAAAATTTATAGAAAGTTTTTCATTTTTAATCTCGACAGTAGAACCAATTTTATCAAAAAAATTTTTTACCTTTTTATTTGGAGGACAAATTGGTACAGGTCCTTTTTTTAAAGAAATTGGAGGTAATGGTATGGCTCTTACTATATTTGCTTTAACTTTAATCATTTTATTTAATTCAGGAATCGTTATTGATGAGATAAAGCTTACAATTGTATGATTAGACCTAAATTTTAAATTTTTAATTATTTTTTGGCCTATATTAGGTGTAACAGCTAAAAAAACCCAATTACATTTATTTAATATTGACTGATTATTTTTTTCAATAATAATTCTTCTGTATCTTTTTTTTATTTCTTTAGAGGTTTTTTCATTTCTGCTAGAAATAAATATCTTATTATATTTGATAGATGACTTTGATATACCAGCAATTACTGAAGATGTTATTTTTCCACTTCCAATAAATCCTAAATTCATAGCAATCACTTTATCAAAAAAACTTAATCTTGAGGTAAAAAAAAAGCCCCCAAATGGGGGCTTTTAAATTTTTCAAATTGAACTTTTAATTAGAATGATTTTCCAAATGATACTTTACCTGTAATACCATCTAAAGCACTTAGATCAATTTTGTTGTCTGCATCAGTTCCAGTTGCACTCATAGTTTTAGCATTGAAAGACATGTAAGTTCCTTCAAATCTGATGAACGCTCCATTGTCTAAAGTGTTGTGGTAACCAACACCAAACATTTCACCATCTAAACTATCGTTACCGTAAGATGCTCCTGTTCCTAAATCTTCATTTGTTATAAATTCAACGTGCACCGCACCACCTTTAATATACACGTTTTCGTTTACCATGAAGCCAACATAAACTGTTGTTAAATCTTCAAAATCTACTTGGATTTTGTTGGTTGTGGTTGTTTGTGTTGTGTTTTTAGCACCACCTGCACCAAGATTTGATTTAGCAGTTTCAGCAGTTTCTGTTTCAAGAGCTGTAGGTACATAATCAACACCTATTAAGAATTTATCGTTAATTGTTCCCTCGACAAATACTGATCCCCAGGCTGCTTCACCGTGTTCAGAACCATTACCTTTTGCTGTTGACCCAGTAAATTCAGTTGCAGAAGCTGTAAATATACCCGCTTGCCCTGACACACCTACGTTTAAGCCCATCTCTGCAGAGGCAGACGAAACGTAGAATACAGAAAATACTAAAGTTAATAGTAATTTTTTCATTTTCTTGTCCTTTATTTTATTTAATTAAATTAATTTAATACGCTTAATTAGCACACATTGATAAGTTAGCTCAACCTATCCTAAGAAAAAAGATTAAAAAAAATAAAATGTTGTAAATTTACAACAATAAAATTGTTGATTTTATTGATTTTTTTAAATGTTTGGTAAGCTCAATTAAAAGTAGTAATTTTCTATAAAAACAATGATGAATTCAACAGAGTTTAAAAGAGGGTAAAAAATTATTTTTTTTTAAGATTCTATTCTTAAAGACAAAAAATTCAAAAATTACAGAATCTAATAAAAATCTTAGATAATTTGCTTATCAAGGCCAGAGAAACAATTAATTTAATACCAATGTGTAAAAATAATTATCATTGATATGAAAATTATTGCAGCTGCAGAAATTCTATTAATTACTGTAGGGTTTGTATTAATCCAATTAATTAATTTTCGAGCAAGTAATGCATAAACAACCAATGATAAAAAGTCTAAAACAATGTAAGTTGTTATCAAAATTATGAATTGGACAACATAATTTTAGTTAAAATCAATGAATTGTTGAAAAATTAAAGGAAAAACAACCATGCTTTTGGACTAGTCCCTGCAACTATAATACTATCTTAAAAAAATAAAACATAACTTCTTGAGGATAAAATTTTTGAACTGAATTCTTTAGGTGCAGATATATAAATATCATATGCTAAATAAAGTAAGTAAACTACTCCTATCCATTTAAAATATTTTAAATATTTGTATTTTCTAAAAAAAAAATTACCCAAAACAAATATTACTATAGTTAAATATAACATTTGGCATAATATCTCCTAATGCTATCCAAATACATTTTTGTTAACCATAATTTAATCAATAAAAAAAATCACTATTTTTTGTTTCAGGAGTGATAAATAGAAAAAAAATGATCTGTTAAAAAAAGATAAAATCCAAAGGAGAGCATTTAAAAGAAAAGATAGTCCTTAAAAACCGGGAGCTAAAGATGGCTAAGAAGGACTATCTAGATCAATATAGCAGATCTTAAAATAAATGCATTATTTATTTTTTTCAAATATAAAGGATTTATGAAAAAAAAAGGTCACAGGCCAATAACAAAAGTCAAAAATCCAGAGCCAAAAATTAATGATCCAGATTGGGTTATTTGGGCTGCCTGGGCTGACCGTATTACATTTGAAGAAATTGAAAAAAGAACTGGTAATACAGAATCTGATGTTATTAAAATAATGAGGAGATCGCTTAGACCATCATCATTTAGATTATGGCGAAAAAGAGTAAGTCAAAAAAGTATAAAGCATAGAAAAAAATTTGAATATTCAAGAAAAAAAATTACTAGTAAAATTAAAAAAAGTGATTATCTATAACCAATGAAAAAAATTACAATTTATACTGGACCTTTATGCAACTACTGTGAAGCGGCAAAAAGATTGTTAACAAGAAATAATGCCACCTATAATGAAATCAATATTGCAACAGTAAATGGTGCAATGGATGAAATGATTAAAAAAGCGAACGGAAAAAGAACAATACCGCAAATATTTTTTGACGATCAACATATTGGTGGTTACGATGAAGTCCGAGCCCTAGAAAAAGAGAATAAACTTTTAGATTTACTTAAATAGATTTATTTTCGTTTAAAAGTTAAACAAACACCATTATTACAATACCTTTTACCTGTGGGCTGTGGTCCATCATCAAATATATGACCGTGATGTGCATTGCAATTTTTACAGTGATACTCCGTTCGAGCATAACCTAATAAATGATCTGTTTTTGTTTCAAAAACTTCAGGAAGTGATTGAAAGAATGAGGGCCAACCTGATCCACTTTCATATTTTGTTTCAGAGTCAAATAATTTTATTCCACAATTTGCACAATGATAACTTCCTTCGCGCTTTTCATTATTTAGCTCACTTGTACCTGGGGGCTCTGTTCCATCCTCAAACATAACTAATTTTTGTTCTGCTGTTAGATTTGGATTTTTTTTAATCATTATCTATAATAACTTAGTACATGATTGATGAAAAGTTCAATGATCTTATAAATTATATCAAATATTAAAAACAAAACCCAAGTTAAATCTGTTTAATAAATAAATTTAATCTTTTAAGTTACAATAACGCAGGCTTAAACGACATATCGCCTATTCGCAATCAACGATGGTCATTAATTTTATTAATTCATAATACTTTTCATTAAAAAAAATAGACTAAATGAATAGTAAAGTTGAAACCTCTCAAAAGACAAATATAGATAAATTAATTTATCTTTTTAAATCAAAAGATTTTAAGTCTGCATTAAATTTAAGTGACAAATTACTTGAAATTTATCGAGATAACACTTTTTTATTGAATTTTAATGGTATAATAAATTTGAGTTTAGAAAATTGGCAAAATGCACTTTTAGCTTTTAAAAAAACTTTAAAACAAGACAATAAATTTATCGAAGCTTACAACAACCTTGGAGTTACTTATAGTCATCTAGGAGAGAGAGACAAGGCAATAGAAAATTATAAAAAAGCCATTGAACTTAAAAAAGATTATGCAAGCGCATATAATAATCTTGCAACACAATATGATGATTTTGGAGAATATTCTATTGCAATTCAAAATTATACTAAAGCTTTAAAATGCAATCCTGAACATCTTAATGCTCAAAACAATTTAATTCGATTACTAAACTTTTATAAAACAGATCAATCTGAAGATAATTCAATAATTAAAGCTAACAATAAAATTCAAAGGGTTTATCCTAATATTCATTCATTTAAAGATATAAACACTCCTAATGTGAGTAAGTTTATTAAAGAATGTAATGAAATAATAAAAATAAATTTAAAAAAAACTATTTTTCTGGAAACTCAAATTCATAAAAGAAATGGAGAAAATTTAAATTGTGACAGGCATAAAAAAGTATTTAATAAACACAATATTATTCCAAAATATTGTTTTGGTTGTTTTAAAGTTCAAATTGAATTAAAGGAAGTTTCTCAATTAATAAAGATATTTTTTATATTTAAACACTTAAAATTACCAAATGATAATATAAGAAAATGTTTTATTGAACTTAGAGAAAGTGTAAATGGTAACTATAAAGCTTTAATTTACTGTTCTTCTGTCGATGAAGCAAAAATCGTTTCGGAATTAACCAATGTATATTTGAAAAAGTTTCTTAAAAACTTTAAACTAGATATCAAAAGAGGATGTACAGAATTTGATTTTTCCTTTCCAGGTTATAAAGATGTAAAAAAAATAAATGAAATTGTTTACGATGAAGAATGGAATAAAAAAGAAAAATTAATCGATATTGAAATAGCTAACGGTAGTCAAAGAGGTAAAAAAAAATTTTCACGAAGCATAAATGATATAACATTAAGTGAGGTGTTAATAATTAATAATTGGCTCACTTATGCAAAGATTATTGGAGATGAAAGTTATCAAAAAATTAGTTCAAATTTTATATTTTCAGATCATATCTCAAGAATAACAAATAAATTAGAGAGTAAATTTAATTATAAGTAATTATTATTCTGCTGTTAGATTTGGATTTTTTTAATCATTATCTATAATAACTTAGCACATGATTGATGCAAAAAAGAATGTAATTCAACAAGTTTATTAAAATCCTTGTTGTAACCACCGCCTAAAACACCGCAAAGAGGAATTCCTTGTGAAAAAAAATTTTCTGTTACAACTTCATCCCTTTCTCTAACACCCTCATCTGAAATTTTTAATTTACCAAGCCGATCATTAAAATGAATGTCAACTCCTGCAATATAAAAAACAAAATCAAAATTTTCTTCATTTAATTGATTTAAATAAAATCTGAGTATTCTTAAATATTCTTTATCTTCCATGTCATTTTCAAGTTCTACATCACAGTCACTAATTGATTTTTTTGCAGGATAATTTGATTTTGAGTGCATGCTAAAAGTAAATACATTATTATTAGTTCTAAAAATATCAGCACTTCCATTACCCTGATGTACATCCAAATCAATAATTAATATTTTTCCAGCTAAACCTCGATCAAGTAAATATTGAGCAGCTACAGCTACATCATTAAATACACAATAACCTGCCCCACCATTAAAATTAGCATGATGACTTCCACCAGCAGTATTACATGCAACCCCGTTTTTTATTGCAAGTTTTGATGCAAGAACTGTTCCACCAGTTGCAACTAATGACCTTTTGACAACACTATCAACTAATGGAAAACCAATTTTTTTAATTGAATTTTGATCTAATGTTTTGTTTTTAACATCATTAATATATTTTTCTGAATGAGCCCTTTTTAAAGTCTCTTCAGAGCACGGATATGGTTTATGGAACTTTTCAACTATCTTTTTTTTAAGCAAATAATTTGCAAGTTCGCCAAATTTATTAATTGGGAATTTGTGGTCATCACCTATTTTTGCAAAATAATCCTCGTGATTTACAACTGATAAATCCATAATTACTCAATAACACGTATTGGCTTGCCTGCGGCACAAGCTTCAAGAGATTCAATCATTTGACTATAAAAAATATTATAATTTTCTGCAGTTACATATCCTAAGTGTGGTGTTAATAAAGCATTTGGCAAAAATCTTAATTTGTTATTTTCTGGTAATGGTTCTTTTTCGTACACATCTATTCCAGCCCCTGCAATTACATTTGTCGATAAAGCAATAATTAAATCATCTTCATTTATTATTGGCCCGCGAGAGGTATTTATTATAAAAGCTGTTTTTTTCATTTTGTCTAATTCCTTTAAAGTAATACAGTCTTTATATCTTTCACCTCCTTGAACATGAATAGATAAGAAATCTGAATTAGAAATTAAATCTTCTTTAGTACAAGGTAAAACCTCTAAATCTTTACATGTACTTAGATTTAAATTTTCACTCCAGGCCATTACTTGCATGCCGAAAGCTTTACCTATCTTTGCTACTTGTGATCCTACTTTTCCAAGTCCAATTAGACCAAGAATTTTACCTTTAAGTTCGACACCAACTGTTGTTTGCCAATAACCTTGATACATATTATCTATTTCTTCTTTAATATTTCTAGCTAACCCAAGAATTAAAGCCCATGTTAATTCTGGAGTAGGATTAAGATTACTTTCTGTACCACTAACGATGATTTTTCTTTTTTTTGCAGTATTTAAATCAATAGATTTGTTTCTTAATCCACTGGTAATTATAAATTTTAGTTTACTTAAATTTTCTATTACATTTTTTGTAATTGGTGTTCTTTCTCTCATGACTAATAATGCCTCAAAATCACTTAATTTATCTATTAAATCATCTTCATTCTCAAATGGTTCACTAAAAATTTTAATTTCATATTTTCCCGAAAGTTTTTCAAGATCTACAAATTGTTGAGATACATTTTGATAATCGTCTAAGATTGCAACCTTAAGCATTTTTAATTTCCTTATTTGATAGAAATAAACCTATTATAATTAAAATTGCTCCAATCAAGTGAAAAAATTGAAACTGTTCATTAAAAAATGTTATTGCCATAATTGTACTAAATAATGGAATTAAAGATAAAAAAATTCCTGCTCTGTTGGCCCCAATAATAGAAACAGCTCCTGCCCAACAATAATATGAGCCTATACTAGGAAATAAAGCTAAAAAAATAAGAATATAAAATAAATTAGTATTAAATTCTATAAATTGTCCTTGTGAAAATTCATAAAAGAACTGTGGAAATACACAAATTAATCCAAAAGTACATATAACATGAACTAAGGTTAGAAGTGGTAGTGTGAAATTTTTTTTTTTTAAAAGAGTCGAATATACACCCCAGGTAACAACTCCTCCTATCATTATAATGTCACCTTTATTAAAATTTAATGAAAGAAAAATTTTAATATCAAGTTTGGTTATAATTGATAAAATTCCTAATACTGAAATAATAAGCCCCAAAATTTGAAATTTATTAGTTTTTTCAATCTTAAATAAAAAACACAATAAAATTATTACTGCTGGAATTGCTGTATTGAAAAGAGTTGAATTAATAACTTGAGTATGAATTAAAGATAAATAAGTAAAAGAATTAAACAAACCAACGCTTGTGAAACCTAAAAAAAATAATATGGGTAAATTTTTTAAAATTGTGTCTTTATGTTTTAATATTTCTTTAAAAGTAAAAGGAAGTAATATAAGCCACACAAGTGACCATCTATAAAACACTAATGACAATGGAGGAATATTTTCTAAAAAAGCAAATTTTCCTACCATAAAATTACCAGACCAAAATAATGTTGCGCAAGCCAACATAATATATGCTTTGATATTTAGCATATATTAACTGAATCTTACTGAGCTATAAGGGTCTAAATTTAAATTTGTATTTTCTTTAGCAATCATTCCAGATACAATCTTTCCCGAAATCGGTCCGAGAGTCCAGCCTAAATGATGATGCCCAAAGCAATAGTATACATTTTTATAGTTTTTGGATGGTCCTATTACAGGTAAAAAATCTGGTAGAGTGGGTCTAAATCCTAACCATTCATCCTCATGCTCCGGTAAATTTCCCAACATATATTTTGCATTATTTATTAAATTTTTAATTCTAGATTTTGATAAAGGATTTTTCAAACCTCCAAATTCAACAGTGCCAACAACCCTTAAACCTTGTTCCATTGGAGTTATTCCAAACCCTCTATTAGAAAAAATTACTGGTCTAGACAATAAATGATCACAATCTTTAAAATGTACATGATACCCTCTTTCTGTATCTAGTGGAATTTTTTCTCCAAGATTATCAGTTAGTTTTTTTGAAAATGCACCACATGTAATAACAATTTTATCAAACTTGTAATCTTCAGTTTCAGTTTTTAAAATAGGTTTTTCATTTTCAAACTTTATTTCTTTAATATCTAACCTTTTAAAACTTCCACCCTTTTTTAAAAAGAGTTCAAATAATTTTAAGAGAATTTTTTTTGGATTTCTTGCATGTCTGGCATAAGGGTAATAAACACCAGCATGGTAAAAAGTTTTAATATTTGGTTCAAGATCATGAATTTCTTTTTTATTTACTAATTGTTGCTTGACACCTAATTCATCTCTAACTTTTATTTCTAGTTCCCTGCTTTTTAAATCTTTATTGTTCCAAATATATAATATTCCTTTATTTTCAACTAATCCTTCTAAGTCTATTTCATCAAACAATTCATCGTAAGCTGGCAACGCAAGATCTAAAATTTGATGCATATATTTTGCAGTATGCATCATTTTATTTTTAGATGTATTTAAAATAAATTTTATAAACCAAGGTATCATTTTTGGAACGTAATTCCATTTAAGTGCCAAGGGGCCAGAGGAACTTAGCAACATTGCAGGTACATCGGCAAGTATATCTGTTCTATTTAAAGATAAAGAAGCATATGGAGAAAAATGTCCAGCATTACCATATGAAGCAGCAGGGCTCCCAGGTTCATCTCTATCAAACAAAGTTACATCAAACCCTTTTTTTTGTAAAAACAATGCATTTGAAACACCTTGTATTCCTGCACCTATAATTCCAATTTTAGGAAAGTTTTTCATGCAAAAATTATACTGCTTTTAGGAAAATCTTTTAAGCGACATATTATACTTATGCTATAGATTGTTTGCTGTGAACTTTGGCACTCATCACTATACCAAAACCAATCATTGTAGCTAACATAGATGAGCCTCCATATGACATAATAGGTAAAGGTGAGCCAACTATTGGAAGCAAACCTAATACCATACTCATATTTATAATTATATAAACAAACATAGATGCCCCAAAACTATAACAAAATAATTTTGCAAAATAACTTCTAGATATAGCGCCAATCTTTATTATCCGGTAAATAATTATGGCATAAATTAATAGAAGAAACACGGAACCAAAAAAACCAAATTCCTCAGAAAATAAGGTGAAAATAAAGTCAGTATGCTTTTCAGGTAAAAACTCTAAATAACTTTGTGTTCCTTTCAAAAACCCTTTACCAAACAGACCCCCTGACCCAACAGCAATTTTAGATTGAATAATTTGATACCCTGCTCCTAAAGGATCTCTATCAGGATTTAAAAAAGTTAACACTCTTAATTTTTGATAAGGTTTTAAAAAAGAGATTATAAAAGGAAGCGATACAATAGTTATTAATAATGAATAAAAAAAGTATTTATGATTCAATCCCGCAAACCATAAAACTATAATTCCACTTATAGAAATTAATAAAGCAGTGCCTAAATCAGGTTGAATTATTACTAAACTCATTGGCAAAAAGATAATAATTAAAGATATGATAACAGAATAAAAAGAATTAACATTTTCTAATCGCTTTCTATGAAAAAATTTTGCTAAACAAAGAATTATAAATATTTTCATTAACTCGGATGGTTGGATGTTTATAAAATATAAATCAATCCATCTTTGAGATCCTGAAGCAGTAATACCAAAATGAATTGTCCAAATTAGCATAGCGACAACTGCAAGATAACTAAAATATCCAAGAGAAAACCAAAGCCTAATGTTAAAAAAAGACACTATCAACATTAATAATGTAAAAATGACAAATTTTACAAAATGACTTTTTGTATGAAAAAGTACTTCACCACTATCTGTCGAATACATAGTAGCAAGGCTAATTATTCCTAATATTAAAATACAAGTTAGTAAGACAAAATCTAAGTTCTTTATTTTTTGAAAAAAATTTCCCTTATTTTCTAATTTATTATGTAAATACATTTATATTTCCAAGTATTTTTTTGACACAAAATCTTTTCTTACATCGTGTCTATCAATTATTTTTTTAAACAATGTCTTAGCTATAGGTGCTGCGACTGAACCACCAGAACCTCCATGTTCAACCAAAATGCTAATTGCATATCTTGGGTTTTTATATGGACCAAATGCTACATACAATGCATGATCTCTTTCCTCATATGGAATTTCAGAAGTTTTTAAATCTAATTCTCGGTCTCTCTCAGTTATTCTTTTAACTTGTGCTGTTCCAGTTTTGCCTGCAAATTGATATCTTGGGTCCTCAATTCGAGATCTATAAGAAGTACCTCTAATTTCGTTTGTGGAGCTAAACATTGCTTCTTGAATAAACTTAATATTTTCAGGATTATTTACTAGTGAAACAAATTTATCTTTTTTATCATTATTATCTATCAGAAGTGTTGGATAAATTTTATGACCTCCATTTGCTATTTGAGCAGTCATTAAACATAATTGAAGTGGAGTTGTTTGAATATAACCTTGGCCTATTCCGGTAATAATGGTCTCTCCAAGTAACCAGTTTCTACCAAGTGCATTTTTTTTCCAAAGTGTGTTTGGAACAAGTCCATCTTTTTCATTATCAAATAAATTACCAAATACTTTTTTTCCCAAACCAAATTTTTTTGCTGTTTCGCTCAATTTATCAACACCAAGTTTTCTAGCCACCTCGTAAAAATATGTGTCACAAGATTGTTTCATTGCTTCTCTCATATTTACATATCCATGTCCCTCTTTTTTCCAGCAATGGTAGGTTTGTCCATATAATTCCAAAGGATGCTTGTGTCCTCTACATTGAACTGTAAACTTTGGACTAACAATATCATTTTCAAGAGCTGAAAGTGCTACGATTGGTTTAATTGTAGAACCTGGTGAATAATTTCCGGATATTGATTTATTTATAAGTGGTTTCATAGGATTATTCCTAATTAATTGCCAATCATCCTGGCTTATACCAAATACAAATGAATTTGGATCAAATGAAGGAGATGAATGCATTGCAACTACATGGCCTGTAAAAATGTCCATGACACATATAGAACCTGATTTATCAATTAATAACTCATTTGCTAATTTTTGAATCTCAGTATCTACAGTCAATTTTATTGTTTGACCCTTATCACCTTGTTGAAAAGCTAATTGACTAATTCTTCTTCCATATGCATTAACTTCATACCTTTCAATAGAATTATTTCCTATCAAGCTTTCTTCAAAAGTTTTTTCCAAACCTATTTTTCCAACTTTTAATCCTTGAACAAATTTTTCTTTAATATAATCATTAGAAGCAATATCATTCTCATTGGCTTGGCTAACATAACCTAGAATATGAGTATAATTTTCTTTAAATGGATAATTTCTTGAAATAGAAATTATAGGTTTTACACCGTTTAAATCATATAAATTATTATTTATCTTCGAAAAATTTTTCCAGCTTAAATTATCAGCAACAATAAGAGTTTCCCATGGTTTAATTTCTTTTTTTCGTTTAATAATTTTCTGAAACTCTTTATCGGATAATTCTAAAATAGTTTTTATTCTGTTCATTGTATATCTAAAATTATCTACTTGCTCAGGTATAAGGTGAAGTTGATAAGCTTCAAAATTGCCAGCAATTGTGTTTCCAAAGAAATCTTGAAAATCGCCTCTTACTGGAGGAAGTTTCCACTCTCTTATTCTGTTTTTATCTGAAAGAGTTAAATATTTCTTATTTTCTTTTACTTGAAGAAAGAATAGCCTACTAACAATACCACCTAAAATGATTATTTTAGCGATTCCTAAAATAAACATTCTCCTATTAATTGAACTTAACTTAATTACATTATCACTTTGATCAATCATTAATCGCCTTTAAATAATAATTTAATAATAAAGATAATGGAACATAAAATAAAAAAGTAAAAAGATTATTAATAACATAATACATAATGTCTAACTCATAAGAAAAAAATAAAAATAAAACTATATAATTTATTGAATTAATAAAGCTGATCACAAATAAAAAATAGAACCAATCTTTTATTAAGTGTGGTCGAATTGTAATATTTCTTAAATAAGATGCAAAGGTACATACCAGAATATATGAAAAAGAACTCAGGCCTAAAGGAAGACCCACAACTGTATCATTTATTAAGCCAGCAATAAAAACAAGTAAATAATCAAATTTATTATATTCCTTAAGAGCAAAATAAAAAATTAATATAAATGGAAAATTAAAAGAGAAATAATCTATATCTAGATAATTAAAATCAAATTCATTTAATACAGAAATAAATAGTACTATAATCGGTAAAAAAGTATAAATTTTATACAGGTAATTTTTTTTTTCGAATTTAATCATTTACTTTCTTGCCTTTCCTCAAAATACAATCTCTATATTGTGTTGAACCGACTTTATAACCTTTTCCAAATGATGTTTTTATACATTTAGAGCTATAAATTAAGTTAAGTCTTAAAAAATTTAATTCTTTTTGATCAATAGTATTTTGTGAAATAATTTTATTTTGTTTTTCAATTTGTTTTTGCTGATTTAAAATTTGATTTTTTGAATTATTGATTTCAGTTTTGAGATTTTGATTTTCATTAAGAAAACTTTCATTTGTTTCTTTCAAAATTTTTAATTCCTCATCAAGAATATTTAATTTTATTTTTTCTGTACTTATTGAAGATGGTGCTTGGACGTTTAACTCATCACTTATAGGCTCTTTTTCTTCGTTAATTTCTGCAAAGACATATTTTAATTGCTCAAAATCACTATAAAAATTAATTAAAAATTTGTTATCATTGCTGCTTATTCTTCCAACAGGAATACCACTTTTATAAATTGAGCCACTCCCTGATGTGTAAGCAATACTTTTATCTATAATACCCTCTATTAAATTGTCTTTAATGTATCTAATTTCTCCTGAACCACGACCATTACCTATAACAATTGCCTGGATGTTTCCAGGCGTAATAGAAATTGGAACACTAGAGTTTAAATCTGAGAGCAATAACACTCTTGATGTTTTGAAATTAACTTCAATAACCCTACCTACAAGATAGTTTTTATCATAAATATTTGTCCCTATTTTTACTTTATCGTAACTTCCTTTATTAATAATTATTGTTTTAAGAAAAGGACTATCATGATCCACTATTACTTTAGCCAAGATTTTATTTGAGGATAACCTATAATCCT
>CACFWD010000005.1 GCA_902569975.1 uncultured Pelagibacteraceae bacterium | reverse complement strand
AAAACTCCCTAAAAAAAGAAACTCTTGCTAGATGTATTGTTAAAAGGGTTAATCAGACTGTAATTATCTCAAAAGAGTACTAATTTTCACACTTGTTTAATTTATAATAATTCTTATCTTAACATTAATGAATATAAAAAATTTAGCAATGTGGGCCATAATTGTATTTTTAACTATTGGTCTATACAATATGTTTAAAAATCCCCAATCTAATATGAACAGGGGAAATCAAATTATATTCTCAGAATTTTTAACATCTGTTGAGGATGGAGAAGTTGTAAGAGTTGAAATTCAAGGTAATAATATAAAAGGAGTTTTATCTAATGGTAATAATTTTTCTACTTATGCTCCTAATGATCCAAATCTTATTGAAAAATTATCTGATAAAGGAGTGAGTATATCAGCTGCTCCGACAGAAGAAAAAATGCCATCATTATTTGGTGTATTATTATCTTGGTTTCCAATGTTGTTATTAATTGCAGTTTGGATTTTTTTCATGCGTCAAATGCAAGGTGGAAAAGGTGGCGCAATGGGTTTTGGAAGATCAAAAGCAAAAATGATGAATGAATTAAAAGGTAAGGTAACATTTAATGATGTTGCTGGAGTAGAAGAGGCCAAAGAAGAGGTTGAAGAAATAGTTGAGTTTTTGAAAGATCCAAAAAAATTTAGTAGACTTGGTGGAAAAATTCCTCGGGGTGCATTGCTTGTTGGTCCACCAGGCACAGGTAAAACTTTATTAGCTAGAGCTATTGCTGGTGAGGCAGGAGTTCCTTTTTTCACAATTTCAGGTTCTGACTTTGTTGAAATGTTTGTAGGAGTTGGTGCTTCTAGAGTAAGGGATATGTTTGAACAAGGAAAGAAAAATTCCCCATGTATAATATTTATAGATGAAATAGATGCTGTTGGAAGAAGTAGAGGAGCAGGTTTAGGAGGGGGAAATGATGAGAGAGAACAAACATTAAACCAGTTGCTAGTTGAAATGGATGGTTTCGATACAAACGAAGGAGTCATTATAATCGCAGCTACAAATAGACCAGATGTACTTGATCCAGCCCTATTAAGGCCTGGAAGATTTGATAGACAGGTTGTTGTTTCAAATCCAGATATTATTGGTAGAGAAAAAATTTTGAAAGTGCATGTAAAAAAAATTAAAATGGCACCAGATGTAAATTTAAGAACTATTGCTAGAGGGACACCAGGTTTTTCAGGTGCAGATTTAGCAAATATAGTTAATGAAGCTGCTCTTTTAGCAGCAAGAAAAAATAAGAGAATTGTAACTTTAAATGAATTCGAGGAAGCTAAAGATAAAGTAATGATGGGAGCAGAGAGAAGATCAATGGTAATGACTGAGGATGAAAAAAAATTAACCGCTTATCATGAAGGAGGTCATGCTTTGGTATCTTTTAATATGCCAAGTTATGATCCAATACACAAAGCAACTATAATTCCAAGAGGTAGAGCGTTGGGCATGGTTATGAATTTACCAGAAAGAGATCAACACGGTCACTCGATTCAATACTTAAAAGCTCGATTGGCAGTATGTTTTGGAGGAAGAGTTGCTGAGGAAGTAATTTTTGGAAAAGATAATATATCAACAGGAGCTGGGGGAGGAACAGGATCAGATATAAATCAAGCAACACAACTTGCTAGAGCCATGGTTACAAAGTACGGAATGAGCGAGTTAATGGGGCCTGTAGAATATGGAGAAAATCAAGAAGAGGTATTTCTTGGAAGATCGGTAACACAAACACAATCAGTTTCTGAAGAAGTTGCTCAAAAAATAGACAAAGAAATTAGAAAACTAATTGACGAAGGTTATAATAAAGCTAAAGAAATTTTAACTAACAAAATTGATGATTTACATAAAATTGCTAAAGCTCTAATGACTTATGAAACCCTTACTGGTGAAGAAATTGAAAATATAATTAATAAGAATATATATCCTAAAGATAAACAAGATCTAAAAGCTGATGATGATAAAGGTTCGGCTATGGATGTAATGGGCCTTAAACCAAAAATAATTCATTAATTTAAATGTCTAGATATTACACAAGAGTGTGTAATTTCTATTATGGAAAAGTATCAAAAAATTTAGTAGTTAAAAAAGAATCTATTCCTTTGCATCAGTTCAAAGAAATTTCTTTTGATCAAATAGAAATAATAACAAGGAAATCAAAAAAAAAAATTTCTATTCATAAAATAAAAGATTTACCTAAAACACTTAGAAATAAGATAAATTTTGATTTAAATAAGATAAAGTCAAAAAAAAAAAATTTTTCCAAATTTAATTTTCAAAATATACCAAACATACTTGGCGTGCTGAATTTAACGCCTGATAGTTTTTCAGATGGAGGAAAATTTAATACGAAAAAAAAAGGAGTTGAACAAGCATTTCGTCTATTTAATTCAGGAGCAAACTTAATTGATATTGGTGGTGAGTCAACAAGACCAGGATCAAAAAAAATTAAAGAAGACCAAGAATGGAATAGAATTAAAAGTATCTTAAAATTAGTTACAGAAAAAATTCCTATATCTTTGGATACAAGAAAATCAAAAATTATGACAAAAGGTATTAATCTAGGTGTAAAAATAATAAATGATGTTTCAGGATTAAATTTTGATAGCAAAACTATTGATGTATTAAAAAAAAGCAAAATTCCTTTTGTAATTCAGCATTCACAGGGTGATCCAGAATACATGCAGAAAAAACCCAATTATAAAAATGAATTGTTAGATATATATGATTTTTTTGAAAAGAAGATAAAATTCCTCAGATCCGAGGGAATAAAACATAATAATATAATTTTAGATCCAGGAATAGGTTTTGGAAAAAATTTGAAACATAATATGACTTTAATTCATAACATTTCAATTTTTCATTCTCTAGGTTTTCCTATACTTGTTGGCAATTCAAGAAAAAGTTTTATTAAGAAATTGTCAGGGAAAAATGATAGTAAATTACGAATTGGCGGAACAATGGCTTCTTCAATTTACTTAATGATGCAAGGTGTTCAAATTTTAAGAATTCACGACGTAAACGAAATAATGCAAGGCATAAAAGTTTTCAAAAAAATAATAAATAATTAATGACAAAAAAATATTTTGGTACTGACGGCATTAGAGGAGCAATAAATAGTGAAAATATTAATGGAGATATGTTCTTTAAATTTGGTCTAGCAAGTGGTACGTACTTTAAATCTCAAAAAAAAAAAAAACAGATAGCAAAAATAGCTAAAGACACAAGATTGTCAGGTTATGCTCTAGAACCAGCATTAGTCTCTGGATTAGCATCAGCAGGTATGCATGTTTATACTTTAGGACCTCTTCCAACAAATGGTTTAGCTATGCTTACAAAAGTCATGAAAGCAAATATGGGAATTATGATTACAGCCTCTCATAATCCCCATAGTGATAATGGTTTAAAGTTATTTGGGCCTGATGGTATGAAATTGTCAGACAAAATAGAAAAAAAAATTGAAAGTTTAATAGATAAAAATATTGAAAAAATTTTATCAAAACCTGAAAATTTAGGTAGAGTAAAAAGGTTAGAAACTGGGACAAAAGATTATATTAAAATTTTAAAAAAAAATTTTTCTAAGGAATTTAATTTAAGAGGATTAAGGATCGTAATTGATTGTGCAAATGGAGCTGGCTACAAAGCTGGTCCAGAATTATTAAGATCTTTAGGTGCCAAAGTAATAGCAATAGGAGTAAAACCCAATGGTTTAAATATTAACAAAAATTGTGGATCTACATATCCTGAGAAAATCAAATTTGCTGTAAAAAAACATAAGGCACACCTTGGAATTTCTTTGGACGGAGATGCAGATAGGATTATTATGTGTGACGAAAGAAGCAACATTATAGATGGAGATCAAATAATAGCTGCTTTGGCCACACGCTGGAGAAATAAAAAAATGTTAAAAGGAGGAGTTGTTGGCACATTTATGTCAAATTATGGTTTAGAAAAATATTTTAAAAAAGAAGGTATCAAATTTATTCGATCTAATGTTGGCGATAGATATGTTAAAGAAAAAATGCAAAAAAATAAATTTAATTTAGGGGGTGAACAATCAGGCCATATAATTTTAGGTAAGTTTGCAACAACTGGTGATGGCTTACTTGTCGCTTTGGAGTCTTTATTCGCTTTAAGAAAAGGAAAAAAGGCTAGTGAATTTTTTGAAAAATTTATTAAGACACCTCAATTGCTGAAAAATATACAAGTTAAAGATAGAAGTATTATTAATAAACCTGAGATCAAAAGCTCAATAAAATTAGCAGAAAGATTAATTAAGGGCAAAGGAAGAATATTGGTTAGAAAGTCTGGGACAGAATCCAAAATAAGAGTAATGGGAGAAAGTGATAATAAAGCTCTTCTCTTTAAGTGTGTAAATATTATAGCAAAAAAAATTAAATAATTTGAAAATAAGATCAAAAATTTTAATTATTGCAGGCTCTGATTCATCAGGAGGTGCAGGTATTCAAGCAGATATTAAAACTGCTACAAGTTTAGGCATTTATGCCATGACAGCAATAACTGCTGTAACTGTTCAAAATACATCTAGTGTTAAATCTGTAGTTTCTATACCACCAAATGAAATTTATAATCAAATAGTTCATACTTCAAAAGATATTAAGCCTGATGCAGTCAAAATTGGAATGCTTCATTCGTCAAAAGTAATTGATAAAGTCATAAAATCATTAAGCAAAATTAAGATTAAAAAAATAATATTAGATCCTGTAATGGTCGCAAAAGGTGGATCCAAGCTTATAAGTGACCAAGCAATTAAATTGATGAAAAAAAAATTAATTAAAAAAGTTACTTTAATTACCCCAAACCTTCCAGAGGCAGAAATTTTAACTGGAATTAAAATATCTAATAAAGAGGACATGATTTTGGCAGCAACAAAATTGATGACACTTGGTGTTCCAAATGTTTTGATTAAAGGTGGTCATCTAAAATCAAAAAAAGTATATGATGTATATGTAAATAAAAATGACATAAAAATATTTTCTAGTAAAAGATTAAATACTAAAAATACTCACGGAACTGGCTGCACTTTATCAACTGCTATTGCTTCCTTTTTTTCATGTGGAAAACCTTTAAAGAAGTCTTGTGAGCTAGGAATTAAATATGTAAATTCTGCAATATTAACTAACCCTAAAATTGGAAAAGAACATGGTCCAATAAATCATTTAAACTCTATAGAATTATTAAATATTTATAAATAATGAAAAATGTTGTTGTAGTTGGCTCACAATGGGGGGATGAAGGAAAAGGAAAGATAGTTGATTGGTTATCTGAACAAGCTGATGTTGTTATTAGATTTCAAGGGGGGCACAATGCTGGACACACACTTGTTATTGATGGTGTCACATACAAACTTAGACTTTTACCCTCAGGCATTGTCAGGAAAAATAAAGTTTCAATTATTGGAAACGGTGTGGTTGTAGATCCTTGGGCTTTACTAGATGAAATTAAGGAAATCAAAGAAAAAGGTGTAGATGTAAGTCCAGTAAATTTTATGATTTCTGAAGCCGCAAATTTGATTTTACCGTTTCATAGAGAAATGGATGAAATAAGAGAAGATGCAGCTGGTAAAGGTAAAATAGGAACCACTAGAAGGGGTATAGGCCCCGCATATGAAGACAAAGTGGGCAGACGTTCAATTCGTTTGATGGATTTAAGATCAGAAAAAAACTTAGACCAAAGACTTGAAACAGTTTTGTTACATCATAATGCGATAAGAAAAGGTTTAGGAAAAAAATTGTTTGAAAAAAAGCAATTAAAAAATAACTTACTAAAAATAGCACCAGAAATTTTAAAATTTTCCCAACCTGTATGGGTAAAAATTGATCAATATAAAAAGCAAAAAAAAAAAATATTATTTGAGGGTGCCCAGGGAGTTTTGCTTGATGTAGACCATGGTACATATCCATTTGTTACATCATCAAATACAGTCGCATCGAGTGCTGCTACAGGAACTGGATGTGGACCTAATTCAATTAATTATGTGCTTGGAATAACAAAAGCTTATACTACGAGAGTCGGAGAAGGTCCGTTTCCAACAGAATTAAAAGATGAGATTGGTGAGTTATTAGGAACTAGAGGAAAAGAGTTTGGAACTGTGACAAGTAGAAAAAGAAGATGCGGATGGTTTGATGGTGTCTTAGTAAGACAAACAATAAAAGTTTCAGGAATTGATGGAATAGCACTAACTAAGTTAGATGTTTTAGATGAATTAGATGAAATTAAAATTTGTGTAGAGTATGATTTAGACGGTAAAAAAATTGATTATCTACCAGCAGCTGTTGAAGATCAACTGAAAATTAAACCAATTTATAAGACTTTACCTGGATGGAAAACTATAACGAGTGGAATTAAGAATATAAGTGATCTACCTGATAATGCAAAAAAATATATTTTTGAAATTGAGGATTTTACTGGGTCAAAAATTTCAAGTATTTCAACTAGTCCAGAAAGGAACGATACAATATTAGTTGAGAATCCTTTTGAAGTTTAATTAACAGGTAAAAGGTTTTTTGATTTGGCCAGTAACAACATATGCTTTTGAAGTTTTTCAAAAGCTTTATTCTCAATTTGTCTTACTCTCTCTCTACTTATTTTATATTTTTTACTTAAATCATCTAAGGTAGTTGGATTATCGTTTAATCTTCTGTGATGAAGTATTTCTTTTTCTCTCTGATTTAAGACTTTAATTGAATTTTTAAGTAAATCTTTTCTCTGTCTCATTTCCTCCTGATGTGCAAATTTAAGTTCATGGTCCAATTCTTTATCAACCAACCAATCTTGCCATTCATCACCATCTTCACCAACTTGAACATTTAAAGAAAATTCTTTACCAGATAATCTTCTATTCATTGAAATAACTTCATCTTTACCCACATCAAGTTTATTAGCTATTTCATTAACATGTTCATTTCTAAGATCACCTTCAGATTGAGGTGCAATTTGATTTTTGAGTTTTTTTAAATTAAAAAATAATTTTTTTTGGGCAGTTGTAGTACCAATTTTTACTAAACTCCAAGATCTTAAAATATATTCTTGTATTGAAGCTTTGATCCACCACATCGCATATGTAGCGAGTCTAAAACCTTTTTCAGGTTCAAACTTTTTTACGGCTTGCATAAGACCAACATTTCCCTCAGAAATCATTTCATTTACTGGTAGGCCATACCCTTTGTATCCCATTGCTATTTTTGCAACTAACCTTAGGTGGCTAGTAACCAGTTTTTCTGCTGCTTTAATATTTCCATTCGTTTTCCAATTTTTTGCTAGCATATATTCCTCTTCTGCATCAAGCATTGGAAACTTTTTTATCTGTTCCAAATAAGCCGATAGACCTCCTTCGTTGGAGAGTGCTGGTACATTATTATATGTTACATTACTCATAGCAGGATTTATTTAATTAATTTTTCTGAATTTTCAATAATTTATTCTTTAGTATTTCTAAGCATTTTTAAAATATTATTTAGCTCTATAGGTAAAATTGATGAAAAAATCATTTCCTCATTTGTTCTAGGATGAATAAATCCTAATGTCTTTGCATGTAAAAACTGTCTACTTAATCCTTCAATTGCTTTCTGAATATCTAGATCAACATTTTTAATTTTTTTGTATTTTTTTTTGTACTTGTCATCACCAACAAGACAATTACCTTTATAGCTCATGTGGACTCTTATTTGATGAGTTCTACCAGTTTCTAGTTTACATTCTACCAGACTTAAAGTTGGTATATTTTTATTTTCAAAAATTTCTATTGTTTTATAATTTGTTATAGCCCTTTTTCCTTTTGAATGACTGACCTCCATAATTTGCCTATTTCTAGAACTTCTTGTAATGTGGGTATCAATTTTTCCTGAACTTGGTCTAAGTTTCCCCCATATTAAAAGTTGGTATTCTCTTATTATTGCATGTTTACTAAATTGCTTTGACAAATTTTCATGAGTTTCATTATTTTTTGCAATTACAACTAAACCAGATGTATTTTTATCAATTCTATGAACAATACCCGGCCTTTGTTCATCACCAATAGTTGAAAGGGACTCTTTATCATAATGTATTAATGCGTTAACAATTGTCTTGTCGTAATTACCTGCTCCTGGGTGCATAATAATTCCAGCTGGTTTATCAATTATTAAAAAATCATCATCCTCATAAACAATCTTTAATTTAAAATTGTAAGGCTTTAAAGAGGTCTTCTCAGGCTCTGACACTAATAGATTTATCTTATCACCTGTAATAACTCTTTTGGAGGGATTTTTCAAAACCTCACCATTTAATTTCAGTTTTTCTTTTAGAATTAAATTTTTAATTCGTGTCCTACTAATTAAGTTTTCTTTTTTATTAATAAGAACATCGATTCTTAAATTATTTTCACTCTTCTTAACTATAAAATTAATGTTTTTTTCCATAAAATATAATATTAATACTATATGCGCTTGTAGCTCAACTGGATAGAGCGCCTGACTTCGGATCAGGAGGTTCTGGGTTCGACTCCTAGCAGGCGCACCAATTTATTCTCCAATGTTAATTAAAGTTCCTTTATCTCTTGCTTTGTCAAAAGAATAGTAAAATACAAATATTGATAAAACTAAATAGAAAATATTTAAATAAAGAGCGTTTAAGATATTCTCAAAATTTACTTCGCTATTTACTAAAATATTCCTTGTTTCCTCAAATATATAAACTAACGGAAGTGAATATGCTATTGATTGAAAAATTTCAGGTAATATTTCTACTGGATAATATATGCAACCAAACGGTGCCAAAAGAAACATAGTTGACCAAGCAATATTTTCAAAAGATGGCCCAAATCTTAATAAACCTGCTGATACAAATAGACCAAGTGTAATTCCAAACAAATATAGACTTAAAAAAAGAAATGCCAAAGGAAGGCCAAGTTTTAACAAAGAAATACCAAATAATGGAGAGGTTAATAATATTGCCGGGATTAATCCAATTAATGCTCTTATCAATGCAGTAAACACTAGGGACACAATAATCTCGCTTATTTTCATTGGAGCGATAAATAGGTTGGTAAAATTTCTACTCCAAATTTCCTCCAAAAATAACATATTAAACCCAATACTAGTTCTAAATAAAAAATCATAAAGAATTGCGCATGAAAGTATAACTCCTACTGTACCACTGTAATAAGTACTATGCTCTGCAAAAAAATTAGAAATAAATCCCCAAAGAGTAATTTGAATTGAGGGCCAATAAATTAAATCTAATACTCTTGGAAACGATCTTGTTATTAAATAAAAGTGTCTTAAAAAAAGGCCATATATTCTAACTAAATTCATTTTTATTTTCTCACAATTTCTAAAAATACTTCTTCTAAATTTTTTCTCCCATATTTTTTAGTTAAATCTTCAGGAGTTCCTCTATCTACTATCAAACCATCCTTCATCATTAGAACAGAACTACATAATCTTTTCACCTCTTCCATATTATGTGATGCAAGTAAAACTGATATTTTTTTTTCCTTTTTATATTCCTCTAGAAAAGATCTTACAAAATCACCTGTTTCAGGATCTAAGGAAGCAGTAGGTTCATCTAACAGAAGTACAGTTGGATCATTTATTAAAGCTTTAGCAAGACTTACTCTATTTTTTTGTCCGGAAGAAAGCTCTCCAGTAATTTTGTTTAAAAGATCTTTTAATCTAAGTTTATTTGTGAGGTAATCTATTCGGTCATTTAAATTTTGAACATTATATAATTTACCGTAAACAATTAAATTTTGTTTAACTTTAAGTTTTTTAGGCAATTCTATGTATGGTGAAATAAAGTTCATTTTATGAAGAAGTGAACTTATTAATAAGAGTCAAGTCGACAATAACTCAAATTAGATAGAAATTATGGATGGACCGTTAAAAAACCTACTAGTAGTTGATTTAACAAGAGTATTGGTTGGTCCTTACTGTACAATGATACTGTCAGATCTTGGTGCAAGGGTAATTAAAGTTGAAGCCCCAGAGATTGGTGATGATTCCAGAAAGTTTGGACCATTCATTAAAGATTACTCAGCCTATTTTATGTCATTGAATAGAGGTAAAGAAAGTATTGCACTGAATCTAAAAAATAAGGATGATAAAAAAATTTTTGATAAAATTTTATCTAGAGCAGATATTTTGGTTGAAAATTTCAAACCAGGTACTTTAGAAAAATGGGGTTACGGTTGGAAAGATGTAAATAAAAAATATCCTAAATTAATTTATGCATCTGCTTCAGGATTTGGGCAAACAGGTCCTCTAAAAGAATTGCCTGCTTACGATATGGTTGTACAAGGTATGGGTGGTTTAATGAGTGTAACTGGACAACCTAATTCTGAGCCAACTAGAGTTGGAACATCAATTGGAGACATAACTGCTGGTTTATTTACAGCTATTGGAATTAATGCTGCTCTCTATGATAGACAAAAAACTGGTAAAGGAATGTACATAGATGTTTCAATGCTTGATTGTCAAATAGCAATTTTAGAAAATGCTATAGCTCGATATCTGGCAAAAAATGAAATCCCAAAGCCAATGGGATCACGACATCCTTCGATTGCACCATTTGAGGCTTTTAAAACTCAGGATAGCTATATAATTATTGCTGCTGGTAACGACAAACTGTTTGAAAAACTTTGTACTCTTTTAGAATTACCAGGATTAATTCAAGATCCAAAATTTTCTGATAATTCATCAAGAGCCCAAAATATGGATGAACTTAAAAAAATCTTAGAAAATAAATTATCTTTAAGAAAAACTAATGAATGGGTCAAGGATATGGAAAAGAAAAAAATTCCTTGTGGTCCAATATTTAATATTAAAGAAGCTGTTGAAAATCCTCAAATAAATTCAAGAAATATGATTGTTAAAGCTTATCATAAAGTTATTGGAGATTTTAAATTAGCTGGTAATCCAATAAAAATGTCAGCTTATGAAGATGAAAAAACCAGAGGTGATATCCCAGATTTAGATGAGCACAGAGAGAAAATTTTAAAAGAATTTAATTAATTCGAATCTGTTTCTTCAGAGTTAGCTTCTGTAATTTGCTCTTCTGACTTGGAAATTTGATCTAGAGAAACATCTTCATCAGTTCGAGGCTCATCCGACACGGTATCCTCTACAGTTGGTTGAGCTGTTTCAGATAATTCTGCTAAATCTTCTTTAGATACTTGAATTTTTTCTGGTGATTTCCTAGCTCTTTTTGATGGAAGAATTGGTGTCCCGCTTTTTGATATTTCACCTTTATATAAACTTTCAAAATCGTCACCTATCTCTTCGTCGTCTTCAGCACCATCATCTACCTGTTCAACGTGTTTTCTTAACTTATAAACAGCACTTTCAGTTAAATCTGGAACTTTAATTTTATCTTCAGCAATTTCTCTTAATGCAATTACTGTATTCTTGTCATTATCTCTCTCAAGAGTGGGTTCTATACCAGAATTTAATTGAGTGGCTCTTTCTTTAGCAACAAGAACTAATTCATAGGGACTATCTACTTTATCTACACAATCTTCTACAGTAACTCTAGCCATGCGGAGTATCTACACAGTGAGACTTTAAAAATCAAGGTCTATTTTATAAATAATGGGGATTTAGCTTATTTTTAATTAAATAAAGAAGAATAATAGAGCCAAAAATATATGTCCCTGAAATCACAGCTATTTGTTCAATTGAAAAACCAGTATCAATTAAAAAGCCAAATAAAGCAGTGCCAAAAGCAGTTGAAAATACCATTAGTGCTGTAGTAAGTGCTTTTATAGATCCAATATATTTAACACCATAAATCTCAGCCCAAGTTGAAGAGCCTAATACATTCGCAAGCCCATTAGTCATCCCAAGTAAACCAAAAAATACAAATGAATATAAAGAAGCGTCAAAGTAGTAAATAACTATAGTTCCAAAAAAAAGAGGGATATTCATGTAGATAAGTAATTTTCTACTGGAAAATTTATCAATTAAAAAACCTGAAATAAAAAGAGTAATTACCGATAAAATTGAATAAGCCATAAATGACTGTGCAATCACATAAGGACCCCATTCTTTGGATGAAGATATAAATGATTGATAAACAAAAGATCCAGTAGCAATCCATGGCATAGCCAACATGGTCATACATATTATATAAAATCTATAATCTTTTAAAACTTCTATTCTTTTCCATTGTTTGATTTTATTGTTCTCATCTATCTTTGATTCCTCTCTAGTATCAAGTTTAACCTCTTTTACTAAAATAAAAGTTGCAACAGGTAAAACAAGTATCACTAAAATAGAAATTGAAACCCAAATATCTCTCCATTCTATAAAAGTTAATAAAAAAACAATTAAAACTGGCATCGTAAATTCAGCCAACGACAATCCTAACCAACCTGTGCTTAAAGCCCTTCCTCTATTTTTTTCAAAAAAACGAGATATAGTTGTAGTTGCGGTATGACTTGATAATCCTTGTCCAGCTAAACGCATTAAAAAAATACCTATAAATAAAAAAATTACAGATGAAATTTTTGAAAATACAAAACAAGAAACAGATAGAAAAATTATTACATAAGATGCAAACTTTAATATATTTACATCATCAATTTTTTTTCCAATCCAAACTAAAACAATGCTACTTAATAGAGTAGCTGATGCATATATTGAGCCAAATTGTCCATGTGTAATTGTTAAAGCATCTCTAATACTAGAATTAAATAAACCAAGAAAAAAACTCTGTCCAAAGCTAGAAAAAAATGTAAAGATAAATCCGAATAAAATTACTTTTAAACTTAAATTATTAAACATAAAAAATTATGAGTTGTAATGTTGCTTTCATAGGACTTGGTGTCATGGGTTATCCAATGGCCGGTTATATATCAAAAGGTGGACATAATGTAACTGTTTTTAACAGAACAAAGTCTAAAGCAGAAAAATGGATTAAAGAATACAAAGGTAAAATGGCAGAAACTCCTGCTGAGGCTGCAAAAGATGCAGAGTATGTCTTTACATGTGTTGGTAACGATAATGATTTAAGAGAAGTTACTTTTGGTGACAATGGTGCATTTAAAACAATAAAAAAAGATGCAATATATATTGATAACACCACAGCATCAGCAACAATTGCTAGAGAAATTTATGAATATGCTAAGAAAAATGGATTTGGTGCATTAGATGCTCCTGTGTCTGGTGGTCAAGCTGGTGCAGAAAACGGTGCCCTAACAGTGATGATTGGTGGAGACCAAGCAGACTTTGATAAAGCAAAAGACAAAATTGATTGCTACAGTAAGAAAATGAAACTACTTGGTAAAGCTGGTTGTGGACAATTAGCTAAGATGGTTAATCAAATTTGTATAGCAGGACTTGTTCAAGGATTGTCTGAAGGAATAAATTTTGGAATGAAAGCTGGATTAAACATGGAAGATGTTATTGAGGTAATCTCAAAAGGAGCTGCTCAATCTTGGCAAATGGAAAATAGATACAAAACAATGATAGATGATAAATTTGATTTTGGTTTTGCAGTTGACTGGATGAGAAAAGATTTAAAGATAGCAATGGATGAAGCAAAAAATAATGGTTCACTATTACCTGTCACAGAGCTTGTTGATAAATTTTATGGAGAAGTTCAAGGTCTAGGTGGAAATCGTTGGGATACTTCAAGTTTAATCAAAAGATTTAGAAAGTAATGTATGCAGCCAGCATACTATGAAAATCTAGAAGAAATTCAGAATAAGTACTGGTCTATGCTGGATGATGCAGTAACTAACAGAAGTTCACCATTCAGAATACCAGTCTTTATATGTGCTCATCAAGATGAAGTTGATGGTAGAATTGTTGTTCTAAGAAAATCAGATAGAGCAAATAATCTGTTACAATTTCATACTGATTTAAGATCTCCAAAAGTAGATATTCTTAAGAAAAATAAGAATGCTTCTCTAGTTTTCTATGACAAAGAAGAAAAGATACAATTAAGAGTAAAAGTAGAATGTGAAGTTAATAATCAAAATTCTACAACAGAAATGTCTTGGAAAAAAACTCAACATATAAGCAGGAGATGTTATTTAACTGATAGTCCACCAGGAACTGCATCAGAAAATCCAACCTCTGGGATGATATCTAAATTAGAAGATTTTGATTACACCATGGAACAAAGCGAAGAAGGATATAAAAACTTTACTGTTATTAAATGTAAGATTAAATCTATTGAATGGCTTTATCTTGCAGCTAAAGGACATCGAAGAGCTAAATTTGATTTAGAGACCAATAAAAATGCTTGGCTAGTTCCATAGCAAATGAATTCAATAATTATTATAAGTAATAAGTCTAAATATCGCAGTGTTAAAAAAAATTTATAAATTATATAAATCTTATGGAGACAATAATTCTAGTAATTTTAGCAATTGTAGTTGGTTTTGTACTTTTTAGGCCTGTTACAAAAAAAGAACTAGAAAGGTATAACGACAAAGATAATTGGTCAAATATGGGATTTTAACAAAAGTAAAATTATGAAAAATTTTTTAACATTAACTTTTATAATTCTATTTTCTGGTTCTGCATTTGCAGGTTCTTGTCCAATGATGGCAAAAAAAATTGATGCCAAAATTGCAGAGGCTCAAGAATTAAGAGATGCAGGTATGAATGCACATAAAAGTGGCGATCATGCTAAGTCAGAAGAGTTATTAAATAAAGCTTTAGAATTATTTAAAGGATAAATTATTTGGGGTTTAGGGCACCTGTCAACAGAACGCCCTTTAAAATCTTAACAACAATATCCTCTTTATCATAGTAAATATCAAAAAAACTAATGTGAAGATTTTATAGAAAATTTTGTACTTTAAATAATATTTAAATGAATTACCAGTTCGTGAAGATTTTTCACTAAACTTCATATCTTCATAAGAGTGGTTAATCACCTCTTTACTTAATTTATCATTCACTCCTTTTCTTACAAAAACTAGATTGTGGTAAAAAGAAATATTTGTAATTTTAGCATCATATTTATTCCCAACATAAAATGGATTTGCTATTTCTTGATAATTAAGTCTATCAGTTAAATGTTTAAAAAAATTCATATGTGAGTTTGAATATTTCAAATCAAAAGGATTCCCACCAAAAAAGTGGTTGTAGCTTGTTTGAATATCTTCAACCACATATAAACCATCATCATTTAAATGAGGAAAAAGCAAGTGAAAGCTTTTTATAACGTCTTTTTTTAAATGACTTCCATCATCAATTATGACATCGAAGCTCCCATATTCACTAATAATCTCATCAATAAATTTTTCATCACTTTGTGATCCTTGGTGAACTTTAATATTATTTCTATCTAATTTTTTTTTTTGAATATCAATTTTATGAATATCAATACCAATAATAGTCGAATTTTGAAAATAATCTGACCACATTAACAAGGATTTTCCATCTGCAATTCCTATTTCAAGAATTTTTAATTTTTGATCTCTGATATTATCAAAATATTTTTCATAAACTTTTGTATAGCCGTGTTCATATTTATCTGTTTTATAAAAGTCTGCTATCGAAGAGAGATTTTGCATTGATGACATTAAAAAATTTTAAAATATAGATTTTGAGTATTTTTTCCAATTATCTTGATAATGTTTTGTATTTTCAAAAACTGCTTTTTTTTCTTCCTCTGATACTTCTCTTACAACTTTACCTGGTGATCCAATTACAAGAGAATTATCGGGTATGTCTTTATTTTCTGTAATTAAAGCTTTTGCACCTATGATACAATTTTTTCCAATCTTCGCATTATTAAGAATTACAGCTCCTATACCAATTAAACTGTTATCACCTATAGTGCATCCATGAAGCATAACCATATGTCCAACAGTAACATTTTTTCCTATCCTTAAAGGATAGCCAGGATCTGTATGTAATACACTTCCATCTTGAACATTTGAACCTTCGCCTATATGAATATTTTCAATATCTCCTCTTAAAGTTGCATTAAACCAAATACTAGAGTTCTTCTCTAAAGTAACATCGCCTATTATTGTTGCATTTGGAGCTACCCAATTTTCGCCAGAGTTTTTTGGTTTTTTATCTTTTAAATCGTAAAACATAATTTATATATTATTACATTATGCCTATACAAACTCCAATATGTGATTTCGGCCAAAAAGCTCATGACTTTAAGCTTAAATCAACAGAGAATAAAATTATTTCTTTAAATGATATTAAAGGTGAAAATGGAACTTTAATGATGTTTATATGTAACCACTGTCCATACGTTAAAGCAGTTACAAAAGATATTGTTGAAGATTGTAAAAAATTAAAAGAATTAGGTATTAATTCAGTTGCTATCTGTGCAAATGATGCTGAAAACTATCCTGAAGATTCATTTGATAATATGATCTTGTTTGCCAAAAAAAATCAATTTAATTTTCCTTATTTAATTGATGAAACACAAGAGATTGCAAGAACTTATGATGCAGTGTGTACGCCAGATTTCTTTGGTTATAACAAAGAATTAGAACTTCAGTACAGAGGAAGATTAAGAGAGCTTAAAAATTTAATTCCAGTAAGAGAAGGAGAAAGTGACCTTTTCAAAGCCATGAAGCAAATCAGTGAAACTGGAAAGGGACCAGTTGATCAAATTCCAAGTGCGGGTTGTGGCATAAAATGGAAAACATAATTAATGTATTTAATTGTAACTAGAGCTTTTCCACCAGAACTAGGTGGTATGCAAAGTTTAATGTGGGGTCTCTCAAAAGAAATATCTAAAAGCTTTATGATTAAAGTTTTTGCAGATTATCAAAAGAACCATGAAGAATTTGATAAAAATGTCAGTTTCTCTATCGAAAGAGTTGGTGGTATCAAGTTTTTAAGAAATATAAGGAAAGCTCAATTAATTGATGAAGTAACTAGAGAAAAAAAAATTGAAGGAATTATAGGTGACCATTGGAAAAGTTTAGAACTTTTAAAATCAAATAAAAAAAAATATTGCTTGATTCATGGAAAAGAAATTAATCATCCTAAGGGAGGTGGATTAAATTACAGAATTTTAAAGGTTTTAAACAATGTTGAAAAAGTAATAGCAAATTCAAATTATACAAAAGATTTAGCTATTAAAATTGGAGTAAGAGAAGAGAAAATAGTTGTAATTAATCCAGGTATAAGTCCTGTCCCAGAATTGGATAAAAAATCAACAGAAAAGGTTGAGAGTTTATTAAAAATAAAAACTCCTAGATTAATTACTATTTCAAGATTTGATAAACGAAAAAATCATGAAAAAATAATTATGGCTCTAAGAAATTTAAAACAAATTTATCCTGAAATTGTTTACATTTGTATTGGCCATGGAGATGAGGAAGAAAATATTAAGAAGTTAGTAAAAGAACTTGAGCTAGATTCCCAAGTAATGTTCTTCAAAAATATAAGCGAAAGTTTAAAAAATTCTTTATTAGCTAAATCAAATATATTTGTCATGCCATCTATAATTCACAAATCCTCTGTTGAAGGCTTCGGAATATCTTATGTAGAAGCTGCACAATATGGTGTTCCTTCGCTTGGTGGAAAAGATGGTGGTGCAACAGATGCAATTAATCATGATCAAACAGGATTAATTTGTGATGGAAATAATCTTGATGATATATATTCATCATTAAATTTTATGATTGAAAATAAGAGATATCTTGAGCTAGGAAAAAATGCTAAAGAATACGTTACAAAGTTTGATTGGGAAGTTATACTTAAAAAATATAAACAAATTCTTGACTAAAATAAAAAATATTAAGATAAAAAGTTTGATAATTTTTCAAAAACTTTTTCAGCACTTAAATTATTAAGATCTGATACTTCGATAGCTTTGAAATTTTCCCTCTCAATACTTACTTTATAGGCTGTTGTATGTTTCCCAAATAATGTAAGACCTTTAGCTCCAACATGAGCTGTTATATGTGCAGGACCAGTATCATTAGCCACTACAAAAGAACTTTCTTTAATCAATGAAGTTAATTGAGATATATCAAGCGCTCTTCCATTGTCTAATAAAGCTAATGCATTAAAGTTTTTTGCTTCACTTATTTCTGAGGGCCCTGGTGCAGTAACAATTTTATATTCTTTACCATATTTGTGCGAAATTAATTCAATTAAATTATTGTAATAAGGCCACTTTTTTAAAGTTAAATGAGGTGAGCAAAAAGGAAATAGTAAAATATACTTGTTTAATTTATAAAAATTTTTAATCTCACTTATATCTGTAGCAGCCCAACTAAAATTAGGCTTTAAAGTATGAGATGTATTTAAATTAGAAACTTTTAATTGATAATCAAACCTTTCAAGAACAGAGTTTTTATCGAATTCATCTTTGTTTTTTTCAGATGGTATAGTTGTAAGTGAACTTGACCAAACTTCTTTTCTTGCTTTTGGAAAAAGAATATTTTTATAAAAATTTGTTCTGGAAGAATTTTGAAGGTCAAAAACTTTTGAAAACTTATGCTTTTTTAGTTCTCTCATTAGAAAATATAAATAAATTAAATTATATCTAGGCAATCTCTTGTCTAAAATCACCTTGTGAACAAAAGGATTTTTCCTAAATAAATCTAAATAATGTTTAGTTGTAAGTAGAAATATATGATCATTTTTATGGTTTAAAGATATATCTTGAATTGCGCCACTTGCTTGAGCTATATCTCCTAATGATCCATGTTTAATAATTAAAATATTAGACATATTTATAACAAGATAGCACAGTATTAAATTTTATGAATAAAATTATAGCAGAAGTTTCAGTTGGTGAACTTTTAGACAAAATTTCAATTTTAGAGATTAAACAAGATAAAATAAAAGATCCTGAAAAATTAAAATTCATCAACAAAGAGCATTCTATTTTAAAAGATCAATTAGAAAAAAATGTTAAGTCTGATGATAGACTCAATAAGATGTATTTATCACTTAAAGAAATAAATTCTAAACTTTGGGTCATAGAAGATGATAAAAGAGATTGTGAAAAACATAAAGATTTTGGTGAAAAGTTTATTAAGCTTTCAAGAGATGTGCATTTTTTAAACGATGATCGTGCAAAAATTAAATTAGAAATAAATAATCATACTAGTTCAGTTATTAAAGAGATTAAAGAATATACTAAATATTAATTTAATTTATTTTGCATCTACGAAATTAAATATTCTTTAAATTTTTCCTTATTTTCTATAATATATTTTGGCAATTTATTTTGATCATATTTTTTATAAACATATCCTCTATCAAACAAATCTAGGTTATTATTTATTCTTTCCTCAACTTTTTTTTTATCAGTAAAGAAACTGTTATTCCATTCTTTATGAGCAAAACTCTTGATCTTTTTAATTATCTCGTTTGTCTTAAATATAAATGAAAAATGCCATCCTCCATCATCAACAACATAATTCTTACTAAAATATCTTTTAAAGAATTCATATTTTCTTGGAAACTTGGTATTTCTAAGATGTTGAGGAGAAACTAGATTTTTCAATTGGCAACCTCTTGATCCAGGCCATTTCTTAAAAGTTAAATTTTGATTGTTAAATTTATAATAAAAAAGATCTTGTGCAAAGAATATATACTCATATTTTTTAAGTAGAATTTCTAAATTAATATTTTCAAGATTGGGTATTTCATCTAGATCAGAAATAATTATAAAATCATTTTTATCAAATTTTAATAAATTAGAAATGTAATTTCTTTGATAATTTTCAATCCACCAGTGATTTTTTTTTTGATATTCTAAGAAATTTTTTGGTAACTCATCTATAAACTTATAAATAATTTTTTTTTCAAATTTTTTAAATTTATTAATATCAAAATTTTGAATTTTTTTTTTCCCTTGATGCTCATAAGCACATTCAACAATTACAAAATAATCAACAAATTTATCTAGGGTGTTTAATCTTACATCTAGTACCACATCTTCATTGAAATAAGTTATACAATCTATTACTTTCATAATCAGAGCTTAACAAAAAAATTTTGAAAAAAAATGAATATTTTTATAATTAAACGATATAGAAATTAATAAAAAATTGTATTCGCTTATTAATGAAAAAAAAAATTTTAGTTATTAATTCAATCGACTATATTAGAAATATATCAATTAATAACCATTTAAAAAAAAAATATGATCTAAAGGAAGTTTATTATAATGGAAATATTATTTTTAAAAATTTAAAACTATTAAAAATTTTTTTTTTAAAGTTTGACTTAATTTTGATTAACTGGAATTCCTGGAGCTCGTTTTTTATTATAAGATATATTAATTTTTTTAAGAATAAACCAATTATATATGATGCTTATACACTCATATACGAAGATTATTTAGACAGCCAATTAAAGAAAAATTTTATATTAAATTATTTATATAAGAAAATTGAAAAAATAATATTTTCAAATTGTAATTCACTCATCACAGATACTAAATTACACCAAAAAAAAATTATACTTTTAACTAGACCTGATAAAAAAGTATTATCTCTAAATGTTTCACAAAAAAAAACAAGATTATCCAATAGAAAAAATTTAAATAAAAAAATTGGATTAATACATGCAGGTGCTGACAGAAAACTACATAATATTAAAAAAATGATAAGTCTTGTTTGTAACCTTCCTGCTAATTTAAAGAAAAAAATTCATTTTACAATTATCGGTACACATAACTTCGAAAAATATCAAAAATTAATCAACAAATTTAAATGTACAAAAAATATTAAATTAATAAATTTTCTAAATTATAATGAATATCTCAAAATTATTAACAAATCAGATATTTGTATGGGTTTATTTGGTGATACTGAAAAATCTCAAAACATAATAAGTAACTTTATAGTTACTAGTGCTAACCTTGGGAAAGTAATAATTACAAAAAACACAAAGGCAGCAAGAATTTATTTGAATGAAAACGAAGGTATTTTCTTATTAAAAGAACCTGAGAATAAAAATTTTAATAAATTTATTAAAAAATATGTAAACTCTTTCGAGTATAGAAAAAAATTAAAAAATAAATCTAAAAATACTTTTTTGAAACATTTTGAAATCAATAAAAATTTTAAAAAATTAGATTTATTTATTAATCAATTTTTATAATTAATATTTATACTTTTTTTCCAATAAT
Organism: uncultured Pelagibacteraceae bacterium; assembly: GCA_902569975.1. Lineage (GTDB taxonomy): Bacteria > Pseudomonadota > Alphaproteobacteria > Pelagibacterales > Pelagibacteraceae > Pelagibacter. The sequence continues at coordinate 48,503 of CACFWD010000005.1, read as the reverse complement.
TGAATTAGATTATGAATGCAAAAAGTCATAAATAAATAAATTCCGCCTGCTAAAATAAAAACTTCAATAGGTTTAAATGTTGTTGAAATTATATATTTTGCAACTCCAGTTAAATCCATAATTGTTACTGTACTAGCTAATGACGTTCCCTTCATCATCAGAATTATCTCATTTCCATATGCTGGAAGTGATTGCCTAATGGCTATTGGAATTTGGATTTTATAAAAGATAATTTTACTAGATATTCCTAAACTCTGACCAGCTTCTACTATACCAGGTTTAATAGTTTGAAATGCTGAACGTAAAATTTCTGATGTATAAGCACCTGTGTTTAATGCAAATGCAATTATTGCACACCAATATGGTTCTTTCAAAATAACCCACAAAAACGTAGTTCGCAAATATTCAATTTGTCCTAAGCCAAAATAAATTATAAATATTTGAACTAATAAAGGTGTCCCTCTAAATATATAAGAGTATCCATATGCAAATTTATTAATTAAGATATTTTTATTTAATCTCAAAATTGCAAATAATAATCCAATAAATAAACCTATAATTAAAGAAACTGATAAAAGTTTTAAAGTTATAACAGCTGCACTAAGTAATTTTGGAAAACTATTAATCATTAATTCTAAATCCATTAATATCCCCTACTATATTTAACTTCTAATTTATTGATTAATTTCATGCTCACGAAAGTAAGTAATAAATATAAAACTGCAGCAAATGAATAAAAGAATAATGGATCTCTTGTTGATCCAGCAGCAATATAAGATTGTCTCATAATTTCAACTAAACCAGTTACAGAAATTAATGATGTGTCTTTAAGTGTTATTTGCCAAACATTACTTAAGTTGGGTATGGCCAATCTTAATGTTTGAGGAAGTATAATCTTAAAAAATTTGCCAAATTTACCTAAACCTAGAACATTAGCAGCCTCAAACTGACCTTTATCAATTGATTGAACTGCTCCTCTAAAAACTTCAGTTGAATAAGCCCCAGAAATAATTCCAATTGCAAATGCGCCAGTTATAAATGCATTTATTTCAATATATTCATTATAACCAAATATAGAGGCAACAAACATCACTGCTCCAGAACCACCAAAAAAGAAAAGATATATTACTAATAATTCTGGAACACCTCTAATTACTGTTGTGTAAGAATTTGCTATAAAATTTGATAATTTACTCTTTGATAATTTAAGTGGGGTAAAAATCGCTGCAAAAACAAAACCAATTATCATTGCTGTAATTGATACAGCTATAGTCATTAGGGTAGCATAAAATAACTCATCTCCCCAACCAGTATCTCCAAATGCTAGAAGTTCCATACAGATTGGCGACTATACATTATAGTCGCCGAATCTAAAATTAATTACATAGATGCATCGAAGCCGAACCACTTGGTAGCAATTCTACTAATGTCTCCGTTTTTTCTCGCTTTATCGATAGCTTTGTTAAATGCATTTAAAAGTTCAGTATCATCTTTTCTAATACCAACACCTACACCATTACCAAATGCGCCACCTGAAAAAGTTGGTCCAGTTAAAACTACTGGTTTACCAGATTTTTCTGCATAGTCACTAAATGCAACAGCAGCAGCTAAAGCAGCATCACATCTTCCAGAAGCTAAGTCTAAATTGACTTCATCCTGAGTTTTGTAAGTTCTAACATTAACTTTACCTACATCGCCTGAGTCCAAAAAGTTTTGATGAATTGTTGCAGTTTGTACGCAAACTGTTTTGCCTGCTAAAGCAGCTGTAAGAGTTTTTAAAGCTTTTTTAGCTGCTGCATCAGGTTTTGTTAGATTTATTCCTGCAGGTGTATCTAAACCTTCAAGACTAGATCCTTTCATTACTGCTAGTGAAGCAACCTCATCGGCATAACCTTGTGAAAAACTAATTGCTTTTTGTCTTTCAGCAGTAATTGACATTCCAGCCATTATTGCATCAAACTTTCTCATGATTAATGCTGGGATCATACCATCCCAATCTTGTTCAACTATTTCACACTGTTGACCAATATATCTACATAGTGTGTAAGCTAATTCTACTTCAAAGCCAATTAATTTACCTGCCTCATTTTTTGAATTCCATGGAGGATAGGCACCTTCTGTTCCAATTTTAATTTTATCAGCATTAGCACTCCCTATTACTAGTAAAGAAAGTAAAACTGAGAAAATAGTTTTTTTGAATATATTCATTATAATCTCCTTTAATAAAAAAATTAGTATTTCATAATTTAGAGATTTAAAAAAGAAAAAATTAATGATTTATTGATGAAGAAAAATTCCAAGAACAATCAAAACTAGGTATATAAACTCTTGATAAATTGGTATTTCCAAAATGATGGTTAAAGACATTTAGCCAATTTTCAACTTGAAGAGGTTTTTTGTCTTGACTTCCTACTTGAGCAGTAATTACGCCTTTTGGTTTAAGAATTCTTACTAAGGAGTCCATATTTTTTGATGCTAAATCAATACAAAATTGATCATCATTTAAATCTACAAATATATGATCATAGGTATCATCATTAACAGATTTAATACTTTCAAAAGCATCTCCCCAAACACATTTAACTGAATTTTTTTCTGTAGCTTTATTTCCAATATTACCTAAATGTTTATTGCAAACTTCAACTACTTCAGGATCAAGTTCGTACCAATCAACAAAATTAAATTTTTTAGAAATACATTCTCTTGCTACACCACCATCACCTCCGCCAATGATCGCTGCTCTTTCATTAGACTTATTTAACTTTAAACCTGCGCCCACGAAAGTTGAACTATATAAATGTTCATCAGAAGCTGCTACTTGAATTTCACCATCAATAAACAATGATTTTCCAAATTGCTCTAGATTTAAGATTTCGATGTGTTGCCCAACTTTTGATTTAAAATCCTCTAAAACTTCATTTACTACGTATGATTTTTGTAATCCAGGTGAGCTATATATGTCATGGTATAGTGATCTTGTGTCTCTATTAAATTCTTTTTTTACTATTCTTTTATGTTCAAATTCATTTTTTATAATATCAATTGCGACAGACGGACTTATTTTTCCACAAGTAAAAAAATCAAAACTTATAATTCCTTTTTCTGGAAAAGTGTGAAAACTTATATGACTTTCTGCAAGTAAAGCTAAGATTGTGAATCCTTGAGGTTCAAATTTGTATTTTGAGATTTTTAGGATAGTTACATTAGCTTCTTTAGCAATTTTATTGATAACTCTCTCATAAACTGAAGGATCGTATTCCTTGGAAGTTCCAATTATATCTAAAGTAATATGCTCCCCTACTTTAATCATGTCACCCTTTTTTATAGTCTTTAGCTTTTTCCAAAACTTTTTTCATTTCATCAAATGAAAGAATTTTGGGGTCTCCTAACTTTAGTGCAATAGTGTATTGATGACAAATATTTTCTATCTCTTGTGCAAGTTCAAAAGCTTGTTCTAAATTTTTCCCGAAAGCAACCTGTCCGTGATTAGACATCAAGCAAGCATTTCTATTTTCTAAAGCTTTAATTACATTATTAGAAAGTTCTTCAGTTCCAAAAGTAGCGTAATCAGCACATTTAATGTCCTCACCTCCAGCAAGAGCAATCATATAGTGAAACGGTGGTATCGATTTTCCATGAGAAGATACACCTGTTGCGTGTGGAGAATGGGCATGAACAATTGCTTGGGCATCATTTTTATTAAGATAAATATCTCTGTGAAATCTCCATTCAGATGAAGGTTTATTGTTGGATTTGTTATTTTCTTCCTCTTCTTCATTTAAGCCCATAAAAACAATATCTTCAGATTTTAATGTTTCATATTTTTTTCCAGATGGAGTAATTAAATAACCCTCTATATTGTTTTCCTTTACCCTCAAAGATATGTTACCTGATCTTAATGGTGAAAGATTTGTAGAATTTAACTTTAATGAGTATTCAATAATTTGATTTCTTTGATCTAAATTCTTCATTTAAATAATTCTTTAAGTCCCTTTTCCGAAGCTTCGCATACACCTTTTTCAGTAATTAATCCTGAAACATATTTTGCTGGTGTTACATCAAAGGCTAAATTCATAGCTTTACTTTTTTTCGGATAAATTTGTATTTTCTTTATATCTCCTTTTTCATCTAAACCTTCAACGTGAGATAATTCATCTGAATTTCTCTCCTCTATTGGAATATCTTTATGATCTTTAATATTCCAGTCAATTGTTGAACTTGGTAGTGCAACATAAAAAGGAATCTTATTATCATAAGCTGCTAGTGCTTTTAGATAAGTTCCAACTTTATTACAAACATCTCCATTGCCTAGAGTTCTGTCTGTTCCAACAATACACATATCAACTTCACCTCTTTGCATTAATATGCCACCTGTATTATCAGCAATAATGGTATTTTTTATTCCCTCTTCATTCAACTCATAAGAAGTAAGATTTGCCCCTTGATTTCTTGGTCTAGTTTCATCAGCCCATACATGAATAGGAATTCCTTTTTTATGTGCATGGTAAATTGGTGAAGTCGCAGTACCCCAATTGATTGTAGCAAGCCATCCGGCATTACAATGAGTTAAAATATTAACTGTATCTTTTTTTTTATTGTAAATTTCTTCAATAATCTTAAGGCCATTTAATCCTATGTTTTCACAAAACTTTATATCCTCCTCACAGATTTCTTTTGCTTCAATTAAAGCTATTTCTAAAAGTTTATCACTATTTAAGCCTGATAATTTATTCATCAATCTATCAACAGCCCACTTAAGATTTATAGCTGTAGGTCTTGAATTGACTAAATCTTCAGCTGATTTTTTTAAAAAAGATTGGTCATTATTTTCAATAATAGCTAATACTAATCCATAAGCTGCTGTCGCTCCTATTAATGGTGCACCTCTCACCTCCATTACTTTAATTGCATTTATTGCATCTTTAACAGTTTTAAGGTCTTTTATAATAAATCGATGTGGAAGTTTGGTTTGATCAATAATTTTTACGACATTGTTTTCAAACCAAATCGTACGATATTCTTTTCCATCTATTTTCATTTAATCTACTCTTGAGGCAATAAAATCTAAAATTTTTTGATTAAATTCTTTGAAACAATTTGCTCTGTCCATATCATGATAATTTTTTATTGGTTTTCCCCATACACTGCAGCTTTTTCCATTAACTTTGTTATCTTGAGAAATAACTACTCTTTCAACACCAGAAACTTCTTCAACCCAATCAGATACTAATCCACCAAATGGATCTTTAGGATGAGTAAAAACTAATACAGGTAAATTTGAGCTTTTTTTGATCTCATCTATTTGCATTTGCCTCATATTGGCTGGACCAGTACCATCTTTTTCTTTAAATTTTTTTAAAGCATACTCTACTCCAACTTTTTTAACTTTATACGTTTTAGTTAAACGACCATAGCATTCAGGTACAAAAGAAATACCACCAGCGACAATATCTTGATATCTACTGAGTAACATCATTGTCATCCATCCACCACAAGATCGCCCAGTTATAAATATTTGTTTTTTATTAAATCCTTGAGCAGTAAAATCCTCAATAAGTTTTAAATTTGCATCTAATCTTTTTTCAAGTTTTGGCTTACCTTTATATGGTTCTGTGAATTTTTTTTTATTCCATAATCTTTTATAATCATCTCCTTTAAGTTTACCTGTACAAAAAAGATAAACCACTATCTCTTTATCTTTAACTTTTTTTCCTACTAAAGATGACATATTATGCATTCCTCCCTTCCATGCACAATCACTGGAAGGACCATCATGAGTAGTTTGACCATGATTATAAATTAATAGAATTTTATTTTGTGGGTTATCTATTTTTTGTTTTTTTGAATAGCTAACTTTGTTAGTCAAAAATCCACTCTTAGTCATTTTATCAGCCAAGACATTTGTGTTAAATAAAATGATAAATGATATTGCTATAAGTTTTTTCATTTACTTAGAACTCTCCCAGCTATTGTATTCAGTTTATCTTTTGTTTTTTTGGTCCTTTTTTCAGGTGCTGTAATAATTGCCACATCCAAACAATTATTTGTAGGATCATTTGGATCAATATGAGTTTCAAAATTTTGAATTAAATTTTTAATCATATTTTTTGCTTTAGCTGCATTTCCTAATAAAACTTTTATTACTTTTTGAACATCAACATTTTCATAATCTGGATGCCAACAATCATAATCAGTAACCATTGATATAGACGCATATCTAATTTCTGCTTCTCTTGCTAATTTTGCCTCAGGCATATTGGTCATGCCAATAACATCCGCTTTCCAAGATCTATATAAATTTGACTCTGCTAATGTTGAAAATTGAGGCCCCTCCATAACTATGTAAGTACCATTTCTTTGATAATCAATTTTTTCTTTTTTAATTGCTTCCTCACAAGCATTCATTAAACCATTTGATGTTGGATGAGCCATAGAAACATGTGCAACAATTTCATCATCAAAAAATGTTTTTTCTCTTGCAAATGTTCTGTCTATAAATTGGTCCACAATTACAAATTTACCTGGCGGCAAATCCTCTTTTAAAGAACCGACTGCAGAAATAGATACAATATCTGTTACTCCCAATTGTTTAAGAGCATCAATATTTGCCCTAAAATTTATTTTTGTAGGAGAAATAAAATGACCCCGTCCATGTCTAGGCAAAAAATAAACCTCTTTTTCATGAAAATTAGTTTTTAAAATTTGATCAGATGGCTTTCCCCATGGAGTGTCTAAATTCAATAATTCTCTATTTTTAAACTCTTCAACATCATAAAGACCACTGCCACCTATGATTGCTAATTTATTTATTGTCATGTTAAAAAATTAATTTATTTATGGTTTTATAATTAAGTATTATGAATTTAAAAGACTTTATAAGATCTATTCCAGATTATCCAAAAAAAGGTATATTATTTAGAGATATCACAACACTTATTAAAAATGAAAAAGCTTTTGCGGAGTGTATTAACCAGATTGTTGAAAAATCAAAAAAATATAAAATAGATAAAATCGCAGCAATCGAATCTAGAGGGTTTGTTTTTGCTTCTGCAGTTTCTTATATTTTAAAGAAACCATTCATATTGTTGAGAAAAAAAAATAAGTTACCAGCTGAACTTTATTCTGTAGATTTTGAATTAGAATATGGAACGGCTACAATTGAAGTACACAAAGATTCTTTTAAAGAAAATGACTCTGTTTTAATTGTAGATGATTTAATTGCAACAGGAGGAACGGCTGAAGCAGCTGCAAAACTAATTGAAATATCAAAAGCAAAAGTTGCAGCTTTTATTTTTGTTATTAATTTATTTGATTTGGGTGGATGTGATTTACTTAAAAATAAAAACTATAAGGTTGAAAATTTAATGGAATTTCCTGGTCACTAGTTTTCTAATTTTGGTCTATAAAAAGACTTTTTTCCAATCATCGAATTTAATAATCCAGACAATCTCATTTGATAAATTTTTCTCTTGTAAGAATTAAAAGTTATCAAAAAATAAAAAAACTTAATTTTTGCAGAGAAAAGGTTGCCAAAGATACTTAATAAAGCCTTTAGATAACCGTAGTGTTTTCTATTAAAATAAAATTTTGACCACATCCAGTGCCAGTTTCGAGAAAGTTCAATTTCAAAATCATATCTAGGATCAACTGCTTCACCTCCTAAATGATGAATTTTGGATTTTGGAACAACATAAATATTTTCATTATTCGATCTCAATCTTTTGCAGAAATCATCATTTTCCAAATATAAAAAAATATTTTCATCAAAAAAATAAAAATTATTTAATTCTTTTAGTCTTTTTAAATTTAAAAGCATCGAGTATCCGTCTACTGAATCAACTTTAAATGGATCTACATATTCAAATTTATAATTTTTATTTTTATCAATTCGATAATTTGGAAATTTTGGTTTATCAGAAATTGGTGCAATAACGCCAAATGTTTCTAGTGATTTCGATGCATTTATCATTTCATCAATTGCATTTTTTTCTAAAACCACATCTGGGTTTAAAATTAAAGCAAAATCCTTATTTATATTCTTTATACCAATATTATTTCCAGCTCCCATACCTATATTTTTTGATGAAAGAATACATTTTACGTTTTCATATTTTTTCTCAAGATTTTTTTTAAATTGTGAATTATTTGAATTATCAATTACAATAATTTCAATATCTTTATTAATGGAGTTAATACAACGATGAATTACATGATCACTTTTAAAGCTCACAATTACTACTGAAAGGTTTTGCCTACTTATTGACATGATGTGTGTATATTCAACTATACTAAAACTTTTTTGTAATGTAAAAATCAAATAATGAAAAAAATCATAGTAACTGGTGGATTAGGTTTTATAGGTAGTAATCTCATAGATCTTTTGATTAAAAAAAATTTTCATGTAATAAATGTAGATAAAGCTACTTACTCCTCTAATGATTATAATGTCAAAGAATTCAAAACTTCAAAAAAATATAAATTTATCAAGCTTGATATTAAAAATAAAAGATTTGAAAAAGTATTATTTGAATATAAACCGCATGGTGTATTTAATTTAGCAGCTGAGACACATGTTGATAGGTCAATTGATAATCCTGATAGCTTTATTCAAAGTAATATAGTTGGAGTTTACAATCTTTTAGAAAGTTTTAAAAATTTTTCCAAAACAAACAAATCAAAATTAATTCATATTTCTACCGATGAGGTTTATGGTGATATTTTAAATGGTCGATCAAGTGAAAATTATCCTTATCAACCTAGCTCTCCCTATGCAGCAAGTAAAGCAGCTTCGGATCACCTAGTAAGCTCTTATGTTAGAACTTATAACTTGCCGGCAATAGTCACTAATTGTTCAAATAATTATGGCCCCAAACAACACCCAGAAAAATTAATTCCTAAACTTATTTATAATATTCTAAATAATAAACCTCTGCCTATTTATGGTAAAGGGACTAACTCCAGAGAGTGGATTTATGTAAAAGATCACTGCGAAGCTTTGATAAAGGTTTTTTTAAAAGGTAAAATTGGAGAATTCTATAACATTGGCTCTAATAAAAATATGAACAATTTAGAAGTTACAAGAGAACTTTTAAATAGCTCAAAAAAACTAGTTAAGATAGGAAACAAAGTTAAAATAAATTTTGTTAAAGATCGTCCAGGGCATGATATTAGATATGCATTAAATAGTAATAAAATTAAAAAAAAATTAGGCTGGAAACCAAAAACAAAATTTTCCAAAGGAATTAAATTAACTTTAAATTGGTATTTTAAAAATAGATCTTATTATAATGCTCTATCAAAAAAAGATATTGTAAATAGATTAGGAAAAGGATGATAAAGAAAGGTATTATTTTAGCAGGGGGTAAAGGAACAAGAATGAGTCCTTTAACTAAGGCGGTTAATAAACAATTATTACCTATTTACGACAAGCCTTTGATTTTTTACCCTTTGTCAATTTTAATGTTGTCAAAGATAAAAGATATATTAATCATAGTAAACAAAGGTCAGCTAAATCAATATAAAAAGGTTTTACCAAATGGTAAAAACTTAGGAATTAAAATTACTTATTTAGAGCAATCTAAACCACGAGGTCTGCCAGATGCATTCGTGATTGGAAAGAAATTTATTGGAAAAGATAATGTTGCTATGATTTTAGGTGATAATTTTTTTTATGGTCAAAATTTGTCTACACTTCTTCAAAACAATACTAAGCTTAAAGAAGGAGCTAGAGTTGTATTGCATAAAGTTCAAAAACCTGAATTATTTGGTATTGCACAAATAAATAAAAATCAAAAAATAACAAAAATTAAAGAAAAACCAAAAAAATTTTTTTCTGACCTAGCAATCACAGGCTTGTATTTTTTTGATAATAAAGTTGTAGATTATTCAAAAAAACTTAAACCTTCTAAAAGAGGAGAGGTAGAAATTGTAGATTTATTAAATTTTTATAAATCAAAAAATCAACTATCTGCAGATTTAATAGGGAGAGGTGGTGCATGGTTGGACACCGGTTCGATGGACGATTTTTATAAAACAAGCACGTTTGTCTCGGCAATAGAAAATAGGCAAGGGTTGAAAATTGCATGTATAGAAGAGATAGCTTTAAATAATGGATGGATAAATAAAAAACATATTAAAAAATCAATCAAATTTTACGGCAACTGTGATTATTCGAAATATCTAGCTAATTTAAATAAATGAATAATCTAAAAATTTTTTGCTTGTGCATACATGATGAATTATTAGGAAAAGTGAAAAAACTCAATTATATACCTGTGGCATTAGGTGGAAATAGTTATCAAGATGGTTGGTTGAGGGACAATATTGGCAAAAACATTTCACATAAAAATAAGTATTACGGTGAATATTCTTTTCATTACTGGCTTTGGCAAAATAAAATGGATACCTTCAATAATAAAGACTGGATTGGATTTTGTGCCTACAGAAGATTTTGGTTAAATGAAAATCATACATCAAATTCAAATTTATTGTTCAGAGATAAAATATTAAGAGAGGTGCCGGAAATTTGGAACAATTATGATGTAATACTGGCAGATAAAGTTTATATGGACAATATAAAGTTAATTAAAATTTTGAAATATGGTAAATTAGCTTTGGTAAATAATCCTAAATCTATTTTTAAGAAAAATAGAAATATCAAATTCCATTTTGATATGTTTCATGGAATTGGTGTTTTAGATAAAGCAATTAACCTTTTAAATATTAATGATAGAGAAGATTTTAGAGAATATGTTAACAATAATAATGCATTCAACCCAGCTAATTTATTTATTTGTAGATCAAACAGTTTGATGAGCACATATTACCAAACTATCTTTGAATGGTTTAATAATTGTGAAAAAATTTTTGGTTTTGACCTTAAAGGTTATGGTCAAATGAGAATTTACGGCTTCCTTGCTGAAAGGTTTTTACCTTTCTGGTTTAATAAATATGCTAAATGTCTTGATTGGCCGATTGTATTTAATGATTTAAGAAGTGAAAATTCAATATGAAGCAAAAAAAAATTATAATGACAGGAGGAAGTGGTAGATTCGCTCAAATATTTAAAAAGATCAAAAATAAAAATAAAATTTTTTTTCCATCTAAAAAGACATTAGATATTACAAATATTAATTCAATTCAAAGATATGTTAAAAAGATAAGACCAAATTATTTTATTCATTGTGCTGCATTGTCTAGACCAATGGATATCCATGAAAAAAATATAAATATGAGTATTTCAAAAAATATAATTGGTACTTGCAATATTGTAACAGTTTGCAATAAAGAAAAAATTAAATTGATTTATTTCTCTACTAATTATGTTTATGCCGGCACTAGAGGAAATTATTCAGAGAATGATCCAGTGATGCCAATAAATAATTATGCTCTGTCTAAGCTAGGTGGTGAATGTGCAGTTCAAATGTATAAAAATTCTCTAATTTTAAGAATTTGTATGTCTGAAAAACCATTTATTCATAAAAAAGCTTTTAATGATGTAGAGACAAATTTTATGTATCATGAAGACTTTGCAAAACACTTGTTAAAACTGATAAACAAAAAAGGAATTATTAATGTTGGAGGACCTAAGCAAATTGTATTTAATTTTGCTAAAAAAACAAATCCGCTAGTCAAACCAGTTTCGGCAAAAAAAATACTTGGTAAAAAGTTTCCTCTTAAGCAATCAATGAATATTAGTAAATATTTAAAAATAATTAAAAAATAATTTTATTTTTTAATTTCTTTAAGATAGTTCTTAATTAGAATATTTTCGTAAAACCTGTACAAATAACTCCTTTTCGATATTTTTTTTTTTATTAAATCTAAAAAAAAATTTGTTTTTTTTGGATATGAACTCATATTTGTTTTATGAAATCTAAAATCATCAAAATAGACTCTTAAATTTTTATTATTTTCAATATTTCTTGACTCAGTTAATTTTTTTTTTGCAAAATTGAATACCGTAATAGAGTCAAAATATTCAATTGAATTAATTATTTTAGATAAATAATTTAATTTTTTATTTATCATTGGATTTCTTCTATGAAGAATTTCAATTATTGATGATGTGAAATTTATAAATGAAAATTTAGATGGGTTTTTAAAACCCTTATTTTTCATAAAGCTAGTATGGGTATCTTCTATAACAATCATTCCACCGGGTTTGATGTTGTTTATTGACTCCATCAGTGTGGTGATTTGTTGAAGATTTGTATGTCCTCCATCATCAATTAAAATATCAATTTTTCCAACTTTTTTATAAAACTTTTTCCAAAAATTAGGGTTAGACTGGTCACCAATAAAAATTTTGAAACCATTTTTTTCTAATTTTTTAGCTTCTGGATTCAATTCAACTCCAATAACTTTTGCTCTATTACCAAAATAATTTCTCCACATAAATAATGAACCACCATTTCCTATACCAACTTCGACTAGAGTAATTTTTTTTTTCTCAAATCTTTTGAATAAATTTTCATAAATTTCAAAATAATTACTCCATTTAATTGAGTATTTAGGAGATGATTGAAATGATTTTTTTAAATTTTTCATTTAACCTGCTGAGTTTAATTATCAACACTTAATCACAATAATATAAATAACTTATTATAAAAAATTTAAATTAAAAGAAATAATTTTACTTACAAAGTATAATCTTGTAATTAATTAAACCTTAAATAATGATTCTAATAAGATAACAATGAAAGTAATAAAAACAAAAATTAAGGGTCCGTTAATTATTCAAAAAGAGACGTTTAGTGATAAAAGAGGTTATTTAAGAGAAATATATAAAGAAAAAATTATCTCAAAAAAGTTTGTATTTGAAATTTTATCTAAATCAAAAAAAATGTTATTAGAGGACTACACCTTCAAAAAAAAGACTCCCAAGGTAAATATGTAACCGTTCTTAATGGAAAAGCTTTTGATGTAGCGGTAGATTTACGAAAAAAATCAAAAACGTTTGGTAAGTATGTTTCAATAGTTCTTTCTGGGAGTCAGAATATATCATTTTATATTCCTCCAGGTTTCGCTCATGGTTTCTGCGCATTAGAAAATAACACAATTATGCACTACAAATGTACGAAGTATAGAAATGCAAAATCTGAAGTTGGTATAATCTGGAATGACCCTGCATTGAGCATAAATTGGCCAGTAAAAAGACCAATAATATCAAAAAAAGATAAAGGTAATATAAGCTTCAAAGAATACCTAAGTAGATTCAAACTTTAATCTATTATTTGATAAGATTTCTAAATTCTTGATCGACTAAAATTTCTCTATAAAATTTAGAAAAATTTTTCTTTTTGATAGAGCTTAAAATTTTATCAAAATAATTTCCAAAACAATTATCTTTTTTGATTAATATTTTTTTAGTCAATAAATTTTTGTGTAATTCTAAAACTAGGTTTTCACTTTCAGGTGGAGAGAAAGCTCTATTTATAATAATCTTAGTATTACTAAAAAATATAATTATTTGATTTTTATATTTGCCACCAAATCTAAACTTGCCTTTATAGATCTTGTTTTTATAAGATAAATTTAAATTTATCTCTATTGGAAGTTTTTTTTTATTATGTTTAATCAATATTTTTTTTTTTAAAATATTCGTGTTAAAAAATATTCTATGAATAGCGGCACCGTAGGGGCCCATATCCATAATTACTCCACCCTGTAATCTTCTAGATAATAATATTGAATTTTTAGGTGGTAAGGGAATCGTAAAATTTGCATATACCTTGGATATATTTTTTTTACCCTGTACAATTTTTAAAGCTTTTTTTATTTGTCTGTGATAATTAAAAAATGTTGCTTCACTAATTAATCTATTTTTTTTTTTAGCTAAATTTATTAATTTAAATGAATCTAAATATTGTTTACAAATTGGTTTATCAACAATAACGTGATAACCAAGTTCTAATGCTTTTTTAGCCCAGACAAAGTGGAGAGAATTTGGTAAGGAAATATACGCAATATTCGCCTTAGAATTTTTCAGTGCTATATTATAATTATTATATTGATTAAAGACTTTATCAATTTTTCCCTTGTATGATCTAGTAGCGATAGAAAATCTTATTTTTTTTTTTATGAAATAATTTATAAAACGTTTTCTCGAAATATTTGAATAGCCAATTAACAGTACATGAGGTTGAGTTTTCACAAATTACCGATCACATAATATTTTCTATATTGCCACAAGCAAAGAGTAGTCGTGACTCAATATCTAGACGTTTTTTTTTATTTGTTCTATTATTTGATTATGAGATAACCAAATATAATTTTTTGAAATTTTAGGTAATTGATTTAAATCTAAATTTATTATCATGTATCTAGTCTGACACTTATAAAATCTACCTCCTTCATCTGATAAAATATTATCATATTCAATTGAGTTATTTTTTTTAAAAAAATAATTTTTAATGAAGTGTTTATCTAAATAAGACAAATTTTTATCAGTACGATAGTTTAATAAATCTGAAGTATTGACAGTACAGCCAACTACGCTATTTGTTAAACCCGGTTTTAATATATATTTACATAAATAGTGAGCTTGATTTTTGATATTAGCTTTAACAAAACCAGCAAATGAAATTTTTTTTCCAGCTAAAATTGGTTGACACCATTCATTATTTTCTCTTCTGCTGGTTTTAACATCAATTCCTATTACAGAAAAATGCTTTTTGTCCTTATGGTAAATGTGTGATTTATTTATTATCCAATCTTTTAAGGAATTTAAATTAGTTTTTTTACTTTGAATAAAATATTTTTTATCATTTTCTTTAAACCATTGATAAATTTTTTTTTTTGAATTTATTGGTTTTTGATTAAAAAATTTTTTTTTAATTACCGTTGAAAATACTGATAAAGTATCCATGTTCAGAATATTTTTTTTTAAAATCAAAGTCTTAATTTCATCTTTTGAAAACCAAAAAAAATTATTTTTTTTTTTAAAGTTTTTATTAATTGTTATTAAAATATTAGAATTAAATTTTTTTAAATATCGGAATCCCTGTTCAGATTGAAGATACATTTTTTTATTTTTTATTTTATGAAAATACTCAACATAAGGCACTTTCTTACCTCCATGAGCTCCTTTAAAATTGCTTTCTGTAGCTTGAACTGATGGGGCCAATTGTAATTTATTAATATTTCCTGGCTCTACTTTAGCTTGAAGTAAATATTTTTTTGTTTTTTTATCTTTAATAATACCCAAAATTCCTATCTCATTTTGTAAAATGATAGGTTGATCCCAATTTTTTCTATAATAATTTGTTTTAACTTTTATACCGATTATTTTAAAAAATTTATTTGTATCATGAAATATCTTTTCAGATTTTATTTTCCAATTTTTGATTTCAATTAATTTTTTTTTCTTTATTATAAATTTGTTTATTTTTTTTTGATGATCAAACCATTTATAAAATTTTTTTAAATCCATTATTTGCCGATTATCTGAGGCCATGGCACGTGAGAGATAAATCTTAATCCTTTATTTAATAATATTTTTTCTTTACGAAATATTTCTTTTTTAAAATTCCAAGCACCTAAGAAAGCATAATTTACCGACTCGTTCATACCTTTTTCAGGTGAAATTATTGGGATATGCATTCCTGGCGTAAATCTTCCCTGCTTATTTAAAGTGGTATCAGTAACATAATCAATTAATTTTGAATCTATATTACAATAATTAAAAACAGTTGTTGATTTATAAGTTGCACCATAACTAATAATTTTATTACCTTTATTTTTTAATTTTTTAAAAATTTTTTTAAGTGCTTTTTTTGATTTCTGTACTCTAATTGAAAATTTCTTAAAAGTAATATATTTATGTAACTTATTATTTCTTTCAGATTTTAAAATTGATATTAATTTTTTTGACTTTCTGTATATCGCGTCCTTTTTACAAATATAATATCTCATTGAACCTCCATGAGTCTGAATATGTTCTGCATGAAATAATCTTAAATCAAATTCTTCTACAACCTTAGATATTGATAGTGTAGAAAAAACATAAACATGTTCATCATAAAATTGATCATATGAATTATTTTTAATCACAGAAAATAATGATGGATCTTCGATAACTAGGACTCCTTTTTCACTTAAGCTATAATTTATTGCTTGAAATGTTTCATTTAAATTTGGAATATGTGAAATTGTATTTGCTGAAAAAATTAGATCAGCTTTTTTGGACTTTTTAAAAATTTTATATGCAAGTTTTTTATCCCAAAAATTTGGAAAAGTTTTGTATCTAATTTTAGTTAAATTAGCTAAGTTTTTACAAGGTTCTACTGCAATGACTTTTTTCCTATTAAAATTTTTAATGAAAACTCCATCATTACTTCCAATTTCTAAAATAATTTTTGGATTAAATCTTTTTTTGAGTTTTCTAGCCGTTTGTTTAAATGCATTTCTCATAGTGGCAGACTCTGATGCTCTATGCGCATAATTATCAGTGTATTGTAATTTTGGATTTACGGGATTGCTTACAGAAACTAAAAAGTTTTTTGAATTAAAGGAAACATTTAAATTATAAAAAAACTCTTGTCTTAATAGTTTTTTTGTAAGATTGGACAAAAAAGAATTAGCTAAAGGCTGTTTGCCTAATTTTAAAAAAGTTTTTTTCATTAGATATAAATTACATTATATCATATGTACTAACATAATGATTATTTTACAAATTCTTGTTTGAAAGAAAAAAAATTAGTAGTATATATCAACGTGAATTTAATGGCGGGGTAGCTCAGTTGGTTAGAGCGCGGGACTCATAAGCCCGAGGTCAGTGGTTCGATCCCACTTCCCGCTACCATTCGACTGGGATTTTGAAAGATTCCATATCGGAAGGGAGAAAGAAGTTATGGAATTAAACGATGTAATCAATGAGCAGTGGATTGATGCAAAGTCCTTGGCGTCAATATATAGCCATGCTGCACCATTTCCACATATTGTAATAGAAAATTTCATAAAAGAGGATTTACTTAAAAGAGTTTTATTAGAATTTCCTGATCTGTCAAAGTTCAAAGACACAGTTATTCATAAATATAATAATAGTAGGGAAATAAAACTTGCTGGGAAGGGAATGCAAGTTCTAAGTCCAGCTGCACTTGAGCTAAACACTTACCTCCAGTCTGACCTTATGATGAATTGGCTTAAAGATCTTACAAGTATAGAAGAGCCACTTATTTCTGATCCTTATTTAAGTGGTGGTGGTTATCATGAAATAAAGACTGGAGGCTTCCTTAAAGTTCATGCAGACTTTAACAAGCACCCACAACTTAATCTTGATAGACGGTTAAACCTATTAATTTATCTAAATGAGAATTGGAAAGATGAATGGGGCGGCGCTTTGCAATTGTTCGATAAAAATATGGAGAAAGCAATACAAACTATTTATCCAAGATTTAACACTGCTGTGATATTTACAACAACTTCCTACACTTATCATGGGCATCCAGATACATTAACTTGCCCAGAAAACCGCTCCAGAAAGTCATTAGCTTACTATTATTTTTCTACTGGTAGACCACAAAATGAAATTTCTAATAAACAGCATTCAACGCTTTTTAAAGAACGTAAAGGTGAATCATTTAAAGATAGTGTTACTTTTAAATCGATTATAAAGGAAATTATACCTCCCATATTTATTAAAGTAGTAAAACGTTTGTTGAAATAGCAAATTAAAAAAAACTAATACGAATTTAATATAAACAAATCTTAATTAGAGAGTCCAATCACTCTAATCTCTCCAGTATATACACGTCAATGATATTGGTTTTTGATTAAGATTCTTTAATTTGATTCAATATCATTAGAAAGGAAAGAGAGCATTTACAGGAGTAATTTTTCTAGATTAGGTGAGCAGGGTTCATGGCGATAGACTCATAAGCTCGAGGTAAGTGGTTCAATCCAACTTCCCGCTAACATAAAATTTTGATAATTTTTTTCTTAATATTTAAAAAACTTAATTGATAATTTTTAAAAAATTAAAACACCAAATAAAAGTACCCCAACTGACGTTGCGGCTGTAAACAATAGTTTTTTTCGACTTTCTCTTTTTTGATCTAATTTAACTCTGTTTAACAATACATTTATATTTGTAGATTTTTTCGCATATGTATTATCGTCTTCAATAGTATATTTGTGAATAAGATGTTTTTTAATTGACGATAAAGTATTTTTCATAAGATCATTTAATCATCAATATTTAGGATTTACAAATTATTTATATTGAAAAATAAATTCCTACGGCTCCAAGAGACACTAAAATAAAAATTATAGAAATTGTGTTTTTAATATTTTGTTTGTCTTGAATGGCTTTAGCTCTTGCCTTGAGAACGTTAATATCAACCCTTTTATTCTCTAATTTTTCGGTTTTTAAAGGCTTATTAGCTTCTTCTACAGGATTTGGGGTCTCCTCTAAATACAAATTTGCTTCTAAGCCTTTTCTATTCACAATAACATTAAATCACATTTAAGTTATTTCTCAAAATTTCTAGAGTTCAATCTGGGTCAGATTTTATTTGACAAGTGTTCAAAATGGGTTTCTATTAACATTCATAATTTATGAACATTCAAGAAATAGATTTTTCAAAAACTCTTTCAGATGATCAAGTTTATGAAAGTATAATGTCTCATTATTCAAATTTAAGCAAGGAATGGATTTCACATCAATGGAATTGGATGAATAGTGTTTACTGGGCATTTAATGATCATCATAAATATATGATTGTGATTTCTTTGATTGAAAAAACTTTTCAATTTTATGACCAAATGAATATTTCATATTCTTATGAGGAATATTATTCTAAATCATATTTACAAATTGAAAAATTTAGTATTTCGGAACTTTGCATAAAACTAAATTTGCCTAAAGAAACCGTTAGAAGAAAAGTTTTAGAGCTTCAAAGAGAAGGAGTGATTAATCGTGATAGTCGAAAAATAGTAATTGACCGTAAAGCTTTTTCGTTTGTTAAGCCTAAAAATCAAATTAAATTATCAGCGAAATATATTCATCTTGTTTCGAAAGGATTAAATAAAGATAAAGTTTATTTAAAAAAAATTACACCCAACATGGTTGAAAGTATAATTAAAAAAAATTTTACATTATGTTGGCGATGGTTTTATAGAATGCAAATACCACTTGTAATTGGTTACAATAAGTTTATGCAAGATTTAACTACGTTTCATATTTGGGGAACGATTTGTATGAATCAAGTTTTGAATATTTCAAAACATTTAGAACAAAACTCTAATGAATTTCCTTTAGATCACTTCACGACTAGTGGCATAATTATAGATAATGTAGGTAATGAGACAGGAATAAGCGCTATGTCAATTTCTGAAATGACTCAAATTCCTAGAGCTACAATTATCAGAAAATGTAAATATTTAATTAAAGAAGATTTGATTAGAGTAAATAATAAAAAGCAGTATGTATTATCTAGTTTAAATTTTAAAAAAATATTACCTTATCAGACAGAAGTTTTTAAGTTCAAAGCTAAATTTATTCGTAAAATTTTGAATCTTCTTGTAATTTCATAAATCTACAATACACTTAATTTCAAAATATATTTTCAGAGAGGGGTCTATGGAAATAGTAACAAAAATTGCACCGATTATTTTAGCATTAATAATGCTAGGGTTAGGTTTAGGTTTAAAAGTTAAAGATTTCACAAGAGTATTAGAAACACCAAAAGATTTTTTTGTTGGTTTTTTTTCACAATTAATAATTCTTCCTATTATTGCTTATCTGCTAATAATAATTTTAAAAACGCCTCCTGAAATAGCAATTGGAGTAATGATCGTTGCTTCAGCACCAGGTGGAGTTACATCAAACATATTAACTAAGTTTGCCAATGGAGATGTTGCATTATCAATTACTTTAACAGCTATCATAAGTTTAATTTGTATTTTTACAGTTCCTTTTATAATTTTTACTTCTGCTGATTTATTAGGAGTTACAAATATAACAGAAAATATCTCAATGATTGGTATTGCTTTAAAAATGTTTTTAGTTGTAACAGTGCCAGTAATTATAGGCATGATTATCAGGAAATTTGCTGAAAATTTTGTAGCCTCAAAAGCTGAAATATTTAACAAACTTAATATTGTTTTATTTATTATTTTTTTCATAGCAGCATTTTATGAAGAAAAGGAAAACTTTATTAGTTTCTTTAAACAAGCCGGTGTAATTGCCTTAGCTCTAAATATAACAATGATGGTTATTGCGTTCTATCTTGCGAAATACTTTGCTTCAGGAATTGCTCAAAGGAAAGCTATTTCATTAGAGTGTGGCTTACAAAATGGTACACTAGCAATATTTGTTTCAACTCAAATATTTGGTGCTGATATTTTATATATAACTCCGACCGCGGCTTATGGATTAATTATGTATATAACTGGATTTATATTTGTATTTCTTCTTAAAAATAAAACTTAAATAATACAAAATATATTATAATAAATAATATATTCATAATGAAAATATTAATTACAGGTTCATCAGGGTTTATAGGGTTTCACTTATCGAAACTACTTTTAAAAAAGGGTAACTCTGTTTATGGAATTGATTCAATGAATAATTATTACGATGTGAGTCTTAAAAAAGCTAGATTAAAAATTTTAAAAAAATATAAAAATTTTAGTTTTTCAAAAGCTAATCTTGAAAATAGTAAAAAAATAGAAAATATTTTTAAAAAGGTTAAGCCTAAAGTTGTCGTTCATTTGGCAGCTCAAGCAGGAGTCAGATATAGTATAGATAAACCAAGGGTATATCTGAAATCGAATATAAATGGAACATTTAATGTAATCGAGTCATCTCATAAATGTAAAGTTTTTCATTTAATCATGGCTTCAAGTTCGTCGGTATATGGTGCAAATAAAAAGATTCCTTTCAAAGAAAATGATAAAACAGAATCACAATTAAGCATTTATGCTTCTACTAAAAAAGCTAATGAAAGTATGGCCCATTCATACTCAAGCATATGGAACCTTCCTATTACAATGCTCAGATTTTTTACTGTTTATGGTCCATGGGGTAGGCCTGATATGGCTTTATTTAAATTCACTAAGGGTATTATTAATAATAAAAAAATTGATATCTATAATAACGGTAAAATGTATAGAGACTTTACTTATATTGATGACATCGTCAAAGGCATTAACCTTTTAATTAAAAAACCTCCAAACTTAAAACAAAAAAACAAATTTAAAAATGACAGTTTGTCTCCAATTGCACCATTTCGTGTCTTAAATATTGGTAACACAAAAAAAGTTTATCTTTTAGATTTTATCAAACAAATTGAATTTATGTTAAAAAAAAAGGCAATTAGAAATTATATGCCTTTACAAAGAGGTGATGTGAAACAGACACTATCTGATACTAAGCTTTTGAGAAAAATAACAGGTTATAAATCTAAAACTGATTATAAATTAGGGATAAAAAAATTTTTGAATTGGTATATAAATTTTTATCACTAAAATAATCAATTTAATCTTACTCACATATTTAATTTATCTTTTATAATATAGAATAAAACTGCAATTCTAAAGTAAAACACTCTTAATCTTGGAAAAATAAATTTTTTAGGTAATCCTTTATATATTTTTGAAATATTTAGATCTTTACTATTAGAAGATAAAACTAATTTTGAAAGTTGCTTGCCAGTCCATGGGGCTGTACTAACACCTACTCCATGATATCCAAAACCATAATATATTTCCTCGTTTTCAATTTTTCCTATCGATGGAGTTAATTTTTGCGACATAGCAATTAACCCTCGCCAACTATAATCTATCGAGATTTTAGACCAATCTGGAAAAATGTTTTTAAAAAATATTTCCATTTTTTTTGATCTATTAAAATTTGATT
This sequence comes from uncultured Pelagibacteraceae bacterium, assembly GCA_902569975.1. Classification (GTDB taxonomy): domain Bacteria; phylum Pseudomonadota; class Alphaproteobacteria; order Pelagibacterales; family Pelagibacteraceae; genus Pelagibacter. Next base: position 26,638 of record CACFWD010000005.1, on the reverse strand, counting down.
GGTCGCTTCCAATAAAATCACCCCTTGTGCCAAATAAGATACGATCATCAGGTAACTTCCTGTAATAATATAAAAGATTTTTAGTATTCATTATCGGTGAATAAGTTTTAAAATTGTGTAAATCAATTTCATCTTTTGTTAATTTTCTTGTAACTATAATATTTGATATTACTGGTAAAATTCTGGAATTCATTTGAGGAACTAAACCCTCTTGATAAAATCCATTGGTTGCAACTACAATTTTTTTTGTATTAACAGATCCTTCGCTAGTTCTTAAAATATAAGAATTATTATTTTTTTCAATTTTACTTACTAAAGTATGGTCAAATATTTTTAATTTTTTAGATAAAGCATACTTTGCAATTCCATTAACAAATTTTAAAGGATTTATTGCAAAACCAGGTTTATATGAAAGGGCCCCATATTGCTCGGTTCCTGTATGACCAATTTTATCAAACTCTTCTTTAGAATAAATTTCAGCTTCAATACCAAATTCACTTTTATATATTTCAGCTTGCTCCCTAATTTGTTGAAATTTATTTGGGTGATGAGCCAAAATAAAATTGGACTCACCAGAAACGTCACAATCAATATTATAATCTTTAATTATACTCTTGGTATAATTTGATCCCTCAACAGAATTTCTAAAAAATTTTTTTGTCTCATCTTTCCCAAAAATTTTCTGTAAATTTTTGAAATTTGTTTTTATTGGTGGAAATGCACAAAAACCTCCATTACGTGATGAAGCACCCCATCCAACTTTTCCTGCTTCGAGTAAAACTACATCTAAACTATATTTTTCAATTAAATTTATAGCACACAATAAACCTGTGTAACCTCCACCAATAATTGTTACTTCAGAATTGATGTCTTTAGTTAATTTATTTAAATTAAAATTTTCTTTTGTAGTGTCTTCCCAATAACTATTTACAGGTTTTTCAAAATTGTAAATGTCCGAATGATAAATGTTTTTCATTCTTATCAAAGTATAGATAGAGGGTCTACAAATTGATGTCCAAAAGCATCAGCAACAGCTTTGTAAGTCACATGACCTTTATGAACATTTAATCCTGCTAAAAAATTTTTATCTTCGCTTAAAGCTTTTTGATAACCTTTATTTGCAAGTTTGACTAGAAAAGGCAAGGTTGCATTATTTAATGCAAGAGTTGATGTTCTAGGAACACCTCCTGGCATATTTGCTACACAATAATGCACTATATCATCAACAATATATGTTGGATCTCCATGAGTCGTTGGTTTACTTGTTTCAACACAGCCTCCTTGATCAATTGCAACATCGACGATGACGGAACCTCTTTTCATTATTTTTAACATGTCTTTAGTTATTAATTTTGGTGCTTCCGCGCCAGGTATTAAAACTCCGCCAACCAATAAATCTGCCTCAGCAACAAGTTTACTTAAATCTATTTTATCACTTTGTTCTGGAATTATTTTATCACCAAACATTTCGACCAATTGATTTAATCTTGCTTCTGATTTATCAACTATATGTACTTTTGCTTGAAGACCTACCGCGATAACTGCAGCATTTTCTCCAACAACCCCACCACCTAAAATTACTACCGTTCCACCTTCTACTCCTGGGGAGCCTCCTAATAAAAGACCTCTACCCTTTTGATTTTTTTCTAAACAATGTGCTCCTGCTTGAACTGACATTCTTCCTGCGACAGCGCTCATTGGAGCGAGCAATGGGAGTCTGCCATTATCATCTGTAACCGTCTCATATGCAATATTAATACTTTTCGATTTAATTAAACCCTCTGTAAGTTCTTTTGCTGCAGCTAAATGAAGATAAGTATAAACAATTTGATTTTCTTTGATCATGTCTATTTCCACTTTCTGAGGTTCTTTAACTTTTACAATTATTTCTGCATCATTAAAAATATCAGAAGCTTTATTAACAATTTTTGCTCCAGCATTTATATATTGATCATTTTCAAAACCTGCTTCGAAACCACCATTGTTTTCGACTAAAACTTCATGACCTTCTGAAACTAAAGTTTTTACACTTTCAGGTGTTAAACCTATTCTATTTTCTTGTGATTTAATTTCTTTAGGTACGCCAATTCTCATTAACGAAATTTAATTCTTTTTACTTTTTGCGTAATTAGTTATTCCAGTTCTTAATTTTTCAATAATTTCATCAATATGTTTTTTTTCACAAATAAACATTGGTGCTATAATTAAACAATCACCAGTAGCTTTGAAATTTACTCCAGCATCATAACAATGTTTGAAAGTAGCTAAACCCGCTTTACCTGGTCTTCCATCAGTTTTAATATCTATACCACCCATCATTCCGTAACCTCTTATATTATCAACAACATCAATATCTTTAAGAGAAAATAGACCCTCTTGAAAATAAGGAGCAAGATCTTTTGCTCTGTTAAAAATATCCTCTTTTTCAAAAATATCTTGAACTGCTAATGCTGCGGCTACTGAAACTGGAATACCAGAGTAAGTATATCCATGAAATAATTCTATCGCACCTTTTGGAGAATTATCCATGACAGCGTCATAAATTTCTTCTTTACAAGCAACTACACCAAATGGAACTATTCCATTAGTTGTTGCTTTTGCCATTGTCATTATATCAGGTGTTACACCAAACTCTTGTGCTCCAAACGCTGAACCAGTTCTTCCCCAACCAGTAATAACTTCATCAAAAATTAAAAGTATTTTATGTTTGTCACAAAGTTCTCTCAGTCTTTGTAAATATCCAACTGGTGGAACTAAAGTTCCAGTTGAGCCAGCAATAGGCTCTACAATACATGCTGCAATATTTTCTGATCCAAAATTAGTGCAAATTCTCTCTAAGTCATTTGCAATCTCAGCTCCTGTCTCAGGTTGACCTGAAATATATTTATGTTCATCTAAATGTGTATGTCTCATATGAACGACACCTGGCATTAATACACTTGCATACGCTTTAACGTTGTTGATCATACCACCTACTGATGTTGCTCCAATATTCATTCCATGATATGCACGCTCTCTTCCAACAAATCTAAATCTTTGACCTTCACCTCTCGCTTTATGATAAGCAATACTAATTTTAATTGCCGTCTCAACTGCCGTGGATCCACATATTGTATAAAAAATTTTATTTAAGTTTCCTGGTGTATGTTTTGAAATTCTTGTAGCTAATTCAAATGAACCACCAAAACCTTGTTGAAATGGCTGACAATAATCAAGAGTGTTTAATTGATTTGTTATTGCCTCTATAATCTCTTTTCTTCCATGTCCTAATGGATTACAGAATAATCCTGAGCTGGCATCAATTTGTGTTTTGCCATGATGATTTTTTAAATAAACACCTTTTGCCTCAACAATTAATTTTGGATTTTCTTTGAAATCCTTATTAGATGTAAACGGCATCCAATGTTCGTTAAGTGAATTAGGTACTGATGTTCTTTTTTCTGAACTCATAAAAATTATTTTTTTTAAAATTAAAATCTAAATTCTCTTTAGACTAAAAATAATACATTAACTACAACATTATTGACACAACTAGAGATTGTATGATCATTTTTTTTTGTTTTACTTCGTAGTAAAATTCAAATTAAATAAGTTAATTTATATATAAATAAACAACGGAGATGTTAAATGAAAAAAATAGTTAGTTTTCTTTTAGGATGTTTCGTAGCGCTTAACTTAAGTGTTAGCACAGCCAATTCTGCTGCTAATGAAGTTAGAGTTGCTTACTTTCTAGAATGGCCAAGTCCAAATCTAGAAGACATGATTAAAAAGAATTATTCAAAAGCTTTAGGTGTTCCAGTTAAATGGACAAACTTCACTAATGGTGGAGCTATGACTGATGCTATGTTAGCAGGAGATATTGATATTTCTTACTCACAAGGTTTAGTGCCTTTTATTAATGCTGTTAAATCTAAGGCACCAATTAAATTAGTTGATGTTGCTATGGAATATGGAATGGGAGGAACAACTTGCGTTACTTCCAACGCTTCCGGTATCACAAAAGCTAATGGTTCTGAACTTGAAGGTAAAAAAGTTGCTGTTCCACTTGGAACAATGGCTGAGTATGTTTTCGATGAAAGTATGAAAGTAATTGGAGCTGATAGAAATAAAATGGATATCATTCAAATGGATCCTGAAGAAGGAGCTGCTGCATTAGTTAGCGGTGATGTTGTAATGGCATGTTTATTTGGTGGTAATTCAATTAAAGCAGCTCTTGCAGTTGGAACAAAAGTATTAACTGTTCAAGAAGCTAGAGATGCTGGTATCTTGGGTATAGATATTACTTCGGTAACTACAAAGTTTATGAAGGAAAATCCAGGAATGCTTAGAACTTTCGTAGAAGTTACTCATGAAGCTAATGCAAGATATCATGCAGGCAAACATGACGTAAATGCATTATCTAAAGCTTCTGAAATGAAAGTTGCTGACTTGAAAGAAACTTTAGCCGGAATGAAATTCTTAACTCCAGAAGAAACTAAAGAGTCAATGGAGAGCGGAAACCTTCATAAATTCCTAGAGGGTATGGGTACTCCTAGAGGAAACGTGGATACAAGTTTCTTACCTTTATAATCTATAGGAGATTAAAATTAAATAGGCGCCAATTTAATAAATTGGTGCCTATTTTTTTAAAAGAAATTCAATTAAAATTTTATGAGTGATCTAATTTCTCAAAATCTAAATATGATTTTTAAAACTCCAAAAGGAGAAACTGTTCATGCATTGAAAGACTTAAATTTCACACTTAAAAAAGGAGAACTATTAACAGTTCTAGGACCTTCTGGGTGTGGAAAAACAACTTTATTAAACATCACTGCTGGATTTATTAAGCCAACTTCCGGCAGCATTACTTTAAATAACAATGAAATTGATGGACCAGGCGTTGAAAGAGGTATGGTTTTTCAGCAGGGAGCTTTGTTTGAGTGGTTAACTGTAGCAGAAAATGTGAATTTTGGATTAAGAATGAAAAAAAAAGATCCAGAAGAAACACAAAAAAAAGTTGATGAATGGTTAGAAATTGTAGGTCTTAAAGGATTTGGGAATACTCCAACTTATCAGTTGTCTGGGGGTATGCAGCAAAGAGTTGCTCTTGCAAGATGTCTTATAAACGATCCTGATTTAATATTAATGGACGAACCACTCGGAGCTCTTGATGCTTTAACAAGAGAAAAGATGCAGTCTTTAGTTCTTAAAATTTGGAAAGAAACTGGAAAAACAATTATTTTAATAACTCACTCAGTTGAGGAAGCCCTGCTGCTTGGTGAAAGGCTTTATGTGATGGCTCCTAGACCAGGTAGAATACATAAAGAATACAATCTTCCTTTTGCCTCCATGGGATTAAAAGGAGACTTAAGAGAAATTAAAAAAGATAAAGACTTTTCTGCTAAACGAGAAGAAATATTAGAAATGATTTGGAATATGGAAGAAGAAATTATGGGTAAAGATATTTAAATGCTAACTCAAATAGTAACTTTTTTAATATTATTTTCTATCATTGGCTGTATCTTCTATGGAAGAAGGTTAATTAAAACTGAAAAAATTGATGCTGTTTTTGGTAACCCTGAAAGAGCATTAGGTGGTACCCATTGGGTTATTGTTGGAAGTAGTTTTATTCTTTTAGTGTGGCTTTATTATTCTTGGGATATTGCAAAAGGTTTTTATCCAAAATCAGCAAATGAACTATGTCAAGTAGCAAAAGTAAATGACTCTTTACTTGGGCTTAAATATCAATTTCCTATTGAAGAAAGAGAGCTAAAAAGTACTTCACAAATTAAAAAAGAAAATAAAAATCTAAAATTAATTCTTGAAGAAATAAAAAGCTCAGAAGAAATTAGCACTCAACATAAATCAATTTTAGAAGGATTTATTATTAAAACAAATCAACTAATACCTCTATTAACTAATGAGGATTTACTTGAAAATGAGACGAAGCAAAAAATAATTAATATCACAAGTAAAATTAACCTACTAACAGAAAATTTTCAAAAACCTGATTATCCTCTAGAAACTGAACAGGAATTGAATAAGAGACTTCAAGCGGTAAATGAAGAAGGTGGTTGGGGGATTACCAAAGTCAATGCTGGATCAGGATCTATAGAAAATACATTAGAGGTACCTCTTATTCCAGCAACAAATAGAGGATTAAAATTTCATGCTGCAGCTCAAGAATTAAATTTGATTAGTGAAGAGTTTTTCAAATTACGAAACCATAATCCTCAATTTAAAAATAAAATAAAAGAAATTAAAGATAGTGTTAAAACTTTCAGAAAAGACTTGAACGATAGTGAGGAAGTAGCATCAACCTATGCTAAAAATATTGTAAAAATTGCGAGAAGAATAGAATTTGCGAGTATATATCCGCCAAATGCTTTAGATAAAATGCAAAGTGCTATTGTAAAATTTGATAATGCACAATTAAAAGCTCAAGGTGGATTAAGATTTATAGATATCTTTTTATTTCCTGCTGGAACAATTGTTGCTAGTGGATCGAGCTGTTCAGAGCAAGGTTCAGGTAGATGGCTTCCAAAACCATCAGATACATTCAATAAATTTATTTTAATGTCAAAACCAAGTGTTGGTTATAAGGATATTCCTCTCCTATGGATTAAAATGGTTGATTTAAGTAATGTAGTTGGTTTTATTTTGCCTGATTGGATTGCAGATATTTTGCCAGGTGAATATCCAATTCACACAAAAGATGGAGTGGTAGAACAAAACTTTAAAGGAGGGGTTCTTAAAGTTGTAACTGGTGATTTTAATTTATTAAAGATTCCGGTTCCTTATGGACATATTTGGGACTCTTTTATGAGAGTTTTCTTAGGATTAGTTTTTGGAATTATTATTGGTGTTCCTTTAGGACTATTCATGGGTTTAAACAGATTTGCTAAAGGCTTTTTTGATCCTTTAATTGAACTCTATAGACCTGTCCCCCCTTTAGCTTGGGCACCACTAATTATTTCAGTATTAGGAATTGATAATACTGGAAAAGTTTTTCTTTTATTCATGGTTTCATTATCTATTATGATAATTTCAGCAAGAGCTGGGGCTTCTGGTACTCAACTTTCAAAAATACATGCTGCTCACTCCTTGGGAGCATCAAAAAAACAAATTTTAAGATATGTAATATTTCCAAATTCTCTTCCTGAAATCTTAACTGGAATTAGAGTTGCTGTTGGTATGTGCTGGGGAACTTTAGTCGCTGCTGAATTTTTAGCTGGAACAACTGGTATTGGGTTCGTTGAAAATGTTGCAAAAAAATATTTTCAATATGAGGTAATTTGGATCACAATTTTCATCATGGGAATGCTGGGTTTATTATTTGATATAACTTTAAGAAAACTTATTGACAAATATATTCCTTGGCGTGGAAAAGGTTAATTTTAAATCTTAATTAAATTAAATTGAGAAACTTGTTAATATTTTTTAATTCATTTTCTTTTGAAAAAATTTTCTTAATTTTGTTGAGATGATTTTTTTTATAATTCATTTTTTCAGTGTTTCTATTAACTTTTTCAACAATTTTTAATACAAATTTATTTATTTCACCTGAATTTATTCTTGTGAACAAAGGATTTTGCCAGTACTCATTTCCACCCTCGCCCGTATATCCAATCACATAATTACCAGCTAAGGCAGCTTCTACAGGTGGAAGTCCAAGACCCTCTAGACTTGAAAAAGATAAAAAGATTTTAGATTTTCTTAGGTATTCATAAGTATCCTTTTCAGAGAGATTTTGTAAATTTTTTAATTTCCACTTAATATTCAAACGAGGTTTTAAATATGAAGTCACCAAATTGCTATGCTGTGGTAATTTTCGACTCATGTATGTAATTAAATTTTTTTTTTTTTTAAAATTGATTTTTCCTAAATCAATTGAATATGAAACTTTTATAATTCTAGTTTTTAATCCAGGAAATTTTAATTTAATACACTTTGTAGTGTCATTAGAAATTGATAAGACAAACTTTGCATTATCATAAGCTTTAAAAAGTTTCAGATCATTATTCGTAGAATCAATAATGTATCCATTTTGAACAAAAATTGCATATTGAATATTTTCTTTAATTAGAAGTTCTTCAGCAAAATGAGCAAAAATCTCTGGCAAAATGACAAAGTCTTTTTCACTATCAAATTGAAGATTTTCTTTAATCTTAATTTTATTATAAAACCAATCATATTTAAAATTTTTTACACTTGTAATTTCTTTCAGTTGCCAACCAGAGTAAGCATTTTTTTTAAAATTCAATTTTTTATTTAATGAATTTTTAAATTTTGATAGCTTCTTTTTTTTTATATGTAAAACTTCTGATGAATAATTTTTTGTTCTATCGATTATTTCTGAAAATCTGTAAATAACTTTTGCTCCTCCTGAGGGATTATTTTCTGCATGTGATAAAAAAATTATATTTTTCATTTTATCAAACTATCCAATCTTTATACTTATCAATATTTTTTTTTATATATTCAGGTAAGATGTTTATATCTACTTTTGTTAAGCTAGTTTCATTAAATCTATCAAGTGAATCTTTTTTAGCTTGATAATTATATGGTACTACTTTTCTATTAATATTTTCTTGAATTTTTTTTAATGAATTATTTTTTAATTCATACTCAGCATGATTTTCATCATTAAGATATTTTTTTTCAAGATCTTTATGAGTTTTTAAATTTGAAAAATGCCATCCGCCGTTTTCTACGAGTTTAACGCTATTTTGTTTTTTGTCTGAAAAGATAGTATCTAATCTCAAATAAGAATATTCTTTATTTTTTATATTTCTCAAAAAATCCACACTTTTCAGATATTTCAGTTTACATGCTTTAGAACCATACCAATTTAAATTAGGTAAAGTTAAGTTAAGTTTATAATAAAATATTTGTTGATTGAAAATTACAAATTTTTTTTTGTTTGTTTTAAAATCAAATTTTTCCAAATTTGGAATTTCATCATTATCACTATAAATAATGTAATCCTCAGGTGAAAATTCATTTAAAAAAATCTTAATATAATTTCTTTGATCTCTTATCCTATAGATACTGTTCAATCTTTTATCTTTGACAGATATATTTTCATTTTTATTTAAATCATTTGGTTCATCTTTTAAAATTAAATGAGTTATTTTATTTTTAAATTTTGGGTAATCATTTACGTCAAAATTTATCTCTTTTTTTTTACCGCTGTGAGTATACAAGCTTTCACAAACTATAAATTTATCTACATAAGAATTCAGAATATTAAATCTTATATCCATCATCATACTTTCCTCAAAATAAGTTGTGGTATCAATAATTTTCATATGATTAAATTAATAAATTAATTGTTTTTTTAAAAACTTGATATAGGGATACTGTTTACATGAAAGTAACAAAACTTAAATCTTTATTAATACAGATTTTTAAAAAAAAAGGTCTAAACTCTTCAGATGCCTTAATATCTGCAAATGCTATAATCAATGCTGAAATGGTTGGAGCCTATGGACATGGTCTCTCAAGGCTTAAAATGTATTGTGATAGGATAAATAAAAATCTAATTAATGCAAAACCTAAAATTAAAATTAAAAAAATTTCACCTTCAATTTCTTTTATTGATGCAAATAATAGCATTGGATTTGTTGCAGCTGATATTGGAATAAAAAAAGCAATAGAGAATGCTAAAAATACTGGAATTGGTTTAGTTGCAGTAAAAAACAGTGGTCATTATGGTTTATCTGGTTATTACGCAGAGCAAGCAGTCAAAAAAAATTTAATCACAATGATTTATACTAATGCTCCACCTGCTATAGCACCTCACGGTGCAATAAAAAGTTTATTTGGGACTAATCCAATCTGTTTTGGAACACCGACTGGATCAAAAGTTCCCTTTATTTTAGATACATCAATATCAATGATAAATAGAGGAAAAATTAGAGTCGCAGCACGTAATAATCAGAAAATTCCTGAAGGTGTTGCTTTAGATAAATTTGGAAAACCAACTACAGATGCAAAAAAAGCATTGTCTGGTGTTCAACTTCCAATGGCTGGTTTTAGAGGATCTGGTTTGGCATGGATGGTAGATATTTTAAGTGGTGTGTTCACAGGGGCTAATCATGCTGGTAAAGTAAAAGATCCATTTGATAATTTTACTGGACCTCAAAACGTTGGTCATTTATTTGTTACCTTTAAATCAAATCTTTTTCAAAAAAATTACAATAAAAGAATTAAAGAAAATATTAGAATAACAAAACGACTCCCTAAAATTAAAGGTGTTAAAGAAATAATGTATCCCGGCCAAAATAAATTTAGAAGATTTAGAGAAAACTCAAAAAAAAAGATAAATATTCCTAAAATTATTAAAAAAGATTTAGAATTATTGTTAAAATAATCAAATTATAAACAAAATTTTGATTTAATTTATTGTTCTTTTGATAAATAATTATATCTATACAAAATGCTTTCAAACAAAGAAATTGTCTGTCCTGATAATTTGTTAGATTTTGCTCATAAAAAAAAAGGAGTTAAAGCTGCAATTGTTAACGCTGGAAAACCATTGCCAATGCTTTCTGTTCAAGATTCAGTAAATGAAAATCTTATAGAGCCTATTTTTATTGGAGATGAAAAAGAAATATTAAAATGTGCTGGGGATCTAAACTGGAATATTTCTAAATATCAAATTATTCATGAGTCTGTTGAAAATAACACAGCTAAAATTGCTGCTAAACTTGCAAGTGAAAATAAAATTAAGATTATAGTAAAAGGTCATATCCATACAGATATTTTAATGAAAGAGGTTCTTAGAAGAGAATACAATCTATTAGGAAAAACTAGGTTAAGTCATATATGGCATATGACATTAGAAAAAGAGGATAAACCTCTGATAATTACTGATGGTGCATTAAATGTTTTACCTAATGTAAAAACAAAAATGCATATTTTAAAAAATGTGATTAATTTTTCCAATCGTATTGGTATTGAGAGACCTAAAGTTGCAGTATTATCAGCTACAGAAGAAGTACTTGATAGTGTTCCAAGTTCAAAAGAAGCTGAAGAAATAACAAAATTAGCAAAAAAAGAAAATTTGAATGCTGATGTTTTTGGTCCATTAGCTTTTGATAATTGCATCTCAAAAAAATCTGCAGCAATTAAAGGTATCAAAAATAATGTAGCAGGTATGGCAGATGTTCTGCTTGTACCAAGTGTTGAGGCAGGTAACGCATTAGTCAAAATGTTAATATATTTTTGTGGAGCATGTGCAGCAGGTGTTGTGATTGGAGGTAAGGTGCCTGTAGTAATAACAAGTCGATCAGATGAAGCTCAGGCAAGATTAGCCTCAATAGCTGCAGCTGTTGTTGCATTAGATTAATTGTTTGATTGCAATAAAATCAAAATTGTCTTAAATAGCTGATCAATTGAAATAAAATAATGGCAATCACTTATTTAAAAAAATCACCAAAAACATCATCCACTGATGATACAAAAACATCAGGAATTGTCCAAGATTTACTAAAAAATTTAGAAAAAACAGAAGAACAAGGGTGTATTGATTTAACAAAAAAATTTGACAAGTATGATGGTGAAATTATTGTATCGAAAGAAAGAATTGAAGAAATAAAAAAAACTTTAGATCAAAAAACTAAAGATGACATTCAATTTTCTTATGACAGAGTAAAAAAATTTGCTGAAGCTCAATTAAAAAATTATGGACAAAATTTTGAAGTAGAATTATCAGACGGTTTATATGCTGGCCAAAAATTGGTGCCAGTTAATACAGCTGGATGCTATATTCCTGGAGGAAGATATGCTCATATAGCCTCTGCTGTGATGAGTGTAACAACTGCTAAAGTAGCTGGTGTAAAAAATATTATAGCTTGCAGTCCACCTAAAGAAGGTGTCGGTTCCCATCCGACTATTATTTACACTGCTGATCTTTGTGGAGCTGATGTAATTTTAAATTTAGGAGGTGTACCTGCTATAGCGGCGATGACTAACGGATTATTTAAAAATCCTCCAGCCGATATTATTGTTGGTCCAGGAAATCAATTTGTAGCTGAAGCAAAAAGAATTTTATTTGGAAAAGTTGGTATAGACTTATTTGCTGGACCAACAGAAATAGGAATTATCGCTGATGCAAAAGCAGACCCTGAAATTGTAGCTGTTGATTTAGTTGGACAAGCTGAACATGGTTATAACTCACCCTGCTGGTTATATACAACAAGCAAAGAACTTGCAGAGAAAGTTATGCAAAGGGTTCCAGAATTAATTGCAGAACTTCCTGAAATGCCAAGAACAAATGCTGAGGCTGCATGGAAAGATTACGGTGAAGTAATTCTCTGTGACACTGATGAAGAGATGGTTAAAATAAGTGATGAATATGCTCCTGAACATCTTGAGGTTCAAACAGAAAATCTTAAATGGTTTCATGATAGATTAACAAATTACGGATCTTTATTTGTAGGTGAAGAAACAACAGTAGCTTATGGAGATAAATGCTCAGGAACAAACCATATTTTACCTACAAAAGGTGCTGGAAGATATACAGGTGGTTTATTTGTGGGAAAATTTATTAAAACTTTAAGTTTCCAAAGAATGACGAAAGAATCTACAGAACTTGTTGGTGCTGCTGCAGCTAGAATATCTAGATATGAAGGAATGGAAGCCCATGCAAGAACTGGTGATGTTAGGCTGCGTAAGTACGGATATTCAAACTAATAATTTTTAAAAATTATTCTTTTACACTGCCAGCTGTTAGGCCGCTGACTAAATATTTTTCAAAATATATGAAAATTAAAAGAACTGGTACTGTGACTATAACTGATCCAGCCATTAAATATTGCCGCGGAGTTTCTGCATCCCCACTTAAATATTGAATAGCTCTTGATAATGTAAAAGATTTAGGACTATCTAAAAACATCAATGAAAAAAGAAATTCATTCCAAGCAATCATAAAAACATAAAGTGCCACAGATGCAATAGCTGGTAAACTTAGAGGAATAATAATCTTTAAAATTATTCCAAACCAATTTTGACCATCCATGATTCCTGCATCTTCAATTTCTTTTGGAATACTTTTAAAATATCCTTGCAACATATAAATAGCGACTGGCAAGGTTGTAGCTGTATAAACAATCAATAAACCAAAGATTGAGTTTCTCAATCCAAGTTGACTAAAAACTGTATATAAGGGGATCACTAACACTATAGCTGGAAACATATAGATGATTAAAATTGAAGTAGATAAAAAGTTTTTGCCAAAGAAATTTAATCTAGCAACAGCGTATGCTGCGGGGATTGCAAATAATAATGTTACTATAACAGTTCCAATTGAGACTGCTGAGCTTATTAAAATATATCTTCCAAAACTGTAAGTTTCGAAGATTACAAAATAAGATTTAAATAACTCAGTCAAACTCTTTGTAAAATCTAGACTAAAGTCTAAAGGATTTACTAATAAAGCTATCTGAGTTTTAAAACTTGTAACCAGCATAATATAAAATGGAAATAAAATTACAAAAGCAAAGAAAACAATGCCAAACAAAGTAATAAAATCAAAAATAATTTTTTCAGATATGAAATCTTCTTTTAAAGATTGCATACTATATTTTTTGAGTTTGTTCGTAAAAAATAAAGTAATTAAGAAAACTCCAAGGATATACCAATATGGAGATACCTCATTTAAGTAAAAATATAAAATTGAAAATACAAATGATAATGAAAATATTTTCATTAAGTGATTAATTTTATTGCCAATTAAGACAAATGCTAAAGATAACAAAATACCAATTAAGAAAACAGGTATGATGTTTAAAATAGTAAAACTTAATCCTTGAAGTGTAGCCATGATCTTCCAAATTGACAAAATACAAGTCAGAAAAAAAGATGAAATAATCAATAATATTGCAAGAGACTTAAACTTCATTAGCCCTCTTTCCAATTAATCTAAAATAAATAACCATGAAACTAAGAAGTAACATTACAATTACTATTGAAACCGCGGAGCCCATTCCAATATCTGATACTGCAAACCCTTGTTGATAGACATTAATAGGTAAAGTTCTTGTGCCCGATGCACCACCAGTTAACAAAAAGATATCTTCAAATTTATTAAAGTTCCAAATAAACCTAATCATAAATAAAATTGAAATGATTGCTGTAATTTGAGGCAGTGTAATATGGATAAATTTTTGAATTGGGCTTGCTCCATCTACCTCCGCTGCTTCATACAAAGTTTGTGGGATTGCTTGTAATCTTGCTAAAATAAAAAGAAAAGCGAGTGGGAAATAACGCCAAATTTCAAAAAATATAACTGTCGTTAAAGCTAACCTTAATTTAAATTCAAAACCTAAAATACTCATAGTTATATATTTTTGGCCTAATAAATTTATTGGCTGTTCTATGATATTAAAATTGACTAATAATGCGTTTAAAGTTCCACTATTAGGATCTAGTAATAAAGTCCAAGTATAAGCTAAAGCAACCACTGGACCCACATAAGGGAAAAGTAAAATACCCCGCATATACGTTCGACCTTGTATATTCTGGTTAACTAATTGCGCTGCTAAAATTCCAAAGATAATTGCACCTACAGTGCCAAAAAAAGTAAAATAAAATGTAGTTAAAAGTAATTCAACAAAATTATTTTCATAAAAAACTTTTTTAAAATTTTCTAAAGTAAAGTTTGTAGTCAGTAATGGATTATCTGCTTTTCCACTTAAAATTGGTTTTTGAGATTTAATTATTTTTTTATCAATTATTTCACCATTATTATTCTTTATAATTATCTCAAAATTTTCCCTGTATTTTGCCTGCCAATTTCCAAAATTACAAACAATTTTTTTAGATTTAAAATTACATCTTGAATCTAGATTTACTGGTGAAACATTTGTTGGAAATTTATCTTGAAATTCAACATTTCTTATTTCTTGAATTAAAGAACTATTTCGTAATTTATAAATAATTTTTAATTCTGATTGATTTTCTGAAATTGATTTAACAATTTTCTTTGCTCTAGGTTCTGGAATTCTAATATCTTTTAATTCAATATCTTTGAAACTAATCCAAATATTGGTAAATATAGGAAATAAAACAATAGCGAAAACTAATAGGACTGCAGGTAAAACTAAGGTGTAAGCAGTTCTTTTTTCTAATTTTGATAATGAATCACTCATAATAAAAAGCGGATAATAAAATATTATCCGCTCTTTATAAATTTATTTTTTAAAACTTAGCTAATTCAGCGTTAATTTTCTTAACCGCTTCATCAACTGAGATTTGATCATCAATGTATTCTCTTGTGATTCTATTTAAGAATTGAGAATTAATGATTTTGGATGCTCTAGATAGTTCACCTTCTTTAACACCCCATCTGTTTGCAGTATCTAAACCTGCAACGATGTTATCAATAACATCTGCAGAATAAAGATCTGTTAAAGGAGCTTTTCTGTCAACACCTACTGGTAATTTACTCCAAGCTTTAGTGTAAGCACTAGGATCACTCTTGTTTCCTCTTCTTACTGGAAATTTTCCCTCCGGAGCTATTCCTAATGTCGCCGTATAACCTTCGCTCATAGAGTACTCTATGAATTTTTTAGCTTCATCAGTATCTGCATCCGCAGTAATACCAAAGTATCTTACGTCAGCCCAAGCAGCACCTTTTTTATTGTTAGGTCCGCTAAAATTAGTAATGAAACCAGTTTTAGAAGCTAACTCTGGTGATGTTGGATCACTATTTATTGTTGGAGGAGCAGAGTCTCTTAAACCTGCCAACTCATCCATAATAAATGGTGACCAAATAATCATTGGTGTTTTTCCAGCAAAGTATAAAGCTCTTGATTGTTTCCAGAATAATTCTCCTGGAGGACTTGCTTTAGCTATTACTTTATAAAACTCTAAAGAATTCTTTAAAGCTTTACCTTGCTTTTTAGTTCCACCTTTTTTAACAAAATTAACTCCATTAGCTAAAAGTACATGTTCAAGTACTTGGCTCATAAAGTTTTCATCTGTTTTAGTAGCAGCTACAAAGCCAAACATATCATTACTTGATAATGCGTTTACAGCTTTAACTATATTTGCATATGATGTTGGTGGTTCTAAACCAGCTGCAGCAAATAGATCTTTTCTGTAAACAACCATTTGCGTCCAGCCATCAACTGGAACAGCCGCAATTTTTCCACCTTTCTTAGCCATATTTAATGCACCCGGTGCAAATGTTTTTTTGCCTAATGACTTAACTACAGCGTTATTCGCATCAACATCTAATATGCCTGCTTCAGCCCATGGTAATACATATTGTAGAGTGTGATAAATCACATCTGGCAGATCTCCCGCTGCTGCTGCTGCAGTAGCCCTTGTGCCAAGATCTTTTTCTTCAATGGGTATTACCTCAACACTAATACCAGTTTTAGCTTCAAAAGCTTTAGCCATCTCCTCTTGTTTTGCCATCCTTGCTGGTTGGACCTCTGTAGTCCAGAATGTAATTCCTGCATAACTTGAGTTAAACAAAAAAGAAAAAGTAAATATGAATATCAATAATTTTTTCATTATACCTCCTATTATTATTAACTTTTTAAAAAAATTTATCAAAATTTGTTGTAAAAATAAATCTGTAAAAAAAAATATGGAAGGTATGCAAATTTTAAATTAACCTCATTATTGGCTTATTATAAAATTTAACTATTATAACTAAACTCCAAGTTGAAATTTTTTTATGGCATCTATTGAACTAAAAAATATCGAAAAAAGTTTTGGATCAAACAAAGTAATAAATAAATTTGATATAAAAATAAACGATGGAGAGTTCGTTGTTTTGGTTGGTCCATCTGGATGTGGGAAATCTACGCTTTTAAGAATGATCTCTGGTTTAGAGTCAGTTGACATAGGAGAAATTTATTTAAACAATAAACTTATAAATAATTTAATTCCTTCTAAACGTGAAATTGCAATGGTTTTTCAATCCTATGCTCTGTATCCACACATGAATGTTTTTGAAAATATGGCTTTTGGTTTAAAAATGGAAAGGATTCCAAAAAGTGAAATTAATAAAAAAGTTAATAATGCTGCTGCAACACTTCAAATTGAAGATCTGCTTGAAAGAAAACCTAAACAACTTTCAGGTGGACAAAGACAAAGAGTTGCCATTGGTAGAGCAATCACGAGAAATCCTAAAGTTTTTTTGTTTGATGAACCGTTATCAAATTTAGATGCAGCACTTAGATCTGAAATGAGGGTTGAAATATCTAAATTACACAAAAAACTAAAATCAAATATAATTTACGTAACTCATGATCAAGTTGAGGCTATGACACTAGCTGATCGAATTGTAGTTCTTAATAAAGGAAATATTGAACAATTTGGATCGCCAAATGAGATTTACAATGATCCAAATAACATTTTTGTTGCAGAGTTTATTGGTTCTCCAAAAATGAATATTATTAAAATGAATAAAGATCAAATTATAAATTCAAATACAATAAAATTATTTACTAATAAGATAACTTTTGAAAATTTAAATTTTAAAGATGAAGTTTATATAGGTATAAGACCTGAAGATATAAGCATACAAAGTGATCGTGATATTCAATTAGATGTTAAAGTTGACCTTATAGAAAATTTGGGATCCGAGAAAATTGTTTATGCTAGATTGTTAGAAAAACAAATCATAATTAAATCGTCAGAAGATATTAGTAATCAACAACTTAGAATATCTTTTTCAAAAGATAAGGTCTTATTTTTTGATAAAGACAAAAAAAGGATAAGATAGATTTCTTTGAGAAAAAAATTTTCATTAATTATATTCACAGATTTAGATGGCTCATTATTACACAGAGATAATTTTAAATTTGATGAGATAAAAGAATATATAAAAAGTCTTAATGATGAAGGGATTATAATTATTCCTAATACTAGTAAAACTGAAAAAGAGATAGAGGAGTTTATAAAAGAACTTGGCTTAAATCTTCCTTTTATTTCTGAAAATGGATCTTCAATACATGGATTGGATTTAATTAACTCCAATTTTCCAAACAAAATAATTCTAAGTAGGGATAAACAAGAAATAATTAAAATTTTTAGTTCTAAGGTTTCTGAAGAACTAAAAGCTAAATGTAAATTTATTTCAGATATGAATACAAAAGAACAAATTGATATTTTGGGACTTCAAGACAAAAATTTAAAAAATGCTTTAGATAGGAAATATACAATACCTTTTTTATTCAAAGGTAATAAAGTTGAAAAAAATAAATTATTTAAGGTTTTAAGATCTTCTTCATTAACTATGCAAGAAGGTGGTCGAGTTTTAAATTTAGGTGATAATATAGATAAAGTTAAATCAATGAATAAAGTTCTTAAAATATATAAAAAAATAGAAAGCAAAATAAAAGTCATAGCTGTAGGAGATAATTTTAATGATTTAGATATGTTGAGAAATTGTGATATTCCATGTTTAGTCTTTAATGATCAATTTAAACAAGATCAAATAAATATAGATAATCTAATAGTTTCTAACAAGCCATCACCTGAGGGCTGGGCTGATGTGATTAAAACGGCACTAGTTAAACTAGATTATTGTGACTAGAAATCTGACATGAGTGATTTTTCACAAAATGGAATAATCTCAACTTTGCACGACTTTAATACAAAGTCGACCTTAAATATCGAAAGTGAGTTATCAAAATTTTCAAAACAAAGAAAGATGGAATTAATTTTACCATGTCTTTATTCTGAATTAGAGGGAACAGCATTACCAAAAATTGTTGAGGAAATAAGTAAAACAAAATATTTAGATCATATAATTATTGGACTAGATAACGCAAATGAAACACAAGCTAAAAAAGCTTGGAAATTTTTTAAGAAATTAAAATCACCTTTTTCAATTCTTTGGAATGATGGACCCAGCCTAAAAAAACTTGATAAAGAATTAAAAAAAAATAACCTTGCACCAAGCGAACTGGGTAAGGGTAGAAATGTATGGTATTGTATAGGCATGTGTATTGCGAGAGATAGTGCACGATCAGTTGCTTTACACGATTGTGATATTAAAACTTATGATAGAAGAATGCTTGCAAAACTATTTTACCCAGTAGTAAATCCCCTATTCAACTTTGAATTTTGCAAAGGTTATTACCCAAGAGTAACTAATGAAAAGATGAATGGAAGAGTTGCAAGATTATTAGTTTTTCCGTTATTAACAGCACTAGAAAAAACTATTGGTAAAAGTGATTACTTAGACTTTATGAAATCATTTAAATATCCTTTAGCAGGTGAGTTTTCATTTAGGCGAAACATTTTACCTGAATTAAGAATTTCCTCTGACTGGGGAATTGAAGTTGGAATTTTATCAGAAATGCAGAGAAGTTTTTCTCCTCAAAATATCTGCCAAGTGGATTTAGCCGATACTTATGATCACAAACACCAAGTACTATCAATCGATGATGACACAAAAGGATTATCAAGAATGTCTATTGATATCATAAAAACATTTATCAAAAAGTTAGCAACTCAAGGCAATACTTTTAGTAGGGAAAAGTTTAGATCATTAAAAGCTACCTATTATAGATCTGCTTTAGATTTAATTGATATATATAGAAATGATGCTGTTATGAACGGCCTCAAATTTGATTCTCATACAGAAGAGAAAGCAGTCGAATTATTTGCAATGAATATAATGAAAGCTGGAGAGGCTTTTATGCTTAATCCAATGGATACTCCATTTATACCCACATGGAGCAGGGTAAAAAGTGCTATACCAGATTTTCTTGGAAGACTTGAAAAAGTAGTTAATGATGATAATAAAAATTATTATTAATGTTAACTCAAAAAGATCAAAAAACCATTAGATCTAAATTAGATAATATTTACAAAACAATCCTAACAAAAAAAGATATTGATTATTTTGAAAATGACATAGTTCAAATAATAAAACATTTTAATAAAAAAAACTCAAAAAAGAAAAAAAAAATTTCCGAAAAAACTACATTAGTTATTTGTTATGGTGATAGTGTATATTTGGAAAAGAAGAAATCAATAAAAGTTTTTCAGAATTTTTTTCAAAAAAAATTAAAGAATTGCTTTAACACTATTCATTTTTTACCCTTTTACCCTTCAAGCAGTGATAGTGGCTTTGCTGTAAAAGATCATTATAAAGTTGAAAATAAACTGGGTAACTGGTCGAACATTAAAAATTTTTCAAAGTCAAATTCGGTTATGGCAGATATGGTCATTAATCATTCATCTGCAAGAGGATTATGGTTTAAAAATTTTCTTAAGAAAAAAAAACCAGGAAAAGATTATTTCTTAACCGTTGACTCAAAATTTAATACATCCAAAGTGGTTAGACCTAGAGATCACAAATTATTAAAAAAAATAAAAATTTTTAAAAAAACTGATTATCTTTGGCGAACTTTTAGCCCAGATCAAATTGATTTAAATTTTAAAAATCCATCTGTATTAATTCAATTTATTAAAATAATGTTACATTTAATAAATAATGGTGTAACTATTTTTAGATTAGATGCTATTGCATATCTTTGGAAAGAAAATGGAACTAGGTGTATTAATTTAAAACAAACTCATGAAATAATTAAACTTTTAAGAAATGTGATTGATTTACTAAATATACAAACAAAAATAATTACAGAAACAAATTTACCTGAAAAAGAAAATCTAAGTTATTTTGGTAAAAATGATGAGGCAAATTGGATTTATAACTTTTCCTTACCACCATTATTAATTCATGCTTTTTTATTCGAAAATAGTTCATGCTTAAATAAATGGAGTAAAAATCTTCCAAATACAAAAAATGGAAACTGTTATTTAAATTTCATAGCATCACACGATGGGATAGGAATTAGACCCACTGAGGGATTATTAAATAAAAAAACATTAAATGACTTTTTAAAAAGATTAAGAAAAAATGGATCCAAATTTTCTTATAGAAAAATTCATAATAAAATTAAAAAAGTATATGAAGCAAATATCACAGTTTTTGATGCTTTGAAAAGATCAGATTATGATCAAAAAGGTATATATTATCTAGAGAGATATGTGTCTGCTCACGCAATCATGATCTCTTTTGAGGGAATCCCAGCGATATATTTTAATTCTATGTTTGGAACATCTAATGATGAAGCAAAGTATATAATGACTGGAAATAGTAGAGACTTAAATAGATATAAATGGAATTTTAAAGATATTTCAAAAAAACTTGGTAATAAAAATTCTAAACAAAGTATATTTTATAAGAAAATTTCAAATTTACTTAAAGTTAGAAGAAAACAAAAAGCATTTCATCCAAACGCCTCAAGACACAATTTAAATCTTGGAACAAATTTTTTTTCATTTAAAAGAGTGAGTATTGATAAAAATCAAACCATTATTTGTATTACAAATTTATCCTCAAAAATTCAAAAAACGTACCTTAATAAAATTTACCATAGCTGGAATAATCTTATTGGACCTAAAATTGAAACTAAAAATGCACTTTTAGTATTGAAACCCTTTGAAACAATTTGGTTAAGTAATAATTAAATTTATTAAAAATCTGCTCTTATCAGTTAAAAAAATTCAATGTTTCTCTAGCTATATAAATTACAAGTAATGACATGAAGCAAATAATGAATAAATTAATATATTGCCATGTGTTTTTATTTTGAGCGTATCTTGACAAATATTTTGATAAATAACCAAGAATAAAAAAAAAAATAAAAGATGCAATTGAAGCACCAATTCCAAAAAAAATCTTTTCTTTTACTAAAAAATTTTTAGAAAAATTACCCAAAAAAAAGACTGTATCTGAATATACATGAGGATTTAGATAAGTAAAACCAAGAGTTTTAAAAAATATTTCTATGATAGAAATTTCTTTTCTATCACTGTCAAAAGAAACCTTAATTCTAAAAGATTTTATTTTTGAATAAATAAAATAGATCAAAAATATAATTAATAGAATATTTAACGTTAATTCAAAAAAAATATTAAAGTATTGTTGAAAAAAATAAAATAAATATATTCCTAAAAAAATTAAGAATAGATCTGAAATAGAGCAAACAAGACAGACTAAAAAGATATGTTGTTTTTTTAACCCTTGCTCTATTACAAAGATATTTTGTGCACCAATTGCTAAAATTAAACTAAGCCCAGTAAAGAACCCTAATATTAGGTATTCCATCTAAGGGTAAGATTATTCTGCGTTAGCAGTTAATGTCTTAATTTCTAAAATATTTTCGTTAGGATCTTTTACAAAAAAAGTTTCTTGCTCATACTTTGTGCCTTTAAATCTTAAATAAGGCTCATCATAATATTTCGCACCTTTTTCCTTTAATCTTTTTTTAAGAGCATCAAAATCTTTTCTAGATAAATGAACTCCAAAATGAGGAACAGAAACATTTCCCATATCAACATCATGTCTTTCATTATCTAGTTTGTGCTCACTAGCATGAAGTGTTAACTCATTTCCCCAAAAATCAACATCTGCCCATTCTTGAGCAGAATTATCAAGTCTACAACCAAGTGTTTCACTATAAAATTTTTTTGCTGTTTCTAAGTCTCCACAAGGAATAGCCAAATGAAAACAATTTGTATTTTTATACATCTTTACCCTCTTTAAATTACGTATTTGATAACTATATAAAGTATATACTTTTTATTATCAACTGTTAGAAAACTCAAAAAAATATGAATGATTTTTTGCAATCTATAATTGATCGTGATCCTGCGGCGAAATCTAAGTTAAGTTTAATCTTAACTTACCCAGGTGTTAAGGCAGTTTTTTTTCATAGAATTGCGAATTTTTTTGCTACTGCTAAATTTAATTTAGTCGCAAGAATTATATCTCAATTTTCTAGATTTTTAACTGGAATAGAAATTCATCCAAAAGCTAAAATTGGAAATAATTTATTTATTGATCATGGAATGGGTGTGGTAATAGGTGAAACTTCAGAAATTGGAAATAATGTAACTATTTATCATAATGTTACTCTTGGTGGAATTGCCCCTAGTATTAACTCAAATGATCAAAGAAATATGAAAAGACATCCAACATTAGAAGATAATGTTGTAGTAGGATCGGGTGCACAAATATTAGGACCAATTGTTATTGGAAAAAATTCATTAATAGGTTCAAACTCAGTTGTAACAAAAAATGTATCTGAAAAATCAGTAATGGCTGGCATACCAGCTAGAAGAGTTGGTGATGCTACTAAAGGATTTAAACCTTATGCTGTTATAGATGAAGATAAAGAATAATGAAACATATAAAAAATAATTTCATCGACTCAATTGGGAACACCCCTTTAATAAAATTAAAAGCAGCATCAGAAATTACTAAGTGCAATATCTATGGTAAAGCTGAGTATTTAAATCCAGGTGGCTCAGTTAAAGATAGAGCTGCACTAGCTTTAATCAAAGACGCACAAGAAAAAAAATTAATATCTGAAGGTGGGATTGTAGTTGAAGGAACTGCAGGGAATACAGGAATAGGATTATGTCTCCTTGGAAACTCTTTAGGTTATAAAACAATAATTGTTATGAATGACAATCAAACACAGGAAAAGAAAGACACTTTAAGAAATATTGGTGCAGATTTAAGATTGGTTCCACCAAAACCATATAAAGATGATGGTAATTACGTTAAGGTTGCAGGGAGACTTGCAGAAGAACTAAAAAGCACAAATAACAATGGTGTAGTTTGGGCCAATCAATTTGACAACACTGCTAATGCTAAAGGGCATTACGAAACTACTGGTCCTGAAATATGGGAACAAACAGATGGAAAAGTTGATGGATTTGTTTGTGCATCAGGAACTGGTGGAACTATCGGTGGTGTTAGTAAATTCTTAAAAGAGAAAAATAAAGATATTAAAATTTATCTTTCAGACCCTACTGGCTCAGCTCTATATAATCATATAGTTAATGGAGAATTAAAAGCAGAAGGTGGATCGATCACGGAAGGTATTGGATCGAGTAGAATTACTAAAAATTTTGCAGAGGCTAAAATTGATGGAGCTTTTTCAATAAGTGATGAAGAATCTCTACCTGTTCTTTATGACTTAATTCAAAATGAAGGTTTGAGCTTAGGAACAAGTTGTGGAGTAAATATTGCAGGCGCAATTAGGCTTGGAAAAGAACTTGGTCCTGGAAAAACCATAGTTACAATCCTTTGTGATAAATCAGATAAATACAACTCTAAGATGTTTAATAAATCATTTTTAAAGGAAAAAAACCTACCTATTCCTAGCTGGTTATCATAACGCATACCAGCTATGTAACAAAACAGTTACATTTTTAAAATAATATTAATTAATTTAATTAAATTATAATTAACATTGGAGTGTTATGAAAAAAATTATTTTACTTTTATCTTTTTTTATTTTCACCTCTGCTAATGCAGGAATGAGTAACAATGATAAAGCTAAAGCGTGGGATTGTGTAGGGATCTACATGGCTAACTACTTTCTTCCACCTGGTGAAGAATTTGAATATGGAATGAAAGAAAAATCTATTTCGACTGCAAAGGTTCTAAAAGCGTATGCTCTAGAAATTGGTATTCCTGAAAAAGATTGGGATGATGGAGCAAACAAAGCAGTAGATAAGCATTATGGTTCAAAATATGACAAAGCTGAAACTGAAAAATGTCATTCATTTGTTGAGGCTTTAGTTCCCAATGGAGCTGAAAGAGTAAAAAAAGTAGTTCAAACTTTATATTAGATAATAAGTTAAGTAAGGAGATAAAATGACAAAAGCTTACCTAGTAGCAGTTCCTAAGGTCACGAATGCAGATATGTTTGGAAAAGAATATGCTAGTAAAGTTGCAGACACACTAAAACCTTTTGATGGAAAGTTTCTTGTAAGAACTCCAAATAAATTGGTCTTAGAGGGAGATGAGCCAACTCTTACAGTTGTGATGGAGTTCCCGAATAAAGAAAAGGCTTTAGGCTGGTATAATTCTGAAGAACATCAAAAAATTGTTGTTCACAGAAGAGCGGCAACAGATCCAAAAAGTACAATTGTTATCTGTGAAGAGTCAAACACATATTAAATTAATTAAGTAAAGGAGAAAAAATGGAAAAAGAAATGTTAGTACATCTTAAACTTAAAGAGGGTAAATTAGAAACTTTCATGGGTTGGATGCAATCAGATGAAGGCATGAGCGTTAGAAAAAGTGTTGCCTATCCTGAAAAAACAGTTGGAGCAATGATACCAGATAAAAGTGGAATGTTATTTAAAGTTAATGTTCATAATGAAGCTGGAATGAAAGAATTTGTAACCGGTAATAATCCTACCGCAAAAGCTATCTATGCAGAGTGTGTAGAAAGTGCTCAGTTGTATGAACTATCAAAAGTGAACCTTTAAAGGAAAAAATATGAAAAACTATATAGTAACACACACTTTTAAATCAAAAGAAGCTAAAGCTAAAATGATTGAAGTTACTGGCTCAATGTCAATGGAAGATATGACTAAAGCAATGACAAGTGAAAATGCAAAATGTCAAATGAGCTGGAATACGCCAGGTGATAATTTAACAATGTATTGTTGGTGGAAAGGTACTAGCCCTGATGCGATTAATAAGCAATTAGAGTCGATGAACGATTTCTATGAACCTCATAAGTTTGTAGAGTGTACTAATGACGTCATAGATTTTAATGCTAAATAAAAAAAAGGATTAGAAGTGAAAGTAATTTATACAAGAACAATGAGAGTAAAAGATGACGGCCTAGGAAAAGCAATGGAAATTGGAAAAGGTCTAGCTGCAGTTAGAAAAAAACATTACCCTAACCATGATGTTTATTTTTCTTTTCAAATGGGTGGAGACCCAAGAACAATTAGAGAAACTTTAATAGGACCAATGTTTGAAGGTGATAATGATGCTGACGCTAACATGTCTGCAGATCCTGAATATATAAAACTTTTAGAGCAGTTGAAAGAAGTTGCAATAGAAGGTACTATTGAGGATGAAATAAGACCGATATTTAGTTAAAGAATTTAAAATATGATAGAGAAATTTAATGGAATATTTTATTTAGCAGTTTTTATAATTCATTTTATAGGATTTGCTTATTATGGATTTAGATGTGTTTTCCAAACTAAATCCTTTTTAGATCAGTATGGTATTGATGATACCGGTGCAGGGATGGTTAGATTTTTTGGATCAATTTTTTTTGGTTCTGTAATTATGGCTATCTATGTTGGTTTCATAAGACCTAACGGTTTAGAAGCAACATGGGGATTCTTTAACCTTATTTTTTTACAAAACTTATCTGCCTTTATAGTTGGATTTTATAACACAAAGATAAATAAACTTGGACACACTGATAAAACATCGGATGAAGGAATTTATGCTCCTTTAGTTTTAACTATTTTAAGTGCTGTTTTATGTTACGGTCTTGCCGATAAAATTTATGTTTAATTAAGAAAGGAAAACATGTCGATATTAAAAAGATATACTGATGCAATAGATAAGAAAGACGAAGCAACGATGAATGAACTTTTGCATGATGATTTTAAGTTTACAATGCATAAATCTGGAAATTCTCTAGGAAAAGCTGATGTAATCAAATGGGCAATGAGTGGTGATATAAATCAAGATAAGGCGCGAATTGTTTACGAAAATGATGAAGTTGGTGTACACCATTCAATCGTTACTTTTAATGATGGAAATGTAGAAGCTGTGATGGCAGTT
>CACFWD010000004.1 GCA_902569975.1 uncultured Pelagibacteraceae bacterium | reverse complement strand
CAATGATATCGTCAATCTTAAGTGATGATTGAAGAAGACTATAGTTTGGTTTATTAATTAATGCCATTGTTCGTTTATCCTCAATCTCTTTTTGATCCTTAGCAAATTTTTCTACAAGAACACTAACCATCAAATTATCCTCATCATCATTTGTTAAAGCTAAAACAGTTTCTGATTCGTCTAAATTAGCTTCAGCTAAAACCTCTTCATCTAAACCATTACCGTTTATAATAATTGTATCATTTAATTCATTTGCTAAATATTCAGCACGATCTTTATTTTTTTCTACAATTTTAACTCTTACAGTTTCTAATGTTTCCTCTATATTTTTTGCAAGGTTGTAGTGGCGATATTTTTTTTATTTTTTTCATTTAATAAAGATTTTTCTATAAATTTACTATCCCTATCAAGCAGTATGTCGAATATTGGATTTTCTCTTAATTATGATCAAACAAATTTAACTTTTATCTATTTGATCCTAGTTATAATAGGCGGATCTTTTTTTTCTACAAGTTCTGGTCTAAGATTCATAAAAATTTACTCACTATTTAAATATTCAATTAATCAAATTTTATCTTTTAGTAGACCTAAAAATATTTTTATGAATAAATTATTGTTTACTGAAATAAATTTTGATGTTAAGGAAATTAATAAATATTTTTTGACGATATTAATATTTATATTATCACTCCTAATACTTACTATGTTACTAAGTCTAAGTTTACAAGATTTTGAAAGTGCTTTTAAACTTTCAATTTTGACAATTATGAATACGGTTAATTCAGCCTCATATGGATTACCAAATTTTGATTTTAACAATCTAAATTATTTTACTAAATATTGTTTAATTTTGTTTATGATAATTGGTAGAATTGAGTTATTAACAATTTTAATAATCATTAAAAATTTCTTGTTTAAAGATTAAATATATAATGTATATGTATAGTAAAATTTGCGCCCTTAGCTCAGCTGGATAGAGCATCGGTTTTCTAAACCGAGGGTCGGAGGTTCGAATCCTCCAGGGCGCGCCAAAATAGTCGCATTTTTACTGTAAAATAATACTTGACGAGAATTTATAAAAATTTATTAAACAAATTAATTTTTCTTGAAGACCTTTTTCTTACATGCTTAAATTATAAATATTCAAATTAATTTTTGAATTATTTGTTAACAAATAAAAATAACTAAAAAGGAAGAATAATGTTTAAATACTTAAAACAATTAACTTCTTTAGTAGCAATGGTTGCTGTGTTGTTTACTTTTACAACAGAGACAATGGCTGCTAAAAAATCTAAGACACTTAAAAACACTCAAAAGAAGGGTTTTGTAAGATGTGGAGTATCTCAGGGTCTTCCAGGATTTTCTAATGCTGATGCAGCAGGAAATTGGACTGGTATTGACGTTGATGTATGTAGAGCGGTAGCTGCTGCAGTGCTAGGTGATGCAAACAAAGTGAAGTTTACACCACTAAGTGCTAAAGAAAGATTTACAGCTTTAACATCTGGTGAGATTGATATCTTATCAAGAAACACAACTTGGACTCTTTCTAGGGATGCTGATATCGGACTTACTTTCGTTGGAGTAAACTTCTACGATGGACAAGGTTTCATGGTTAGAAAAAGTTCTGGTATTACTTCAACAAGCCAATTCAAAGATGGTATCTCAGCTTGTACTAACATTGGTACAACTACTGAGTTAAATATGAGAGATTTCTTTAATTCGAAAGGAATTTCATATGAGCCAGTTGCTTTTGAAAAAGCTGACGAAGTCGTAGCTGCTTATGATGCAGGTAGATGTGATACTTACACTACTGATAAATCAGGTCTTGCTGCACAAAGAACTAAAATGTCTAATCCAGATGAACACATTGTATTACCAGAGACTGTTTCTAAAGAGCCTTTAGGACCAGTTGTAAGACAAGGTGACTCTGTATGGGAAGATATCGTTAGATGGTCTTTAAATGCTATGATCGAAGCAGAAGAGTATGGAATTACTTCTGCTAATGCAGATTCTATGAAAACTTCAGAAAACCCAGCTGTAAAAAGATTAGTTGGTGCTGAAGGTGAATTAGGTGCTGCTTTTGGTCTAGACAATGAGTGGAGCTTAAGAATTATCAAGCAAGTTGGTAACTATGGTGAAAGCTACAAAAGAAATATAGCTGACACTGGAATTTTACCTGACAGAGGTCCAAATGAATTATGGACTAAAGGTGGAATTCTTTATGTGCCACCTGCAAGATAATTGCATATTTAACTAGTTAAAAAGGGCTAGATTTTTCTAGCCCTTTTTTTTATAAGCGATCAAATGGATCTGAAATTACAAAAAATCATTCCACAATTAATTACCGTTTTAATTGTAGTACTAGTTTTTGGATTTTTTACATATAACGCGCAAATCAATATGGAGAACAGAGGTATTGATTTTGGTTATGGTTTTCTTTCTCAAGAATCATCTTTTGATGTTCAGTTTTCACTTATTGAATATGATGGATCTCATTCATATTTTAGAGCGTATTTAGTTGGTTTATTAAATACAATACTTGTTTCAGTAATTGGCATAATTATTGCAACTATACTTGGTGTAGTTGTTGGGATAGCAAGATTATCTCCAAATTATTTAATAAATCAATTTGCCGCTTTCTATGTTGAATTTTTTAGAAACATCCCATTACTTTTACAGATATTCTTTTGGTACTTTGCTGCTTTAAGAGCACTACCATTGCCCCAAGATGCAGATGCAATGTTTGGTGTTTTTTTCTTAACAATTAAAGGTTTGTATGTTCCTGCATTTATTTGGGAAAATCTTTCAGTATTTTTATATTCAATAATTGCAGCTATAATTGC
Organism: uncultured Pelagibacteraceae bacterium; assembly: GCA_902569975.1. Lineage (GTDB taxonomy): Bacteria > Pseudomonadota > Alphaproteobacteria > Pelagibacterales > Pelagibacteraceae > Pelagibacter. The sequence goes on along the minus strand of CACFWD010000004.1, from coordinate 69,840 downwards.
AATAGTTGTAATCAGAGTTCATGCAAGAAAATTACAAGAAACACAAGGTAAACAATTACCAGTTTTTTGGATATCAGTAGGTCTAATTTTTATTTTACCTCTTTTGAGTTTTTTAATGGGTGGAGTTAAATTATCATTTGAAGTTCCTGTTTTAAAACAATTGGCAACAACATCTTTTATTTATGAAGGTGGTGTAAGTTTACCACCTGAATTAATTGCTTTAGCATTATCTTTGTCTTTATATACAGCAACCTTCATAGCTGAATGTGTAAGAGCGGGTATTCAGGGTGTTGGTAAAGGTCAAAAAGAGGCAGCTGCATCAATTGGACTAAATCCAAACCAAGTGCTTAAATTGGTAGTAATGCCCCAAGCTCTTAGAATCATAATACCACCAACTACTAATCAATATTTAAATTTAACAAAAAATTCCTCATTAGCTGCGGCCATAGCTTATCCAGATTTAGTATTAGTTTTTGCTGGAACAGCTCTAATGCAAACTGGTAAAGCGATTGAAATTGTATCTATCACAATGTTTACTTACTTAACACTAAGTATATCAATTTCAATATTTATGAACTGGTACAATAAAAAGATAGCAATAACAGAAAAATAATGTCTAAAATTAACTTCTTAAAACCAGATAAATCCAACCTAAATACTTTTTTGTACCTAGGTTCTTTTTTATTTTTAATAAGTATTTTCGATGTTTTATTAAATTCTTTTTTTAGTATAAATATAAGTGGTTTTTTACCAAACATTCTAAGTTTTTTATTACCACTAATATTAGGTTTTATCGGACTCTATTTTATAAGAATTGAGTTGAGTGGAATCAAACAATTAGACTTAATTAATAAGCATATTAATACAAATAATTTTAATGCTATATTGTCCTTGTTAATTATTTTTGTAATTATTAAATCATTACCACCAATATTGAGCTGGTTTTTTATTGATGCAAATTTCGCTGGCGATAGTAAAGATGTATGTACAGGGACAGGTGCTTGTTGGACATACATAAAAGTTTGGATGAGAAGATTTATGTATGGAATGTACCCAAATGCAGAACAGTGGAGAATTAATCTTTCTTTTATTGCATTAGCTTTACTTGGATCTGTGGGATATTTTGCAACTGATAGGTTTAAGAAATATTTAACTCTTTATTATGTTGTAATTTATCCATTTATTGCATTTTTGTTTATATTTTTCTTTATTTCTGGTGGCCCAGTATTTTTTGATTTTTCTTATGGAATAATTGCTGCAATTTTATCAATTATCATCGGATTTTTTATACCCAGTAGATTTAAATTTTATTATTTTTTAATAGTCCCGTTTGCCCTGTATATTTTGTTAAAATACTTTATTTTTTTTGAAGAATATATTGAATTAGGTAAACTAGAAGGTTTAAATTGGGTAGAAACTGGTGCTTGGGGAGGTTTATCTCTTACTTTCATAATCTCTTTTTTCTGTTTAATATTTTGTTTTCCTATTGGAATGGCTTTTGCTTTAGGTAGAAGGTCAGAATTTCCACTAATTAGATATATTTCAATAGGTTTTATTGAATTTTGGAGGGGAGTACCTCTAATCACAGTTTTATTTATGTCCGCTGTAATGTTTCCTATGTTTTTACCAGCAGATTTTTTTATAGATAAATTAGTAAGATGCATAATAGCTATATCACTATTTGAGGCAGCATATGTTGCCGAAGTAATAAGAGGTGGTCTACAAGCTCTTCCTAGGGGACAGTATGAAGCTGCTAAATCTTTGGGTATGGGTTATTGGAGAATGCATATATTTGTAATTTTACCTCAAGCTCTGAAATTAGTTATTCCAGGCATAGCAAATACATTTCTAGCTTTAGTAAAAGATACCCCATTAATTTTTGTTGTTGGTTTATTAGAAATAGTGGGAATGTTGAATTTAGCGAAAACTAACCCGGAATGGTTAGGATTTGCCATGGAAGGTTACGTTTTTGCAGCAATAATTTTCTGGATTATTTGTTATGCAATGAGTAAATATAGTTATAACTTAGAACAAAAATATAAAACTGATCGATAAACAATTATGTCAGATAATATAATTCAGATAAATAATATGAATAAATGGTTTGGAGATTTCCAAGTTTTAAAAGAAATTAATCTAGAGGTAAAACCTAAGCAAAAAATTGTAGTGTGTGGTCCATCAGGTTCTGGTAAATCAACATTAATAAGATGTATAAATAGATTAGAGGAACATCAAGAGGGCGATATAATTGTTGACGGTAACATCTTAACAGAAGATACAAAAAATATAGAAAAAATAAGAGCCGAAGTAGGAATGGTATTTCAACAATTTAATTTGTTTCCACATTTATCAATTTTAGATAACTGCACACTTGCTCCTATTTGGGTAAAGAAAATGCCAAAAAAAGAAGCAGAAGAATTAGCTCTAAAACATTTAGAAAGAGTTCAAATATTAGATCAAGCTCAAAAATATCCAGGTCAACTTTCTGGCGGTCAACAACAAAGAGTTGCTATAGCTCGTGCTCTATGTATGGAGCCAAAAATAATGCTTTTTGATGAACCAACATCAGCTTTAGACCCTGAAATGATAAAAGAAGTGCTTGATGTTATGGTAAATTTAGCGAAACAAGGAATGACCATGATAGTTGTAACACACGAGATGGGTTTTGCTAAAGAAGTTGCAGATCAAATGATATTTATGGATGAAGGGATGATTGTCGAAAAAGCTGATACTAAAGAGTTTTTTGCCAATCCAAAGAGTGAAAGGACCAAACTTTTCTTAAGTCAGATACTATAGAGACTAATAAATTCAAGAAATATTTCTTCATTTTTAAGTTAAGTAATGCTTGACAAAATTTCCTTTTTTAAGCTTTTTCTCTAAAAAAATATAAAATTATTGTTGCAGTGACTATCAAAAACTAGTTCAATAAGTTTTTAAATAAATTAAGAGGGGTCTTAATGGAAGATAATTTTAATAAGCATTTAGGTAATAAACTTAAGCTTAGAAGATTAGCACTTGGTTTAACTCAAACAAAAGTAGCCAAAGCAATTAACGTAACATTTCAACAAATTCAAAAGTATGAAAAAGGTACTAATGGGGTAAGTTCGATAAGATTATTACAATTATCAAACTACTTGAAAGTTCCAATAAATTATTTTTTTGAAGATTTTTCAGAATATTTGGTAAATTTAGAAAAATCTCAAGAAGGTCATATGAATGTGAATTATAATTTTTTGGTAAAATTATACTCTGAACTTAATTCAGATCAAAAATTGAAATTTAATAAATCTTTACAACTTTCAAATAGTACTATTTCTAAGGTTGGGTAAGAAATTTTGGCTCCTCGGGCAGGACTCGAACCTGCGACCAATTGATTAACAGTCAACTGCTCTACCAACTGAGCTACCGAGGAATATAAAAAAATTAACTTACTTTTTTTTTTAATTAAAACAAGATTTTTTTGGAGGCAACGCCCGGAATCGAACCGGGATACAAGGATTTGCAATCCTCTGCGTAACCATTCCGCCACGTTGCCGAAAATTTAACAATCTAATCTAATGTAGTATTATCAACGATTTATTTTAATACAAGTTTTATAATAAAATAAATTTATAGCTAAATATTTGTACTTATTTGATCATAGTATGGAAAAATTTCATTTGTAATTTTTTCAAACTCTTTTTTTTCTAATTTACTCCAATCATTATATTTATATTTATCACTACTACCTTTATTTGAAGCTTTATTAATGACGTTGTAAAATTGTTTTTCCGTTAATATATTTTCAAATTTAAATTTATTCGCTAGATTTTGATAAAAATTAAAGTTTTGATCAATATCCGAAAGTTTTATATAATATTTCTCAGTATCGTGAATTATATCAAAGTCATCTTTAATAGATTTATTAATTGAGCACCAAAACCAAGTTAATTTTCCCACTCTTGATAATGTTAACCATTTATCTAAAAATTCACCTCTAGGCACTATTCTTGAAAAAGATCTGTATTGACTATTAGTTATATCAACAAGGGGACTTTTAATTTTCTTAATATTTTCATAATAAAAATACCACCCTTTTTTATGATATGACTCTATACAACGGATTGGGTCTCTTATATTAAAAAATATGTAATTTGGTTTAAGTTTTTCTGTAAGTTCTTTAACACCATATGACATGTAAGAAGATGAAATCAAACTGTTTTGATATTTCGCCATGTCTCTTTTTGAAGCTAATTCTATTAGTTTAAAAAATCCATCCATATTTACATCTAATTTATAATAACTGACGTATCTATAAAAAGCTTCATAATCAGCAAACCGTTCGCATGTACCAATCCAATTTTTATGACTATTAAATATTTTTGAAAACCAGTTTTGACCACTTCTGCCTGCACCAAAACTAAGTGCAAATTTGTTACTAATATTTTTTGTAAAATGTTGATATTTAATCAATTCTTCGTAATTTGGTCTTTTAATTTTAGATGCTTCTTTTGAAATTTTAAAAAACCTATTTTTAATTTTGTATATAAAGTTATTCATTAATTTAATATTTATATAAAGCTTTAATTTGTTCAAATATAGATTTACTTAAATGATCTATTGGTTTTTTAAAATTGTTTGAAATTACTATATCTGAATTAATAGGAAATTTCGGTTTTATATCTATACCAACTAAATCTTTTTTAAACTTGAAATATAATCTTTTTTTTTTATTTTTAATAATTTCCTGTGTCTTAGACTTAATAAATACTTCACAATAATTTGTTATATTTTTTCTATTCCATATATGAATTTTTTCAAATAAAGAGACTGTAGCTATAATTACATTGATGTTTTGATTTGAAATATATTTTACTAATTTAGAATAAGATTTTGCATATAAATATCTACTTTTAACATCATAATTTTTAAAATCTGATATCTTTCTCAAATCATCTCCACTAAATAAAATTGTTTTTCCATAAAATTTTTCAATTGGTTTTTTTAATTTTATTGCTACAGATGTTTTTCCAGATCCAGGTAAACCGGTAACCCAAAAAACAATACCTTTTTTCTTATTTATTTTTTTCATTTAAATGTCAAACTACTATAATTGTTATTAAATTAAAATTTATTAATGACTTTTAGATACAACTAATATAGTAAAAATTATTTATCATAAATAATTACAACAATATGGATCTAAAAGTCAGAGACAGAACAGATGATGAATTAAACATTAGAAAAAAAGAATTTCTAAAGATTTGTGATATTTTAACTTCATTGAAGATCAAATTTTTTTTAAGTTCCGGAATACTTTTGGGAGCGATTAGAGATAATGATTTTATCAAATGGGATTGGGATATTGAAATAAGTGTTTTTTCACATGAATTTTTTCCAAAAATTGATTTAATTCGTCTCAATCTTGAAAAATCAGGATTTAAAATAACTAAAATCATCAGAGATAAAAATAATTTGAAAATAGACTTTACAGGTATTTATCCGGGCGATGTTACTTCATATACTATCTATGGATGGAAGTACTCAAAAATTAGAGACGTATATTGGAGAAAAGAGTTATCTATTCCATCAAAGTTTTTAAACAAATTATCAAAATTTAATTTTCTAGGTCAACAATTTAATTGCCCAAGTTATATTGAAGAATATTTAACTTTTGTTTATGGTAATTGGAAGACTCCCTTAAGGACTTCAAATAAAAAAATGTATTTGACAAAAAACTATAAAAAAAAAACTTTATCTTATACAATTTTGATGGAAAGTTTTTTTATGAAAATCTTAAATATTTTAAAAATTGTAAAAAATTTTATTTTTTTTAAATAATATTATAATGAACTAAAAAAATGTAATTAAATGTTAAAAATATTCTAAGATCCTATTTTTATGGGTATACAGTTTAGATTTTAAGTGAGAATTTTTCCCAATTATGTTTCTTTTTAATATATTATTTTTTATTTTTCTTATTTCAAGCATCCATGACATTGGGTTTAGATAATTTTTTACAAAGACACATTGGTTTTTGTTCACTATCTCTTTTAATACTTCTAAATCAGAACTAATAATTAACTTTCCAGCTCTCATATAATCAAATAATTTTAAAGGTGACATAAACTTTACTGTATTAGAAACATTTCCAGAAACTGTAACTTTATTTGAATATGGCATTAATAAAATATCCATATCTGAAATTTTTATTTGAACTTTTTTATAATTAAGATGTGAGTTTAAATATAAATTGTTTAATCTATATTTTTTTTTTAAGTTTCTCACTTGATTTTTGGAACCACCAAAAATATAGTAATTATTTTGCTTATCCATTTGAGCAAGTTTCAAAATGATATTAATACCTCTTGAAGGGTTGATTGTACCAAAATATCCTAGATTTAATCTTTTATTATTAAGTGAGTTTTTATACTTTATATCTAAAGAAGATCCCGAAGGTAGGACAACTATTTTTTTATTTTTTTTTAAATTAAAATCCTTGATATATTTATTTTTTACACCATGTGAAATACAAACAATTTTAGTTACTGATTTTGAATTAAAAATATTAAAATTATTAAATATAAATCTTACAATTCTAGATTCATTTTTTATATCATTATGAAGTTCTATTGTACATCTTACGTTAAAAATACAGCAGAGAAATATAACAAAATAGTTTCTAGAAATAATAAATTCGCTTATTTTTTTAGCTTTCAAAAAAGGATATTAATGAAAATAAGTAATAATTTAATCCAATTGGAAACTTTTTAAATTTTGACAATCTAATTAATTTAAATCTATATTTTATATCATAAAAATTTGAAATTTTGTCATTAAAACCTGCTGTGTTTGGAAGTATTAAAAAAACTTTATTTCCATACTTTGATAAGTATTCACAAGTTTTTACAATTTGCAGTGAACTTGGAAGTTGTGATGGACAAGAACTATTGGATATGTATGAAATTTTCATGAATTAAATTTTTTTAATTTTAATCACTAATTAATTGTTTCAAATAAATTTTTTTTAATAAATTATTAATAATAACCTTAGATGGCATAATTCTATAAAATTTATCTTTATTTGATAATTTATTAAATCTATTTTCAGTTAGTAATAATGTTTTGTAATTTAAATCTTTTATAATAGTCTCAGTATCATTATTGAATGAACTTATCCCTCCAAATGGTACACAAAATACATTAGATCTATTTATATCAAAACTTTCCAAAAAAGTTTTTACATTCCAATATATCCTTATATTGCTCTTCTTTACTTAAAGATGAAAGAAAGTAATGATTTGCCGAATGATTACCATAATTTATTAATGGATGATTAATTAAATATTTTGTATTATCAAAACATAATTTATGTTCAGTATTTAAATCTATATTTTTTCTCAAAATAAATTCATCTAATTCAATTTCAACTTGTTTGCTGTTAAATTTTGTACTTTTTGATATAAAATAAAAATTATTAACATCGCTTTCTTTGAAAAGTTTAGAATATTTTACAAATTCTTTAATCATATTATTTTGTATTAAATAGCGAATCTTATCTCTCCAAAAAATTTTTCCATTAAAAGTTGATGAATTAATAAATATAGTTATTGGGATTTCTAATTTTTCAAAAACCTTAAATGCGTCATCTATTACGTTTTTGTAACCATCATCTATAGTCAAACTAGTAAGACCTTTTTTATCTTTTGTATCTATATATTCATCAATTGTAACAAATTTCCAATATTTCTGAATGTATCGTAATTGTTTTTCAAGAGTTTCTAAATCCACGTGGTCAATATTTGAATTAAAATTTGATGCCCTACCCAATGAATGATAAAGAAATATAGGATTATATTTGTCTAGAACAAATTTAATTGGGATAAAAAATAATAAGATTTTTTTTAAAATATTCATTGACAATTTACTTTATATTAGAGTTATGTTAATCCAATAAAATAATAGATTTTACTTTGACATTAAAAATAATCACAATATTTATAATTATACAATGACAGATAACAATAAATATGATCATAAAATATCTGAAGAAAAAATATATAATTATTGGGAAAAAAATGAACTATTTAAACCTAAAAATAATCTTAAAAAGTATTCAGTAGTTATACCACCTCCAAATGTTACTGGAAGTTTGCATATGGGTCATGCTCTCAATAATTCTATACAAGATTTACTTGTCCGTTATCACCGAATGAATAATTATGAAACTTTATGGCAACCAGGTACGGATCATGCTGGAATAGCTACCCAAGCTTTAGTTGAGAGAAAACTTTCTACAGAAAAGATTGATAAAAATGAAATTGGTAGAGAAAAATTTGTTGAAAAAGTATGGCAATGGAAAGAACAGTATGGTGATATTATTATCAATCAATTAAAAAAACTAGGATGTTCTTGTGATTGGTCTCGTAATGCCTTCACAATGGACGAAAATCTTTCAAAATCAGTAGTTAAAGTTTTTGTAGATCTTTATAATAAAGGTTTAATTTATAAAGATGAAAAACTAGTAAATTGGGATACAGTTTTAAAAACTGCAATATCTGATCTTGAAGTTGACCAAAGAGAGGTAAACTCAAAAATTTACTATATTAAATATCCTATTGATGGAACAGATGAATTTATTACTATTGCAACAACAAGACCTGAAACAATGCTGGGAGATACAGCAATTGCTGTCAATCCAAAAGATAAAAGGTTTACCTCTTTTGTTGGCAAAACAGTTACAATACCAATTGTTGGAAGAAAGATAAATATTATAGAAGATAATTATGCAGATCCCGAACAAGGAACTGGAGCGCTAAAGATTACTCCAGCACATGATTTTAATGATTATGATGTTGGACAAAGAAATAATCTTGAAATTATTAATATATTTACTGAAGCTGGTAAAATTAATGAAAATGCACCTAAAGATTATATTGATTTAGATAGATTTGAGGCGAGAAAGAAAATTTTAAAAGAACTTAAGGAAAAAAATTTTTTTGTTAAAGAAGAAAATATTAAGAATAAAGTTCCTTACGGTGATAGATCTAATTCAATTATAGAACCTTTTTTGACTGAACAATGGTTTGTTGATGCAAAAAAATTAGCAGTTAAAGCAAAAAATATAGTTAAATCAAAAAAGACAAATTTCTTTCCAACGAATTGGTCAAAAACTTATTTTCAATGGATGAATAATATTGAACCGTGGTGTGTTTCAAGACAACTTTGGTGGGGTCATCAAATACCAGCATGGTATGGACCAGATAAAAAAATATTTGTTGCATCAAATGAAACAAATGCAAAAAAACAAGCTAAAAAACATTACGGTAAAGATGTAAATTTAATTCGTGATCCAGACGTATTAGATACATGGTTCTCGTCTGGTTTATGGCCATTTGCAACATTAGGTTGGCCAGACAATAAAGATTATGTTGAAAAATTTTATCCTACTTCTGTATTAGTAACTGGGTTTGATATTATATTTTTCTGGGTTGCTAGAATGATGATGTTTGGAATGGAATTTTTAAACAAAGAACCTTTCAAAGCTATTTATGTTCATGCACTTGTAAGAGACGAAAAAGGACAAAAAATGTCTAAGTCTAAAGGAAATGTCATTGATCCATTAGATTTAATAGAAAAATACAGTGCTGATGCATTAAGATTTACTTTATTGTCTATGGCATCTCCAGGAACAGATGTAAAACTTTCTGAAGATAGAGTTAAAGGTTATAGAAATTTTTTAAATAAATTATGGAATGCTAATAATTTCTTAATTACAAATAAATGTGATTTTAAGAAAACTGATAAAGTTCCAAAAATCACATTAAATATCAATAAATGGATATATTACGAGTTAATAGAAATTAAGAACAAAATTCAAAAAAATATTGAGGATTACCGTTTTGATGAGGCTGCTAAAAATGCTTATCAGTTTGCTTGGCACTCCTATTGTGACTGGTACATTGAACTTTCAAAAACAATATTTCATTCAGATGATAAAAAACCTCAAAAAGAGGTAAAAGAGGTATCTGCTTATATTTTCAAACAAATATTAGTAATGCTTCATCCTTTTATTCCATTTGTGACTGAAGAAATATGGTTAAAAAATAAGTTTGATAAATCAAATAAAAATTTTCTTATGTATAAAAATTGGCCATCTGGTAAAGTGAAAAAAGATCAATCTCAAAAAGATGTTGAAAAGATAATTGATATAATTTCAGAATTAAGATCATTTAAAAATGAATTAAATGTAAGTCCTGGTTCATTTGTTGATATATCAATTAATAAAATTAATAAAAAGAACAAAACTTTGGTGAAAAATAACGAAGTAATTATTAAAAAGCTTGGTCGTATCAATAATTTTTTTGAGAAAGATCAACAAAAACCCTCAGCTTCATTAGTTATATCTGGCGACATATTTAAGATATATTTTGATGAGAATGTTGATTTAAATTTAATAAAAGAAAATTTAGTCAAAAGGCAGAGTAAATATCAGGAAGAAATGGACAAGATATCACAACGATTATCTAATAAAGGTTTTACTGATAGAGCACCAAAAAATATTGTTGAACAAGAAAAAACTAACTATAGTAATTTAAAAGATGATATCAAAAAAATATCAATAACTATTAAAAGTTTATAATGCGTAAGTTTAATAAAAAAAAATTACCAAGTAGACATACATCTCTAGGTGCAGATAGAGCACCACATAGATCTTTTTATTATGCTATGGGAGAAACTGAAAAAGATGTCTCCAAACCATTCGTAGGTGTTGTATCAACATGGAATGAAGCAGCGCCATGTAATATTGCTTTAATGAGACAAGCGCAGTCAGTTAAAAAGGGTGTAAGAGCCTCAGGAGGAACTCCAAGAGAATTTTGCACGATTACGGTCACTGATGGTATTGCAATGGGTCACGAGGGAATGAAATCTTCGTTAATCTCAAGAGAAGTTATTGCAGATAGTGCAGAACTTACTGTTAGAGGTCATTGTTATGATGCTCTAGTGGGTATAGCAGGTTGTGACAAGTCTTTACCAGGTTTGATGATGTCAATGGTAAGATTAAATGTACCAAGTGTTTTTATTTATGGTGGATCAATACTTCCAGGAAGATATAAAGGTAAAGATGTTACTGTTGTAGATGTTTTTGAAGCTGTTGGAAAACATTCATCAGGGCAAATGACTGCAAAAGAATTAAGAAAATTAGAATTAGTTGCATGTCCAAGTGCAGGTGCTTGTGGTGGTCAATTTACTGCAAATACTATGGCATGTGTTTCGGAAGCTATTGGTTTAGCATTACCTTACTCAGCAGGTACTCCAGCTCCTTATGAAGAGAGAGATAAATACGCAAAATTAAGCGGCAAAATGGTAATGGAATTATTAGCTAAAAAAATAAAACCAAGAGACATAGTAACAAAAAAAGCTTTAGAAAATGCTGCAACAATTGTTGCTGCAACAGGTGGTTCAACAAATGCCGCTTTACATTTACCAGCAATTGCAAATGAAGCAGGAATTAAATTTGATCTAATGGATGTTGCGAAAATTTTTAAAAGAACTCCTTATCTTGCAGATTTAAAACCTGGTGGAAAATATGTTGCAAAGGATATGTGGTTAGCAGGTGGTGTACCGATGCTTTTAAAAACTCTTTACGATGGTGGCTATATTCATGGTGATTGCATGACAGTTACCGGTAAAACTATGAAAGAAAATTTAAGAGGAATTAAATTTAACCCAAAACAAAAAGTATTAAGAGCTTATAACAGGCCACTATCACCTGATGGTGGTGTTGTTGGATTAAAAGGTAATTTAGCTCCCGAAGGTGGAATTGTTAAAATTGCTGGACTAAAAAAATTACAATTCACTGGTAGAGCAAGATGTTTTGATAATGAAGAAAGCGCAATGAAAGCAGTTCAAAGTAAAAAATACAAAGATGGAGATGTAATTATCATTAGATATGAAGGACCAGTAGGTGGACCAGGTATGAGAGAAATGCTTTCAACAACTGGTGCAATTTATGGTCAGGGTAAAGGTGAGAAAGTTGCTTTAATCACTGATGGAAGATTTTCAGGAGCTACTAGAGGATTTTGCGTAGGTCACGTTGGACCTGAAGCTGCCTTAGGAGGTCCTATAGCTCTTTTACGTAATGGAGATATTATCGATATTGATGCTAAAAAGGGAACTATAGATGTTCGTTTAACAAGAGCTCAATTAGCTTCAAGAAAAAGAAAATGGAAGGCTAGAAAATCTGATTTTGGATCAGGTACACTTTGGAAATACGCTCAAACAGTTGGGCCTGCATATTTAGGAGCACCTACTCACCCAGGTAAGAAAAAAGAAGTAAAGGATTATTCAAAAATTTAATGAAAATTCGCCCAGTCATTTTATGTGGTGGAGCCGGAACAAGACTTTGGCCAAAAGCTAAAAATCCTCAAGCTAAACAGTTTATCAATTTTGGTAATTGGACTTTGTTAAGTAAAACTCTTGAGAGAATTAAAGCATCTATATTTGATGTACCGATTATAAGCACTAACTCAAAATATTTAAAAAAAGTTAAACAGCATTTAAAAAGACATAAAATAAAAAAATTTAAAATAGTTTTGGAACCTACAAAAAGAAATACAGCTCCTGCAATACTGAGTGCCGCATTAATAAAAGATATTCCAAATCAACAACCTTTAATGTTCTTAACAGCTGATCATTTGATAGAGAAGATTGCTTTGTTCAATAAAGCTATCCAAAAAAACCAAAAGAAACTTACACAAAATAATGTCTTTATTTTTGGAATTAAACCAACAATGCCTTCAAGTGAATTTGGATATTTTTTGACAAAAAATAATAAAGTAACTAAGTTTGTTGAAAAACCTAAAGAGGCCAAAGCCAAAAAAATAATTAGTAAAAAAGGTTATTGGAATTCTGGAATTTTTTATTTGAGAAAAGATTCAATTATTAACAATTTTAAAAAATATCAACCTAAGATTTACCGAAACTGTAACAAAGCTTTGTCAAAAGCAAAATATAAAAGTAATGTATATTATTTAAACAAACAAGCATTTACCAAAGTAACAGCTAAGTCTTTTGACTATGCAATCTTAGAAAAAGCTAAAGATATCAATGCTATCAAATTAGATATTCCCTGGTCTGATTTAGGGTCCTGGAAAGAAATTTGTAAAATGTATGGACGAAATAAAAGATATTATTTTAAAAAGAAAAATGTATTTCATAAACCTTGGGGTAGTTATGTAAATTTATTTAACGGTAAGGAATTCTTAATTAAAGAACTATATGTTAAACCCAAAGGTGTATTAAGTCTTCAGAAACATCATCATAGAGCGGAGCACTGGGTAGTTACTCAAGGTAAACCTAAAATTACTTTAAATAAGAAATATTTTACAATGAAACCAGATGAAACTATTTTTATTCCACAAGGTTCAGTTCATAGAATAGAAAATCCAAATAAAAAACCTGTTAGAATAATTGAAGCTCAAATAGGATCAATTTTAAAGGAAACTGATATTATTAGATATAATGATATTTATGGAAGAACAAGATAGTAATTAATGTTTAAAAAATTGACATTTAATTTCAAAAATTTTTTTACAATATTTAGAGAAATAAATAAACTTAGCGAGAAGAAACCAAGATTTATATTTTACTCGGAGAATAAGTCGTATTTAAAATATAGTTATTTGATTATTGAATATTTATCAAAAAAATATCCTGGAGAAATTTACTATGTTTCATCTGACATAAACGATAAAATATTACAGCTAGATGTTAAAAATCTATATATTGGACAGGGTTTTTTATTTCAGTATTTTTTTAAAAGTGTTGTAACTGATAATATGTTTATGACTTTAACTGATCTTAATAACAATATTGTAAAAAAAAATGAATTTGTAAAAAATTATATCTATTATTTCCATGGTGCTGTAAGCACTACAAAAATTTACACCTCAGGAGCTTTTGACAATTATGATACAATATTATGTAATGGTGATTATCAAATTAATGAAATTCAACATAGAGAAAAGATAGAAAATTTAAAAAAAAAAAAACTTATTAAATCAGGTTTTTTTTATTTTGATTATTTAAAAAATAAAATCGATGAAATTGATAATGATGAAATTTTAGTAGCACCTTCATGGAATAAAAATAGATCAAATTATATTAATGAGGATTTTGAAGAAATATTAGTTAACCTGTTAAATTTAGGTTACAAGGTAAGATTTAGACCTCATCCAGAAACCATAAAAAGATCACAATCCTTGATGAAAATGTATAAAGAAAGATTTCAGAACAAAAATTTTATATTTGATGATAATCCGGAAAATCTTGAAGCTATGCAAAAAGCCAAGTGTTTAATCACTGATAATTCGGGTATTTCAATTGAGTATATGATGATATTTAAAAAACCTGTAATTTATTATAACGATTTTGATAAAATTCATAATGAAAAATTTGGAATGTTTAAAGATTTGCAACCAATAGAAGATTTTATTAAAGATAAATTTGGATATGAATTTAATAAAAATCAGATAATTGAAATTGATAAAATTATTGATAATGCCTCAAATGAATTTGATAAAAATGAAATTAATAACTTTATAAAAACAAATTTTTATAATTATGAAAATACAATAAAATATTTTGATGAAAATTTTTCAAATATATGTGTTTAGTATTAGCAGGATAGATTATGAATATTAGCTCTTTAGATTACAAAAAAAAATTTGATAATGAAGGATATTTTGTTTTCAAAAATTTTTTAAGTAAACATTTTGTATCTAAGTTAATAGACGAAATAAATAACGCCTCTGGTACTGTCAAATATTTTGATAATTCAAACAATCTAAGAAGAATTGAAAAACTTTATGATAAAGGAACAAACTTAATTGATTTAAATGAAAAAATATCAATATTATTAAAAAAAATTTTTAAAAAAGAATTTTTAATATTTAAAGATAAATTTAATTCTAAACCACCTGGAGGCGAAGGTTTTTTTGCTCATTATGATGGTATATTTGAATTCATTAATTCTAAGGATGAGAAAAAAAAAGGCTGGTATGAGTATGGAGATTTTTTTATTAGTGCATTAATAGCTATAGATAAATGTGACAAAGAAAATGGAGCCCTCGAACTAGCAAAATCTCATAATGGAGATTTTGCCCAACTCTATAAAAATACTAAAAAAGATGGTACGCCCGCTTTATCTGATGAAGTTGAGAGTAAAACAAAGTTTAAAGTAATAGATTTAGAAGTTGGTGACATGATAATATTTTCTAATACTTGTCCTCATCGATCAAAAAAGAATGATTCTGATCAAATTAGAAGAATAATATATTACACATATACTCCTAGTGAAAATGGTTCTAAATATGATGAATATTTTAAAGATAAAGAAACTAGCAAGAATAAATCAAAAGCATTATCAGAAAGATAATTAAAATATATTAATGGATCTGTTGTTTTTTTCATATATAAGAGAAACTAATTTTCTATCTTATTAATGAAATTAAAAAAAAAAGTTTATGTAGGTTTATCAGTAGATATGATCCATGAAGGTCATATTAATATATTAAGAACAGCAAGTAGATATGGAGAAGTTATCGTTGGTCTTTTGACAGATGAAGCAATTGCTTCATATAAAAGTATTCCATATCTTGATTATAAAAGAAGAAAAATTATTGTTCAAAATATCAAATACGTAAAAAAAGTAATACCACAACATACTTTAAGTTATGTATCAAATTTAAACCTTATTAAACCTCATTATGTTGTACATGGAGATGATTGGAAAAAAGGTGTCCAAAAAAAAACTCGACAAGATGTTATCAAAGCTCTTAAAAAATGGTCTGGTAAATTAATTGAACCAAAATATACAAAAAATATTTCATCTTCATTAATTAAAAATAGAATTTTAGAAATTGCAATTTCTCCACAAAATAGAGTCAGTAGACTTAAACGTTTAATTTCATCTAAAAATATAGTCAGAATTTTAGAATCTCATAATTCATTAACTGGTTTGATTATAGAAAATTTGAAAGTAGAAAAAAAAAATAAAAATTTAGAATTTGATGGTATGTGGTCATCTAGTTTAACTGACTCAGCTACAAAAGGTTTACCGGACAACTCATCTTTATCTTTCTCAGCTAGAATTTCTTCATTAAACGACATGATGGATGTAACGACAAAGCCAGTAGTATTTGATGCAGATAATGGTGGTCAGATAGAACATCTTCCTTATTTAATTAGATCTTTAGAAAGATCAGGTGTCTCTGCAATAATTATGGAGGACAAAATTGGACTCAAAAAAAATTCACTATTCAAGAATCAAACTGGTACTAAACAAGATAAACCAAATTTATTTGCAAATAAAATTAAAAAAATATGCAAAACTAGACAGTCAAATGATTTCATGATCATTGCAAGAATTGAAAGTTTTATATTAGGCAAAGGATTACAAGATGCATTAAAAAGAGCAGAAATATATTCAAAAGCTGGAGCTGATGCAATTTTGATTCATAGCAAAGAAAAAACACCTTCTCAGATATTTTCTTTTGCAAAAAAATTTACTAAAAGCAAATATTATAAACCATTAGTATCTGTGCCTTCGACTTATTCAAAAGTTTACGAGAAAGATCTCATAAAACATGGATTCAAACTAGTCATCTATGCTAATCAATTACTAAGAGCGGCTTATCCTGCAATGCAGAATACCGCACGAACAATTTTGAAAAATAGTCGTGCACTAGAGGCTGATAAAAAAATAATACCTATTAAAGAAATAATTAGCTTAATTAAAAATGATTGAAGTAGAGGGACTAATTAATTTACTAAAAAAAAATAAATGTGACTTTTTTTCTGGAGTACCTGATAGTGTTTTAAAACATTTTTCCTCATCCTTAAAAAACAATAAAAAACACATAATAGCAACTAATGAGGGAGCAGCAGTTTCTATCGGTATTGGTCAATATTTATCTACAAAGAAAGTTCCAGTTATTTATATGCAAAATTCAGGTCTATCTAATGCTTTAAATCCTCTTATATCAATAGCCCATAAAAAAGTATATTCGATACCATTAATTTTGGTTATTGGCTGGAGAGGCTCACCTAGTTTAAAAGATGAACCTCAACATAATGTAAAAGGTAAAATTACTAGGGAATTACTCAGGCTTTTGGGAATCAAATTTACAATTTTAAGGTCAAAACCTGATCTTAAAAAATTTGATAAACAAATAAAACTTGCAAAAAAAAATAAAAGTATTGTTGCATGTCTTATAGAAAATAAAGTATTAGCAAAAAAAGCTAAAATTAAACCAAAAAGAGATTTTTATTCTTTAGAAAAAGAATTATTTTTAAAAACCTTATTACAAAATTTGTCTAATAAAACTAAAGTTATTTCTAGTACAGGTTATAATTCTAGAGAATTGATGTATTTAAGAAAAAAATTTCAAATCAAAAAAGGTAAAGATTTTTATATGGTTGGTGGAATGGGTCACACGTCATCAGTGGCTTTAGGATATTCTATGAATAATAAAAATGATACAGTCTGTATTGATGGAGATGGATCTTTTCTAATGCATTTAGGATCAATTAAATCTGCAGGCACATTCGCGGGTAAAAACTACAAATATATTCTTTTAAATAATAATACACATGATTCTGTCGGTGGCCAAGTTACTTATGCAAATAAAATTAATCTTGAAAAATTATCTAAAAGCTTAGGTTTCAAAAAATATTATTGTATTAAAAATAGCAAAAATTTAAAAAAAAATATTCTTAATTTTTTATTATCTAAAAAACTTAGTTTTATGGAAGTAAAGATTGCAAATTCTAAAACAAAAAATTTACCAAGACCAAAAGATTTAATAAAGATAAAAAATCAATTTATGAATTAATGATTAATTCAATAGACGATATCAAAAACTTTATAAATGATAAAAGTTTTAAAAGAATTTTTATTTTATGTGGAAAAAAATCTTTTATTTCCTCTGGAGCTACAACTTTGTCGAAAGATATTAATCCAAATCAAGAAATAAAATTATTTTATAAAAAATCAGAGATTCCAATACTTGAGGAATTGATTGAAATTATTAAAGAAGTAAGAAATTTTAAACCAGATTTAATCCTAGCAATAGGTGGTGGGACTATCATGGATTATGCTAAAATAGCTAATGTGGTCGATGTTAGAGACGACCTTAAAGAATTAATTGAAAATTATTCTTATCCTTTCCAAAAAAAATATACTAAATTATCTGTTATTCCAACTACAGCTGGTTCAGGGGCTGAAGTTACCTCTAATGCTGTTATTTATGTGAATGGTATTAAACATTCATTTGAAAGTGAATTACTAGTTCCCGATAATTACTTTTTAGTTCCTGAATATTTAATTTCAGCTCCAGGTAAAATTAAAGCATCAGCAGGTTTTGATGCTATTGCTCAAGCACTTGAGTCTCTAATATCGAAAAAATCTAATGAAAAAAGTGTCGACTATGCTTTAAAATCTCTTAAAATTTCTTTAGTTAGTTATTTACCTTATTTGAAAAACCCTAATTTAAACAATGCAGCAGAGATGAGTATAGCCGCAAATTTAGCAGGAAAAGCTATCAGCATCTCAAAAACGACAGCACCACATGCTACATCTTATCCTTTTACGTCTTTATTTAATATAAGCCATGGTCATGCTGTTGGATTATTTTTTGAAAAATTCTTTAGATTTAATTATTTGAATTTAGATAAATCAGAAACATCTTTTGATTTAAAAAAAAGATATGATCAGATATTCAATTTATTCAACGTTCAAAACATTGATGATTTTAGTTCACAAATATCATCAATTAAAAAACAAGCAAATTTAGAGGATGATTTAACAAAATTGAATATTGATATAAATAAAAGTTCAGAAAATATAATTAATGGTATAAATTTATTAAGACTTGGAAATAATCCTATCAAAATTGATGGAAAAGATATTTACAATATCATTCGTGGTTTAAATTAAGTAAAAAATTGGTGATGAGTAAAAAAAAAAATTTTGGTGCATTAGTTCGTGAGGCTAGAATAAAAAATGGTTTTGGTCAAAGAGAATTAGCTGCTAAAATTGGTATAGCTGCCTCATATTTGAATGATATTGAAAAAGAAAAACGTTCAGCTCCAAAGCAAATTGTAATAAAAAAAATTTCTAAATTTTTGAAAATCAATATTAATATACTCAATGATTTGGCAGGTATATCAAAAGGCGATGTTGCACCTGATATAGGAGAATATATAGAAAAGAATCCAAGAATAGTTTCATTAATAAGATCTATAAAAGAAAATAATCTTGATGAAGAGCAAATAAGAAATATTGAAAACTCATTAAACAAAAATAATAATAAAGCATTAATCATCGCAGCTGGTTTGGGTAGTAGACTTAAAAAGCATACAGAAAACCTTCCAAAGTGTATGTTGGATTTTGGTGGAAAAACTCTTCTTCAACGTCAATTAGATGCATATAAAAAATGTGGAGTAAAAGATATTTCTTTAATTAGGGGATATAAAAAAGAAAAAATTAATTATAAAGGTATAAAGTACTTTGAAAATACTGATTATAAAAATAACAATATTTTAAATTCTATTTTTTATGCCGAAAAAGTTATTAATGGGAATATTATAATTTCATATTCTGACATATTGTTTGACTCTTATGTGGTTGAAAGAACGTTAAATTCAGATCATGATATTTCTGTTGTAGTTGATATTGATTGGCGAGGCTATTATGTAGGACGCAAAGATCACCCTATATCAGAAGCAGAAAATGTAATATTTAATTCAAATAATGAGGTCGAAAAAATTGGTAAAATAAATACGGGTAATGAAGAGGTTCATGGTGAGTTTATTGGAATGATAAAATTATCCAATCGTGGAACAGAAATTTTTAAAGAACATTTCCATCGATTAAAAAAAATATATTGGAATAAGCCTTTTCAAAGAGCTAAAATTTTCCAAAAAGCTTACCTTACAGATTTTATTCAAGAACTAGTAGATATTGGTATTAAAGTTCACTGTGTGATCATTGAAAGTGGCTGGAAAGAAATAGATACTGTTGAAGATTATAAGAAAGCATTAGTAGGATTTAACAAAAAATTTACAAAAAATTAATATTTACACTATTGATTGAGTTTTAGTTATATTTAAATGATTAACTTGTAAGCGAACAAAATTAATGATAATTAAGATTTATTCTAAAAAATAATAAATATTAAAGAAATAATTATCTTAATTTAGAACGATTAAAGAATAAGATTATGCCAAAAAACATATTCAACTATAAATTTAAAAAAATTCTTAATGATTTAAAAAGAAGACCTGAGGATGCAGCATTAGATTTAGGTTTGACAAAAAAAAAGATCAATCAAATTTTGGAAGGTAAAAAAAAACTTGAATTCGATTTAATTGAGAAAGCAGTAAAAATATGGCCAGTAAACTATAATGAGTTTTTTAGTGTAGAGGACGATGCTAAACATGGTTTCAAAATTTTTAAAAGTAAAGCCTCAAATTCTACAGAAAGAAAAATGTATCGTGGAGGTGAAGCATATTATTTATATAAAGATACGGTAATGAGTAAAGTATCTACATTCAGACCTGAATGGATACAACAATTAAAGGTGGTTGATAATTCAAATCCCAACAACAAAGGTGTAAAATTTAATAATGGTCATTTTCTTCATCAATTCACATATTTTATAGGCCCTGTAAATTTTTATTATATTTTAAATAATAAAAAAAGAGTAGCTAAAATGAACACTGGTGATTCTATGTATATTTCTCCATACATTCCTCATTCTTTTACAACTAGGAAAAATAAAAAAAATTTATTAGGAAATATTCTAGCATTAACATATGCAGATAAACTGAATACAGAATCTTTAAATGAATTTTCAGCTATAGGGTATGAATTAACTAAAAAGTTTAATCTTAATTTAAAAAATAAAATTTATGCTTTTAAATCATCTTTATTATATCATTTAAAAAATTCATCAATTTCAGATCATAACTTTAAAGAATTAACAGGTTTAAATTTAAACAGATTGTTAAAAAATAAAAAATTACCAAATAAAAAAGTTATAGATAAAATTGCTACTTATTTGAAAATAAACTCTAGAGATTTATTGCCACCAATACAAAACGATTATGTTAAAATCCAGAAATATAAAAGCAATAGATCTTGGTTTTATCCGTCTAAATATAAAAAAGATTTCTTATTTGTTGAACTTACAAATTTATCACATTTACCAATGTCAAAAGCATTTGAACTCAATATTTTGAATAACAAGAATAATATTGGATTTTCAGTTCCAGCCCACCAGTATCTCTACAACATAGGCTCTTCAAAAATAAAGATTAATTTTAATAAAAAGATAAAACAAAATTTTAATCCTGGAGATTCAATTTATCTAAAACCTAATGTAAATTATAAATTTTCTGGTAAAGGAAAAGTATTGATTTTAAGAATAGGAGGATCTGTTTCTTCAGATGCTTTGTATCATTTATCATGGTTGTCACAAAAAAATTTAAAACGTCTTTTTAATGATTATAAACAGTGGTTTAATTAATTTAGATAAGTAAAATTAAATCATAATTTAAATATAGTTTTAGAAAAAATGTTTTAAAAAAGTTGAAATGTATATGGTTAATTTTTTTTTGGTATAATTTCATCTTGTCCCGTTTTTTTTTATCCACTTTAAAGTTTTTTTTTAATCATTTGATAATGGGGATCACATCTACCAAAAAATTCATTTTGATAAGTAGACCACTCTTGAAGTTTTGCTCCAGGGCCAGGATAAAAAGTTATTCTATTGGTATTTCTTGTATTCATATATGAAAAAATAAACTATAGTATTATATAATAATGATTTCTTTAAAAATTTCAGGATATCTATATTTATTTTTTGCAGTGATATTAGGTATTGCCTCAAGTGGTTTTTTAAAGAACACAAATGGTTTTACAAATTTAATGCCAACTATATTTTGTATAATATCAATTACTCTTTGCATTTTTTGTTTATCTAAAGTTATGATGATGATCCCAGTAGGTTTTGCTTATGCTACTTATGGCGGTTTAACAATTACAGGAGTAACGATCTTTGGTATTTTAAAATATAATCAATTGCCAAATATCTATGGAACTGTAGGTATAATTCTAATAATTATAGGAGTTATTCTTGTAAATTATTTAGGAAGACTAAAATAATTATTTAATAAGAAAATTCACTTTTTTATTTGATAGATTTAAATGAATTTTTTTATATGAACCAAAATTATCTCCATCAATTTGAACTGGTATCAAATCATTTCCATCAATAGTAATGTTTTGTGAATAAGTAGTAATAACATTTTTGTTTTTACTTAAATCACCATTAAGAATTATTAAGAATATAGAATATAATAAACTGATCCTAGTCAAATCCTTAAAAATATAGGTGACTAATTTATCTTCAAAAATATTTGTTTTATTTATTTTATGATGTCCAGCGTAATATTTGGTATTTGAGGATAATATCCAGTCTGCTTGATAAAATTGCCCATCAAAAGTTACATTTAATTTTTTATTATTCATAAATAAGAAATATTGAAAACCTTTGATGCCAAAAATAATTTTACCAAGAATTTTTTTAATTTTTGAATTAATTGAATGAACAATTTTTGCATCCCATCCTATACCAGCCATTAAAAAGAAATAATTTTCGTTAATTTTTACAAGATTGGAGGGTTTATAATTATTAGAAACCAATATATTGACTATATCATCAACTTTTTTATTCATTGATAATTCAGCCTGAAGTAAATTTGCAGTGCCAGCAGGTATGTAACCTATGGCAAAATCGTCTTTAAAATTAAAATCATTTTTAATTAGTTCATTAATTGCAAAAGATACTGATCCATCACCACCAGCTATTATTAGTCGATCATAATTTTTTTGATTAAAATCTTTAAAAACTTTCTTAGCTTGAGTTATTGTTTTAGTTTCAAAGTAGTCTACAGAATTATTTTCTTTTAACTTAGATAAAACCTTATTTATGAATTTTGATTTTCTTCCAGAAGAAGAGTTTAGATTGTAAATCAAACAATATAACATAACTAATCCTTAAAAAATTTTTAACAAAATTGTAACATTTGAATGAGATAAGAAATACATGATTCGTGTTACAGTTGTATTAAAATTAAATTTATTAAATGCCTAATATACTTAAATATAAAAGTATATTCATTTCTGATGTGCATTTAGGTACTAAGGGTTGTCAGGCGAATAAACTTTTAGAGTTTTTTAAAAAATCAAGATCCGAAAATCTTTATCTTGTAGGAGACATTATAGATATCTGGGAAATGCAAAAAAGTTTTTTTTGGCCTCAAGAACATAATGATGTAATCCAAAAAATTTTAAGAAAAGCAAGGCATGGTACTAAAGTTTTCTACATAATGGGTAATCATGACGAAATGTTAAGAAAATTTATTCCGATGCATTTTGGTGACATCCATATGGTTAATAGAGTTATTCATGAAACAAATGCTGGAAAAAAATATGTTGTTGTTCATGGTGATGCTTGGGATGGGGTTATGAAACATGCTAAATGGTTATCTAAACTTGGATCAATAGCCTATAATTTATTGTTACAATTAAATGTAATAATTAACTTTTTTAGAAGGTTGAGAGGAAAAGAATATTGGTCTCTTGCAAAATTTTTAAAGTATAAAGTTAAAAATGCAGTTAAATATATTGGTGAATACGAAAAAACAGTCTCAAATTATGCAAAAAGAAAAAAATTTGATGGAATTATTTGTGGTCACATCCATCATGCTGAGGATAGAGATTTTAATGGGGTCAATTATTTAAATTGTGGAGACTGGGTAGAATCTTGTACTGCATTAGCTGAAAATTATGATGGTAGTTTTGAAATATTATATTGGGACAAAATAAGAGAACAATATTTAGATACTAAAGAAATAATTAAACCAATTAAAACCGAAGAATTAAAAAAAGCTTCATAATTAATGAAAATTTTAATTGCAACAGATGCATATTTTCCACAAGTAAATGGTGTTGTAAGAACCTTACATGAAACAGGCAATGTATTAAAAGAACAAGGTCATACTATAGAATATATTACACCCGACTTATTTTTAACTTTTCCGATGCCGAAATATAATGAAATTAGATTATCAATTAATGTTTGGCCAAGAGTTGATAGTTTAATAAAGAAAATAAAACCTGATGCAATTCATATCGCTACTGAAGGCCCCATAGGGACTATGGCAAGAAGATATTGTTTAAAAAATAATCTAAAGTTTACTACGAGTTTCCATACAAGATTTGATAAATATCTAAAACTTTACTTTCCTATTATACCTGCAAAATGGGCCGAAAAATTTTTAGCAAATTTTCATAATAAGGCTGAGAGAATTTTAGTAACTACAGAGTCTATGAGAAAAGAATTAATCGATATAGGTATAGATGACAATAAAATGATTACTTGGACTAGAGGAGGAAATCATGGAGCTTTTAAGAACCCTAAAAAAATTGATTTACCTCATAAAAGACCTATTTGGATTTATGTTGGAAGAGTTGCAGTTGAAAAAAACATAAGAGCTTTCTTAGAATGTGATTTAGAAGGTACAAAAATAATTATAGGAAAAGGACCTGATTTAAAAAAATTGAAAAAAGAATTTCCTAAAGATATTTTTTTAGGGGAAAAAACAAATGGTGAATTAGCATCACATTTTGCATCCTCTGATGTTTTTGTTTTCCCTAGTAAAACAGATACATTTGGAATTGTAGTTACAGAAGCTTTAAATTGTGGAACACCTGTTGCTGCGTATCCTGTTCCAGGTCCTAAAGATATATTTGAAGGATCCAAAATAAATTGTTTAGATAATGATCTTAAAGTTTCGGCCCATAAAGCTTTGAAAGTTAATAGAAATGATTGTCTTGAATTTGCAAAAAAATTCACTTGGGAAGAAACAGCAAAAATATTTTTTAACAATATTTCACCAAATCATTAGTTAATTTTTCTTAATTTGTTTGCATTAAAAAGTGTAATGATGCAAAATTAAGCCGTCTAAATTTATGGAATATTTCATCATTCTACTCATAGTTGTAATAGTTTATCTTCTCTATTTACTTAATCAAAAAAAAAACAAATCAATAAATACCGCTACAATAATTAATAAAAGAGAGGAAAAAACAAAAAGAGTAATTATTGATGAACTAGAGGATCAGTTTTTTGCATTAAATAAATTTAACATAATTAAATATGCCAATCCAAGTGCATTAAAAAGATTTGGAAGTAATTTAATTGATAAAAACATATCTTCTGTAATTCGAAAACCAGAATTAATAGAAAATATTGAAAAAGCTATAGTTGAAAATAAAACAAAAAGTATTGATGTTGAAATAGACTTGCCGTCATATCAATTTTATAAAATTTATATTATTCCAGGCCCAACTCATTTATTTACTGAACCAGACTCTGTTGTATTATTTCTAAAAGATTTTACTGAAATTACAAAAGCACAAAAATTTAAAACTGATTTTGTAGCAAATGTAAGCCATGAATTAAGAACACCCTTGATGGCTATCAAAGGATCTCTAGAAACTATTGAAGGTCCAGCGGCAGAAGACGATAAAGCAAAAAAAAAATTTATGAAAATAATGACTGATCAATCAAATAGAATGGAAAATTTAATTAATGATCTTTTAATACTCACAAGAATTGAATTAGAAGAACACATTAGGCCAAACTCTTTAGTTGATATAAATAATCTTTTCAAAACTATCGTCAGTAATTTTGAGATTGTTTTAAAAAAAAAGAAATTAAATATTAATTTATCTCTCGCAAATCCAACAATTGTTATTGGAGATGAAAAAAAATTACAAACTGTTTTTTCTAATCTTTTAGATAATGCAATTAAGTATTCAAAGGAAAATAAGTCTATTTTTATATCAAGCAAAATTAGCGACGGTAAATTGTTAGAAAAAAATTTTATGATCAGTGTTAAAGACGAAGGTGTTGGTATTCCTCAAAGATATATTTCTAGAATTACAGAAAGATTTTTTAGAGTAGATCTCGAACAAAGTAATAAAGTAGGTGGAACCGGTTTAGGATTAGCTATAGTTAAACATATAGTTACTCAACATCGTGGACATTATGAGATTCTAAGTGAGGAAAACCAAGGAACTGAAATTCAAATTTATTTACCAGCGAAAACTTAAATTTAAAAAGTGTTATATTGTAATAGTTTTAGAAGATTTTTTTAACAATTCTTTACTTGATTAATGTTAATCTTTTAATTAATTTTTTATATGGTTAAAATATTCAAAAATATTTTAATTTTTGCTTTTTTATTAAGCTCTATAACAACAAGTGTTTTTTCTAAAGATATCACAACATTATTAAGAAATCAGCAACTTACAGTTTTTGATATTGGAATTTTTAGATTAGAAGCAGATTTAAAAACTTCATATCCTTCTATAAAAGATCATTTAGAAGTTACTGAAGCTGAATTTTATACAGACGTAGTTACCTCGTATTCTAAAAATTCAATTGATTTAATTGTTTCTGTTCCTATGAATAAAAATCTCAAGAAGGAAAATTATTTTTCAGATTCTTTTAGATGTAGGAATATTTTTAATTCTGTAAGAGATTTTTTATTGAGGAATGAAAATTTGAGTAATTACAGATATACTATGGCTACAAGTTATTTAACCTCTATATTTTCAACCCCAAGTTCATGGCCTAGCTGGAGATATGATGAAGAAATTAGAGAAGAATTAGTAAACTTAGTAAAACTAGAAATAACTTTACGTCCAAGCAATGAACTCGCTATTAATGAACAGGTAAACCCTGTTTCATGTATTGGTGGCCTAGAAACTGATATTGATCAGATAATTATTTCAAAAAAATACAACTAAAAAGTTACCTTTTTAACAAAAGTGTAACAATTCTGTAATATTAAAGATTCAATAAATTTATACGAGTCAGTCATCTTTTAATTAATAAATAACGAAAGGATTAAAGATAATGAAAAAACTAACTATAGTAATTGCTTCTTTAGTTGCACTTTCAATTGCAACTGTTGCTCAAGCAAGAGATCAAATTAAGATAGTTGGTTCTTCTACGGTATTCCCTTATGCAACAGTTGTTGCTGAAAGATTTGGTGGTTCAGGATTTAAAACTCCTGTAATCGAGTCTACTGGTACTGGTGGTGGAGCTAAACTATTCTGTGCTGGTGTAGGTGAACAACATCCAGATATTACAAACGCATCAAGAGCTATGAAAGATAAAGAAAAAGCTCTATGTAAGAAAAATGGTGTAAATGAAATCGTTGAGATCGTAATTGGTAACGATGGTATTACATTAGCTTACAGCAAAGATGCAAAACCAGTAAACTTTACTAAAGAACATTTGTATTTAGCACTAGCTGCTCATACAGTTGTTGATGGTAAATTAGTTCCAAATATTTATAAAACTTGGGACCAAATTGACTCTAGTTTACCAAAACAAAAAATTTCAGTGATGATCCCACCAGGAACATCAGGAACTAGAGATGCTTGGAATTCTTTAGTAATGAAAAAAGGTATGACTAAAGAAGCTAAAGCTCTTTATAAAGCTGGTTTTGAAGCTGGAAATAAAAAATACAAAAAACCTCAAAAACTTTACAGAGAAGATGGTGCTGCTATTGAAGTAGGAGAAAACGATAGTTTAATCATCCAAAAGTTAACTCAAGATAAAGATATGTTTGGTTTCTTTGGTTTCAGTTATTTCTTAGCTGCAAAAGATAAATTGCAAGCAGCAAGTATTGATGGTGGACAACCATCATTGAAGTCTATTCAAGACTACAGTTATGCTGTTGCTAGACCTTTATTCTTCTACGTGAAAAAAGCTCACGTTGGAGTAATTCCAGGCTTACATGAGTTTGTGAAAGAATTCACAACGAAGAAAGCTATTGGAAAAGGTGGTTACCTAGCAGACATTGGTTTAGTGCCATTAGACTCTAAGTTGTATAAAACAACTAGAACTAATGCTACCAAACTAGTTGCTATGGGTAATTAATTATTCCTCAGTTAACAAATGATAAAAAAGGGGGTCTTTTTAGACCCCTTTTTTTTAAATTAAGAGTACAGTCCTCAATAAAGGAGATTCTTTGAACTTAATATTATTTACATTTATTGTTCTTCTAGGTTTCACAAGTTATTATTTTGGACGCAAAAAAGCATATACAATTCAATCTACAAAAAAAAGATTAACTGCATTACCACAATTTTATGGTTATTATCTTTCAATCTGGTGTGCAATACCAGCCTTTATAATTTTTTCTTTATGGGCAATTTTCGAGCCCACAATTGTAAAACTATTAATCTTAAGTGATTATTCAAATCAAGGTTATCTTGATGATGAATTAAATTTAATATACGAAAAAACAAAAGCATTGTCTCGAGGTCAATTCACTGGAGAAATTACACCTTTTATTGAGGCTTCAGCTGAAAAATATTTAAGTCTTCGATCAATAGCTCAAAGTTCAAAAGTTGTTATAGTATTATCTGCAATTATTGCCTCTGTTGCTTACGCATATAAAAGAATTTCATCTAATTCTAGAACAAGAGAACCAGTTGAAAAATTTTTAAACGCAGTTTTATTTACAGCTTCTTTAGCTGCAATATTAACTACTGTTGGAATAGTTTTCTCACTTATATTTCAAACTATAGATTTTTTTAAAGTAATTCCATTATTTGATTTTGTCTTTGGAACTCACTGGTATCCAGCAAAAGCTTTTGTTAGAGATTCTTCTGAGGCTTTAGATCCGACAATGTATTCCGATACTTTTGGAGCAGTCCCTATTTTTGCAGGTACTTTTTTTATTGCATTTATTGCTATGTGCGTTGCTATCCCAATTGGATTAATGAGTGGAATTTATTTAGCTGAATATGCATCATATAAAGTTAGACAATACGCAAAACCTTTAATTGAAATTTTAGCTGGTATACCAACAGTTGTTTATGGTTTTTTTGCTGCCCTAACTGTTGGCCCATTTTTAAAAGAATTAGGAACCTCTATGGGTCTTGAAGTTTCAGCTGAAAGTGCTTTAGCAGCAGGAGGGGTAATGGGCATTATGATCATACCATTTATTTCAAGTTTAAGTGACGATGTAATTACAAGTGTACCTCAAAGTTTAAGAGATGGAAGTTATGCTATGGGAGCAACTAAATCAGAAACAATCAAGAGAGTTATTTTTCCTGCGGCATTGCCGGGGATAGTTGGATCTATTTTGCTTGGTGTTTCAAGAGCTATAGGAGAAACAATGATAGTTGTTATGGCCTCAGGTTTAGCTGCCAATTTAACTTTAAATCCATTAGAATCTACTTCAACAATTACAGCTCAAATTGTAGTTATTCTAATTGGTGACCAAGCTTTTGGTGATCCAAAAACGCAAGCTGCTTTTGCATTAGGTATGTCATTATTTTTAGTAACGCTTTGTTTAAATATTGTGGCCTTAAGAGTAGTTAAAAAATATAGAGAGAAATATGAATAAAAATAAAGAACAATTATTAAATAAAAGATACAAGGCTGAGCAGAGATTTCGCTTATACGGTCAAAGTGCAATTTTTATGGCACTTTTATTTTTAACAATTTTTATTTTCAAAATTTTTTCAACTGGCTATTCAGCTTTTCAAAAAACTTGGCTCATTGTTCCAGTAACTTTTGATGCTGAATTAATGATGTTAGAACAAAACCCTTCTAAAGAGGACATACAAGACGCTGATTATTACGATATAGCATTAAAATCAATGGCTGATTTAGATCTAAATGCCAATGAGGATCAAGAAAATGAATTGAAGAGAATGGTTTCTTATTTCTTTGAAAAAGAAATTAAAAATGAACTTTTAAATGACCCTAGTTTAATAGGAAAAACAAAAGAGGTTTATTTAACTGCTTCAGATGATCTAGATCAAGTTTTTAAAGGAAATTATCCAAGAGATTTACCTGAAGATCAAAGAAGAGTAAGCGATTATCAATTAAAAATTTTTGATCAACTTGTTGCAAATGGTAAGGTTGAAAGTAAATTTAATATTAGCTTTTTTACAAATGCTGACTCAAGAGAAGCAGAACTAGCTGGAATAGCAAGTTCATTTATGGGCTCAATTTTTTCTATACTTGTTTGTTTAATGATAGCTTTTCCTGTAGCGGTTCTAGCAGCAATCTATCTTGAAGAATTTGCCCCTAAAAATAGATTTACTGATTTTATTGAAGTAAATATAAATAACTTAGCAGCAGTTCCATCTATAGTTTTTGGTCTATTAGGGTTAGGAGTTTTATTGGCTATATTTCAACTACCAAGGTCTACCCCATTAGTTGGAGGTATTACTTTGTCCTTAATGACCTTACCAACAATAATCATAGCTGCCAGAGCATCTTTAAAAGCAGTTCCGCCAAGTATAAGAGAGGCAGCACTTGCTATGGGAGCAAGTCGAATGCAAACCACAATGCATCATACTGTTCCTCTTTCAATGCCTGGCACGTTATCAGGAACAATAATTGGTTTAGCTCAAGCTTTAGGAGAAACTGCACCCCTCATTTTAATTGGAATGGTTGCTTTTGTTAACACGATACCTGGATCACCTATGGATCCTGCTGCAAGTTTACCAGTTCAAATTTATATTTGGGCTGAAAGTGCTGAAAGAGGATTTGTAGAAAAAGTTTCGGCATGTATAATGGTCCTTCTTGGCTTTTTAATAACAATGAACTTATTTGCCCAAATAATAAGACATAAGTTTGAGAAAAAATGGAGTTAAAATGATAAAGATTAAAGCAAAAGATGTTGATGTTTTTTATGGAAAAAAACAAGCGCTCTTTAATATAAGTTTAGATATTGAGGAAAATCAAGTAACAGCATTAATTGGTCCATCTGGTTGTGGTAAATCAACTTTCCTAAGATGTCTTAATAGGATGAATGATGTAATTGATATCTGCAGTGTTAAAGGAGAAATTTTAATTAATGACTTTAATATCAATGATAAAAGTTGTGATGTTGTAAGACTAAGAGAAAAAATTGGTATGGTTTTTCAAAAACCTAATCCTTTCCCAAAAACTTTATATGAAAATGTATCTTACGGTCCAACAATTCATGGTATGGCTCAATCAAAACAAGAAATGGATGAAATTGTTGAAACTAGCTTAAAAAAAGCTGCACTATGGGAAGAAGTAAAAGATAGATTGCATGAACCTGGAACTGGATTATCTGGAGGACAACAGCAAAGACTTTGTATTGCTAGAGCGATTTCTGTAAGACCAGAAGTTATATTAATGGATGAGCCTTGTTCAGCATTAGATCCAATAGCAACAGCACAAATTGAAGAATTGATTGATGAGTTAAAAAAAGAGCACACAATAATAATTGTAACTCATTCTATGGCTCAAGCGGCACGTGTATCTCAAAATACAGGTTTTTTTCACTTAGGACAATTGATAGAACATGGATCTACTGATAAAATATTTAAGAATCCTGATAATACAAAAACCCAGGACTATATAACCGGGAGGTTTGGATAATGTCTGAAGCACCACATACAGTTAAATCTTACGAAGAAGAACTAAAAAACCTGAATGCTAATATAATTAAAATGGGAAGTGCATGTGAGGATGCTTTAGGTAAAGCAATTCAAGCCATCACAACAAGAAATAGCGATATTGCAGAAAATGTAATTCAAGATGATGAAAAAATAGATAAATATGAAGCCTTGATTGAACAACAAGTTGTAAATTTAATTGCTTTAAGACAACCTATGGCAATTGATTTAAGAGAGACAGTAACGGCTTTGAAAATGTCTTCAGATTTAGAAAGAATAGGTGATTTAGCAAAAAATATATCCAAGAGAACACTTTTGCTAAATGAAAATCTTCCAAAGAATTTGGTAGATTCACTAAATAGAGTATCTACCAATGTTCAAAAACAATTAAAATCAACATTAGACGCTTATTTAGAAAGATCTGCGCCAATGGCAGTAAATGTTTGGGAAGGTGATGAGCAAATAGATGATCTAACAAATCTTTGTATGCAAGAAGTTATAAAATATCTTAAAGAAAATGAAAAAAATTTAGACGATGGAACTCACTTGTTGTTTGTGACCAAAAATGTTGAGCGTATTGGTGATCATACTACAAATGTTGCAGAACAAATTTATTATTTAGTTAAAGGTGAATATTTAGAAGGTGACAGACCTAAGGGCACTGAGCCAATTGTAACTGGAGAAAAATGATTTATGTCAGCTCATGTTTTCATAGCTGAAGATGAAGCATCAATTGTTAGTTTGTTAAAGTATAATCTTGAAAAAGAAGGTTATAAAGTCAGTCATTCAGAAAATGGAGAAGATGCTCTTAAACAAATAAAATCAAAACAGCCAGATTTGATATTAATGGATTGGATGTTACCTGAATTATCTGGTGTTGAAATTTGTAAAAACTTAAAAAAAGATAATAAGTTTAATGATATTCCTGTCATTATGTTAACTGCAAAAGGGGAGGAAGAAGACAAATTAAAAGCATTTGATACAGGTGCAGATGATTATGTAACTAAACCTTTTAGTCAAAAAGAATTAAATGCTAGAATTAAATCTTTATTGAGAAGATCTAAGCCTCAATCATCATCAGACATTGTAGAATTTACTGATTTAAAAATAGATCGGATTACAAAAAGAGTTTATAGAAAAGATAAGGAAATTACTTTAGGTCCAACTGAATTTAAACTATTAGATTTTTTTATCAAAAATCCAAAAAGAGTTTATTCAAGAGAACAACTTCTAAATAATGTTTGGGGGGAAGATATATATGTTGAGTCTAGAACAGTAGATGTTCATATTAGAAGATTAAGACAAGCAATTAATATACAAAATACAAAACCTTTAATTAGAACAGTGAGATCAGCTGGTTATTCTTTAGAATCTTGAAGATCTTTGGGCCTTATAAATTCTTTTAATACTCCTTTTTTCTCAACTTCATTCCAGGATTTAATATCAAACTCAATTTTTGCAAATGCTGCTGTTGGGAATTTATAATTCATTAGTTTAAAATTATTCGTATTATGATTTTTTGTAAGATTTCGTACTAAATTTTTCACTGATGGTTCATGGTTTATAATCAAAATTGATTTATATTCACTGGATATTTCTTTAATTTTTTTTATAATTGCATTCTCATCAACTAAATATAAATCTTTTGAAAAATTAACTTTTTTTGGTTTATTAATTTTCTTGGACAAAATTTGAAAAGTTTTTTTTGTTCTTTTTGATGATGAAATTAATGCATAATCAAATTTAAATTTTTTTTTAACAAAAAATTCACAAATCATTTTTGCATTTCTCTTGCCTCTTTTACTAAGTGGTCTATCAAAATCATTAATACTTAAATCATCCCAACTAGATTTTGCGTGTCTCATGACGTATAATTGATACATAAAATTTAAATATATGACTGCTTTAAAAAAACAACATAAAGAAGAGCTGAAATCTAGATATATAAATAGAGAGCTTTCTTGGTTAAAATTCAACGACAGAGTACTTTTAGAGGCACAAAATATCGAAAATCCTCTTTATGAAAGAGTAAAGTTTTTATCAATTGCTGGGTCTAATCTAGATGAATTTTTTATGGTCCGAGTTGCTGGATTATATAGTCAAATAAAACAAGAAGTTGACTCATTAAGTTCTGATGGTTTGACACCTGAAGAGCAAATGGATGAGGTAGTGCTTGAAACTAAGAATCTATTAAAAAAACAGAACAAAATTTTTATTCAACTGATTATGGAATTAAAAAAAAATAATATCAGTTTAGTTAAACCAGTTAATTTAAATACTAAGGATAAAAAAAAACTTCTAGAAATATTTAAAGAAGAGATTTACCCTTTACTAACACCATCAGCAATTGATCCTGCACACCCATTTCCTTTTATAATCAATCAAGGAAGAGCAATTGTAATGAAGTTAAGAAAAAAAAATAAAAAAAGGATTTTAAACTCAATAATTGTAATACCAAAAGCATTATCTAGATTTATTGAAATAGAGTCTTCTAAAAATCATAAGAAGTTTGTTATTCTAGATGACATAATAAGTTTTTTTGCTAATGAAATTTTTCCAGATCATGATTTAGAAAAAAAAATGATTTTTAGAGTAATAAGAGACAGCGATGTAGAGATTCAAGAGGAAGCAGAAGATTTAGTTAGATCTTTTGAATTGGCTTTAAAAAGACGTAGAACGGGTGATATTGTTCGTTTAGAGGTTCTTGAAAATAGTGATAATGAATTGGTAAGATTTATAACTAATAAATTAGACATAAATCCTGACTATATTTATGATGTTGCTGGCCTTGTTGGAATTCAAGATATAGATCAAATATGTAAAGTAAAAAATCCAAAATTAAGATTTAAACATTTTACACCTAGAGAAGTTGAAAGATTAAAAGAATATAATGATAATTTTTTTGAAACTATTAAAAAGAAAGATTTAGTTGTTCATCATCCTTTTGAAACATTTGACTCAGTAATTGAATTTTTAAACCAAGCAGCAAATGATAAAAAAGTTATAGCTATAAAACAAACTCTATATAGAACAACTCTAGACTCACCAATTGTTAAAGCTTTAATAACAGCAGCAGAAAACGGAAAAACAGTTACCGCTTTAATTGAAATTAAAGCTAGATTTGATGAGGAAGCTAATATTCAACTATCAAGAAGTTTAGAAAAAGTAGGTGTCCAAATTGTTTATGGTTTTGCTAAATATAAAACCCATGCAAAATCATCATTAGTTTTAAGAAGAGAACAAGGAAAAATACAAACTTATTTTCATTTAGGAACCGGCAATTATCATCCTGTAAATGCTAAAATTTATACTGATTTATCTTTATTTAGTTGTGATAAGAAAATGGCGTCAGATGTTGAAAAGTTTTTTAATTATGTAACAGGATACGCAAAACCAAAAAATCTTAATAAAATTTCTATTTCGCCAGTAAATATGAGGCAAACTTTAAATGAAAATATTGATGCTGAAATTAGAAATTCTAAAAATGGAAAATTTGCAGTTATTTGGGCAAAAATGAACTCTTTAGTAGATCCAGAAATTATTGATAAATTTTATGAAGCTTCAAATGCTGGTGTAAAAATTCATTTATTTGTGAGAGGTGTTTGTTGTTTAAGACCAGGAGTTAAAGATAGATCAGAAAACATAGTTGTAAAAAGTATCATAGGAAGATTTTTAGAGCATTCTAGAATTTATTGTTTTAGTAACGGCACTAAAAACATGCCTAATAGAAATGCAAAAGTATATATTTCTTCAGCTGATTTAATGCCGAGAAATTTAAATAGAAGAGTAGAACTTCTAGTTCCAATTGAAAATGAAACTGTTCATGAACAGATTTTAGATCAAATAATGTTAGCAAATTATCTTGATACTAATCAGAGCTGGGAGCTCAATGCTGATGGTAATTATAAAAAAATTAAATATAGTAAGAACGATTCTTTTTCAGCTCATGAATATTTTATGAATAATCCGAGCTTATCTGGAAGAGGTAAGGCTAAATTAAAAATGCAGCCTAAACAACTGCACTTAAGATTGATTAAAAGTGGAAGTAATTAAAAGTAAAAATAGTTTAAAATTTAAACAGACAAAATTAGCTATAATAGACATTGGATCAAACTCTATAAGAATGCTAATTTATGAAGATTTCAGTTCTTCTCGTGTGCCTTTTTTTAATGAAAAAGCTGTTTGTGAACTTGGAAAAAATTTAGATAAATCGAAAAAACTTCACAGATCTGGTACTGAATATGCTTTAAAAGTTTTAAAAAGATTTTCTGAAATTTTAAATGTTTCAAAAATCACAAATCTAAAGATTATTGCAACAGCAGTTATAAGAGAAGCAACTGATACAAAACCTTTTATTGATGAAGTTGAAAAACTTTTTAAAACTAAGATTAATATATTATCAGGCGAAGAAGAAGCTACATACTCAGCTGAGGGAGTAAAAATAGGTTTTGAAAATGTTGATGGATTAGTTGCTGATCTAGGTGGGGGTAGTTTGGAGTTAGCCCGAGTTGAAAACAATATAGTAACAAATAAGACCTCTTTACCCGTTGGTGTCTTAAGATTAATGAATAATCCTATTGTTAAAAAAAGAAATTTAGCAAAATATATTAAAAAATTATTAAGAGATGAAAAATGGATCTCAAAAAAGAAGTTTAATAATTTATATTTAGTTGGAGGTACTTGGCGTGCATTATTTAAGTTACATCTTTTTCAAAATAATCATCCAGTACATATAATCCATCAATATAGTATTGATAATAACGTTTTATCTAAGTTTGTTGAAAAAATTTCTTCTTTTAATAAATCCAAACTTAAAACAGTTGAGTATATTTCAAAATCTAGAACACCGTATTTACCTTATAGCTGTATTATACTTGATGAAATTATGAAAGTTTCAAATCCAAAAAATATAATTTGTTCTATCAGTGGTTTGCGAGAAGGATCTTTATCAATTGATTATTTTAAAGATGTAAAAGAATCTGAAATCTTTTATAAAGCACTTGAGAAGGTTGCGCAAAAAAGAGGTGATCTAGGATCAAATTATAAAAAATATTATGAATTTATTCAGCCAGTTTTTGAGGGTAATGAGCACTTTAATAAGAAATTATTATATCTGGCATGTGTATTAAGTCATATGGACTGGGGATTAGGAGCATTTCAAAAAGCTGAATTGGTATTTCAAGAAACGATAAATACTCCGTTACTCAGATTGACTCATAAAGAAAGAATACAATTAGCTTTGTCATGCTATTGGCGGTACTGTAGTATCAAGTATAATCCAAAGATGGAGTATCTAACTTTTTTGAATAATAATGAAATTTTTTCAAGCAAACAAGTTGGAGCAGCATTGAGATTTTCACAATCATTGACCTCGATATCTACGATATTTCTTGAAGAGTTTAAATTGTATAAAAGAGGTAATGCTGTATTTTTAAAAATTCCATCACAACATCAAGAAATAATCTCAAAACAAGTTACCAAAAGATTTAAAGCTCTTGCTAGAGAATTATTTTTAGAACCAAGAGTAATTTATTCTAATAATTCAAAATAAACTTAAGTTAATTAAACTTTAACAATAAGTAAATAATTTTGTAACTTAGTTAATCTATAAAGACTTAACAAAATTTGAAATAAAATCATTATTTTTCCCCGTTAAATTTTGTTAATTAACTACTTTCTTCCTTCTCTTAAACTAAGAAGGGGGAAAGACGATTTTTTTGATATTAATTATTTATAGATGCAGGAGACTGCTTTGCATTTTTCTTAGCAAGCTTTTTTGCTTTTTTTTCTGCAACCTTTTTTTCTAAACCAGCAATTTTAATATTAACTTTTGACAATTTTTTTTCTTTAGCCGTAATTTTGTTTTTCAGTCTATCAATTGCTTTTAAAATTTTTGTTTTTTTCTTCTCATTTTTTTTTAATTTTTTTCCCATCTCTACCTCCAAATTTTTAGATGATTAATTTAATCACATAATTTATAAATCTGAAAGTTAATTTAATACAACCTGTAGTTTATTGATTTTTAAGATTTGTTATTAGATATAAAAACATTGCTATATGAGAACTATTATTAAATTTTTGATTTAATATTAATTTAAATATGTCTCTTTGATTAAAAAGATGAATTCTAATACCTTGTTCTGGTTTCGAAATTTTAATTAAGTCTTTCGTAAAATAACCAGTAATTTTAGTAGTTAGTCGTCCAGGCTCAGTATAAAAAGTTATAATTTTACTCAATTTTGATCTTGATTTATACCCTGTTTCTTCTTTTAATTCCTTATAAGCTGATTGCAGAGTTGTTTCTTTTATTTCTACTATGCCAGAAGGAAACTCATAATTAATTTTATTAATTGGAACTCTTTTTTGAGAAACTACTATATATTTGTCTTTAATCTTAGGTATTACTAATGAAAGATTAGAAGTTTTAAGATAATGATAAAACTCTTTTTTCTTAAATTTTTTGTTAATCAAACTTATTTGATTGGTAAGTTTTATATTTTTCAATTTTTCTCTAAAAATAACTTTTTAACAATAAATACAGCAATTAACATTCCTATAAGCTCGGCTAAAATATAATAAGGAGTATTTAAATAACTAATACCAGTAAATGACTCTGTAAATGTTCTAGCAATTGCAACAGCTGGATTTGCAAAAGAAGTTGAAGAAGTAAACCAATAACCAGCAGTAATATAAAGACCAACACTAGCAGCAACAGTAATTTTACCTGACTTCATTGAACCAAAAATTATCACTATAAGTCCTAATGTTGCTATTACCTCAGATGTAAATATATAAATTCCATCTCTTGATTTAGTAGATAATTCATAAATTTCATGTTCAAAAAAGAAATTGGCTAAACCAACACCAATTAAGCAACCAACCAATTGAGCAATAATATAGTAGGGTAATAGTTTCTTTTTTAATTTGCCTGTTATTGCCATTGCGATACTTACAAATGGATTAAAGTGAGCTCCTGATACATCAGCAAATACTGTAATAAGGACAAATAAACCTGCTCCTGTTGCTATTGTGTTTGCAATTAACATCACAGCAACGTCATTGGTTAAGTTTTCAGCCATTAAACCTGAACCAACAATAATCATTACTAAAAAACAACTGCCTAATAGTTCAGCAAGAAAATAACGACTTTTATTTTTCATTAAGTAATTTCTTTATATTTTTATTAATATGGTTAAAAACTTTTTCAATTATTTCATCTTTTTTATTTAAATCATTTGTTTCATTAAGTAATTTAACAGGATCCTCTATGTCCCAATGAATTATCTGATCTTTATTTGGCCAAATAGGGCAGACTTCGTTATTGGCATTATTACAAACTGTAATCACGTAATCCATTTTAATTTGATTATTAACGAACTCATTAAAATTTTTAGATCTATAATTTGAAAGATCATAATGTTTTGATAATAAATAATTCTTCACATCTTCATTAATTTTTCCTGTTGGATTACTCCCAGCACTAAAACCTTTATACATATCGTCATACTCGTTATTTATTATACTTTCAGCAATAATACTTCTTGCTGAATTACCTGTACA
Organism: uncultured Pelagibacteraceae bacterium; assembly: GCA_902569975.1. Taxonomy (GTDB): domain Bacteria; phylum Pseudomonadota; class Alphaproteobacteria; order Pelagibacterales; family Pelagibacteraceae; genus Pelagibacter. Next base: position 30,701 of record CACFWD010000004.1, on the reverse strand, counting down.
TACGAACAAAACATTCTTCATTTAAAAAATAACTTTATAAATACCAATTACAAACAATGGAATTTGTAATCCAAAGTTAGTTAAAATTGCTTTATCTTTGCTAACAAATCCTGCAATGGTCCATCCAACAACTCCCAATCCATGAAAATATATATTTAATGGATATATATTTAAATTTGTAAGAAGTATTCCTACTAAAACTAAAAACGTACTGATCCACTTTAGATATTTTTTTATAAACATAAAATTTCCCTTTATTTGATATTATTTCAGTTATGTTAAGAATTTATTACAGTTTAAAGGAAAAATAATCTTATTTTTTGTCTTCCCAATCAAATCTTGGAAAAGAATCAAAAATTTTAAATATGCCGTCCGACCATTGATCACAGACCTTAGAATATTCAGTATCGGTAATATTCAGGCACTTTTGTGAGGCAATTTTATATTCATCTTTTTTATAGACAGCAAAATCAATAGGAGGGCCAACGGTTAAATCACTTTTTAAAGTTGAGTCCATTGAGATTAGAGCACAACGTGATGCATCACCAATAGATACGCTTGGTTTTATAACTCTATCTAAAATAGGTTTGCCGTATTTTACTTCACCAATAACCAAATAAGGTTTGCTGTCAGCTGGTTTTATATAATTTCCTTGCGAGTATACTAAGTATAATTCTAAAGGTTGACCTTTGATTTGACCACCAACTAGAAATGTAGATCCCAATAAAACTGTATCAGTATTTATTCCTTTAGGTGATGAATGTTCAATATTTAAAGATCCTATATATGATGCAATTTGATCAAAGTCTTTACATGTATTTAAATTCATTATTCCGCTGTCGTCTTTAAGATCTTTTTCAATAGATTTATATACTGCTTGAGATGTACCTAAGTTTCCAGAAGTAACTATAATGACACTCCTATCACCAACGTCATGAACAAACATTTTTGAGTAAATATTAACATTATCTAGTCCAGCATTTGTTCTAGAGTCTGAGGCGAAAACAATTCCGTCTTGAGCTTTAATTCCAACACAGTAAGTCATTTGAACTATTAATAATTAATAATTAAGTAACATATAATTAAATTCAAGCATAGCTGATATAACTAGATCGCAATTGATTGTTTAAGCTTATTATTAAAAAATCCTCAAATGAGCGGTAAACTTTGGAATAATTATAATGCTACTAAAGCATATGATGGCTATTTTACTAGTGAGAATAAACTAAGAAAACATGCAGTTATAATTTCAAATATTTTAGAAAGATACGGAAAAGATAAACTTCAAGAAATTGAAAAAAATTGTCAAAGCACTATAAGCGCTAGAGGTATTAATTTTAGGGTTTATGCTGCTAATAACAGGGCGGAGGAAAAGAAATGGCCATTAGATATTATTCCGAGGATAATTCCAAAATCACAATGGAATAAGGTAACCAAAGGTCTAAAGCAAAGAGTAAAAGCTTTAAATTTATTTATAGATGATGTTTATAATCAAAAGAAAATTTTTAAAGACAATATTATACCTAGAGAAATTATTTTTAATTCACCCTATTATGTAAAGGAATGTGAGGGATTTTCACCAAAATATAAATCTTGGGCGAATATATCTGGGGTAGATTTAATCAGAAATAAGAGCGGGGAATATTTAGTTCTTGAGGACAATCTTAGAGTTCCTTCAGGTGTTTCTTATATGCTTGAAAATAGAATGGTAATGAGAGATGTCTTTCCTGAACTTTTTACAAGGTATAAAGTTGCATCCATACACCAATATACTAATAAACTTTTTAATTGTATGAACGAGTGTATACCGAAAAAAACTGCTAACCCGCACATGGTTGTATTAACTCCTGGAATTTATAATTCTGCATATTTTGAACATTCTTTTTTAGCTGAACAAATGGGTGTTGCATTGGTTGAAGGAAAAGATCTTTTTGTTGAAAATGATAATGTTTATATGAAAACAGTAAAAGGTCCGCTAAAAGTTGATTGTATATACAGAAGACTAGATGATAATTTTTTAGATCCTAAAGCTTTTAACAAAGACTCACTTATAGGTGTTCCAGGATTATTTAAGTGTTGGTTAAAAAAGAATGTAGGTATTATCAATGCAATAGGCACAGGTGTTGCTGATGATAAGGTAGTTTATTCTTATGTGAATAAAATGATTGTTTATTATTTGGGAGAACAACCCATATTAAATCAGGTTGAAACTTATTTATGTCATAATAAAAATCAAAAAAAGTATGTTTTAGAAAACTTATCAAAACTAGTAGTCAAACCAGCCAATGCTTCCGGTGGATATGGAATAATGATAGGTCCGAAGGCTTCTTTAAAAGAGAGAGCGGAAGTAGCCGAGAAAATTAAAAAAAATCCAAGAGAATATATCGCCCAACCTTTGGAAACACTATCTACAGCTCCAACTATTACCGAAAAAAATATAGAGCCAAGACATTTGGATTTAAGACCATTTATTTTAAGTGGGAAAACAAACTATGTAACAACTGGTGGCCTAACTAGAGTTGCTCTTAGAAAAGGAAGTACAATCGTAAATAGTTCTCAAGGCGGAGGATCGAAAGATACCCTAATAGTAGAATAAATTAATATTTAATATTAATTTTAAGTTACAAATTTTTCGAAGAGATGCAGTATTAAAAAAAATTGGTTATATATTTATGAACAAAGAAACCAACAATTATAAATCCTAAGCCCGTGCCATAAATTAGGAAGAAATTCATATTAAATGATTTCGCAAAAAAGAACGGTAAAAAAAATAAATAACTCACAGGTACCGCAACCAGTATACTTTTAGTAAATAGAATTGTTTTTTCTATATCATTATGCTCATAGTAGGAAAAAGCTATAGCTATGAGTGATACAAGAGGTAAGGCGATAATAAAACCTGCAAGTTTTGGATTTTGACCAGAAAGCCAGCTAGCAAAGGCTATTATAATTGCGGCAAGTACAATCTTTAAAGTAAAAAATATCATCAATGATATGACTTTATTAAAAAAATATCATTAATGATATGGTTTTATTTAAGTGTACACTTTTTGCACAAACCAAAAAACTCAAGATTATATTTACTGTATTTCATACCATCTTTGTCTTTGAAGTTTGCTAAGTATTTGGAAATTACCAGTAAGAGAGTTACCAGATGGAATTCAGCCACCAGTTGTTCAAGTTCAAGTAAATTATAATTCTGCAGCAGCTTCAATCATAGATCAAGAAGTGACTCAAGTTTTGGAAGACGTTATTGGTGGAGCTGAGGGAATAAAAAATATTGATTCAAAATCTGAAAATGGAAGAAGCACTATAAATATCGAATTTGATACTAGTATTGATTTAGATAACGCAGCAAATGATATTAGAGAGAGAGTTGCAAGAGTAGTCGACAATCTTCCAGACGAATCTAATCCACCACAAATTTTGAAAAGAGCAGCTGGATTTACTACAACAATGTGGTTATCACTTTCATCTAAAACTTGGAGCGACTTAGAGCTTGGAGATTACGCAGAAAGGTTTTTAATTGATCAATTCTCAAGTGTAAAAAATGTTGGAAGAATCTTAGTTGGTGGACTACGAGAATTAAGCATAAGAGTTTGGATAGATCCTATAAAATTAGCTGCAAATGACTTAACCATTCAAGAAGTTGAAAATGCTCTAAGAGGAGAAAATATAAGACTTCCTGCAGGAACTTTAGAAGCTGACAATGTAGATTTAACTTTAAACTTAGATAAATCCTATAATAATATTGATGCAATAAAACAATTACCCATTAAAAAATCTTCTAAAAAAATAATATTACTCTCAGATGTAGCAAATATAGAATTTGGCCCAGTTTCAGAAAAAACTTTGTTTAAAGCTCAAACTAGTGATCAAATTAACTTAAGAACAGTTGGAATTGGTATTTATGCAAAAAGTGGCGCTTCCACTGTTGAACTCTCAAAAAATATAAAAAAAAGAATTATAGAAATTGAAAAGTCTTTACCAGATGGATTAGATCTTAGAGTTTCTTTCGATAGAGCGACTTATGTTCAGGCTGCTATTAATGAAGTTTATAAAACTTTAATTATTGCATTTGTTTTGGTTGTTATAATAATTTACTTATTTTTAGGAAATCTTAAAGCTGTAATTGTTCCAGCTATTGCTCTACCTGTTAGTTTGATAGCATCTTTTTTAGGTTTATACATATTTGATTTATCAATAAATATATTTGTTCTTTTGAGTTTTATACTCGCGATCGGCATAATCACAGATGACTCAGTAATTATGACTGATGCGATATATAGAAGAATAGAAAATGGAGAAACTCCTCTAGTTGCTGCATATAGAGGATCTAAACAAATTTCATTTGCTATTATTGCTACAACTTTAATATTAATTGCTGTATTTCTTCCTCTAATATTTATTGAAGGTATTTCAGGAACATTGTTTAGGGAAACAGCAATAGCATTATCATTTTCAATTATAATTTCCTCCTTTGTTGCTCTTACATTATCTCCAATGTTGGCGAGTAAGTTTTTAAACAAAAAAGATTCAAAAAATAATATAATTAAAAAATTTGAAAAAATTTTTTTAAGTCTTTCTGTAGTATATAAAGAAACATTAAATGTAATAGTAAATAAAACTAAACTAATAGGAATATTCATAATATTTATTATTTTTGTATCAGTATTATTATTTAATTTTTCAAAAAAAGAATTGTTGCCTATGGAAGATAGAGGAGTCTATCTTGTTATTGGATTTACCGATGAAGGAAGATCTTTTGAATATACACAAGAAAAAGCACAAGAAGTTGAGAAAAGATTAATTCCATTATTGCAAGGTGAAAATAGTCCTTATTCAAGATTTATAATGAGAGTACCAGGCTTTGGAAGTTCAGCAAATTCTTATAATAGTTTTATTATAATTGCACTATTAGATGATTGGAAAAATAGAAAAAAAGATTCACAAACAGTTATGAGGGAAGCCATAGGGAAAATTGTAACTCTACCAGAAGCAGTAGCTTTTCCAATTTCGCCTCAATCAATTAGAGTCTCTAATTATAATAAACCAGTTCAGATGGTAATATATGGGAATTCTTATGAGGAGTTAGAAGAGATACAAAATAATGTTATTAGAAAATTAAGATCAAACAGGAATTTATCTAGAATTGAGTCAGATTATAATAGAAATAAACCAGAGATAAAATTAATTATAAATAAAAATATTGCTAAAGATCTTGGAGTGTCTACGGAAGCTATTGGAAAAACTCTTGAGACTTTATACGGTGGAAAAAAAATAACTACTTTCAATCAGCGAGGAAAAGAATATCCTATTATAGTACAGCAATACATATCTGACAGAAGAAATAAAGATGGAATTTCTAAAATTTTTGTAAGATCAGAAACATCTGGAAAACTTATCTCACTTGCCAACTTAGTTAAGTTTAAAGAAGAAGGTTCTGCGAAAGAATTATCCAGATATAACCGACAAAGTGCGGTTACTATTTCAGCAAATATAAGTGAAAATTATACACTTACAGAAGCTATTTCATATTTGGAAAACATTATGAAAGAAACAGCCCCAAACAATCAAATTACTTGGAAGGGAAAATCTGAAGAGGTAAAGGAGACTAGTGGTGAATTATTTATTATTTTTATTTTAGCTCTTTTGACAGCTTACTTAGTTATGGCTGCAACCTTTAATTCTTTTATTCATCCATTTATCATTATTCTAACGGTACCCTTAGCAATATTTGGAGGGTTAGTATTTATTCTTTTTTTGAATACCTCGATAAATATATTTTCTCAAATTGCACTAATAATCTTAATAGGTATATCTACGAAAAATAGTATTTTGATTGTTGATTATGCAAATCGAATTAGAACAACTGGAAAAAACATTGAGTCAGCCGTCAAAGAAGCCTGTAACATAAGATTTAGACCAATTATGATGACATCCTTAAGTACTATGATAGCTATGTTGCCACTTGTGATTGGAAATATTGGCCCTGGTGCAGGTGAAGGTTCAAGATTGGCGGTAGGTGCAACTATTTTAGGTGGGATGATAATTTCAACAATCTTCACATTATATGTTACACCATCAATGTATTTAGCTTTAGCAAGAAATACTAATAGAATAGATGTTGTGGACATTGAGCTTAAAAAGCAACTAATTAAAAAATAATATATCGATTTTTACTTAATGATTTACTGCACTTAAGAAATTGCTCTTTATAAATTTTAGACTGTTTCTCAACTTTTTTTGCTAAACCAATTATTTTTTTATTTTTTTTATAAAATTTATAATTTCCCCATCCCTCATGGTAGGCAATATATTGTTTGAAAGCATCTTGAAGAGGTATATTCAAAATAGATTTTGATTTATTTGTATACCAACCAATAAAATCTACACTATCCTTAAATCTTGCTCTAGTTGCAAGTTTATTACCTGTTTCACTTTTATATTGCTCCCATGTCCCTTTTATAGCCTGAGAATAACCAAATGAACTAGATGGTCGTTTAAAAGGAATTACTTTAAATAATTTTTGTCTAGGTGGTTTGGCTAGCCAATCAAAATCGGACTCCATTTTTATAATTGCTAACTGAATGTATATTGGTGTGCCCCATTTTTCTTCAACTTTTTTGGAATGTTTATACCAAAGATATTTTTCATCAAAAATTTTGCAACTATTGGAAGTATTCTTAGGAACAGAAGAGCATGCTGATACAATAAATATAAAAGTAATTAACAAAAATTTATTAAACCTGATATTCATTTATGACTTTTTAATATTTTATAAATTGTAAACAGTATAAAAATAAAAAAAACCCCTAAAATATTTCCAAATAGGTCTTGATATTGAAAGGTTCTTTGTGGGATTAAAATATGACATAACTCTAAAAAAATAGAAAGTAAAAACAAATAAATGAATATAAATTTAATATTAGTTTTATAATATGTTATGAGACCTAATAGAGATAATACAATAAAAGCATACACGTGATTTGATGAAAATATTAAAAAGTCTGAGGTTAATTGTGGTTGTTTTTGTCTGTCACCATATATCATTCTGCCAAAAATACTTCCTGGGTATATATATATTAAAATAAGTCCAATATTAGACACATGAAAGGTTGTTTTTATAAATAAAAATATTTTTTTCATTTAACTAAAAATTTTATTTATATTAAATTAACATTAATAAAAATGAGTTATTTAATTTTAGTAAGACATGGTCAAAGTACTTGGAATCTTGAAAATAGGTTTACTGGCTGGGTTGATGTAGGTTTAACTGAAAATGGTAAATTAGAGGCTAAAAAAGCAGGTGATTTAATTAAAAGAGCTAATATTCAAATAACTTATTATTATTCATCTCTTCAGAAGAGAGCAAATCATACTCTTAAAATAATACAAGAAACTTTGAATGATAGAAAAAATTTTGTAAGAGCTTGGGAGCTAAACGAAAGACATTATGGAGAGCTTACTGGACTAAATAAAATTGAAATGGGTGAAAAACTTGGTAAAGAAAAGGTATATCAATTTAGAAGATCTTGGGATCTACGACCATCACCACTAAGCAAAACAAGCGAATTTCATCCTGCAAACATAGATATATACAAAGATATTCCTATTGAAAAAGTCCCTGATACTGAATCTTTAAAAGATACTTATAAAAGAGTAATAAATTACTTTGAATTAGAATTGAAAGACAAAATTAAAAATGGAAATATTTTAATATCAGCACATGGAAATTCTGTTAGGGCTTTGTGCAAATATTTATTTAAACTTGATGTAATACAAATTTCTAAATTAGAAATACCAACTGGAAATCCTTTATTAATAAATTTTGATAAAAATCAAAAAATTATAACTTGCAAATATTTAGATCAAGATCGGGCTAAAGATCTTTTAGTTTATTAAATGTTGTGAGATTACTAATGTGATAAAATTTAAGCTTACTCTCAAACCCATGCAAAAAATTTTTTTTTATTAAATTTTGCCATATACTGGTAATTGAAAATTTAGTTATTTTCTCATTTTTAAGAATTTCTCTATTTAATATTTGACAACCTGTATAAATATATTTCTTATCAAATTGATTAATTAAATTTTTTTCCAAACTAAAATCGCCTTTCAAATCTTTATCAAAACTTAAATCTTTATTAACAAGTAAAAGTATATTTTTAAATTTTTTTTTAAAATACAAATCAATCATATTATTTATCTCTTCTTTATAATTTTTATTCCAAATTGTATCTGGATTAAAAACCAAAAAATTATCATCATCAGATTTATTTATTAAATTAAATATACCACCACCTGTATCAAGAATATTTTTGCCATCTTCGACGATTTCAATTTCAATGTCATAATTATGATTTTCCACAAATACTTTAATTTGTTCTTTTAAATGAAAAGAATTAATTAAGATTTTTCTTATATTAAGATCCTCAATTAAACTTATACAATGATCTAATAAAGTTAAATTTTTTATTTTTAAAAGAGGTTTTGGTGTCCTTAAAGTTATAGGATTTAACCTTTTACCAAGTCCAGCGCACAATATTAAAGCTGTGTTTATTTTCATAGACTCCTAATTCCGTAATCATTTAATAAATTCTTTAAATCTTTAAATTTATTACTATTTTTTGATCTTAATTCAATTAAGCTCCATGCGTGAGGAATTAATTTTAAGTATCTTGTTTTTTTATCTCTTACAGCTAGCCTTGTGAATATGCCTATTATTTTTAAATTTCTTAAGACAGAAATTATTTCAAAATCGTTTTTAAATTTTTTTATGTTTATTTTTTTTTGAAATTTCAAATACAAATTAAGTATTCTATTTTTAAAATTTTTTGATGTTTTATATCTTACATCATCAATTAATGAAGCAAGATCATAAACTTTATTACCGATTAAAGCATCCTGAGAGTCTATTAATCCAATTTTGCTATTAAGTTTCATTAAATTTGAAACATGAAAATCTCTGTGTACAAAAATATTATTTTTAAGTTTAAGTTTTTTAATTAGGTTATTTATAATTTTAATATATTTTTTTTTAAAAATCAGTTGATCTGACTTTGACAGTTTTTTAACAATATACCAATCGAAAAATAACTTAGCTTCATCAAATAAAATTTTGTTTTTATAAATAGGTATTTTATAAATTTTCTTTTTAAAATTTATTATTTGCCTTTCTTTGATCGATTGAATCTTTATCAATAATTTTATAATTTTTTTAAAGACTATGGACTTGTTTGATAAATTTTTTTTTAAAATATTAGATATACTTTGATCACCGAAATCCTCTATCTCTATGTAGTTCCTATGATAATTTTCACTTAATAATTTTGGAGCTAAAATATCATTTTTTAATAAAATTTGATTTATTGCATCATAAGTCAATAAGTTAAGTTTTTTATCTTTTTTAGCATAGACAAAAATTGAAGATATCCTTTTTTTTTTATTTCTAAAAAAAATTCTATGCGACGCATCTCCTTTAAGTCTTTTTAAATTTTTTCTTAAGATCATTAAATTCAAAAATTTATAAATCTATTTTGATAATTATTTTCATATTCAAAATACAATTCAAATACCGAACTAGGTTTTTGTTTTATTATTTGTGGCCATTCGATAAATAAAATTGCTTTTTCGCTTTTATCAAATAAGTTTAATTCTTTTAATTCAATGGCTTTATTAAGTCTATAAAGATCATAATGTTTAATTAAAAAATCACCCACATTGTATTCATTCATTATATTAAAAGTAGGACTAGTTACCTCTGTTACTTTTTGATTAAATTTTTTTTGAAGATGATTAATTAAATATCTTACAAATGTAGTTTTTCCTACACCAATATCCCCAAAAAGAAAAAATATATCACCCAATTTTAAATTAATGATTATTTTCTTTGAAAAATTCTCTAATTTTTTTTCAGAAGATATATCTATTTTACTACCTTTAGTAGCGATATGCATCTGGTTTAAATGGACCTTCTGTTTCTACACTGATATAGTCCGCTTGTTCTTTAGATAATTTTGTAAGTTTTGCACCAACCTTTTTTAAATGCAACATTGCAACTTTTTCATCTAAATGTTTTGGAAGTACATAAACTTTATTTTCATATTTTTTGTAATTATTCCATAGCTCTATTTGTGCAATTACTTGATTAGTAAAAGAAGCACTCATTACGAAACTCGGGTGACCGGTTGCACATCCTAAGTTCACTAATCTTCCTTCTGCCAGCAATATAATTCTTTTTCCGCTTGGAAGTTCTATTTCATGAACCTGGGGCTTAACTTCTGACCATTTATAATTTTTTAAAGCATCTACTTGAATTTCATTATCAAAGTGTCCTATGTTACATAAAATTGCTCTGTCTTTCATATTTCTCATATGATCTGCAGTTACAATATCTTTGTTTCCAGTTGCAGTTACTACAATATCTGCTTTACTAATAGCTTCATCCATTAATACAACTTCGTATCCTTCCATAGATGCTTGTAAAGCGCAAATTGGGTCAGCTTCAGTAACCAATACTCTAGCTCCACTTTGTCTTAGAGATGCAGCGCTACCTTTTCCAACATCACCAAATCCTGCAACTATGGCAACTTTACCTGACATCATTACATCTGTAGCTCTCCTAATGCCATCTACTAGGCTTTCTCTACAACCGTATAAATTATCAAATTTTGATTTGGTTACAGAGTCATTAACATTGATAGCTGGTATCAATAATGATTTACTCTGCTCCATTTTATTCAAAGCCTTTATCCCTGTAGTAGTTTCCTCAGAGACTCCTTTGACCTCTTTAAGCAATTCCTTATAGTCATCGTGCATCAAAGCAGTGAGATCACCACCATCATCAAGTAACATGTTTGGTTTCCAATTCTTCTTTCCTTCAATTGTTTGCTTGATACACCAAATGTATTCCTCTTCAGTTTCACCTTTCCACGCGTAAACTGGTATTCCTGCCTTAGCTATTGCGGCTGCTGCATGATCTTGAGTAGAAAAAATATTACAAGATGACCATCTTACGTCTGCCCCAAGATAGACTAAGGTTTCAATTAAAACTGCTGTTTGAATTGTCATATGAAGACAACCAATTATTCTTGCGCCTTTTAAGGGTTTTTCTTTACCATATTCTTCTCTTAAAGCCATTAAGCCTGGCATCTCACTTTCAGCGATTGAAATTTCTTTTCTTCCAAAGTCTGCTTGTGAAATATCTTTTACTTTAAAATCTTTCATGGAGAGGCTTCTAGCAATATTACTTTGCATAATCAATAAAACTTTATGTTTTAGGAAATATAATTTCTAAATTTGCACCTCTTCTGTCAGGTCTATTTGATGCACTTATCGAGGCATTATGAAGATCGGTCAAATTTTTTACAATATTTAAACCAAGACCTGAATGTTGCCCAAATTTATCTGGTCTATTACTGTAAAATCTTTTGAATATTTTTGTAGTGTCTCTCTCTTTAAATCCAGGTCCTTCATCAAGAATATTAATAACCACATGCTTATCTAAATTTTTTGAAACCTTGACAGTGATGTTTTTATTTTTTTCACTAAACGAAATTGCATTATCCAGCAAATTTGCAATTATTTGTTCAATTCTATTTTCAATTCCATAAATTAAATAATTAGTATTTCCATCATTTATAAAAGATATGTTTATGCCTCTTTTGGTTTGGTATATATTGTTATAATCTTCGACTACAGACTGAATAACTGGATTTAAATCAATTCTCTTAAATTTTTCTTTACTTAAAGCAACTTCATCTTTTAAAATTTGTGAATAATCAGTAATTAACCTTTCAATTCTTTGAACATCATGGCTCAGAATATTTATTAACTTTAATCTTTCACTGGGTTCTTTTGTGTCACTTAAAATTTCTGAAGCACTTTTCAACGAAGCCAAAGGATTCCTTATTTCATGAACAAGATCAGTTGAGAAAGTTTCAGCATGTGAAATTCTTTTTTGCAGTTCTAATGTCATATCATCTAAAGATTTGGATAGTAGACCTAGCTCATCATTTCTTATTTTCAAATTATCTATATTTATTTTTTTATATTCCTTGTTTTTTATCTTATTTGTATAATTTACTAGATTTTGAATAGGCTTTAGAAAATATCGGTTAAGTACATATGAAAATATTAATATTACAACACCAACAGCAAATGCAGTTCTAATCACAAAAGTCTTTCTCTCATCAATCGCAGATCTTATGTCATTTGCATTTTCAGTTATTGCTATATAACCAATATTTTTATCATTTCTAAAAACATTTTTTATTGTTGTTAGCTTAAAATTATTAAATTCTTGCTGTGTGAATGTGAATGGAATTCCAAATTTTTTTGAACCCACATAATTAAAAAGAATATCTTTTAAAGAAACAAGATTTTCATTTCCAATATTGATATTTTTTTTCTCAGTAATTTCTTTAGTCTTTTCCTCATTTAGAATTTCTAATTCAATAATATCCAGTCTTGAAGAAAATGATCTAGGGTCAAGATCAAGAGTATCTGTATCACCAACAAGATCTAATTCATTATTAAAGAAAATTACTCTATCAAGACTTTGAAAAATAAATCTTGTAGAAAGTAAAAATTTTCTAATGTCATCTTCTTTAAATTCAATATCTAATCTCTCTAAATTTTCAACAGTATTATTTATTATTTTTATGTGATTAGATGATTTATTTTTAATTAAATTTGGTTGAACATTTTTAAGATAAAGAAATGTAAATAAACCTATAATTGAAAAAAAAATTAAATTTATAAATAAAAATTTTTTTAAAATTGACAGATTTTTTAAAAAATTATTAATCATTAACTAACATTCCATCTATATCCACTTCCATACCTGGTTTCTATAGCTGAAAAATTAGGATCAACTTTTTTAAATTTTTTTCTAATTCTTTTAACATGACTATCAATAGTTCTATCCTCTATGTCGGTGTCTTCTCGATAGGCTATATCCATTAATTGCGCTCTCTCTTTAATAATACCTGGCCTTTTTGCTAATTCTTTTACGATGAGAAATTCAGTTGTAGTTAATTTGTCAGGTAACTGATGACCATTCCATTCACATTCTAATTGTGAAGGGTCTAATTTTAATTTTCCATGAGAAATTATATTCTTGTTTTCCTCAATACTATTATCTGCATCTTTTTTTCTTAGTTGAACTCTAATTCTTTCGATTAAAACTTTGATTGAGAAACCTCCTGATTTTTTTATAAAATCATCTGCTCCTAGCTTAAGCCCTAAAAGCTCATCTACTTCCTCATCTTTTGATGTTAAAAAAATTACTGGCATTGAAGTTTTTTTTCTTAATTTTTTTAATAATTCTTCACCATCCATTTTTGGCATTTTAATATCTATAACTGCTAGATCTGGTGGTATTCTTGTGAGACCAATTAAAGCACTTTCTCCATCAATATATGTTTGAACTTTAAAGCCTTCTTTTTCCAATGCAATACTTAAACTTGTCAAAATGTTTCTGTCATCATCAACTAAAGCAATGGTTTGTTTATGCATGATCTACATTAAAAATACTAAATTGTTCTAATTTGGGCAATGAATTAAATTAATGAAGTGATCCCCAATTATCTCCACTATTTATATCAACAGTTAAAGGGGTAGAAAAAGAATGATAATCACTCTGAGCTACACTAGTCATTTCTTTCTCAATTAATTTAATCATTACTTTTTCGTCTTTTTTAGGAATTTCAAAAATTAATTCATCGTGAATTTGCAAGAGCATTTTTGAATTAGAATTTTTTTGCTCCGATAATTTCTTATCTAATCTTATCATAGCTAGTCTCATTACCTCGGAAGCAGAACCTTGAATGGGCGCATTAATTGCTGCACGTTCTTGAAAATTTCTTACATTGAAATTCTTGTCATTTATTCCGTTAAAGTGAGATCTTCTTCCAAAAATATTATTTACATATCCACTTTTCCTACAAAATTTTATTGTATTATCCATATAAACTTTAATTTCTGGAAATTTTGCAAAATATGAGTTTAAAAATTCCTCTGCCTCATAATTAGAGACATTTATTTGCTTGGCTAATCCATATTGTGATATTCCATAAATAATTCCGAAATTGATAGCCTTAGCTTTTCTTCTATGGTCTTGATTAACTTTTTTAATATCAATATTAAAAATCTGGCTAGCTGTTAAAGAATGGATATCTTCTTTATTTTTAAAAGCTTTTTTAAGCTCTTTTACATCTGCTAGATCGGCTAAAATTCTCATCTCAATTTGATTATAATCTGCAGAGATTAATAGATGCCCTTTTTTTGCAGTGAAAGCTTTTCTTATATCTTTTCCATCTTCTGATTTAATTGGTATATTTTGTAAGTTAGGATCACTAGATGCTAATCTCCCAGTCGTTGTGGCGGCTAACAAAAACGAAGTATGAACTCTTTTTGTATTCAGGTTTAAATGTTCGGGTAAAGCATCTGAATAAGTATTTTTTAATTTTGAAACTTGTCTCCAATCTAAAATTAATTTAGGAAACTGATGTCCTTTAAAAGCTAAATCCTCTAAAACACTTGCACTTGTTGCAAAACTTCCTTTTTTAGTTTTCTTTAATCCAGCTATTTTTAGATCATTGTATATTATTTCTCCTAATTGCTTTGGGGATGCAATATTGAACTCTTTTTTAGAAATTTTAAATACTTCTTTTTCAAGTTTTTGAATTTTTTTTTCAAATTTAGATGAAAGAGATTTTAAAAACTTGCTATCAATTTCAACTCCCTCAATTTCCATAAATGCAAGAATTTTAATTAATGGCTTTTCAAAAGTTTCATAAATATTTATCATTTTTTCTGATTTCAAATTTTTGATAAATTTTTTATATAATCTAAAAGTAATATCGGCATCTTCAGCTGCGTAATCTTTGGCTTTATTTAATTCTACTTCACTAAAATTAATTTCTTTTTTACCTGTGCCTACCATCTCTTTAAAAGAAATAGTTTTATGCCCTAAATGAATTTCAGATAAAGTATCCATATTATGTCTGTTTTTTCCTGCATCTAAAACATAAGACATAAGCATGGTATCTTCCATTGATGAAAGGGTTATTCCATGCTTATAAAATACGATAAAATCAAATTTTATATTTTGACCAATTTTTTTTATACTAGGATCCTCTAATGTCTTTTTTAATTTTTTAATTACTGCTTCTTTGTTAATACATTTTGGTGACTTATGGCCAACTGGTATGTAACATGCTTTTCCAATTTTAGAACAAAGAGAAATACCCACTAAATCTGCTTGGTGAGGATCTAAGGAAGTGGTTTCCGTATCTACAGCAACTTCACCAACTTCTTCTGCCTCCTCTATCCATTTATCAATTTCATCTAAATCATTAATCAAAATATAATTTTTATTACTTATTATTTGTTGTTTTTCTAGACTTTGAGTTTCAATCTTATTACTTATTAGTTCAGGTTCTCCATAAGCAGAAATTGCAGAGCTTAACAATCTGTTAAATTCCATTTCTCTTAAAAATTTATATAATTTTTCTTTATCTATATTTTTCAATTTAAATTCACTTAAGTCTCTATCAACAGGAGAATTATGATCTAATGTTACAAGTTTTTTGCTTATTAATGCTTTATCCTTGTTCTCTATTAATTTTTCTCTTCTTTTATTTTGCTTAATCTCGTGAGCAGATTTTAATAAATTTTCTAAAGTGCCATATTCATTAATTAGCTCTGCGGCAGTCTTAACACCTATGCCTGGGACACCAGGTACATTGTCACTACTATCTCCTGCTAAAGATTGCACATCAATAATTTTTGATGCATCTACTCCAAATTTTTTTACAACATCATCATCTGATATAAATTTGTTTTTCATAGGGTCAAAAATTCGAACCCCTTTTTTATAAAGCTGCATTAAATCTTTATCTGATGAAACAATTGTAACCTTTGCACCTTTTTTAAGGATTTGATCAACGTATGTGGCTATTAAATCATCTGCTTCATAATTTGGAAGATCCACAGATGGTAAATTAAATGCTAGGACTGATTTTCTTATATATTCAAATTGTGGAGCTAAATCATCAGGTGCCTCTGACCTATTAGCTTTGTAATCACTATAAATTTCATTTCTGAAAGTTTTTCTTGCTGAATCGAAGATTACTGCAAAATGTGTTGGTTTTTGCAAGTTTTGATCAGATTTTGAATCTTCTAATAATTTAAATAACATACTACAAAAACCACTTACAGCACCTGTTGGAAGTCCATCACTTTTTCTAGTCAATGGAGGCAAAGCATAATAAGCTCTAAAAATATAACCAGAGCCATCAATCAAATAAAAATGATCTGTTTTTTGAATTTTATTCATGAAGTATTATTAAATATTACAATGCTAACATATTCTGTATATAAAAAAATTTACTTTCAATTATTATAACAATTATAAGTAGATTATTTTTTATATTTTGAGTATTATTTAACAATGGAATTAACAAAAAATCTCACGCAGACTAAACTATTTAAATCTCTGGTTGTTATTGTTCTTGGTTCAATAGCACTAACAATATCTGCAAAGATCAAAATTCCTTTCTATCCAGTTCCTATGACTATGCAAACATTTGTTGTATTATTTTTAGGAATAAGTTTAGGGCATAAAATTGCACTAGCTACAATTAGCCTATATTTAATTGAAGGAATTGCAGGACTTCCTGTGTTTTCAAATTCTCCTGAAAAGGGTGTTGGATTAGTTTACTTTACAGGACCAACTATGGGTTATTTAGTCGGATTTTTAACGGCTTGTTACTTGGCTTCTAAAATAAAGATTAATGATAATTTTTTCATTATTTTATTTAAATTAATTATCGCAACTTCAACAATCTATATTTTAGGTCTAATTTGGCTTGGAACATTGATTGGATGGGATAAGCCAATTTTTGCCTTAGGTGCAAAACCATTTCTATTAGCCGAGATTTTTAAAATTATGCTTTTAGCTATTTTGACTAAGCAAATAATTAAAATTAAAAGATTTATCTAGGTGATCTTTTAGAAAGAATTCTTTGAAGAGTTCTTCTGTGCATTTTAAGTCTTCTAGCTGTTTCTGAAACATTCCTATTACATAGCTCGAAAACTCTATGTATATGTTCCCACTTAACTCTGTCAGCTGACATTGGGTTTTCTGGTGGGGCTGCTTTTTTTGATGGATCTGCCAATAATGCTTTCTCTACATCTTCTGCATCAGCAGGTTTAGCTAAATAATCTATTGCACCTTCTTTGATTGCTGCTACTGCTGTGGGTATATTCCCATAACCAGTTAACATGATAATTCTACTATCGCTATTTGAAGACTGAATTTCTTTTACAACCTCAAGTCCATTACCATCTCCAAGTCTTAAGTCTACAACAGCAAAACCAGGTTTTTTAGTTTTTACAGATTCAACTCCCTTTTGTACACTCTCAGCTTGAAAAACTTCAAATCCTTTTTTTTCCATCGCTCTTGCTAAACGCTCACGGAAAGGATTATCATCATCTACGATTAGTAATGATTTATTGTCAAAATCATTGAGATTCTGTAGTTTTGCTTCTTCTTTCATATCCTTCATATGGGGTCTCTTGTGAATATTACAATATATGAATTTTACGCATTTCTGACTTGAATTATTTGCTTTACTTTAGTGCCGTTTACTTTATATGCCAAAAAATATTAAAGTTTTTTTAAAAAAAGGCTTTTTTTTATTAAATTTTTTTTGGAGGCATTAAAAATGCAAAAATTTAAATCGGTTGAAGAATTAGTAAATCAACTGAAACCTGAAAAACCAGTTTACTGTATAAGAAAAAATTCCATAAAATCAGCTACTAAATTTTTCTTGAATAAATTTCCTGGAAAAATTTTATATGCTGTAAAGACAAATCCACATCCAGAGATAATCAAAACAATTATTGAAAGTGGTGTTGATCAATTTGATGTAGCCTCAACAGAAGAAATCAAAAATATAAGAGATTTTAGTTCTACAGCTAAATGCTCTTATATGCATACGGTAAAGAGTAGAGAAAGCATAAATCAAGCATATTTTAATTATGGAGTTAAAACTTTTTCTTTAGATACTAAAGATGAATTAATTAAAATTATTGAGAGCACAAATAATGCTAAAGATTTAGAACTATTTGTAAGAGTTGCAGTTTCTAATGAGCACGCAGAAATTGATTTATCAAAAAAATTTGGTGCTTTAACGTCAGAGGCAATAGGTTTGTTAAGACTTGTAAAACAACATGCTAAAAAGATCGGTTTAAGTTTTCATGTTGGTTCACAATGTATGCATCCAATTTCTTATTCAAAAGGAATTAGTGAAATTGGAACTATAATTAAAAAGACAAAGATTATTCCAGATTACATTAATGTAGGTGGAGGTTTCCCTACAATTTATCCTGACTTAGTTCCACAATCTTTAGATAATTATTTTAAAGAAATAAAAAAGAGTTTAGAAAATTTAAAGCTTGAAAAACTTCCTGAAATTATTTGCGAGCCTGGCAGAGCATTAGTTGCTGAAAGTGGCTCAACAGTTGTAAGAATTAATTTAAGAAAGAAACAAAAGCTTTATATTAATGATGGTACCTATGGTACTCTTTTTGATGCAGGTACACCAAACATTGTATTCCCATCTAGAATGATTAAAGAAAATTCTAACAAAATAATTTCAAAAAAATTAACTGCTTTTGATTTCTTTGGACCAACGTGTGATAGTATGGATTATATGAAAGGTCCTTTTTTGCTTCCTAATAATATTAAAGAAAATGATTATGTTGAACTTGGTCAACTCGGGGCATACGGATTAACATTTAGAACTCAGTTTAATGGTTATTACTCAAATGAAATTTATGAAGTTGAAGATAATCCAATAATGACAATGTATGATAAAGACATTAATAAAGCTAACATGGTAGCTTAATGTCGAGTCAAAAAAATCCAGGTCATAACAGTAAAAGAGATTTCTTAAAAAATCCTGTTGAGCACATTGATATAACTTCATTCGACTCTAGAAAAATTATATCCTCAATGGAAAAAATGTCCTTTGTTTCTAGAGAAACAGCCAATGCTGCAAATATATATAATGATATGCTTAAAGATAAAGATTGTACAATTTTTCTTACATTAGCTGGCTCTACTTCAGCAGCAGGATGTATGAATATTTATAAAGATTTAGTTAAATATAATATGGTAGATGCAATCGTTGCAACGGGTGCCTCTATAGTAGATATGGATTTTTTTGAAGCTCTTGGTTTTAAACATTATCGAGGTTCACAATTTCAAGATGATACTGAGCTGAGAGACAACTATATAGATAGAATTTATGATACCTATATAGATGAAGAAGAACTTCAATTATGTGATAAAATCATATGTGAAATAGCAAATAATCTTGAGGCAAAAAGTTATACCTCAAGGGAATTTATTAATGAAATGGGAAAATATTTAAAAAAAGACTCAAAGAAAAAAGATTCTTTGATTGAAACTGCTTTTGATAACAATGTTCCAATTTTCTGTCCTGCCTTTACAGACTCTAGCGCAGGATTTGGTTTAGTTATGCATCAAGAACAAAACCCCAAAAAACATTTGACAATAGACTCAGTTAGAGAATTTAGAGAACTAACAGAAATTAAAATAAGATCTAAGGACTCTGGATTATTTATGATTGGCGGTGGTGTACCTAAAAACTTTATACAAGATACTGTTATTTGTGCTGAACTATTGGGAAAAAATGTTGACATGCATAAATATGCTGTCCAAATTACTGTCGCTGATAGTAGGGATGGTGCTTGTAGTAGCTCTACTTTAAAAGAGGCAAGTTCATGGGGTAAGGTAGATATCACAAAAGAGCAAATGGTGTTTGCAGAAGCTACTAGTGTTTTGCCTTTGATTGCTAGTGATGCTTATCATAAAGGTGCGTGGAAAAATAGAGCAAGAAAAAACTTTACAAAAATTTTTGAATAAAATTGAAATATCTCTCAAATAAAAACGGTTTTTTAGGAATTGATAATAAATTTAATTTTAAAGAAAAAGTCGTAATTGTTCCATTTGGTTTGGAAAAAACTGTTAGTTACGGAGGAGGCACTAAAAATGGACCTAAAGAGATCATAAAAGCATCTCATCAAGTTGAGCTATACGATGAAGAGCTCAATTGTGAACCTTATAAAAAAATAGGTATTAAAACTCTCCAACCATTTAAAATTGATAAAAATATAAATAAAGCACTTAATAAAATCTCAAAGTTGAATAAAGAAATTTTAGATAAAAAGCTTTTTCCTATGACATTTGGTGGAGAACACTCGATAACGCCTGGATGTATTGTTCCTTTTACTAAAAAATATAAAAATATTTGTCTCCTACATTTTGATGCTCATGCAGATTTACGTCAAAGTTATAATGGAGAAAAATTTTCACATGCTTCAGCAATAAGAAGATGTTTAGATTATAAGAATGTTTCATTAATTTCATTTGGTATAAGAAACATCTCCAAAAATGAAATTCCATTCTTAAAAAAAAATTCCTCAAGAATAAGTATTTTTTGGGCAAAAGATAAAAAAAAATGGAACTTATCAAAATTTAAAAAATTGATTAAAGACAAAACTGTTTATCTTACATTTGATGTAGATGGACTAGATTCAAGCATTATGCCTGCAACTGGCACACCTGAACCAGGAGGACTTTTGTGGGACGAAACATTAAATATAATAAGAATTGCAGCAAAAAATTCAAAAATAGTTGGTGCAGATATTAATGAGTTGTCTCCAATTAAAGGATTTAATTCTTATAATTTTCTTGTTGCAAAATTAGCTTATAAAATTCTGTCCTATAAGTTTTTTTATTAAACTTTGATTGGTTTTACAATCTTCAATAGTAATTTAAATGGTACTAGCATTATTAGAGCAACTAAAATTTTCACTGCTAAATCTCCAAGAGATAAAGTAACCCAAGGAACTCCTGTTGCATAAAATGATATTGAAAAAAATAAAAATGTATCCAATGTTGATCCAATTAAAGATGAGGTAAGTGGGGCTACAAACCACTCTTTTTTTCTTAATCTATCAAATATCTGAATATCTAATAATTGAGCAGTAATAAATGCCACCCCTGATCCTATTGCGATTCTAATGGAAATAAAATCTGCAAAATCAGTTGAAAATAACAATGTAAATATGATTCCTATAAAAAAACCTAAATAAACAATTTGTCTTGCTAATAATTTTCCATAGGACCTATTTGCTAAATCTGTAATTAAAAAGGCTATTGGATAACTAAAAGCTCCATATGTCAGAATTTCATTTAACCCATGATAATTTACTGGAAACTGAACTAAGTAATTAGATGATAGTACAACAATTCCCATCATTATAGATAGGGTAATAAATAATTTATTCATTAAGCTGATTTAGCTATAGGTTTTTTTTTGAAGGGAGATTTAATTAAAATTACCTTTTTTAATTTTTTCAATCTTGGGGATAAATTTTTATTCTTTACAGTTTTTAAAAATTCATCAAAACTACCTTTTTTGTCAACTGATCTTACGCCTGAGTTACTTACTGTAAGTCTTAAACTTCTTCCTGTAAGCTCACTTGTAAATTTTACTTTTTTTAGGTTTGGTAAAAATCTTCTTTTTGTCTTATTGTTAGCATGACTAACATTATGACCTTTCATAGGAATTTTTCCGGTGAGTTCACATTTTTTTGACATAATAATTGCGCTTATTTAAGATGAGATGATGAAGGTGTCAAGTTTAATAGATTTAAGAAATAGTTTTATTTCCCACAATTTCCGTGAAATTTTTAACGCCATCTCTAATTAACAATTTTTTTAAGTCCTTTTTAATCTTGCCTGCAATATTAGGTCCTTGAAATACCATGCCAGTGTATAATTGGACATAATCTGCTCCAAATAAAAACTTATCATATGCTGCTTTGCCAGAGTCAACGCCGCCCACTCCAATAATCTTAATTTTACCCTTAACTAAACTATAAAATTTACTTATCAAAAGATTTGATTTTTTTTCTATTGGTTTCCCAGATAAACCACCTTTTTGATGTCTCTGAATATTTTGAATTGTTTCTCGAGAAGCATCAGAGGTATTTGAAATTATTATTGCACTCACATTATTTTCTAAAAGTATTTCAGAAATTAAATTAATTTGATTTTCATTTATATCTGGTGAAATCTTTACAGCTATAGGAATTTCAGTTTTTAATTCTATTTTCTTTTCTAATATAGAATTTAATAACTCTTTTAATTTATTTGTATCATGAAAATTTCTAAGATTTTCAGTATTTGGTGAAGAAATATTAATTGTAATATAGTCTGCAGTTTCATGAAATTTTTCTAATCCAATCAAATAATCCTTAAGCCTATTTTTAGAATCTTTATTGGGGCCAATATTTATACCTAGCACACCTAATTTTTTATTTGATTTTATTCTACTTAAAATTGTATCTGATCCTTGATTGTTAAAACCTAATCTGTTTATTAAAGCTTGATCTTCGACTAATCTAAATACTCTTGGTTTCTCATTTCCATATTGCTTTAACGGGGTGACTGTGCCCACCTCAACAAATCCAAATCCCAATTTAAATAAAGGATTATATACCTCAGCATTCTTGTCAAAACCTGCTGCAATACCAATTGGATTATCAATTTCTTGGTCAAATAGTTTTGTTTTTAATAAAGGATCATTTTTGATTTCATCAAATATATTTGAAACTAAATTAAGTTTAAGAGATTGAATTGCTAAAAAATGTGCTTTTTCAGGATCTAGCTTAAAAATTAAAGATCTTAAATTTGAATACATTATTTCAACTTACCAATTATCAACTCTTTTGTTTCTTTCACACCAAAAAAACTTATAAAAAAACCCATCCTTGGACCATTTTCATCACCAAAGACCACTTCATAAATCAGCTTAAACCAATCTCTAAGGTTTTCTGCATAACCATTTTCTTTACCTGTAGTATAAATCAAAGTTTGTATATCTTCTGGTGACATATGATCATCACACTTTTCTAAAGTTTTAACTAAGGCTTGTAGAGCTAATTTCTCATTATCTGTAGGAGTTTTATATTTTTTTTTAGACTTAATAACATCATTAAAATATTTAATTGCATAACCAACCAAGCCGTCAAAAATTGGAAAATTTTTTTCATTGATATTTAATTTATATTTTTTTACAAATTTCCATAATAGATCTTTGTTATCAGCGTTGCTTGTTTCAACTAAATTCAACAACATAGAAAAAGTCATAATCATTTCTTCTTTTGGAACATTCCCGTTGTGAACATGCCAGACAGGATTCATTACTAATTGTTGGTCTGTTTGTTTTTTTGATTTTTCAATGTTATCTAGATATTCGTCAACAGCTTTTGGAACTATTTCTTTATAAAGCTTTTTTGCTCTTTTAGGATTTTGATACATGTATAAAGATAAACTTTCAGGGGAAGCATATTTCAACCACTGATCTATAGTAATACCATTTCCTTTGGATTTAGAAATTTTTTCACCTTTTTCATCAAGAAATAATTCATAAGCGAAGCCAGATGGATTTTTTTTTCCAATTAGATTTATAATTTTAGTTGATAAAATAGCACTCTCAATAAGGTCTTTTCCATACATTTCAAAATCTACATCGAGGGCATACCATCTCATAGCCCAATCAACTTTCCATTGTAATTTACAATTTCCATCTAAAATACTTGATTCTAATTTTTTACCTTTATTATCAAAAATTATTTTAGAATTTTCTTTATTAATTTCTAAAACTGGTATTTCTAGAACGTGACCTGTATCAGGACATATAGGTAAAAAAGGACAGTAAGTTTTCTGACGTTCTTTACCTAAAGTTGGAAGTATAATATTCATTATACCATCATAGTTTTCTAAAATAATTTCTAATGTCGGATTAAAAAAACCACTTTTATATAAAGATGTTGAACTTTTAAAACTATAATTAAAGTTAAAACTATTTAAGAAATCTTTCAACATTTCATTATTATGTTCTCCAAAACTAGCAAATTTTTTGAATGGATCTGGAACTTGTGTAAGTGGTTTGTGAAGATTTTCATTTAATAGTTCTTGATTAGGAACATTATCAGGAACTTTTCTTAAACCATCCATATCATCAGAAAAAGTGATTATTTCTGTAGGCAGGTCTGTAAGTTGTTTTAATGCATTGACCATCATTGATGTTCTGGCAACTTCACCAAATGTTCCAATATGAGGAAGTCCACTTGGACCATATCCTGTTTGAAGAGTAATTTTGCCTTTTTTGTCAATAAACGATTTTCTTTCTCGAAGCATTTTTTTTGCCTCAACAAAAGGCCATGCACTTGTTTTATCTAAAATTTCTTTTTTAATCACGAATATATCTTTTTAAAATCTTAAATTAGCGATTTTATTAATTCTTATAGAGTTGAAATTTATTTACCATAAAATAATGTTCTTTCAAAATGTCTAATTACAAAACAGTTTTTTTTACGCTTGGAATTTTACAAATAATTCTTGGTATATTCATGTTTATCCCAATTATTTTTCAATTTATATATTCAGAAATAGATTCGTCTTTTTTTGGTGCCTCTATTGTTACAATAATTTTTGGAACATTATTTTTTTTATCTAATCTAGACCATGATAAAAAATTGACTTTACAACAAGCTTTTCTTCTAACCGCACTTTCATGGTTGAGTATTGCAATTTTTGGATCTCTACCATTTATCTTCTCTGATTTAAATTTTTCATTCATAAATGCTTTTTTTGAAAGCATGTCTGGAATCACAACAACAGGATCTACTGTAATCTCCAATTTGAATGAAATGCCAAAAAGTATACTACTTTGGCGGGCTATTCTTCAATGGTTAGGGGGCATTGGAATTATAATCATGGCAATCACATTAATGCCAATAATGAATGTTGGTGGGATGCAACTTTTTAAAATTTCAAATAATGACTCATCTGAGAAAATATTACCTAAGTCAAAAGAAATAGCACTTCGTCTAATATATATTTATACATTATTAACATTTTTTTGTGGTTTAACTTATAAAATTTTCGGGATGAACTTATTCGATAGTCTAACACACTCAATGACTACAATAGCAACGGGCGGTTTTTCTAATTATAATGAATCAATTGGTTTTTTTAACAGTGTTTCCATTGAAATTTCAGCAATGATTTTTATAATTTTAGGAAGTTTGCCCTTTATTGCCTACATAAAATTTATTAGTGGGGATAAAAAAATACTATTTAACGATATCCAAATAAGAACTTTTTTTAAGGTAATAATCTTTAGTATAATAATTTTGTCGATATATCTGATGATAAGTAGTTCAAAAGAATTTAATTTTAGATCTGTAATTTTTAATATTATATCAATTTTAACTGGTACAGGTTATGTGAATGCTGAATTTGATACTTGGGGAAGTTTTACATTAATTTTATTTTTATTATTAATGTTCATTGGAGGTTGCGCTGGATCTACAACTTGTGGAGTTAAAATATTTAGAATTCAAATATTATATTTATTTATTATTAATCAACTAAAAAAAATAATTTATCCTAAAGGAGTTTTTGTTTTAAAATATGATAAAAATCCAATAGATAATAAATTTATATCTTCAATTATATCTTTCATTTACATGTATTTAGTGATTTTCTTTGTTTTAACAGCCTTGTTATCTTTGACTGGATTAGATTTTGTTACATCTATCTCTGGAGCAGCCACATCCATATCTAATGTTGGGCCTGGTCTAGGTTCAATAATTGGCCCAAATGGAGACTTCTCAACTCTTCCTGATAGTTCAAAATGGATTTTAACCTTTGGCATGATATTGGGTAGACTTGAGCTATTTGCAATACTAGTATTGTTTTTACCATCTTTTTGGAGAAATTAATTATGTCTGAAATAAATAAACAACAATCCTGGTTAGGGTCTCTTATAATTTATAAAGATATACGAATGATTAGGATTCTTTTATTAGGTGCAATTAGTGGATTTCCTTGGGTATTGATCGCAAGCAGCTTGAGCCTTTGGCTTAAAGAAGAAGGACTTAGTAGATCAACAATTGGGTGGGCAGGTTTAATTTTTGGAGTATATGCCTTTAATTATTTATGGGCACCAATTATAGATAGAATTCAAATTCCATTTCTAACCAAAAAAATAGGTCATAGAAGAGGCTGGATTGTTTTAATGCAAATTATTATTTTGTTAAGTTTAATAATTTGGAGCGTTATTAATCCTACAGAAAATTTAGCATTATTAATTTCTGTGGGATTAATTATTGCTATAGCATCTGCAACTCAAGATATTACCGTAGATGCTTTAAGAATTGAGCAAATTAATGAAAATGAGGGAAAATCTATGGCTGCAGGAGCAGCTATGGCAGTTGTCGGGTGGTGGACAGGTTATAAATTAGGTGGAGTTGTTGCTTTATTCACAGCAGAATTTTTCGAAAATTTAGGAATTTCAGACTATTGGCAAGCTACTTTTTTAGTTCTAGGAAGTTTAGTTGTTTTGATGAATATTGGGTTAATGTTTGTCCATGAGCCCCTTGAGACAGATAGACAAATAAAACAAATTGAGACAGATAAACTAATTAAAGGAAAACTTGGTTCAAACAATTTTATTACAAACTTTATAGCTTATATTTCTGGGACTATTGGTGGACCAATAATAAGTTTTTTCAAAAAAAATGGTTTTGCTATAGCTGTAGGTATTTTGGGTTTTGTTTTTTTGTTTAAAATAGGTGAAGCTTTTATGGGAAGAATGTCTATAGTTTTTTATAAAGAAGTTGGATTTTCAAAAGGTCAAATTGCAATTTATTCAAAAGGATTAGGGTGGATTACAACTGTGATATTTACATTATTAGGTGGTATAATGGCAATGAGAGCTGGAACAATTAAAACAATGTTTTTTGCTGGAGGTCTAATGGCAGTAACGAATCTTTTATTTGCAATTTTAGCCTGGACTGGAAAGTCAGAAGTTTTATTTGCGATTGCTGTTATAGCCGATGACATTACTGCTGCCTTTGCAACTGTAGCATTTGTTGCATTTATATCTTTATTAGTCGACAGAACTTATACAGCAACACAATATGCATTACTTGCCTCTATTGGCACTGCGGGCAGAACTACACTAGCTTCATCATCTGGAGCTTTGGTTGACTGGTTAAATGGGGATTGGGGCACGTTTTTTGTTTTAACAACTATAATGGTAATACCTTCATTAGTTTGTCTATGGTTAATTAAAAATAAAATTAAAATTGGTGCAAAATAATTTTTATTTCATAAATAATTTATCAAATATCTATAAAAAACCTTCTAATAAATCAGAGGTGATTTCTCAAATCATATATGGTGAAAAATTTAAAATTTTATCTAAAAATAAAAATTGGGTTAAAATTAAAACATTATTTGATAATTACATTGGTTATATGAGAAACTCAAAATATTTAAAAAAATTTAAACCTGTTTATAAAGTCAGTTCATTAAAAGCAAGAATATTCAAAAAACCTGGAATTAAAACAAATAGTTGGCTTCCACTTGCATCTAAATTATCTGTATTAACTCAAAATATAAATTACATTGAAATTGAGAAAAATAAATGGATTAAAAAAACTGATGTTAAAAAATTAAATTATAAAGAAAAAAATTTTGTTAAAATATTTAAAAAGTTTTTGAACGTAAAATATGTTTGGGGTGGAAAAACATTTAATGGTATTGATTGCTCAGCTTTATTACAAATATACTTTAATTATAATAACTCATTTTATCCACGAGATACAAAAGATCAGATTAAATACTCAAAAAAAAAAATTAAGAAAAAAAAATTTAAAAAAGGGCATATCATATTTTGGAAAGGTCATGTAGCCATATGTTTAAATTCTAAAAAACTAATTCATGCTTATGGGCCGGAAAAAAAAGTTATAATTATGCCAATTAAAGAAACAATTAATAGAATTCAAAAAACTGCAAATCTAAAAATAAAAAAAGTATCTAACTTACAATATTAATCTCTTCCGAAGTCAGGTTTATCAATATCTTGTCTCAACTTAATGATTTTTGATCTTACTTTTTTAGTTTGAATAAGTTTTTTAATAATAGACTTGTTATTTTTTGAATTGATATCTTTTTTGAATTGGCTCAAATTTTTTATAAATAAATCAATAGCTTTTGAAATGTTGTTCTTATTATCAAAAAAAATATCACGCCACATAATTTGATTTGATGCTGCTATTCTAGAAAAATCTCTTAATCCACCTGCACTAAATTTTATTAAATCGTAGCTTTGTTTTTTTTCAAAATCTTGTGCGGATTTAACTAAATTATATGCAATTAAATGTGGTAGATGGCTAGTCATAGAGAAAATCTTGTCATGTTTTTCAGCACTCATTACAACTACTTTTGATCCAATTTTTTTCCAAAACTTAGCAATAATATTTATGCTATTTTTTTGAGTATTTTTTTCTTTAATTATTATACACCATCTATTTATGAACATATTATCTTTTCCATGTTCTGGTCCACTGACCTCTGATCCAGCTATTGGGTGACTTTGAATCCAATGAATACCTTTCTTTAAAAATTTATTTATAATTTTAGAAGTTTCAATTTTTGAAGAACCAATATCTGTAATTAATGTTTTTGATGGTATAAAGGCATTAATTTTTAAAATAATATTTTTGTATTCACTCATTGGTGTACAAAAGATAATTAGATCTGAATTACTTACACCTTCTTTTAATGATTTAACAATTGTTCCAGGTAATCTTAATTTTTTAATTTTAGCAATATTCGATTTTGATTTTTCATAAATGAATATTTTCTTAGCAATTTTTTTTTTACTAACACGCCTTAATAAAGATGAACCTAATAATCCACAGCCAATAATTAAAATATTTTTCATTTTTTCAATACTTGCCTAATAACACTCATAAACTTTAAATTTTCTTGTTTAGATCCAATAGTTAACCTCAATTTATTCTTTATATGATAACCATTTTCTGTTGATCTTAAAATAATTCCATTATTTTTGAGTTTTTCATACAAAAATTTTGCTGAATATCTGCATTTATCAAAATTAAGTAATAAAAAATTTGCTGAAACTGAATTTGAAAAAATATTATATGTCTCAAGAAATTTCTTAATTTTTTCAGAATATAATAAATTATGTCTAATCGATTTAGTTATGAAAGCTTTATCCTTCAGTGACTGAGCGGCAGCTAATTGAGCAATACCATTTACATTAAATGGTGGTTTTATAACATTTAACGCATCAACTATTTTTTTTGATCCATATCCCCAACCTACTCTCAAAGAAGCTAATCCAAACATTTTTGAAAAAGTTCTAAGTATGAAAACATTGTCTTTATTTTTAAACAAATCTAACCCAGATGAATAATCTTTGTTTTTCATATATTCCGCATAGGCATCGTCTATAACAAGTAAAATTTTTTTATTTAATCTTTTTCTTAATTCTAAAACCTCTTTTTTAGTTATGTAAGTTCCTGTTGGATTGTTTGGATTTGCTATAAAAACAATTTTAGTTTTTTTTGTAATTTTTTTTAAAATTTCTTTTACTGAAACTTTAAAATTAATTTCTTTTGCAAATACAACTTTTGCACCAACAATTTTTGAATAAATTCTGTACATTAAAAAACTATACTCGGGTACTACAACCTCATCTTTTGGGTTTAAAAACAACTGGCATATCATTTGAATCACTTCATCTGAACCTGCTCCACAAATAATTTTCTCAGAATTACATTTATAAGCTTTAGATATTTCTTTTCTTAAATTTTGAGATTTTCCATCTGGATATTTATCTAAATTTAAATTTTTATTTGATATTATTTTCTTTGCTTTAGGGCTCATACCTAAAGCAGATTCATTTGCAGATAACTTAATTACCTTCTTAAGTTTCTTAACTTTTGATTTGCCAGGCCTATAAGCTTCAATATCAAATCTTTTAAAATTTGGAGTTGTCATTTTTTTAATTTATGAGCTCTTTATAGATAAAATTACAAATTTTTATAGATAATAAGAGGTTTTTTTAAAAAATTGACATAATAAATAAGTTCTAGTAAAAAATTTATGCGCTGATTTAACTGAATTGCGAGCGCTTAAAAAAAACCGCTAAAATAGTTTTTTTTCTCACAATTCAAAACAGTCTAAAAATATGAATACTAAGAAAAATATAAAAACTTTAATTGTTAAAAAACCTTTAAAACTTGACTGTGGAAAAACTATCAAAGATTTTCCAATAGCCTATGAAACTTACGGTTCGCTTAATTTAAAAAAAAATAATGCAATATTAGTTTTTCATGCTCTAACAGGAGATCAATTTGTAACTGGAATAAACCCTGTAACTAACAAAGAGGGTTGGTGGAGTTATGCTGTAGGTCCTGATAAGGCTATCGATACAAATAAATATTTTGTTATTTGCTCTAATGTAATCGGTGGATGTATGGGATCATACGGACCAAGTCATAAAGATCCTGATCAAAAAATTTTTGGAACAAATTTTCCAGTTATTACAATTAATGACATGGTGAATGCTCAATATAATTTACTTGATCATTTTGGTATTGACAAACTATTTTCTATAACTGGTGGTTCAATGGGAGGTATGCAGGTCCTTCAGTTTATTAGTAACTTTCCTAATAAATCTAAAACAGTGATACCAATAGCAACCACA
>CACFWD010000003.1 GCA_902569975.1 uncultured Pelagibacteraceae bacterium | reverse complement strand
CTATGAAAACTTACTCCATAAGCGCTTAATGATTCGTATAAATTTTTATCTTTATATTTTTTATGAACTCCTCTACCTGCACCAGAATATCCAGATTTTGAGTCAATAATAATGTTATCTAACTTAATAAATTTCTTTTTTATTAAAGGAATTAAGGGAAGTAAAATTGATGTCGGATAACATCCTGGACATCCTATTATTTGAAAATTTTTAATTTTATTACCAGTAAATTCCGGTAGTGCATAAATTGATTTTTTAATATTATTAGGTGCATGATGTTTTTTTTTATACCATTTTATGTAATCAAATTTATTTTTAAGTCTAAAATCTGCAGCTAGATCAATCAATATATTATGATTTAAAAGTTTTTTTGAAATAACTTGGGCTTCTCCATTAGGTAAAGCGGTAAATATTATGTCTATATTTTTTAGTAATTCATCTTTAAATTTTATTATATTAGGAAGTTTTTTATTTTTTAATTCATTATCGAAATTATGAATTTTTTTTCCAATTGAATTTTTTCCACATAGATATTTTATATTTATATTTCTATGTTTCACTAATAGTTTAATCAGTTGAATTCCAATATAACCTGTTGAACCAGCTATGAGTACATTAATTTTAGGCATTTAATATTATAACAGTTAAATGTTAAAAAAAAATTATCTTTTAGAGAATTGAAAACTTCTTCTAGCTTTTCTTCTACCTGGTTTTTTTCTTTCAACTGCTCTAGGGTCTCTAGTAGTCAGATTTTCTGCTTTTAGAGTAGCTTTGAGGTTTCCATCAAACATTACTAGTGCTTTTGATATACCATGAACCATAGCACCTGCTTGACCTGTATGACCTCCGCCAGTAACACTACATCTTACATCATAAGCTGTAGCTTGATTTATAATTTCAAAAGGTCGAGTGATTTGCATTTTGTGATTTTCACTAATAAAATATTCATCAAACAATTTCCCATTAACATAAATTTTACCTGTTCCTTTTTTCAACCAAACTTTAGCTATAGAGGTTTTACGCCTACCAGTGGCATATTTGCCATCTTTAAAATCTAAATTCAATTTAGCTTTTTTAGATGTCGCTTGAGATGTTTCCATTAATTTCTTACCAAATTCTTGTTATTAAGTTTATTGATCTCAATTATTTTTGGATTTTGTGCAGCATGTGGATGCTCATTACCAGAATATATTTTTAATTTAGTTAATTGTTTTTTTCCTAAAACACCACCAGGTAACATTCTTTTTACTGCTAGCTTTAAAATTTCGCCAGGTTTTTTTACTGCTAATTTTTCAGGAGATGTTTCTTTTATCCCGCCTGGGTGACCTGTGTGTCTATAATATCTCTTATTTTGAAATTTTTTTCCTGTAAATTTTATATGCTCTATATTCTTTACGACAACAAAATCACCATCATCCATATGTGGAGTAAAAGTAGTTTTATTTTTTCCTCTGATTATTTTTGAAACAATTGTAGCTATTCTCCCTACTACAGCATTTTTAGCATCAATTTCATACCAGTGAGAGGAAAGTTGGTCTTTTTTTAAGAATTTTGTCATTGTGCCTGGATTAATACTAATATTAAGTTTAAAGTCAATTTGATATTTATATTGCAAATATTAGCTTTTGTGATAAAAGTTTAATTGCCGATTTGATCCTATTGCGGGCTTTATACTGCTAAAATGGAATTTTCATATCATTATCGGTAGGCATTTGAACTATATTGTGCGCCTTACATAAAGTTAAAGCACTAAAAAAGGAGTAAAATGACTAAAAAAAGAAATAACCCTGAAACTATAGCTATTCACGGAGGAGATTATAGAAGTGATCCAGCGACAAACGCTGTAGCCGTTCCAATTTATAGAACAACATCATACCAATTTAACAACACAGAGCACGCTGCTAATCTTTTCGCTCTTAAAGAATTTGGTAACATCTATACTCGTATAATGAACCCAACAAATGATGTCCTAGAAAAAAGAGTAGCCGCTCTTGAAGGAGGTCTATCATGTGTAACTGTATCCTCAGGTCAAACAGCATCAACGTTTGCTGTTTTAAATGTAGCTCAAGCTGGTGATAATATAGTAAGCTCAACTGATCTTTATGGTGGTACAGTATCTTTATTCACACATACGCTTAGCAAACTTGGGATAGAGATAAGATATGCAGATCCAAATAATCCTGAAAATTTTGAAAAGTTAATAGATGATAAAACTAGAGCTTTTTATGGTGAAACCTTACCAAATCCATATTTAAGGGTGTTTCCAATAAAGGAAGTTTCTGACATTGGAAGAAAATATAACATTCCACTAATAATGGATAACACAGCTGCACCAGTGATATGCAGACCAATTGAACATGGAGCTGCAGTAGTAATTCACTCACTTACAAAATATATAGGTGGACATGGTACAGCAGTTGCAGGAAGTATAGTTGATAGTGGTAACTTTGATTGGACCGCAGATCCGAAAAGACAACCTTTGTTTAATGAACCTGATAATAGTTATGGTGGTGTAATTTGGGGAAAGGCTGTACCAGAACTAACTGGTGCCAATGTACCATTTGCTGTTAGGGCAAGAGTTTGTTTATTAAGAGATTTGGGATCAGCTCTGGCTCCAGATAATGCTTTTGCAATAATTCAAGGACTTGAAACAGTTGCTTTAAGAATGAGACAACATTGTGCTAATGCTGAATATGTAGTTGATTTTCTTAAAAAACATAAAGAAGTTACAAAAGTTATATATTCTACTGAACATGATAAACCTATTGCTGATAGAGCAAAAAAATATCTTAAAGGTGGAAATGGACCAATGATTGGGATCGAGCTTAAAGGTGGTATTGAAGCTGGTAAAAAATTTATCGAGTCTTTAAAAATGTTCTATCACGTTGCTAATATTGGTGATGCTAGAAGTTTAGCAATACACCCAGCAAGTACAACTCATAGTCAATTAAATGAGAAAGAACTAGCTGCATCAGGTGTTACCCAAAGTTATGTAAGACTTTGTATCGGCATTGAACATATTGATGATATAATTGAGGATCTAGATCAAGCATTGAATAAATCATCAAAGGGCAATTTAAAAGCTGTAAGCTAAATTAAGGTTTTAATATTTACAAATAGAATTTAGTAAATAGTTTTTTTATATTTTACAATATAAAGAAAATATAACGTTGAAAGTATTATTAAAATAGAATTTATCTGGTGTAGAGATGCATAGAGCATTTTTACTCCAGATAAAATAGTAACAACTCCCAAAAAAATTTGAAAAAGTAAACTAATTCCAATAATAAAAAATGGAATTTTTAAATTCACATTTCCATATTTTAAAACAAAATAAAACATATAAAAATATATTATGACAATTAAATAAGCTAAATTTCTGTGAATAAATTGAACAAGTGATTGATCATCAAATACTTTGAGACTGAAAAAATCACTGATCATACTGTCATCAGGAAAGTATGATGAACCCATTAAAGGCCATGTATTGTAAATTTTTCCAGCATCCATACCAGAAACAAATGCACCAATTATTAATTGTAAGAATAACAATAAAAGAAAGAATTTAATTAAGTTTAATTTAATACTTATTTGATTAATTCTTACATTTGTTAGTTTTAAAAACTTCCAGAAAACTAAAGATAAAATAATAAAAGCAATAAATAAATGTAGTGATAATCTATAATGACTAACATCAACTCTATCAACTAAACCACTTGAAACCATGTACCATCCAATAAATCCTTGAAAACACACTAAGAAAAAAATAATTGAATACTCTCTTAAAATCCAAAAACCATTTTTAATTGTAAAATAAATCATTGGCAAAAGAACGGTTAGACCAATTAATCTCCCTAACTGACGGTGTGCCCATTCCCACCAAAAAATTATTTTAAATTCATTTAAAGTCATATTGAAATTTTGCTCTTTAAATTCAGGTATTGTTTTATATAGATCAAAATATTCTATCCATTTATCACTTGTTAAAGGAGGCATTGTGCCAACAAAAAGTTCCCAAGTGGTAATAGATAATCCAGAGTCAGTTAATCTAGTTAAGCCCCCTACTAAAATTATAAGTACGATCATCAATAATAAAGTGATCATCCATATTTTTAATTGAGAATTTAAAGAATAATTCTGACTGTACATGGATAGATAAATATAATAATTATTAATTAAACCAATAAATTAAATGTCGCCTGTAAACAAAAAAAAATTAGAATTAATAAGGTCTAAATTAGATAAGTTAGATAATAAGTTATTATCCTTGATTAAATATAGAACAAATCTTGTAAAAGAAGTTTTAAAACTTAAAGAATTTAAAAAAGAAATCGTAGATAAAAAACGGATCAATATTATACTTAAAAAAATTCACTCAAAATCAAAAAAACTAAAGATTGATCCCAAAATTACAAATCGTATTTGGAAAAACATGATTTGGTCTTATATAAATTTTGAGAGAAAAAATTTTAAAAAAAAATAATTTACTTACTATGTGGTGGAAGTTTTTTTTCAACAAAAACTTCATGTTTTCTTGTTGCAGGATTATATTTTTTAGCTTTTAACTTCACTTTTGCTTTTTCACCACCAGCAGGTTTTTTTACGTAATAAAAAAATGGACTATCAGGCTTACCTTCAGGAACAAGTCTTACTTTTACGTGTGTTTTTTTTGCCATATTATTTTATTTTTTTTAAATGTTTTATAATTTTTGAAATATTGTTTATTTTATTTCTTAAATTATCAGCATTTATAGATTTATTTGAAATTTCGTCAAGATTATTAGTATCCGCTGTATTGAGTATTTTTTTTACTCCACTAATCGTCATGCCTTTATCTTTTAATAAAAATTTAATCTTTTTTAACAAATCAATATTTGATCGGTCGTAATAACGTCTTTTACCAGACAATATTTTTGGTTTAATTTGTTTGAATTCTTTTTCCCAATACCTGATTGTATGAGTAGGAGTCTTTTGTCCAGATCTGCTTTTTAAATCAAGTATTTTTACTACTTCACCTATTGTTTTATATGCATTGTCAGATTTATTTATCATATTTTAAATTAATAAAATCTTTAAATTCTTTTGAGGGTTTGAATAAAACAACATTTCTTTGTGTAATAACTGCTTTTTCTTTTGTTTTTGGATTTCGTCCAACTCTTGGTTTTTTTTGTCTTATATTGAAGGTTCCAAATTTAGACAATTTTAAAGTTTTTTCTTTGGTTAAATTATTTATAATTGTTTGTAAAAAATCATCAATTAAATTTTCTGAAATTTGTTTAGAAAAACCTAATTGCATGTAAATTAAATTAACTAAATCTTTTTTAGTTAAATTAATTCTCATAATTAAATATTTTTTTTAATTTTTTCTATTAAATCACCTTTAATTATTTTACAACAAACATCAAGAGAATTTGAAAATCCAATATAATCTGTACCACCATGACTTTTAACAACGGGAGAGTCTAATCCAATAAATATTGCACCGTTGTAAAGTCTAGGGTCCAATCTTTGCTTAAATTTCTTTAAATTTGAAATATTCATAAGTGAAGAAATTTTGCCAATAATTGATCCACTTAATGCTTTTTTTAATTCATCCGTAATAAAATTTGCTGTTCCCTCGGCTGTCTTTAAAGCAACATTTCCTGTAAAACCATCTGAGACTATTACATTTACATTTCCGTTCATTAATTCATTTCCTTCTATATATCCGCAAAATTTATAATCATCTGATTTTTTTTCATTCATAATTTTAAATGTTTCTTTAATTATCTCATTTCCTTTTAATTCTTCAGAGCCAATATTTAACAATGCAACTCTAGGAGTCTCTTGAGGATATAAAGATTTATATAAAGATGCACCCATTATTGAAAAATCAAATAAATTTTTTGAACTACACTCAATATTTGCACCAAGATCTAAGACAACACTCATACTTTTTTTGTTTGGCCATAGTGCTGACAATGCAGGTTTATCTATATTCTCAATCATTTTTAAATTAAGTTTTGAAATAACTAATAAAGCACCAGTATTACCTGCTGAAATAACAATATCACAATCTTTTTGCTTTACACTTTGAATTGCAAGCCACATACTTGTATCCTTTCCTCTTTTGGCTGCTTCTAATGGACTATCCTCACTTGAAACTTTATTTAATGTATTAATAATTTCAAAGTTATTATTATTGATTTTATTATCTAAACATTTTTTAATTTCTTCCTCATTGCCAAAAATTTTATAAAAAACATCTTTATTTGAGGAATGGTGATTTATTATGCCATCTATAATTTTTTTTGGAGAATTATCACCTCCCATTGCATCCACTGCAATTTTTATCATTGATGACATTGGTTAATAATGAAGTAAAATTATTCTTTTGGGTCTATAACTTGACGACCTTTATACATGCCAGTTTTTAAATCAAGATGATGTGATAATCTGTATTCTCCAGAATTTTTATCTTCAACAACATTTTTCGATGAAAATTTCATATTTTGTGCCCTTCTCATGCCAGTTCTTGAAGGTGTTTGTTTTCGTTTTGGTACAGCCATAACTAATTACTGTTTACACTTTTTAAATATGATTTCAAATTATTTTTTTTTAAATTATTGATAAATTCATCAAAATAATCAATTAAATAATCAATATCTTTAAAATTTTGCAAAAATTTACTTAAACAATCTCTTTTTTTATTAAGATTCATTTTATCCCAGAAATGTATATCGGATATAATACCATGAAATACATTAATATAATCTTTCATTTTTTTATTTATTGATTGGTCCCCATAACCAATTTCTCGAATACTTAATTCTAATTGTCTAAAATTATAATCATATAATTCTTGTAATAACTTATCATTTTCTTTGCTTTTAAATTCTTTTAATATGAAAGCAAAGTGAAAAAGAAATAATGGCAATCTATCACTAAAACTATCTTGTTTATCTACTAAACCAATATAAAGAGATTTATTGGTGGTTAATTTAATTAAATTATTATAAAAATTTATATATTTTTTATTCATGAAAAAACTATTAATACTATTATTCATATTATTAGCAAACTGTTCGTTAAACAAGGTTGTTCAACATCATGGAGTTCATAATTTAGAAAAAAAACAAACTAAACTTAAAATTAATTATACTAATAAAAACGACATTATTAAATTAATAGGTCCTCCTTCAACAAAAAGCACTTTTGATAATGAAGTTTATATTTATATAGAACGTAAAACTAGTAGCTCTAAATTGATGAAATTAGGTAAGAAAAAATTAATTAAAAATGATGTTTTAGTTTTAGAGGTAGATAATGCAGGAATATTATTAAGCAAAAAATTTTATAATAAAAATGATATGAACAATCTTAGTTTTGATGAGGGTATAACAGGTATTAATTATCAAAAAAAATCATTTATATATAATTTTTTAAGTTCTTTAAGACAAAAAATTGATGATCCGCTTGGAAAAAAGAGGATCAAAAATTAACTTAGCTCTTCAAATTAACCAGCTATTACTGCTAGCAAAAGTAAAGCAACTATGTTTGTTATCTTAATCATAGGATTCACAGCTGGTCCAGCGGTATCTTTATATGGATCGCCAACAGTATCACCAGTTACAGCTGCTTTATGAGCTTCCGATCCTTTACCACCGTGATTTCCATCTTCAATATATTTTTTAGCGTTATCCCATGCACCGCCGCCAGCAGTCATTGATACAGCAACGAAAAGTCCAGTTATAATAACTCCTAACAACATAGCTCCTACAGCAGC
Source organism: uncultured Pelagibacteraceae bacterium (assembly GCA_902569975.1). Taxonomy (GTDB): domain Bacteria; phylum Pseudomonadota; class Alphaproteobacteria; order Pelagibacterales; family Pelagibacteraceae; genus Pelagibacter. The sequence goes on along the minus strand of CACFWD010000003.1, from coordinate 82,446 downwards.
TAAAGCAGCAACTTGCCCACCTATAGCTAAGATAATAAAATATAAAACTACAGGTGATAAAACTGGCAATAAAGATGGGATTATCATTTCTTTGATTGCTGCAACAGTTAACAGATCAACCAATTTTGCATAATCAGGTTTTTGTTTTCTTTTCATAATACCCGGAAATTTTTTAAATTGTCTTCTGACCTCTATAACAACTGCTCCACCTGCTCTGCCCACAGCCTGCATTCCCATTGAACCAAATAAGTAAGGCAACATTCCACCAATTAAAAGACCAACAACAATGTATGGATTAGATAAATCAAAAGTAACTACAATACCTTCTAAAGCTGAACCTGCTTCTTTTGAAAAATGTTTAATATCTTCAGTATAAGCAGCAAACAATACTAAAGCACCTAAACCAGCTGAACCAATAGCATAACCTTTTGTCACTGCTTTAGTTGTATTACCAACGGCATCTAAAGCATCAGTCGTTTTTCTTACTTTTTTATCCAGATTAGACATTTCAGCAATACCTCCAGCATTGTCTGTAACAGGACCATATGCGTCTAAAGCTACAACCATACCAGCTAACGCAAGCATAGTAGTTACAGCAATTGCAATACCAAAGAGTCCAGCAATAGAATTAGTAATAAGAATACCGGCAACAATTATTAATGCAGGTATAGCAGTTGCTTCCATAGAAACTGCCAAGCCTTGAATAACATTTGTGCCATGACCTGTTGTGGATGATAGAGCAACAGATTTAACTGGTCTATAGCTTGTTCCTGTATAGTATTCAGTAATCCAAATTAATAATCCAGTAATAACTAATCCTATAACACCACAATAATACAGATCCATCCCATTAAAAGTTTTATCATTTACTGTATATTCATTTGTAAAACCAATTACATGGTCTGTAACGGGCCATAGAATTACTAGAGACGCCACTGCAGATACAACAAATCCTTTATATAAAGCATTCATAACGTTGTTACTTTTTCCAAGTTTAACAAAAAATGTTCCGACAATAGATGTTAACAAACATGCGGCACCAATAGATAAAGGATAAATCATCATATTTAGATCACCAACAAAGAAAATTGAAGATAAAACCATTGTTGCAACAATTGTTACTGCGTATGTTTCGAATAAATCAGCAGCCATCCCAGCACAATCTCCTACATTGTCACCAACATTATCTGCAATTACAGCAGGATTTCTAGGATCATCTTCTGGAATTCCAGCTTCAACTTTTCCAACTAAGTCAGCGCCTACGTCTGCACCTTTTGTAAAAATTCCACCACCTAATCTCGCAAAAATAGAAATTAGAGAAGCTCCAAAACCTAATGCAACTAAAGCATTTACAATTTCTCTTTCATCAACATTAGATTTCAATAATATATAATAATAAACAGCTATAGATAATAGTGCCAAACCAGCAACCAACATTCCTGTTACAGCACCAGATTTAAATGCAACGGATAGACCTTGAGCTAAGCCTTTTCTAGATGCTTCAGCTGTCCTAACATTAGCTTCTACAGAAACTAACATTCCTACGTACCCAGCAATACCTGATAAAGCGGCACCTATTAAATAACCAAGACCTACTAGTGGACTAAATGCAATACTTACAATTACTAAAACTACAGTACCAACAATAGCAATAGTTTTATATTGTCTTGCTAAATATGCCTTAGCACCAATTTGAATTGCAGAAGCAATATCTTGCATTTTTGCATTTCCTGCACTTGAATTAAGAATATTTTTTCCAGTTAAAAATCCATAAACGATAGATAATAAACCAGCTCCAATTGTATATAATAGTATTGTTTCGACTGTTCCGCTCATATTAACCTTAAGTTGTTGGTTGTTAAATTTTAAGCCCGCACAATACAAAAAAAGATAAAAAAGACAACGATTAACTTCTAAAACCGATGAATATAACCTTTAGATTTAGCTTGTATTTGCTTACCTTTTTCATCGAATATAAAAGATCTATTTTTACCAGATACAATTTTACCAATTTTAGTTATTTTAATTCCTGTTGTTTTAGAAGCTTTTTGAATGATTCTAGCTTTCTTAACATCTGCAGTAAATAAAACCTGATAATCATCTCCATTAGAAATTAGATTAATTTTATTTAATCTTTGTTTTTTAATATAATTACTCAATTTATTGGAAACAGGTATTTTTTTTTCAAATAAGTGAAATGATAAGCTTTGTCTATTAATCATTTTTCCTAAATCATCAATTAATCCATCTGAAACATCAATAGAGCTATTAGCAAACTTTAATAAATATTTTGTTAAATTTAAAGGTAACTTTGGTTTGTAATATTTATCTACAAAGAATAATTTATCTTTATTTTTAAATTTAACATTATTACTTAATGCTTTAAGACCTAAATAACTATCTCCCAAATTTCCTGTAACATAAATGTCATCATTTAATTTAGCTTTATTGCGATAAATTATTTTATTTGAATATCCCAATGAGGTGATTGTAAAACTAAGTTTACTTGAAAAAGTTGTATCTCCTCCACATAAATCTATATTAAATTTATTTTGTTCTGATTTAAGTGACTTTGAAATTTTATATAAATTATTTTTTGTAAATGTTTTTTTATTACCTGAACCAGAAATAAAATAAAACTTTGGTATTACGCCTTTACAGATTAAATCAGAAATTGATGATCTTAATATTTTTTTAATTACTAAATCTGGGGATTTAAAATCATAAAAATGCGTACCAATATTGTAGGTATCAACAGATACAACAACACCTCTTTTTTTATCAAAAAAAACATCGTCGTTTAGATTAAGAGCAGATTTATTTTTTTTAGCTATTTTAAAAAAATAATTATTTATTAGATCAAATTCATGCATTGCTAGATCTTAATTTTTTTCCAACGTTGTCTAATAAAGCATTAAGATACTTTGTTTGTGAGTCTTCAAGAAAAAAATTAGATGAATTTAAATATTCTTTAATAATTATATTTATAGATAAATTTGGCTTATACATAAATTCATAAGTTGCTGCTTTTAAAATTGTTTGAAAAACTTTGTCTAATTTTTCAAATACAAATTCATCACCTAATTTATTATTTAATTCATCTAAAATAAGATCGTTTCTTTCTATCGTTCCTAAAACAATATCTTTAATAAATTTTTTAAATCTATGTTTTGGAAAATCTAAATCATCATCTTCATTATAAAATTTCCCATATAATTTCTGTATAATTATAACTCTAGGGTTATTTTTAGGATTATAATGAGTTCTCATTTTTGAGACAAAACTGAAATCACAGCTTCTGCAGCTTCAGCACCCTTTTTTCTTCTTGCTCTTGCTTGAGTCATATTTAGACAGGTGATTATTCCATTTCCAATTGGTTTTTTGCTATCTATAGATAATTTCATTATGGCATCTGTTGAAGCTTGAGAAATAAAATTAAAGTGTGGCGTTTGACCTTTAATTACACATCCTAAAGCTAAAAAACCATCATATTTTTTTAAATTTTTAGAGATTGTAACTGGAATTTCAAAAGCACCGGGTACTTTAATAATTTTAATAATATTTTTTTTTGGAATTATTTTTAAAGCACTGCTTATTAATCCATCAGCAATATCTTTATAATAATCTGCTACAACAATTAAATATTTTTTTTTCATCAAATTAATTCCTGTTTTTTAATTTTTATACCATAACCATCAAGACCAATAACTTTTTTTGGTGATTTAGTGATTAATATCATGTTTTTAATTTTTAAGTCTTTAATAATTTGAGCCCCAATACCATAATTTCTTATTAACTTGTCATTTCCCTTTTTATAAAAGTCTTTGTTTTTATAATCTTTTAAAGTTTGAGTTACTGATTTTAAATTTGAGTCTTTGATAAATACTAAAACACAATTTTGATATTTTCTAAAATAATTTAAGGTTTTATCAAATGAATTTGGTAATGATTGATTTATTAAATAATTTTGGACGACATTAGATGAAATTACTCTTACTCTTGGAGTAATACCTTTTTTTATTTTACCTTTTATTAATGCAAAATGTTCTGAGCCATCTAAAAGATTCTCATAAATTCTAATACTATATTTTTGATTTTTTACATCAATCTTACTCTGCTTTTTAAATTTAATAAGCTTTTCTTTTTTTAGTCTATATTCAATCAGATCTTCTATCTTTCCAATTTTTAATTTATGTTTTTTTGCAAAATTAAATAAATCCTGACCTTTGGCCATTGTTCCATCTTCATTCATAATTTCACAAATTACAGCAGAGTTATTTTTTTTTGCTAATTTAGATATATCAACTGAAGCTTCAGTATGTCCCGCTCTAACAAGAACTCCACCATCTTTGGCTATAATTGGAAACACGTGTCCAGGTGAAACAATCTCATTTTTACTCGCATTTTTTTTTGAGGCAATTTTTATTGTTTTCGCTCTATCTTTAGCAGATATACCTGTTGTTATTCCTTTTTTTGCTTCAATAGAAATTGTAAAAGCTGTCTTGTTTCTTGATTGATTTACTGGAGACATTAAAGATAAATTCAATCTTTTTGCTTGAAGTGAATCAAGTGCTAAACAAATTAAACCTCGTCCGTATTTTGCCATAAAGTTAATGTTCTTTGCATTTGAGTCTGATGTTGAAATAACTAAATCTCCTTCATTTTCTCTTTTTTCATCATCTACTAAAATAAACATACCACCTTTTTTGGCTATGTTTATAATTGACTCTATTGACGCAAAATTATTTCTTTCCATTAAAATAGTTCCTAACGTATTTAGACAAGATATCTATCTCTATGTTGACTAAACTAGATTTTTTTAAAGTTGATAAATTCGTTTCTTTGTAAGTATGAGGTATAACCCAAATTTGGAAACCTTTTTTAGTCACTTTTGAAATTGTAAGAGAAATACCATTCACACAGATAGATGCTTTTTCTATTAAATGTTTTCTTTCCTTTTTAGGTAAATCAAAGTCAAAAAGAAATGATTTATCTATTTTTTTTATACTTAATACTTTGCCTACTGTATCAACATGTCCTTGACAAATATGTCCTGAAATTTTTGTCCCATATTTTAAAGGTAATTCTAAATTTATTTTATCTTTTATTTTTAAAAATTTGAATTTTGATCGAATTATCGTTTCTTTCGAAAGATAAAATTCCATAATTTTAGATTTATATGAAATTAAAGTTAAGCAAACACCATCACAGGCAACAGACAAACCTATGTCTTTATTTGATACTTTAACATTACTTTTAACAAAAATGTTAAGACCTTTAGGTCTTTTAAAAATTCTAGTAACAGTACCTTGGTTATAAATTATTCCATTAAACATTTTTTCTAACTATATAGTGTTATTCTGTCTTTTCGTAAATTGAGATTTAGATTAATTTTTGTTTTATATTTTTTATTTAATATATTTTGACTACTAAATTTCAAATATTCTAAGTTTTTAGAAAGGTTTTTTGGACTTTTATATAAATAAAATTTATTAAAAATTTTATTCTTAATCAGTGAATTTGTTAATTCATCTCCTCCTTCAATTAGCAAATTTCTGCATCCATAATTATATAATTTTTTCAAAATTAATTTAATGTCAAATCTGTTATTTCTATCAATTCGAGATTTAATTAGATGAATTCCTCTTCTTTTAAATTTTAAAATTTTTGATTTATCAGCTTTATTATAAAAAATCAAAGTATTTTGATTATTAGAGGATTTAATTATATAACTGTTTATCTTAGAATTTAACTTGTTATCTAAAATGATTCTTTTTGGAGAAAATTTTTCAAAACCCTTCAAACGACAATCTAATTTTGGATTATCTTTATTTAGTGTTTTATGAGTAATCATCAAACTATCATTTTGATATCTCAACATGTGCGTAAACTGATCTGAATAAGAATTTGTAATCTTTTTCTGGTTCTTACTGTAAATAATATTATTTTTTGAAATAGCTATTTTGCCTGTAACAAAGGGCAATTTTTTCTTTCTATTAAAAAAATAAGGTAAATAAAAATTTTCAATTTTGCTTTTTAATAAACCTTTTTTTACAATTATTTTTTTTGACTTTAAAATTTTAAAACTTTTATTTCTTACTCTTCTGTCTATGTCAGCAACAGAATATATAACTTCTGAAATTTTTGATTTTATTATCGCGTGTGTACATGGCGGTGTTAAACCATGATGACAGCATGGCTCTAGAGTAACATACATTTTTGAGCCTTCTAATCCTTCAAAATTATTTTTTATTGCATTAAATTCAGCGTGTGGTCTTCCATTAAATGAGGTTTGTCCTATGGAAATAATTCTATCATTTTTGACAATAACACAACCTACAGAAGGATTTGACCCGGTCTGCCCATGACGGGATTTAGCCAAGTCTAAGGCTAATTCCATGTAAAATTTATCTTTTGATGAAAATTTATCTTTTTTTGTAGACATCGAGTTTGTCCACAAATTGTACAAAATCTTTTTCTTCTCTAAAATTTCTATAAACTGATGCAAATCTTACGTAAGCTACAGGATCTAGTTCTTTTAACCCTTCCATAACCAGGGTGCCAATAGTGTTAGATGAGATTTCATTTTGACCAAGATCCTCCACTGACCTTGAAATTTTACTGATGAATTTTTCAACAGTTTCTGTGTCTAGTGGTCTTTTTTTTAAAGCTATATAAATTGATTTTGAAAGTTTATCTCTGTCAAAAGATGATTTTCGACCATTTTTTTTTATCACCATTAATTCTCTGTATTGAATTCTTTCAAAAGTTGTAAATCTCTCCCCACATACACATAAACGTCTTCTTCTTATAGCGGTCCCATCTTCTGTTGGACGTGAATCTACAACAGATGTTTCACCTTTTTTTGCACAAGGACAAATCATTAATTATAAGTTCTTATATATCGGAAATGATGAAGTTAAAGAAATAACTTCATTTTTTACTTCTTCTTCTATTTTACTATTATCAGTTGGATTTTCAGATAGACCTTTTAAAGTTTTTGTTATTAATTCACCTACAGTTTTAAATTCATTTAAGCCAAATCCACGAGTTGTAGCTGCTTGTGTTCCTAATCTAATACCTGAAGTAATCATAGGTTTTTCTGTATCAAAAGGAATACCATTTTTATTACACGTAATATTTGCTCTTGATAAACTTTCAGCAGCAAGATTACCTTTTACATTATATGGTCTTAAATCTACCAACATCAAATGGGTATCTGTTCCATCTGAATAGATCTTAAATCCATTATTTTTTAAAGTTTCTGCTAAAATTTTTGCATTTGCTAAGACAGATTTTATATAATCCTGAAATTCTGGCTGTAAAGCTTCAAGAAATCCAGCAGCTTTCGCAGCTATGATATGCATTAAAGGGCCACCTTGGTAACCTGGAAAAACAGCTGTATTAAATTTTTTTGCAAGATCTTCATGGTTAGTTAAAATTATTCCACCTCGTGCACTTCTAAATACTTTGTGGGTTGTTGATGTTACTACATGAGCATAATCACATGGATTTGGATATCCTTTACCAGCAACTAAACCAGAGAAGTGTGCCATATCTACCATAAGATAGGCATTTACCTTATCAGCTATCTCTCTAAATCTTTTAAAGTCAATTACTCTGGAATATGCACTTCCTCCAGCGATTATTAATTTAGGTTTATTTTCTAATGCTATTTTTTCTACATTATCATAATCAATAAGCTCAGATTTTTTATCAACATCGTAACCTATTGCATTAAACCATTTACCAGACATTGAAATTTTTAGACCATGAGTTATATGACCGCCTGAATTCAAACTCATACCCATAAAAGTATCACCTGGGTTCAATAGAGCTAAAAATACAGCACCATTAGCCTGAGCACCTGAGTGTGGTTGAGCATTTGCAAATTTACAATTAAATAATTTTTTTAATCTTTCGATTGCAAGATTTTCTGCAACATCTACATGTTCGCATCCATTATAATATCGCTTACTAGGATATCCTTCTGCATACTTATTAGTTAAAACTGATCCTTGAGCTTCTAATACTGCTTGAGAGACAATATTTTCAGAAGCAATTAATTCTATATGCTGTTGTTGTCTAATTAGTTCATCTTTAATTGATTTATAAAGTTCTGGGTCTTTTATAGATAAACTATCTTCAAAGAAACTTTTATAGCTATCATTTAAATAGTTTTTTTCACTAGACATTCTAAATTTTCCTCACTCTTTTAAGGTGTCTACCACCTTCAAATTTTGTATTTAAAAAAACACTTATAAATTTTAAAGCATTTTTTTTTGTTATTAATCTAGAGCCTAATGTAATGATATTTGCATCATTATGCAATCTAGATAATTTTGTTGATTTTAAATTAAAACATTGAGCAGCACGAATATTTTTATGCTTATTTGCCACAATATTCATACCTGTACCTGAGCCACATACTAAAATGCCTATATTGTTTCTATTTACTTTAACTTTTTTTGCAACTTTGTGAGCATAATCAGGATAATCAACATTATTTTCATAGTTAGGGCCAAGATCTTGAAAATTTAATTTTTTTTTTTTCAAATGTTTTTTAATCAGCTCCTTTAATTTAAAACCAGCATGATCTGATGAGATAAATATTTTTTTCAATTTAGTTAAATTTATAATTTAAAACACAAGCTACTAAATGTATTCGATTTTCTTCTCCACCATTAAATGCATTGTGATATTTTGTGTTGTTAGTAACCCATACAGATCCATCAGCAGGCAAATGTTTTGCAACATTATCTATTACCATGTGACAACCGGGATTTGTAATTATAGGTATATGTAACCTTGGTTCTGGATCTCTGTGCCAACTCAATGTTGATCTCGGTTGTTTTAATAATATTCTAACTCTTCCTAGTTTGTATCTTGATGATAAAATATCAAAAACTTCTTTAAAGTAAGTATTTTTATAATCCTCAATAAATTCTGAATAAGCAGCTTCATTTATAGCTTCATCTCTTACTACTTCTTTACCGGTTGAATCTGGTTTTGTCCAAAATACTCCTCGTACCTTATGTCCTTTTATAGACTCAGGATCATTAGGTATTTGTGTTAATGATATAGCTCCAAAATTAGAAACTCCTTGAGGACCATCAAATTTTTTAATTTTTATAATCTGTTGATAAGCATCTTTTAATTTATCTATATCAAACTTTATATCTTGTTTTTGAAAATCTTGAAAATTTAATGACATAATGTTTATTTTAATATTATTAGTAATTGTTTAATACTCTTTTTAAGTTATATTTGTATATTACATTTGTCGCATTTTAAAAGAAATTAAAACATGATCACAGGAAAATATCCAAGCTTGAGACTTAGACGCAATAGAAAGCATTTATGGACTAGAAAATTAATTCAGGAAAATACCTTAAGCTCAAGTGATTTTATCTTACCTATATTTCTAATTGAGGGATCTAACAAAAAAGAATCGATTATTTCAATGCCTGGGGTCTATAGATATACAATAAATAAAATCTCTCAAATTGTAGATAGGGCAATCAAAGCGGGGATACCCATGGTTGCACTTTTTCCAAAAACTAAGAAAAATTTAAAAAATGAAATAGGATCTGAGTCTCTCAATGAAAATAATTTAGTTTGTAAAGCAATTATTGAAATTAAAAAGAGATATAAAAACGAAATAGGTATTATGTGCGATGTAGCTCTAGATCCTTACACATCGCATGGTCACGATGGGCTAATTAAATCAAATCAAATTTTAAATGATGAAACAATTGATGTATTAATAAATCAATCATTACTACAAGCCGAAATGGGTTGTGATGTTTTAGCGCCTTCTGACATGATGGATGGAAGAATCGGAAAAATAAGAAAAGCTTTGGACAAAGCAAATTATCAAAATACTCAAATACTCTCATATGCAGCTAAATATGCGTCTAGTTTTTATGGGCCATTTAGAGATGCTGTTGGTTCAAAAGGATTCTTAAAAGGAAATAAAAAAACTTACCAAATGGATTTTAGAAATAGTGATGAAGCTTTAAGAGAAGTGGCACTTGATATAAAAGAAGGTGCAGATATGGTTATGGTCAAACCTGGAATGCCGTATTTAGATATAATTAGATCCATAAAAGAAAAATTTAAGATACCTGTCTTTGCATATCAGGTTTCAGGTGAATACAGTTTGATATCAAATGCAATCAGAAAAAAATTGATTAGTAATGAAGCCATATATGAAAGTTTAGTGGCTTTTAAAAGAGCTGGAGCAAACGCTATTGTATCTTATTATGCAGATAGACTTGATAAAATTTTAAATAAATGATTTTAAAGAGTCAATAAATTGATTTCTACTAATTGGGAGATTTATATTGTTAGGTTTTAAAATAGTTTTATACATAAAATCTCCAACTAATTTCAATCCATCTAATATATCATTTAAATTATCTAAATCATTATTATTATCAATTAAAAAATTTGGAACTACTTTTTTCTCGGTTGGAGACTCAACAATATAAATCACTTTGTCTTTGACTATCTTCTTGATAACTAATTTTTTAAGTTCAAGATTAAATCCAAGAACACTTAATAATTTTAATTCCCAAAAAATATATTCTTTTAACCAATTTGTTTTTGTTAATATTAAAAAAAAATCATCTATTAACTCATATACTTTAATATTTGACTGGGATTCAGCGGTAAGAATTTTAATTAAGTTCATTGCCGAAGAAATACAATTTAATTTTTTTGGTTTATCAAAATATATTGGGGAATAAGCTTTTGAAATTTCAATTTTAAAATAACCAAGTCTATTTTCCGATTTTGAATTAAAACTTATATGTAATTTATTACCTATTTGGAGATAATTCTTAATTTTTTTTGAAGTGCCTCCAAATATAATTCCTGAAACTTTACCGTGATCTTGTGTAAAAATTTCAGAAATTACCGAATTTTCATTATATCGATTTTTTGATAGTAAAAATCCTGTATCGTCCCAATTCATATTTATAAATTTTCATTTAAACACATTAATGCTGCATTTTGTTCAGCATCTTTTTTAGATAGACCTTTGCCTGTATAATATTTTGAATTAGGAAGTTTTACACCTATCTTAAATATTGGTTTATGTCTTGGACCAGTATTAGAAATTAATTTATAAGTAGGTAATTTCTTAAATTTCTTTAAAGAAAATTCTTGCAATTTAGTTTTAGCATCTATGGGTGTAATAGTGCTATTTTTAATATTTTCTTTCCAATGCATTAGTATAAAACTTTCACTAGCTCCAAAACCTCTATCTAAATATATTGCGCCAATCAAAGATTCACAACAATCTGCTAAAACTTTATCTTCAACTTTAATTTTTTTATTTTTTGGATTAAAAGTTAAAATATACTTTTCTAATTTGATATTTCTTGCTACCTGTAAACAAGTTTTTTTATTTACTAAAGAAGCAAATTTTTTATCTAGTATACCTTCTTTTTCATCTGGATAAATTTCTAGAAGTTTTTTTGCAATTACTAGACCAAGAACTCTATCACCTAAAAATTCTATTTTTTCATTATTATTTAATTTATCATAACTTTTGTGCGTTAATGATTTAACTAATAATCTTTTATCCCTAAACTTAAATCTTATATTTTTTTCTAAAATAGAATAATCTAGTTTCATTATTTAATTTTTTTAAAAAATCTATTTATTCTTATAGATTTATGCCATTTCCAAAACGCAAAAAAACTGCCAATTGATTTATCAGAAGAAAAAAAAATAAATTGAGCCTTCCCTACTAAATTTTCTTTATGAACGTATCCAACGCTAGATAGGAATCTGCTATCTTTTGAACAGTCTCTATTATCTCCTAAGAAAAAATAATAATCCTTTGGTACCTTAAAAACGTCAGAATTTTTAAAGGGAAAATTTTTTAGATAGACAGTATTGTGTATTTTATTATTTGATAATTTTTCCTCAAATGTAAAGACATCGATAGTACTATTTCCACAATATATTTTATCCTCACTGGATATACGAGATTTCATTATTTCATTATTATTTATATACAAATTTGAGTCTATAAATTGGATCTTATCACCTGGTAAACCAATTAATCTTTTAATATAATCTGTTCTATTATCTGCTGGTGTTTTAAAAACAATAACATCACCCCTTTTAGGTTCATTAAACATAATTCTTTTATTTAAAATAGCTGGGCTAAAAGGAAATGAGTGTTTACTGTAACCATATGAATATTTTGAAACAAAAAGTCTATCACCTACTAATAATGTAGGTTCCATTGAGGAAGATGGAATATAAAAAGGTTGTATTAGTAAAGATCTAATTATTACGGCTATAATCAAAGCATAAAAAAGTGTTTTTAAATTTTCAATTATTGTTTTTTTTGAGATCATAAAATTTTTTGAATTACAGTAAATGCAACTGAATAATCTTTTTCATCTGAAATTGAGAGAAACAATTTAAAATTATTTATTTTCTTTTTTCTTTTAATTAATTGTTTAATCTTATTAGTTAATAAATAATAAGGTTTACCTAACTTATTATTAGCAATTTCAATATCTCTGAAATTTAAGTTGTTTCTAAAACCAGTGCCCAAGGCTTTTGAAAAGGCTTCTTTTGCAGCAAATCTCTTAGAAAAAAAATTTGTTTTATTCAAGATTTTTTTTGAAATTAGAATTTCATTTTTACTAAAAGTTCTTTTGATAAAATTTTTATTTGTTAATAAGGATTTAATTCTACTATTTTCAATAATATCAACACCTATACCAATGGTTATCATTATCTTATAATCTTTTTAAAATTTCTAATTACCGTTTTAATTCCATAAAAAATTGATTCACCAATAATAAAGTGACCAATGTTAAATTCCTCTATTTCTTTAATTTTTGATAAAATTTTAGTTGATCTATAATCAAGTCCGTGACCTGCATGAACTTTTATACCATTATCATTTGCTAATTTTGAAGATTTTTTAATTCTAATTAATTCTTTTTTTATATCTTTTTTAGATTTAATTAAGTTTGCAAATCTACCTGTGTGTAATTCTATACAATCGGAACCTAATTCTTTTGCAAGTAAAACATCTTTAAGAGATGGATTAATAAAGAGACTGGTTCTAATCTTTTTTTTTTTAAATAAACTGATTATATATTTTAACTTGTTTTTATTTTGCTTTAAATTTAAACCACCTTCTGTAGTTATTTCATTTCTATTTTCAGGGACTATACAAATATAATTAGGTTTTATTCTAAGTGCTTTTTTAATTATATCTTTATTAATTGAGACTTCTAAATTTACTAACAAATTTTTGATAGAACAAATTTTTTTTGCATCAAAATCATTTATATGTCTTCTATCCTCTCTTAAATGAATTGTAATTGAGTCTGCTCCATTTATTTTAACAAATTTTGCAGCATTAAATGGATCAGGATGTGACTCACCTCTTGCATTTCTAAGAGTTGCAACATGATCAATATTTACACCAAGACGTTTCACTTGATAAATCTACTTCCTGGAGTAGTTATTGGAATTGATTTAAGATCTCTAGGTATCTTGTTTTTTTTATATACCGGCACATCAATTTTTAACTCTGAAACAATCTTTTTTTTTATTTTTAAAGTTCTTTTGGTAGAACGGTCAATTATTGACGCAAAACCAACTAATTTTGCATTTGCCTTTTTAATTAATTTTGCACACTCCATGCTAGATTTTCCTGTTGTTATTACATCTTCTATTATTAATACTCTTGAATTTTTTTTTATATTAAATCCTCTTCTTAAAGTAAATTTTCCATTTACTCTTTCACAAAAAATTGTTTCTTTTTTTAAAAGTTTGCCGATTTCATATCCTATGACTATGCCACCCATTGCTGGAGCTAAAATAAGATCAATTTTTTTAAAATTTATTTTAATTTTTTTTGCAAAAGATTTACAAATTAAATCAGCTTTATGTGGGTAACTCAATAATTTAGCACATTGTATATATTTAGATGAATGTAATCCTGATGATAGAACAAAATGTCCCTCCAAAAGAGCATTAGTCTCTTTTAAAATATTTAAGGATTTTTTGAGTGAAAGCATTTCTTTTATCTTCGTGTCTGATTATCTTAAATTTTATACCTTTTTGTTTTAACTCCGCAATAAAATTAGTAAAATTTTTTAAATCTCTTATAATTAATTGAAATTTAAAGTTTATATAATTTGGGTTTTTACCAGCCATTTCCAAATTAGAAATGTTAAGTTTATGATCGCCTATGAGTGAACTTATACTGCCAAGTTGCCCTGGCTTATCTGGCAAAGAAATCCATAAAGTTGTATTATATTTTTTTAATTTTTGCTCTTTCTCCTCTCCTTTATCGTGCCAATATCTTCTAATAGCCGCTCTTGCTTTTCCTGTTTTAGTAACTGGTATCCAATGTAAAGATGGTGACTGATTTTTAGAAGTAATAATATTTACAGTGTCTCCATTACGTAAAATTGTCTGTAGTTCACTTTTATTTCCATTAATCTCACAACCTATTGCCGTATTACCAACTTTAGTATGGACAGCATATGCAAAGTCAATAGGTGTAGCATTTTTAGGTAATTTAATTACTGAACCTTTAGGAGTAAAACAGAAAACATTTTCCTGAAACATTTGTAATTTTGTATATTCATAGGAATGTTCGGGATTTTCATTTTTTTCTATGATCTCTACCAAATCTTTTAACCAATCATATTCTTTCCATTGTAGAGAGTTAATTTTTTCAGAAGATTTATATTGCCAGTGAGAAGCTATTCCTCTTTCAGCAAAATCATGCATGTTAGATGTGCGAATTTGAATTTCAATTGGCTTTTTATAAGATCCAATCACGGAAGTATGAAGAGATTTATATCCATTAATTTTTGGTGAGGAAATATAGTCTTTAAACTTTCCTGGTATACAATTCCATTTTTTATGTAAAATTCCTAAAGCTTGATAACACTCATCAATATTATTTAATATTATTCTAAATCCAATAATGTCAGTTATTTGTTCAAGTGAGACACGTTTTTTTTGAAGTTTTCTCCAAATTGAAAAAGGTGTTTTTTCTCTGCCATATATTGATGCATTGATATTATTTTTAGTCAAAAGATCTTTAATTTCTAACGACAAGCTTTCAAATATATCTTCTTTATTTTTTTTAATTTCATCTAATCTTGTTTGTATAAGTTTTCGAGCATCAAGATTGAGGATTTCAAATGATAAATCTTCTAATTCATCTCTTATTCGATGCATTCCCATTCTGTCAGCTAAAGGTGCATAAATTTCCATTGTTTCTTGAGAAATTCTTTTTCTTTTATCTGCTTGTTTAATAGATTTTATTGTTCTCATATTATGGAGTCGATCTGCTAACTTTACGAGCAAAACTCTAATATCTTTAGAGGTTGCTAAAATTAATTTTCTGAAATTTTCTGCTTTTGAATTTGCTGCAGCAGTATTTTCAAAAGCTGATATTTTTGTTACACCTTCAACTAATTCAGCTACCTCTTCGCCAAATTCACCTTTTATAGTTTCGTAAGTCGCAAAAGTATCCTCAATTGTGTCATGTAATAAACCTGTTGCAATTGTTGCAGAGTCAAGCTTAAGATCAGTAAGTATATTTGCTACTTCAATTGGATGTACCGAATAAGGATCTCCTGAAGCTCTTTTTTGATTACTATGTGCTTTAACAGCGAAATCATACGCTTTGTTTAAACGGTCCAAATTTACAAATTTATTATAGCCTTTGACCTTATTAATTAAATCATCTGAATTAAGCATATTAGCAATATAACATTAAATTATATATGTTTAATAGATGTAATATCCTTTATTGATAAAGAAAAAATTAAGTTTTTAATACTTTTGTTAGTTTTTGGATGTTTCCAATCAGGAGCTATTTCAAATAAAGGTATTAATACAAAATTTCTTTTTGACATTCTTTTATGTGGAATTGTAATACTATTTGAAATAATTTTTTTTCTATAAGATATTATATCAATATCACATTTACGTGGCGAATTTTTTGGTCCTTTTGATCTACCAAGAGTATTTTCAATTTTTTTAGAAATATCTAAAAATTTATTAGGAGGTATTTTAGTATTCGATTGAACAACAATATTTATGAATTTTGGTTTACTAGGATCTGGCCAAGATAAAGTTTCGTAATGACCAGAAGATTTTATAATATTTATACCATTTAATTTTAAGAAATATTTTGCTTTCTCAATATTATTTATTCTATTTCCTAAATTTGAGCCTATACCAATATATACCATTTAACTAGATTTTCTAATATAACGCGCTTTATCTCTATTCCAATCTCTATCTTTCTTTGAGGCTCTCTTATCATATTGTTTTTTTCCTTTGGCAACTGCAATTTCAATTTTCGCCTTTCCTTTTTTAAAATACATCTTAGTTGGAACAATTGTAAAACTATCTCTTTGTATTTTTCCTATTAATTTATTTATTTCTTTTTTATTAAGTAATAATTTTCTTTCGTCCATAGGATTGTGATTAGATAAACTTGCTTGTTTGTATTGAGCAATATGAGAATTTATTAGAACTATTTCTCCATTTTTTTCTACTGCATATGAGTCTGAAATGTTTACTTTTCCATCTCTTATAGATTTAATTTCTGATCCTTTTAGAACAATACCAGCTTCAATTAGATCTTCAAAAAAATAATTAAAGCTAGCTTTTCTGTTTAAGCAAATTATTTTTAAACCAGTGCTGGTTTTTTTTTTCATTATACTAATTCAGCATCTTTTAATACTTTATCAATTATATCCTTGGTGTGTTCTGTTATTTGTACTAGCGGTAATCGGACAGTATCATCACATAAACCTAGTTTTTTTGCTGCATATTTAACTGGGCTTGGATTACTCTCAATAAACATTGCGTGATGCAATGGAAGTAAAATTTGATTTAATCTTTCAGCCTTTTCTGAATTTGCACTGGAACTTTTTAAATTTGAAAATTTTTGAAAATCTGAACAAATTTTTGGGGCAATATTAGCAGTTACACTTATAGCTCCTTCTCCTCCTCTTTTATTAAACTCTAATGCATTGTCGTCATTTCCAGTCAATTGTAAAAAATCTTTTCCTAATTTTTGTAATGTCTGATCAACTCTATTTAAATCTCCAGTAGCATCTTTAACACCAATAATATTTTTTAACTCATATAACCTTGCCATTGTTTCAACTGACATATCTATTACCGATCTTCCAGGAATATTATAAATTATAATTGGTATTCCACATTTATCATTTATAGCCTTATAATGTTGGAACAAACCTTCCTGGGTAGGTTTATTATAATATGGAGTCACAACTAAAGCACCATTTGCACCAATTTTTTCTGCATGATTAGTTAATGAAATCGCTTCTTCAGTTGAATTTGAGCCAGTTCCAGCAAATACAGGAAGTTTTCCATTGCTTTCTTTGACACATAATTCTATTACTCTTTCATGTTCACCATGACTTAACGTAGGAGATTCACCAGTTGTTCCTGCTGGAACTAACCCATTTGTACCATTATTAATATGAAAATGAATTAACTTGATATACGCATCATCATCAAGTTTATTATTTTTAAATGGTGTTATTAAAGCTACATTTGATCCTTTAAACATAAATACTTATAACATAAATTATCGATTCAGATACTAAAGAATATGTCTAAAAAATTAATAATAATTGTTAGTTTATTTTTATTAATTAATATAAATCTTAAATTGGTTACAGCTGATGAAAAAAATCTCATCCCATTAAAAAAACCTATATTAACGGAACAAGAGCTTAAAAAGAAAGTTTTAATAAATATTTTAAAACCTTTACCAAAACCTTCTTTACAAAAGAAAGAAGTGTCATCGTTAAAAGTCGCCGATGAGAAAACTATAAAACCTAAATTCTTATTACCTAAGAAAAAACCACTTATAGCAGGTACTGAAACTAAGGCAAAAATTGCCAAATCAAAATTTTTTAGCAAAAAAGATTTTAATATTGCCAAGAAGGCTATATCTGAAATGAAAAAAGCAAATTGGGATAAATCAATTATTACTTCCAAAAAAGCTAAAGACAAATCAATCTATAATTTTATTCAATGGAGACATCTTTTAACTAAAGGTAATAATGCATCTTTTTATGAATATTTAAATTTTATAAACAAAAATAAAGACTATCCTAGAATTAGTAGAATTAGATATCTTGCTGAACACAAATTATCGAATGAAAAGATAAGTCCTGATAAGATTATAAGTTGGTTTCAAGGTAAGGAACCCTTGAGCGGATATGGTAAAATGATTTTGGGAGAAAGTTATATCCTAGTGGGTCAAGTTGATAGGGGAATAAATTTGATCAAAGAGGGTTGGGTTACAGCTGAATTAAGCAAATCAGATCTAAGATTTTTTAGGAAAAAGTTTAGAAAATATCTAAAAGCAAATAATTATGTTGAAAGAGCAGATTATCTTGCTTGGAACAACAAATACTGGGATTTAAAAAGAATGTTAAGATATTTACCAAAAGATTATGAGCTTCTTTATAATGCTAGACAACTATTAATGAGTAAATCTTATGGTGTAGACCAAGCAATTAAAAATGTTCCACAAAAATTTAAAAATGATGCTGGTTTAAATTACGATCGTTTAAAATGGAGACGTAAAAGAGGACGTGTTGATAGTTCTACTGAAATTCTTTTAAAAATAAAAAATACAAAAGATTATTTAGTTAGACCTGATAAATGGTGGAAAGAAA
The DNA here is from genome assembly GCA_902569975.1 of uncultured Pelagibacteraceae bacterium. Classification (GTDB taxonomy): domain Bacteria; phylum Pseudomonadota; class Alphaproteobacteria; order Pelagibacterales; family Pelagibacteraceae; genus Pelagibacter. Next base: position 63,709 of record CACFWD010000003.1, on the reverse strand, counting down.
GAGAAATAATTTCAAGATCACTAATCTACAAAAAAAAATATGAGCTAGCTTATAAAATTTCAAGTAATCACGCTTTAACTGAAGGTCCTGATTATGCTGCAGCTGAGTGGATGAGTGGTTGGATTGCTTTAAGTTTTTTAAAAGATCCTGTTTTGTCAAAAGAACATTTTGAAAATTTTTATAACAATGTTAGTTACCCTATCAGTATTTCTAGAGGTGCATATTGGCTTGCTAGGTCATATAAGTCTCTTGGTGATAAAGAAAACTCAGAAAAATGGTTTAAAGAAGCTTCAAAATATTTAACAACTTATTATGGCCAACTATCATTTTTAGAACTAAGTCCTGAAAAAAAGTTCGAACTCTCAAAGGATATGGAAGTTGATAATACTTATCGAGAAAAATTTTACTCAAATGAATTAGTTAAAATCGTCCATCTTTTAGATGAACTCGATGAAGATAAATATGCTAAATTTATTTTAAGACATCTTGCGAATGATAATATTGAAAAAGGAAGTGAAATCTTAACTTCTGAATTATCTACTAATATAGGAAGATTTGATTTTGCAATTCAAATAGCAAAAATTGCTTCATATGAAAAAAGATTTCACAATAAATACAATTATCCGATTATAAGCACTCCAAAATATATTAACGGTAGAAAAATTCCTGAAAGCGCATTCATCTTATCTATAATTAGACAAGAAAGTGAATTTGATATAACAGCTAACAGCCATGCTGGTGCTAAAGGATTAATGCAATTAATGCCTTATACAGCTAAATTAGTTGCTAAACAAGCAAAGCTCCCATATGTCAGATCAAGATTAACAACAGATCCAGAATATAATATTAATTTAGGTTCACATTATATTGCAGGTTTAATGCTAAATTATGATGGTGCTTATCCATATGCAATTGCAGCTTATAATGCGGGGCCTAATAGAGTTAAGTACTGGAAAAGAATTAACAAAGATCCTCAAAAGAGACAAACAAATTATGTTGATTGGATTGAACTAATCAAATTTAAAGAGACGAGAAATTATGTGCAAAGAGTTTTAGAAAATTACAATGTTTACAGATATATACTTGAGCAAGAACCTATCAAAATGAAAGATTTTTTTAAGGATGAACCATTATATTAATGTTTAAAATGTTAAACTTAAGCCCTTATCAAAAGTTTCTTTAAAATAATATTCATAGTAGAAATAATCAATTTGATATAAGGGTATATAAAACTTCTCACATATTATACATTTACTGATACTTAATTTTTATAAAAAATATGTCTAGATTTGAAAATACAAAAATACCGATAACTAAAAAACTTTTTATATTTATCTCTGATTTAATCAGAAAAATATTTGGAGGAGATAGAATTAAGAGATTAAGCCAAATTATGATTAAAATTTCTAAAAATATTTATATGAAAAAGAGAAAAAAAATTACAATTTTAGATTTTGGTTGTGGATCAATGCAAATATCAAAAAGATTGGAAAAGTTATTTTTTATAAAAGAAATTGTTGGAGTAGATACATTCAAAAGTAAATTTAAAACAAAGAAGATGAAATATATTCAGTATGATGATTTTTTTAAAAATAATAAAAGAAAATTTGATCTAATTATTTCGATTGATGTTTTGCATCATATAGGTATTGATAAGTCACATATTATACTTAAAAAATTATCTAAAATTTCAAAAAACATAATTATAAAGGATCATTTTGAACATAGTTATTTTTCGAGACAATTATTACGATTTGTAGATTTCTATGCAAATTATGGTTACGATATAGCGATACCTAAACGGTACTTTGATTACAATTCTTGGAAAAAAACTATCAACAAATCAAATCTTAAACAGATTAAAATAATTAAATCTTTTCAACAACACGATGGATTGTTTAATTTGATTTTAAATAAAAAGCATCATTTCATTTCATTATTAAAAAATGTTAAAAGATAAAATTTTACTAGTATTAATTTTAATTAGTTTTATTGTCGGTTTAATTTTAGGTGAAGATACACTTGGAGGAGGAAAACATGATTACTTATATCATGTCAAATATTTTGAAAATTTTCATTTAAATTTTAAAGAGACATTCTTAAATTATGGTTCAGATCAAATTAATGATAACGTAAGAAACTCACCAATATTTTATATTTTTTTCTCTTTATTTCTAAATTTAGGTTTAGATACATTTGGACTTAAAATCATAAATCTTTTTTTGCTATTGCCAATATTCTATTTTTTAAACAAATGTATAGATTTAAAATATCCAAATACACCTTTAATTATAAAATTATATTTTTTTTCTTTGTTACTTTTATCTCCAACAATTAGAACTTTATTTAGTTGGCCCTATCCTCTTTTATGGGCATTGGCCTTTTTTATTATTTCAATTTATTTTTATTTGAAATTTGAAATATCGATAAATGAAAATAAAAAAATGAATTTTGCATATTTAAACATAATTTGCTTAGCATCAGCTGCCTACTTCACCCCGAATTTTTCTGTATTTTCAATCTATTTTTTTTATAGGTTTTATTTAAATTACAAAAATTCTTTTAAGACTTTAAAAATAGTTTTTTTAAATATATTTTTGTCTCTACCAGCAATTATTTTTATTATTTCAAAAGATTTTTATTTATTTGATAGTAATGTCAAATACGTAAGTGATATTCAAAAATATAACATAACTAATAAAATAATAATTATTACTTCAATAATTTTTATTTTTATTTTACCTTTAATTTCAAATATACAAAAAATAAAAGAAGACTCAATTTTTTCTAATTTAATCAGTTACAAATCATTTTTTTTAATAGCTTTTTTTATTATTAATATTTATTTTTTCAATTTTTCAGAAAATGTTGGAGGTGGAATTATTTTTCGTATTTCAAATCTTTTGTTCGATAATTCTTATTTTATTTTTTTAATTTTTGGATTTAGTTTATTAATATTTTATTTTTTAAGATTATATAATATAAATAATATTTTATTATTTTCATTGTTAATCATTTACAATATCCAATATGAAATTTATTATAAGTATTTTGACCCACTTATAATTTTACTGTTATTTTTTTTAATAAAATATGAAGAAAAAAAATTTATTAAAATAGATTTAATAATCAAAAAATATGTTCTTTTATATATTGTCTTTTTAATGTTAAACTTCATGAAAGGATATATTGACTACTACTAATACTGTATTTTTGATTATAAAAATCTTATTATTTTTATATTCATTATTCTGGCGGAAGAGGAGGGATTCGAACCCTCGGTACAAGTTTCCTCGCACGGTCATTTAGCAAACGACTGGTTTAAGCCTCTCACCCACTCTTCCTTATTTTGACACATTTGATTCTATTGAATATTGAATATTAATAAAGTAATTATTCAGAATTCTATGAAAAAAAAATATTCAATATTTTCATTAATTAAAAATGCGTTTTCTTATCATGAGAATTGGGAGAAAGCCTGGAAAGATCCTTTACCTAAAAAAGAATATGATGCTGTAATTGTTGGAGGCGGTGGACATGGTTTAGCTACTGCTTATTATTTAGCAAAAAAACATAATATGAAAAATATTGCTGTCGTTGAAAAAGGTTGGATAGGTGGAGGAAACACAGGAAGAAATACAACTATCATAAGATCAAATTATTTATGGGATGCAAGCGCTGGTCTTTATGATCATGCTCTAAAGATTTGGGAAGGCCTATCACAAGAACTTAATTATAATGTAATGTTCAGTCAAAGAGGTGTTATGAACTTAGCTCATAACCTGCAAGATGTTAGAGACCTTAAACGAAGAACTCATGCAAACCGTTTAAATGGAATTGATGCAGTATATTTGTCAACTGAAGAAGTTAAGAAATTTTGTCCAATCATCAATACTTCACCTGACATAAGATATCCTGTTTTAGGAGGTACGCTACAAAAAAGAGCTGGCACTGCTAGACATGATGCAGTCGCATGGGGTTATGCTAGAGGTGCAGACGAAATGGGAGTTGATATTATTCAAAATTGTGAGGTTAAAGGAATTAAAAGAAATGTAGATAGCATTGAAGGTTTGGAAACTTCAAAAGGATATATAAAAACAAAAAAAATTGGGGTTGCTGCTGCAGGACATTCAAGTGTAATAGCAAACATGGCTGGTTTAAAACTTCCACTTGAAAGTAAACCTTTACAAGCATTAGTTTCGGAGCCAGTGAAGCCTATAATTGATACAGTTGTTATGTCTAATGCAGTTCATGCCTATGTGAGTCAATCAGATAAAGGTGAACTTGTCATCGGTGCTGGTACAGATGATTATGTCTCTTATTCTCAGAAAGGTAGCCATGATATTGTTGAGGGAACTTTAAGTGCAATACTAGAATTATATCCCATATTTAGTAGAATGAGGATGTTGAGACAATGGGGAGGTATTGTTGATATTTGTCCTGATGCAAGTCCAATAATAAGCAAAACACCAATTAAAGGATTATATTTCAATTGTGGCTGGGGTACTGGAGGATTTAAGGCGACACCTGGTTCGGGTGATTTGTTTGCACACACTATCGCAAATAATGAACCACATAAACTAAATGCTGCATTTAATTTAAACAGATTTGTAAGTGGTGATCTAGTTGATGAACACGGCGCAGCAGCAGTGGCACACTAATGTTTTTGATTAATTGTCCTTATTGTGGAGAAAGAGAACAAAGTGAATTTAAAGCAGGTGGTGAAGCTCATATAGTAAGACCTAAACAACCAACCGAATTAAGTGATGATCAATGGGCAGAGTATCTGTTTATGAGAAAAAATATAAAAGGTATTCAATTCGAAAGATGGGTACATACACATGGATGCAGAAAATGGTTTAACGTTGTAAGAGATACATCAAATGATATTATTAAAGCAGTTTATAAAATGGGCGAAAAACCTCCACCAAATAAATAATGACAAAAAGTTTAAGAGTAAAAACGAGTAAATTTATTGACGAAACATATAAAATTTCATTTAAGTTTAATAGAAAAACTTATTATGGATATAAAGGAGATACTTTAGCATCTGCCCTTTTAGCAAATAATATTCATTTAGTTGGAAGAAGTTTTAAATATCATAGACCGCGAGGAATAATGACAGCAGGTTCAGAAGAACCTAATGCGATAGTTCAGCTACATGATAATACATCTAGAACTGAACCGAATGTAAGAGCTACAGAGATAGAAATCTATGAAGGTCTTGAAGCTTCAAGTCAAAATTGTTGGCCGAATGTTAATTTTGATATAGGTGGAATAAATAATTTTTTAAGCCCTATATTGCCTGCAGGCTTCTATTATAAAACTTTTATGTGGCCAGCAAGTTTCTGGGAAAAATATGAATATTTTATTAGAAAATCCGCTGGATTGGGTAAATCTCCAACAAAACCTGATCCAGATATTTATGAACATAAATATATTCATTGCGATGTCTTGGTTATTGGTGCGGGCATTTCAGGAATTATGGCAGCAAAAACCGCAGCAAAAAATGGATTTAAAACTCTTCTAGTTGATGAAAAACCTTATTTGGGTGGATCAACGATTTATCAAAATTCTGAGCATTTTAAAATTAATAATCAAATTTCTAGTTCTTGGCTAGATAAAGAAATAAATGAAATTAAGAAATTTGAAAATTTAGAAATTAAAATAAGAACCAGTGTAGCTGCATTTCATGGATATAATTTTTTATTAGCTAGAGAAAGTTTAACAGATCATCTACCTGTGAATCAAAGAGCTAATAAGATTCGTCACAGATTATTGAAAATTAGATCGAAAAAAGTTATTAACGCTACTGGATCATTAGAAAGACCATTAATTTTTAATAATAATGACCGCCCTGGTATTTTACTTTCTTCAGCAATTGACAAATATGCAAATTTTTATGGTGTAGCATGTGGAGAAAAAAATGTTTTATTCACAAATAATGATAGTGCATATGAAACTGCAATTAATTTAAATCAAAAAGGTATTAATATTGAAGCTGTCATAGATAATAGAGAAGAAGTTGATTCGAAGTTAGTTAAAGAGACTGAAAATAATAAAATCAGAGTTTATAAAGGGTATACAGTAGTTGATACCTCTGGTTATAAAAAAATAAACAATGTATCAATTATGCAACTTTCTAAAGATGGTGAAAAAGCGATAGGATCAAAGATATCTATTAATTGTGACTGTCTTGGAATATCTGGAGGATGGACGCCTGCTGTTCATCTTTTTACACAATCAGGTGGAAAATTGAAATTTAGAGAAGAAGATAAAGTTTTTATTCCTAATAAATATTCCTCAGATCAGATAAGCATAGGTTCATGCAATGGTGAGTTTACACTAGATGAAATATTATCTTCTGCTCCAAAAATTTTAAAAGAATTTTTAAATATAAAAAAAACAGATTATGAAAATCTTGAAGTTAATTCATCTTTTAATAAATCAAAAAGAAATATATGGTTGCTTCCTTCAGATAAAGTTTTGGGTAAAACAAAATCATTTGTTGATTACCAAAATGATGCTACAGCTAAAGATATTAAATTGGCTTTACGAGAGGGATTTAGATCCATTGAACATGTAAAAAGATATACAACTACGGGTATGGGAACAGATCAAGGAAAGCTCGGTAATATGCATGCGTTAGGAATTGTATCTGAAACAGCTGGGTCTAAAATGGGTGAACTTGGCACTACAACTTTTAGACCACCCTATACTCCTCTTACATTTGGAACAATAGTTGGGAGAAATGTTGGTGAGTATTTTGATGTATTTAGAAAAACTCCAATTCATGATTGGCATGTTAAAAATAAAGCTGAATTTGAAAATGTAGGACAATGGAAAAGAGCTTGGTATTATCCAAAAAATGGTGAAGGTATGCATGATGCAGTTCAAAGAGAAAGTAAAGCTGCTAGAGATAGCGCTGGTATATTAGATGCATCAACTTTGGGTAAAATTGATATACAAGGAACTGATGCATCTGAATTTTTAAATAGAGTTTATACCAACGCTTGGTCTAAACTATCTATCGGAAAGTGTCGATATGGATTAATGCTGAACGAGGATGGTATGGTTTATGATGACGGTGTCACAACAAGATTAGAAGAAAATCATTATATAATGACAACCACAACTGGCGGGGCTGCAACTGTTCTAAGTAAACTAGAGGATTATTTGCAAACTGAGTGGCCAGAATTAGATGTTTACCTAACATCTGTAACAGATCATTATGCTACTGTCAGTGTTTGTGGACCGAATAGCAAGAAAATTATTTCTCAAGTAATACCTGATCTAAATTTATCAGATGAAAGTTTTCCACATATGTCTTTTAAGAATGCAAAAATCGGTAATATTAAATGTAAAGTTATGAGGATAAGTTTCACAGGTGAACACAGCTATGAAATAAATGTCCAAGCCAGTTTTGGTAAAGCAGTGTGGGAAAAATGTATGGAGGTAGGGAAAAAATTTAATATTACCCCGTATGGTACTGAAACTATGCATTTATTAAGAGCTGAAAAGGGCTTTATTATTGTTGGTCAAGATACTGATGCAACTATGACACCAATAGATTTACAAATGGACTGGATAGTAAGTAAAAAGAAATATGATTTTATAGGAAAAAGATCTTTATATAGATCTGATACTATAAGAGAAGATAGAAAACAATTAGTTGGTCTTCTTACAGAAAACCCTAATGAAATTTTAGAAGAAGGTGCACAAATTGTAGCCGATATTAATAAGTCACCAGTTGAGATGTTAGGTCATGTAACTTCAAGTTATTACAGTCCAAACTTAAAAAAATCTATTGCTCTTGGAGTTGTAAAAGGTGGAAAAAATATGATGGGTCAAAAATTAATTATTCCAATGGAAAATAAACAAATTAATGTAACAGTTGCAGACCCTGTTTTTTTAGACAAGGAAAATAAAAGATTAAATGCTTAATTACTCAAATGTTATAACCGAGGATAAATCTTACTCAGGTTTACAAATGAATGAAATCAAACCTGTTATGAAATTAATTATAAGAGGTAAAAAAAGAGAATTTTTATCTGCGGTTGGTAAATCATTAAATTTATTATTACCAACAGAACCTAATACATCATCAAGAAGTGAAAAATTAACTGCCCTTTGGCTAAGCCCGGATGAATGGATGATTCACTCTAATGAAACTTTAAAATCCGAAAGTAATAACTATGAAACTGAAAATTTATTAAATAAAAATATTTCTAAAACAAATTTAGGTGCTGTGACAGATGTTACTGATCAATTTGTTATGATAAATATCAAAGGTGATAAAATTTTTGACTTATTTGAGACTGGATCTCCTTTCAATTATAATGTTTTTAGATCTAAAAAAGGTTCTGTTAGTCAAACGATTCTCGCTAAAATTGATGTAATTATTCATAATCAAAACCAAAATGAAGTTAATCTTTTTGTTAGACGATCATTTTCACAACATTTATTCTCCTGGATGAATGATAGTGCGTCAAGATTATAGTTTCTTTTATATTTTTAAATAAGTTAAAATTAAATATGAAAAAATTATTTCTTATAGCAATATTTGCTCTTTTACCCTTTTCATTAAACGCGGAGTCTAATTTAGACAAAATTCTATCCTCAGGAGTTTTAAAAGTTGGAACAACTGGCGACTGGGATCCAATGACAATGAAGGATCCAGCTACTAATAAATATAAAGGTTTCGACATAGATGTAATGAATGAACTAGCAAAAGATATGGGTGTTAAAATTGAATTTGTACCTGCTGAGTGGAAGACAATTGTGTCAGGCATCACATCTGAAAGATATGATATTTCAACAAGTGTAACAAAAACACCTAAAAGAGCCGAAGTAGCGGGTTTTACAGATACGTATTATAAGTATGGAACTGTTCCACTCGTGCTTAAGAAAAATTTAAAAAAATTCTCAACATGGGACTCACTTAATAATTCAAATGTGACTATTGCGACTACGCTTGGTACATCACAAGAAGAAAAAGCAAAAGAATTTTTTCCTAAGTCAAAATTAAATTCAGTTGAAGCTCCTGCTAGAGATTTTCAAGAAGTTTTAGCTGGTAGAGCTGATGGAAACATTACAAGCTCTACTGAAGCCAATAAATTAGTAATTAAATACCCACAATTAGCAATAGTTCCAGATGGAGAAAAAAATCCAGCATTCTTAGCAATGATGGTTCCAAAAGGTGATGATAAATGGAATAGTTATGTCAATGATTGGATTAAAAAGAAAAAATCTTCGGGCTTCTTTACTAAGTTACTAGCTAAATATAATTTAAAAAGCTTATAATCAATTAGTAATTAATTCTTAATTCTTTATAACTTTAAGAGTGAGAAATTTATTTTTTTTACTTTTAATTTTACCTTTAACTTCATGTGGCAAGAGTGAACTTAATTGGTTGATTTTATCACCTAATAATATAGAGGGATTAACCAATTTAAAGTTTTTATTAAGTGGTTTAACTACAACTATTTTCATTTCTGTAGTTTCAATAATTATTTCTATATTTTTAGGACTAGTTGTTGCAATTCCCTCTTTAGCTAAGAATAAATTTTTAACTTATCTAAATATTGGTTATGTGGAAATAGTAAGAGCAATACCATTATTAGTTCTAATTTTATGGATCTACTATGGCCTACCAATAATGACAGGTATAAGTTTTAGTCCATTTGTATCTGGTATCATTGCTTTATCAATCAGTGAAAGTGCTTTTCAAGCTGAAATCTTTAGAGCTGGAATAAATTCAATTAGAAAATCTCAATGGGAAGCTGGAAGTTCTTTAGGATTAAATTTTTTTAGAAAATTAAAATTAGTCATTCTTCCTCAAGCAATTAAAAATATTTTACCAGCTATTGGTAATCAATTTGTTTATGTTTTAAAGATGTCCTCATTAGTTTCTATCATAGGTATTGGTGATTTAACAAGAAAAGCTAATGAGCTTGTTGTTACAACTTATAGACCATTAGAAATATATACATTTTTAATTTTAGAATATTTGATTTTGATATTAATTGTTTCATATTTAGTAAGAAGATTAGAAAAAAAATTAAAAAAAGACTAATTTTTTTTTCTCCAATCCCAGGGATACTCAAAAGTCATCGACCATATTCCTAAATTATTTAATCTTGCAAAATCTTCGTCTTTAATAAATTTATTAGAGTATTTTCTATAAGCAAAAGCATATCCACTTTTCACTAAATAACTTGATAAACTTAAATCATTTACAAAACATTCAGCTAATATTCTTTTATATTGATCTTTCCCTTTTCTAATACAATTTATTTCATTGTTCCCAATCTTTTTAATTAATAATTCTTTAGCTTGAATGCCACACTCTATTATTTCGTCATTCTTGATACATTTTTGATTTATTTCTGGGGTATCAATTCCACTAAAGCGAATTTTTTCTCCATTTAAGTGAATAGTATCACCGTCAATAACTTTTAACTCATTTGGTTTAATCTCAAAATAAGTAAGAAAAAAAAATATTAGACAAATACTAATAACTAAAAAGAGATTTGTTTTGTTTAAATACATTATTTAGAAAATAACCAATAAATATTAAAACAACAATCCCCATAGCCCAATTTGTAGCCATGATTGTATAAAATATATCTTTGTAATCACCACCTTTGATATTAATTACGTACCATAAGCATAAAAACGGAAACGCAGTTAATCTAAGAATGCTTAAATAAAGACTGTATAAAGGTTTTTTAACTGCTTGAAATACAGCAGTAGTAATAAAGAATACTGGATAAATTGGTCCAATTAATGCTGCAATTTTTAAATAAATAGCTCCACTCACAACTGCTTCTTGGTTGTCAGTAAATAGAGAGACAAAAAATTCTGCACCGAAAAATATTATTATTCCAGCAATAGCCATAAAAGAAGAACCAAATAATAAAGCTTTGGTGTAAAGTTCTCTAATTCTATCATAAGCTTTAGCACCAAAATTTTGCCCACCAATAGAAAGAACCGCTGTATTCAAACCTATAACTGGAAGTAAAAAAACTTGCTCTACTCTTAATGCAGCACCATAACCAGCAGTAGCTAGATCACCGAACTGGCCAATAAAATATAAAATATTAAATATACCAACCCCAATGAATAACATACTGAACATAATGGGGACTGCTTGTGTCGTTAGTGGTTTTAAATATTTAAATTTGGGAATGAAGCATTGTAATTTTAAATACTCTCTAATTTTGCAATCATTAACTTTGTAAGCTAAGTAAATTGTTCCAATTAGTTGTGAAATTACTGTTGCTATTGCTAGTCCAGCTATACCAAAACCAGGAATAAATCCATATCCCCATATAAAAAGAGGATTTAAAAAGATGTTTAGAAAAAAACTAAATATTAAAACATTTCGATAACTTCTTGTGTCACCTTGAGCATTTAAAGTTCCGTTTAATGAAATTTGAATTAACACAATAAAAGTTCCATAAAAAATGATATCTAAATACTCTCTTGTTAATGCTATACCCGCAGCATCAGATCCCATAACTCCTAATAGATAATTTGAAGCATTCAGACCAAATAGAGTTACAAATATTGATACAGTTAAAGCAAAAATCAGAGATTGAGCAATATACATGGAAGCAATTCTTACTTTTTTTTCACCTATTGAATTACCAATTAAAGCATTTGTTGCTGCACCTAAGCCAACGCCAACTGCTATTATAGTAAAATAAATTGGAAAAGATTTTGCTATGGCCCCGATCGCTTCTGCAGAAATTCTACCAGCAAACCAAGTATCAACTAAATTATAAAAAGTTTGAAATAATGAGCCAACACTTGCGGGTATAGTGACTTTTCTTAATAGAGTCCAAATTGGATCTTTAGTTAATTTTATTGATTTAGACAAAGTTATCCTTATTTAAATTCTTTTTGAAAAATATGTTTTTTTCCAGATTGTTTTGCTTTGTATATCTGACTTTGTCTCATTCTAAAACGTGATTTTTGAATTTCAGTTAATTTATTATAGCAATTTGGACAAGAAACTCCCTCTTCATACTTATTTGATTTTTTATCTTTTGAAGATATAGGCATTCTACATCCACTACATATAGAATAAGAGCCTAACTTTAATCCATGTTTTAAACTAATTCTATTATCAAATACAAAACACTCACCTTTCCACAAACTTTCATTTTTCTTTATCTTCTTTAGATAATTTAAAATTCCACCATTTAGCTGATAAATATTCTTAAATCCTTTGTTCTTTAAATAAACAGAAGTTTTTTCACAACGAATTCCTCCAGTACAAAACATTGCAACTGGTTTATTTTTCTTAAGTTTATTTAAATACTTAGGAAAATCTCTAAAATTAGTTACATTTGGATTTACTGATCCTTTAAAAGTTCCAACCTTATATTCAAAAGGTTTTCTAGTATCAATTATGTGAGTTTCTTTATTCTTAATTAGTTTATTCCAATCTTTTGGATTTAAATGAGTTTCCATGTTTCTCTCTTTAGAACCAATAGTTAAATTCATTGGAACAATTTCATTTTTAATCTTAACTTTGGGTTTATGAAATGGTTGAAATTTAGATTTAGACTCGTTGCTGTTATCAAATTGTTTAAATGAAAATAAAAATTTTATTTTTTTGGTAGTTTTATCTATATCTTTAATGCTACCAGAAATAGCACCATTTAATCCTTCTTTAGCAATGATTATGGTTCCTCTAATATGATTTGAAATAAGAAATTTCAGTAAAAAATCTTTGTTTTTTTTTAAAGATTTAACCTTTAGAAATTTATAAAAACCAAAAACTTTAAACATTATAAAACCCTACAAACAGTCATTCCATCACCTAATGGAATAATGATTTGTTCTACTCTTCGATCTTCAGATACAAGCTTATTAAATTCTCTAATATTTAAAGTAAATTTATCATTATTATTTTCATCAACTACTTCACCGTGCCATAAAACGTTATCGATGATAATTAATCCACCTTTATTTAATAAACCTAAAGACTTTTCATAATATTCTTTATAATTCATTTTATCAGCATCAATAAGTATCATATCAAATTTATTATTTGATAATTCTTCTAAAGCTTCAAGAGCAGGTTTAATTATTGTTTGAATTTTATGTTCTTGTTTAGCTTTTTTAAAAAAATCTAATGCTATTTTGTTTGTCTCTTCATTTTTATCAAGAGCAATTAATTTCCCGTCATCAGGAAGAGCAAGTGAAATTGAGAGTGCACTAAGACCAGTAAAAGTTCCAATCTCAAGAACATTTTTTATATTTGAAATTTTTATAATTAGATGAAGGAAATGACATTGAGTAGGATCAATCTGCATTCTTTTGATATCACCTAATGTTTTATTATAATTAATGATCTCTTGTTGAACTGGATGTAAATTTAAACCAAAATCATTTATGTATTTTTGCAACTTTTCAGTAATATCAAGGTTTGCACCCATTCTATTGAAGTTTTTTCTTTAGTATCTCATTTATAAGTTGAGGATTGGCTTTACCACCAGAAGCTTTCATCGCTTGACCAACAAAGAAACCAAATAATTTTTCCTTACCTTGCTTATATTCAATTGCTTTTTCTCTATTATCATTAATTATTTTTTCAATTAAAACTTCTATCGCTTTAGGGTCACTTTGTTGTTTTAATCCTTTTTCTTCAACTATTTTTTGAGGATCTTTGTCCCCATCCAACATTAATTCAAATACAGTCTTTGCAATTTTTCCTGAAATTGTTCCATTCTTTATTAAGTTAACTAATATTGCTAAATTCTTTGCACTTACTGGGCTTTGAGAAATTTCCAAGTTTTTGTTATTTAAAACTGCAAATAGTTCACCTGTAATCCAGTTGACTGCTAATTTCATATCTTTATTCTTACCCATTTTAGCTACAACTTCTTCAAAATATTTTGCTGTATCGATATCTGAAACTAAGATAGTTGCTTCATATGGTGATAACTTAAATTCATCAATAAATCTTTTCCTTTTATCATCTGGTAATTCTGGGATATTTTTTTTAAGTTCATTAACAAATTGATCAGACACCTCTAAAGGTAACAAATCAGGATCTGGGAAATACCGATAATCATGTGCATCTTCTTTTGATCTCATTGATCTTGTTTCATTTTTTTTAGTATCAAATAATCTTGTCTCTTGATCAATTGATTTTCCCTCTTCGATTAAATCAACCTGTCTATTTGCTTCATATTCAATGGCCATTTGCATAAATTTTATAGAGTTTACGTTTTTAATTTCACACCTTGTTCCAAGTTCTTTTGATCCTTTGGCTCTAACAGAAACATTAACGTCTGCTCTTAATGATCCCTCTTGCATATTTCCATCACATGTTCCTAAATATCTCATTATTGATCTTAATTTCTTAATGTATGCGCTTACTTCATCAGGAGATCTGAGATCAGGTTTGCTTACAATTTCCATTAGAGCTACACCCGATCTATTTAAATCTACAAAAGTATTTTGAGGGTCAAGATCATGAATACTTTTTCCTGCATCTTGTTCTAAATGTAATCTTTCTATACCTATTTCTTTTTGCCCATTAGGCATATCTAAAATTACTTTACCCTCACCCACTATAGGATCTTTAAATTGTGAAATCTGATATCCTTGAGGTAAATCTGCATAAAAATAATTTTTTCTATCAAACACAGATCTTTTATTAATTTTTGCATTAAGTCCAATTCCGGTTTTAATAGCCTGTTTAACGCAAAATTCGTTTATGACAGGTAACATACCTGGAAATGCAGCATCAACTAAACTTACCTGTGTATTTGGTTCAGCTCCAAATTTAGTAGCTGAGGCAGAAAAAAGTTTTGACTCAGATAATACTTGAGCATGAACTTCTAAACCAATTATAACTTCATATTGATTGTCTTTTCGATTAATTAAATATTCTAAACTATTTTTGCTCATTTAATCCACCAATCAGTAATTTTATTTTTAAAATCTATCTTTTCTTCCATGGCATATGCTATATTTAATATATTTTGTTCATCAAAAGCTTTGCCAATGATTTGTAATCCTAAAGGATAGCCTTTTGAGTCATGACCTGCTGGAATTGATATACCTGGCAAACCTGCCAAATTTACTGGGACTGTAAATATATCATTAAGATACATTGAAACTGGATCATTTGTTTTTTCACCTATTTTAAATGCTGAACTTGGTGTTGAAGGGGTTAAAATTGCATCAACTTTTTTATATGCTTCATCAAAATCGTTTTTAATTAATTTTCTTACCTTTTGAGCTTTTAAATAATAAGCATCATAATAACCAGATGATAAAACATATGTTCCAATCATAATTCTTCTTTGAACTTCAGCACCAAAGCCTTCAGACCTAGTTTTTTCATACATATCAATTAAATTTTCACCATTTGCTCTAAATCCATACTTAACACCATCGTATCTCGCTAGGTTCGAAGATGCTTCTGCTGGTGCAACAATATAATAAGTTGGTAAAGCATAGCTTGTATGAGGAAGTGATATGTCAATTATTTCTGCACCACAATCTTTTACATGTTGAATTCCTTTTTGCCAAAGATCTTCGATTTCTTTTGGCATTCCATCTACTCTATATTCTTTTGGTATCCCAATTTTTTTTCCTTTAATATTGTTAGTAAGTTCTTTGCTGTATTGATTTCTTTTAAAATCAATTGAAGTAGAGTCTTTTGAATCGTATGTACTGACCACTTCTTGTAGTAAAGCACAATCTTTAACATTTTGTGCCATTGGTCCTGCTTGATCTAATGATGAGGCAAAAGCAACAATTCCATAACGTGAACAACTTCCATATGTAGGTTTTAGACCTACTGTTCCAGTAAAAGAAGCTGGCTGTCTTATTGATCCACCTGTATCTGTTCCAATTGTAATAGGAGTTAACTGTCCAGCAACAGCTGATGCTGAACCACCAGATGAACCACCTGGGACTAAGTCTTTATCAATAGGATTTTGCACATTTCCAAAAAAACTAGTTTCATTAGATGAGCCCATTGCAAATTCATCGCAATTTAATTTACCTAAAAGTATTGCACCTTCTTTCCAAATATTTTCAGTTACTGTCGATTCATAAGTTGGTACAAAATTATTTAAAATTTTACTACCAGCAGTTGTTTTGACATCTTTTGTGCAAAATAAATCTTTAACAGCCATTGGAATACCTGGCAGTTTTAAATCTAAATTAGGTTTTTGATCAAATTTTTTTGCTTTATCTAAGGCTGATGTAAAATCCTCAGTAATATATGCATTTAATTCTTTAGACTTTTCAGATCTTTCTATGAATGCTTTAGTTACATCCATTGATGATAATTTTTTATTTTTAATATTTTCAACTAATTCTGTTAAAGATTTTTTTGTTATATCTGACATTATTCAATTACCTTTGGTACAACAAAATAATCTTCATTATCTTGAGGAGAATTTTTAACAATTTGCTCTCTAATATTCTTACTTTTAACTTCGTCAGATCTGAGTTTCAGTGTTGTTTCAGCAACAGAGGTTAATGGTTCAACATTATCTGTTTTTAATTCATTAAGTTTTTCAATAAAATCAAAAATTGAATTTAAATCACCAGCTAATTTTTCAGCTCTTTTTTCATCAACTGAAATTCTTGATAATTTAGATATATGTTTTATTGTTTTAAGATCTATACTCATATGGTATTTAAATATGTCGCAAACTATCACTTAAGTTTAAAATATACAATATGATCACCTTAGAGGAATTCAAAAAAAAACAGTTAGATAAGTCCAGATTAATAGGTTTAGATCTCGGCTCTAAAAGAATTGGTGTGTCGATATGTGATGAAAAACAATTAATAGCTACACCATTTAAAACTATAAACAGAACTACGGCTAAAGAGCTGATAAATGAACTTAAAATTATAATTGAAGAAAATAATATAAAAGGGATTATTATAGGAAATCCTCTCAATATGGATGGATCATCAAGTAGATCGACTCAGTCTGTAAAGGATACCTCCGATAATATAGAAAAAAGTATTGATTTACCTATTTGTCTATGGGATGAAAGATTATCAACTGTAGGCGCTTTCAATTTATCTAGTCAACTTGATATTAATGTAAGTAAAAGAGAAAAAAAAATAGATGAAAATGCTGCTGCATTTATATTACAAGGGGCGATAGATTTTTTAAATAATTAATACTTGCTATTATAGAGATTAATAGTTATAGAGTTGGTTTTAATGGCAATCAAAAACAATAAAGCTATTAAAATTTCTCAAAAACATTTACTAGGCATTCAAGATTTATCAATTAACGATATTAATTATATTCTTGATGAGTCAGAGGCTTTCATAAAATTAAATCAAAGTAAAAATAAAAAGATAGATGTTTTAAGAGGTAAAACTCAAATTAATTTATTTTTTGAACCGTCAACTAGAACTCAAAGTTCCTTTGAACTAGCTGGAAAAAGGCTTGGTGCAGATGTTATGTCTATGAATATGAGCAACTCAGCGATAAAAAAAGGTGAAACTTTAATTGATACAGCAATGACGCTTAATGCAATGCACCCGGATATCATCGTAATAAGACACCAAGACTCTGGTGCTTGTAATCTTTTATCTCAAAAAGTTAATTGTGTTGTGCTAAATGCAGGTGATGGAAGGCGTGAACACCCTACTCAAGCATTACTAGATGCATTAACAATAAGAAATAGAAAAAAAAAAATTGAAGGATTAAAAATAGCAATATGTGGAGATATTCTTCACTCTAGAGTAGCTAGGTCAAATATTTATCTTCTTACAATGTTAGGTGCAGAAGTAAATATAATTGCTCCATCAAATCTTATGCCTAAAGAAATTGAAAGGTTTGGTGTAAATGCTTTTACTGATATGAAAAAAGGTCTAAAGGATTGTGACATTGTGATGATGCTTAGATTGCAAAATGAAAGAATGTCTAGTTCATATCTTTCATCAAATAGAGAATATTATGAGTACTATGGATTAACACCTGATAAACTTGATCATGCAAAATCAGATGCTTTAATTATGCATCCTGGTCCAATGAATAGAGGAATTGAAATTGATACTAGACTGGCAGATGACATAAATAAAAGTGTTATTAAAGAACAGGTTGAATTAGGTGTTGCAGTAAGAATGGCATGTTTAAAAATATTTTGTGAATAATGAAAAAACAATACTTTATAAATGCAAATATTATAGATCCTCATAATTCATTGAATGAAATTGGTGGACTAATCATCGGAGAAGATGGAAAAATTGAAGCTGTTGGAAAAAAAGTAAATTCAAACAATTTACCAACTAGAGAAAAGCCTATTGATTTAAAAGGAAAACATATATTCCCAGGTTTAGTAGATATGAGAGTTTTTGTAGGTGAGCCAGGATATGAGTATAAAGAAAATTTCAGAACATTAAGTAATGCAGCTTTGTCTGGAGGAGTAACTTCAGTTGTAACAATGCCTAATACAGATCCGATTATAGACAATGTCTCAATTGTAGATTTTTTAAAAAGAAGAGGAAGAGATAAATCTAAAATAAATATTTTTCCATGTGCTTCATTAACTCAGAATACTGATGGTACTAATATGACTGAATTTGGTTTACTCGCTAAAAAAGGTATTATTGCATTTACAGATGGGGTTAAAACAATTCAAAATACAAAACTAATGTCTAGGATTATGAATTCAGCTAAAGATTTAGGATGTCTAATAATGCAACATGCTGAAGATTATGATTTGGCTAAAAATGGAATGATTAACTCTGGTATTATAGCAACAAAACTAGGCTTATCGAGCATACCTGATATTGCTGAAAGAATTATTATTGAGAGAGATCTTACCTTGTTAGAAAAAACTAAATGTCGATATCATATATCTCAACTATCAGCTAAAAAATCTGTAGATATAATTAAAGAACGTAAGCAAAATATTAAATTTACTTGCGGTGTATCAATAAATAATCTCTCATTAAATGAAAATGATATCGGAGATTTTAGAACATTTTTAAAATTATCACCTCCACTTAGACGAGAAGAAGATAGAGAAGGTTTAGTTCAAGGATTAAAAGATAAAACTATTGATGTAATTGTTTCTGACCATAAACCCGAAGATGAAGAATCTAAACGATTAACATTTGCACAAGCTGCAACAGGTGCATCTGGTATTGAAACATTGTTATCTCTAAGTTTAGAATTATTTCATAATGGATCTGTAAAACTTGAAACTATCATTCAAGCTTTAACCTCTAACCCGGCAAAAATATTAAATATAAACAAAGGAAACCTGTCTATTGGTAATGATGCAGATTTTTGTATAGTAGATATCAATAAACCATGGATTGTAAAAAAAGAAAATTTAATCTCTAAATCTAAAAATACTTCGATTGAAGATAAGAAACTTCAAGGAAAAGTAACCAATACATTTGTAAAAGGTGTAGAATTATTTAAAATATAAAAAATGGAACTTTTTATAATAGGTATAATATCATACCTAATGGGATCAATTCCTTTTGGATTAATTTTAACTAAATTATTTTTAAAAAAAGATATTAGAGAAATTGGTTCTGGTAATATTGGTGCAACAAATGCTTTGAGGACTGGTAACAAACTAATTGGTTATTCAACACTAATACTTGATGTTTTGAAAGCTGTAATACCTGTTTTATACGTAAAAATTAATTTCCCTGATTTGATCTATATATCAGCTTTATGTGCCTTTCTAGGTCATGTGTTTCCAGTATGGTTAAAATTCAAAGGTGGCAAAGGTGTAGCTACATATGTTGGGATACTTTTTTCTTTAAATATTATTTTTGGTTTAATGTTTGGTATTTGTTGGTTAATAATTTTTTTTATTTCTAAATATTCATCTTTAGCTTCCTTGGTAGGTTCGCTTTCTATACCTGTTTATATTTTAATTTTGGGAGATTTAAAAAATATATTTTTTTACGTAATAATGTTTATTTTAATATTTTTTACCCACAGGGAAAATATTAAACGCTTGAAAAATAAAGAAGAAACTAAGACAAAAATTTATTAATTTGACTATCAAACTCTTTTGAGTAGTTTGTTATTTTATGAATCTAGTCATAGTTGAAAGCCCCGCTAAAGCGAAAACAATTAATAAATATTTAGGAGATAACTATACTGTTTTAGCTAGCTACGGCCACATAAGAGATCTTCCATCAAAAAATGGATCCGTTGATCCTGATCAAAATTTTAAAATGGAATGGGAAGTTGATAGCTTCTCAAAAAAATATCTCAAAGAAATTACTGATGCAGCTAAAGACTCTTCAAAAATAATTCTTGCCACTGACCCAGATCGTGAGGGGGAAGCAATTGCATGGCATGTAAAAGAATATTTAGATGAAAAAAAACTTTTAAAGGATAAAGAAATTGAACGTGTAGTGTTTAATGAAATAACAAAAAAAGCCGTCACACATGGTATTGAAAATCCAAGACAGATAGAGCCCTTATTAGTCGATGCATACATGGCTAGAAGAGCATTAGATTATTTGGTGGGATTTAATATATCACCAATTCTGTGGACTAAATTACCTGGTTCAAAATCAGCTGGAAGAGTTCAATCTGTTGCACTTAAATTGATTACCGAAAGAGAACATGAAATTGAATTATTTAAGCCTGAGGAATTTTGGACTTTAAGTGTTAATTTTCAGGACAAAAATAAAAGTGTCATTACGGCAAGTATTTCTCAACTTGATGGAGAAAAAATTGAAAAATTTTCATTTAAAAATAAAGAAGAAATTGAAAAAGCAATTGACAATATTAAGAACAAAAAATTTAATATAACTGATATTTCTTCTAAAGTTGTCAGTAGAAATCCTTCAGGGCCATTTACTACGTCAACACTTCAACAAGTTGCATCAAGTAGATTAAGTTTCGGTGCATCTAGAACAATGCAAATAGCACAAAAACTTTATCAAGGAATAGAAATTGAAGGAGATACAGTTGGGTTAATTACTTACATGAGAACTGATGGAACTAATTTATCAGCTGATGCAGTCTCTGATTTTAGAAATTTTATTAAAAAAGAATATGGAAATGAATATTTGCCAGATAATCCAAATAATTACTCAGGAAAAAAAGCAAAAAATGCTCAAGAGGCTCATGAAGCAATAAGACCGACTGATATTAATAGAAATCCAGATTCTGTAAAAAAGTATTTAAGTTCTGATCAGCAAAAATTATATAATCTTATTTGGTCTAGAGCTCTATCTTCACAAATGGAAACAGCAAAATTTGATAGAAATACAATAACGATCGAATCTGAAGATAGTAAAACCATATGTAAATCAAGCGGATCGGTTCTAAAATTTGATGGTTTTTTAAAAGTCTATTCAAATCAGAGTAAAGATGATGATGAGCAAATTTTGCCTGAAATGTCAAAAGGACCAATTAATATAGAAGCTCTTATTGACGAGCAGCATTTTACGCAACCTCCCCCGCGATACTCAGAGGCTAGCTTGGTTAAAAAATTAGAAGAGTTAGGCATTGGAAGGCCATCAACTTATGCAAGTATAATTTCAACAATTGCAAATAGAGGCTATACAGAAATAGTTAATAAAAGATTTTTTCCAACTGACAGAGGTAAATTAATTTCTGCATTTTTGGAAAAACTATTTTCAAAGTATGTAGATTATAATTTTACAGCAGGACTGGAGGATCAACTAGACGATATTACCTCTGGTAAAGAAAGCTGGTTAACAGTTCTAGAGTTGTTTTGGAAGGATTTTAATAGCAATGTTTCAGAAGTAAAAGAGAAAAGAACCAGAGAAGTTTTGGATCTATTAAACGAGAGTTTGGGAGCATTAATATTTGACACTGATAAAGAAGGAAAAATAGTTAGAAAATGTCAATTATGTGATACTGGATCACTAAGTTTAAAAAATAGTTTTAGAGGTGGTGCTTTTATTGGATGTTCAAACTATCCAGAATGTAAATTTACTAGACCATTATCAAAAGCTAAAGCAGCTGCTCAGTCTCAACTAGCAGAACCAAAATTTCTTGGTAAACATGAAAATGGAAATGATATTTTTCTAAAAAATGGAAGATTCGGTCCTTATCTTCAATATGAGAAAGTTCTTGAGGAAAATATTGAAGAGGAAAAAACTAAAAAAAGGAAAAAAACAAAAAAAAAGAAAACTGAAGTAAATGAGCTACTAAAAAATGTATCAATTCCAAAAGGTATTGAATTAGAAAGTTTAGATTTAGAAAAAGCTAAATTTTTGTGCTCACTTCCAAAATCACTTGGTATTAATCCAGAAAATCAAAAAGAAATTACCATAAATACAGGAAGATTTGGACCTTATTTAAAATGTGAAAATAAATCAGCTAGAATAGAAAATGTGGAAGAAATTTTTTCTATTGGATTAAATAGAGCTATTACATTAATAGCCGAAGCAAAACCAGGAAGAATTTCGTCATCAATAATAAAAGATTTGGGAGAACATCCAGAAGATAAAAAACCAGTCAGAGTTATGAAGGGCCAATATGGACCCTATATTAAATATAAATCTTTAAATGCAACGATTCCTGAGGAAAAAGATCCTACAGAACTAACTATGGAAGAAGCGCTGATTCTAATTGAGAAAAGAAAGGAATACGATAAGAATAAGAAAAATAAAAAAAAGAAAAAATGATTAAAAAAATTTCGTCTATTTTATTAATAATTTTACTCGCAAGCTGTACAACTATTCAAGAAAAGATGCCCAAAAGAAAAGCTTGCACAGGTGAAAATAATACAATTGCTGATTTAATTTGTAAAAAATAAATCTTAAATATGAATTTTGAAAAAAAAATTTTAGAATTAAATCTAGAATTACCTGAAGCTAAAGCACCAGTCGGAAATTATGTTGCAACAAAAATTATTGGAAAATTACTTTATATTTCTGGACAAATTTCAATCTCATATAATGGCGAATTGATAAAAGGTAAAATCGGCAAGGAACTTACAACAGATCAAGGTTATGATGCTGCAAAAAGATGTGCGTTAAGTATAATTTCACAAGCTAAAAAAGCGTGTAATGATGACTTATCTAAAATTAAATCATGCGTTAAGTTAACTGGCTTTGTAAATTCAACCGATGAATTTACAGAGCAACCTAAGGTAATTAATGGTGCATCAGATTTAATAGTATCAATTTTTGGTGATACAGGTATGCACACAAGAGCAGCTGTAAGTACGAACAGTTTACCTCTTGGTGTTTCTGTTGAAGTTGATGCAATATTTGAGTTAAATTAAATTATCTTCCAATACCAAAATATTTTAAACCTTGTTTTTTAATTTTATTGGGAGAATAAATATTTCTCATATCATAAATAATAAGTTCTTTATTTTTTGAAAATTTTTTGAAATTAATTGATTTAAAATCATTCCATTCTGTATGTATAATTACAATATCTGACCCTTTGATTGATTCATGTGTTGAATTAGAAAATTCAACATTTTTTAATTTGTTAAATTCTTTTTTTGATCCGGTAGGATCATAATATTTAATTTTAGCGCCTTTTTTTGATAAAAATGGGATTAATTTTAGGCTAGACGAGTCTCGCATATCATCTGTATTTGCTTTAAAAGTTACACCTAAAAAAGATACAACTTTATTTTTAATTTTATTTTTCAAAATTAAATTTACTCTTTTACATAATAAATCAGATCTTAAATTATTAGATCTAATAACACTTTTTACGACTGATAAATTAGTTTTAAATTTATCAGCAGTTGAAACTAAAGCTTTAGTATCTTTTGGAAAACATGATCCACCGTATGCAGGTCCAGCTCTCAAAAATCTACTACCAATTCTTTTATCCAATCCAATACCAATCGAAATATCTTCAATATCTATACCTGTTTTTTCACATAAATTTGATATTTCATTTATAAAGGTAATCTTTGTTGCTAAAAAAGCATTAGAGGCATATTTAATTAATTCAGCTGCTCTTCTTTTTGTAGAAACAAATTTTGCACCTTTTGAAATTAATGGTGAATATAAACTTTTTAATAGTCTCTTGGATTTACTATCATTTGATCCAACTACCACTCTATCAGGATATATAAAATCTCTAATAGCCTCTCCTTCTCTTAAAAATTCAGGATTTGATACTACTGAAAAAAATTTTTTATTAACTTTTTTAGATATAATTTTTTCAACCTCATCACCTGTTGTTACAGGTACAGTAGACTTATTAATTATAATTTTAAATTTATTGATAGATTTTGATATTTCTTTTGCAGCAGTATATACTTGGCTTAAATCAGCACTATTGCTATTTTTTTTAGTTGGAGTTCCTACGCATATAAAAACAATATCTGATTTTTCCACTGATGCTTTCAAGTTTGTTGAAAAATTCAGTCTTTTATTCTTATAGTTTTTTAAAACTAATTCTTCTAAACCAGGTTCGTAAATAGGAATAATGCCTTTTTTTAAATTGTTAATTTTTATTATGTCTTTATCAACACATATTACATCATTGCCTAAATCAGAAAAACAAACTCCACTCACTAAACCAACATAACCAGTGCCAATCATGCATAATTTCATATTTTTCCTATCTCTTTTGACGAGTCGATATAGCCAATCATTGTTCCACAATCAAGGTACTTACCTTCAAAATTATGAGCTAAAAATTTTTCTTTATCGTTTATTAATAGCTGTATTGCGTCAGTAATGTGTATCTCTTTACCTTTACCAGGTTTAAGAGATTTGATTTTTTTAAAAATTGTTCGCGGCAATATATATCTCCCAATAACAGCGTTGTTTGATGGTGCTTTTTTTACTGATGGCTTTTCAACAACACCATCAATAATATAATTTCTTTTATCTAATCTTTTATTAATTCTGTATATGCCCCATCTTGAAACATTGTTTTTTTTTACTTTCATTGATGCCATAACTGAAGCTTGATATTTTTTATGAACCTTAATCATTGACTTAGAACAATTTTTTCTAATTATTAAATCATCAGGTAATAACATTAAAAAATATTTATTTTTAATGTATTTTTGAGTTTTAAGAACTGCATCACCTGTTCCCTTTGGGATATTTTGAAATACAAACTTAATTTTATTTTTATATTTAAGTATCTTTTTATATTCATTAATTATTCTAGGATCTTTCTTTTTTTTTATAATATTTTTATAAAACTGATCACTATAAAAATACTTTTTTATCATTATCTTTTTAGTGGAGATAATAAATACAATTTCTTTAATACCTGCTTCAATACATTCATCAAGAATATATTCAATTCCAGGCCTTCCATTAATGGGCAGAAGCTCTTTGGCAAAAACACTGGTTAAAGGTAACAACCTAGTTCCAAGTCCAGCTAAAGGAATAATTGCTTGTTTAATCATTTAAATGTTTTACTTATTAAATATTTTTATACAAATGAAAATTTTACTAAACAATACATCATTATTTGAATCATTAAGGCCATTTAATGACCTTGGCTTTGTTCCTACTATGGGTGGAATACATAAAGGTCATTTATCACTCATAAATAAATCAAAAAAACTTTGTAAAAAAACAATTGTAAGTATTTTTTTAAATCCTAAACAATTTAACAATAAAAAGGATTTAAAATCATACCCACGAAATATAAAAAAAGATTTACAAATTTTAAAAAAATCTAAAAATGTTGATTTTGTATATCTTCCAAAATTCAATGATATTTATGAAGATAATAAGAAATCTAAAATTACTATAAATAAAAAGGACAAAATTTTATGTGCAAAAATTAGAAAAGGTCATTTTGAGGGTGTCTTAGATGTTATGAATAGATTAACAAAAATTATAAATCCTGATAAAATATTCATGGGGGAAAAAGATTTTCAACAATTATACTTAGTAAAAAATTTCTTAAAAAAAAAATATAAAACAAAGATTATTTCTTGTCGAACAATTCGTGGTAAAAACAAAATTGCCCTATCATCTAGAAACTTCTTATTAAACTCATCTAGTTTAAACTTGGCAGGAAAAATATATAAAAAATTAAAAAATATTAAACAAAAGATTAACAACAAAAAAGATATATCTGATTATTTGATGTATTCTAAAAAAAAATTAGAAATGAGTTTAAAAATTAAAATTGATTACTTAGAATTAAGAAATATAAAAAATCTCAAAATTTCAAAAACAAAAAATAATTCAAGATTATTTATCGCTTACTACCTTAATAATGTCAGATTAATTGATAATCTTTAATTCTATAAAAAATAAGCTCCAACACCTAAAAAAGAAACAAAACCGATTACATCTGTTATCGTGGTAACAAAAACACTTGAAGCAATAGCTGGATCGATATTCATTTTTTTTAATGTAAAAGGAACTAAAATACCAAATAATCCCGCAATAATCATTGTAAGTACCATTGATATAGCAATGATAATTGAAAGAATACTATCTTGAAACCAAATCTGAACAATGAAAGCACTTATTATAGCAAAAATAATTCCATTCAAAATACCAATAGAAAATTCTTTAAATACATTAGATGAAAAATTATTTTGAGTTAGATCATTTGTTGCTATAGTTCTCACCGCAACTGCCAAAGTTTGCATTCCAGCATTCCCTCCCATCGAGGCAACAATAGGCATTAAGAATGCTAAGACCACCATTTGTTCAATAGTTGCACCAAATAAGCTAATGCACCAAGTTGCCAAAAAAGCTGTGAACAAATTTAGTAAAAGCCAATTAAATCTTCTTTTGGTCTTTTTAACAACACCATCAGTAATTTCTTCATCTCCTACACCTGCTAATCTTAATGCATCTTCTTCTGCCTCCTCTTTTAAAACTGTCAAAACGTCATCGTTCATTATCATTCCAACTAATTTGTTATTTTTATCAACAACAGCTGCAGAATTAAGATTATAATTTTCAAATAAATTAGCTACTTCCTCCTTATCCATGTCGACAGGAATTAATAATTGAGACTCCGACATAATTGTTGCCATTTTTGTATCACGAGGGGTAGTTAAAACTTTAGATGATGGTACAGTGCCAACTGGTTTAAAATGCTCATCAACAATAAATATTTCTAAAAACTCTTCTGGTAAATCTTTATTTTCTCTCAAATAATCAATGGTCTGTCCTACTGACCAGTTGCTTGGTATTGCTGTAAACTCCCGCTGCATTAGTCTTGCTGCAGTGTCTTCTGGATAGCTTAAACTTTCTAATAAAGCAAAACGATCTTTTGGGGGTAAAGAGCTGAGAATTGAATTTTTATCCTCCTCTGGAACATTTTCTAATATTGAAATAGCATCATCAGACTCTAATCCTTTCAAAATACCTACGATAGACTCAGAAGAAAGATAAGTTATGATTTCAGATTGAATAGATTCATTCAATTCAACAAAGACCTCTGGATCTAATTTAAAGTTATTTAATTTAATTAAACTTTCTCTATTATTTTCACTAAGATGCTCAATAATATCTGCGGCATCAGCAGGGTGCATTTCGTTAAATGAATTAGTAATAAATTGGGCATCATTGTTAGCTATTTTACTAGTAACAACTCTTATATATTCTTTATTAAATTCAAAATTTACCTTTTTATCTTTATTCTTTTTAGTTAAAGACATAAATCTACCTATAATTTAGATTTGCACTATTAATACATAATGAAGATAATACAAATTATAAATGAACATAGAGATCAAAAAGTCAATAAAACCAGTAAATTATTTTGATGCTATTAATATAATGGAGTCAAGATTAAAGGATTTATATGAAAATAATGAGCAAGAATTAATTTGGACTTTGGAGCATAATGAAATTTTTACTGCAGGTACTTCTTATAAAGAAAATGAGATTATTGATAAATCCATTAAAATTTTAAACACAAATAGAGGTGGTAAAATTACTTACCATGGGCCAGGTCAATTAATTTGTTATTTTGTTTTAGATTTAAGGAAAAAAAAGGATATCAGAAAATTTATAACAATTATCGAAAAAACAATAATTCAAACTTTAAAATTTTATAAAATAGAAACTTTTCCAGATAAAGATAATATCGGTATATGGCATAAATATAATAATGAAGTTAAAAAAATTGCTGCTATAGGTATCAGAGTTAGCAAATGGATTGCCTATCATGGTTTTGCAATAAATATAAATAATGATCTAGAAAATTATAAAAAAATTATACCGTGTGGAATTTCAGATAAAGGGGTAACTAATTTAAAAAATATTTTAGATCAGGACTATTCAAATTTTAGTGATATATTAGTTAAAAATTTTATTTCAAATTTGAAAATCTAAGTCTTTTAGATTTTAAAAGTTTTTTAAAATAATCAGGTAACAATGCTGAATAAGTATGTTTTATATCATTAATTTTAAATTTAATTTGATACGAATGTAACATTAAATTTTTATTAATTCCTTTATTAGAATTTGATAATTTATATTTTGTATCCCCAAATATAGGATTTCCAATTGCATATAATTGTTTTCTTAACTGATGTTTTCGTCCAGTAATAGGTTTTAATTCTAATAAACTTGCTTCAGAATTTTTATCAATAACTGTAAAAATTGTTTTTGCTTTTTCAATTATTTTTTTATCACCATCGTACCTAATTAAATTATCATCCCATACGCCTGATTTTTTATTAATATCCCCATGGCAGATAGCTAAATAAGTTTTGTGTATCTTTCTTAGTCTAAATAAAGAAGTAAGCAATTGAGCGCTCTCTCTGTTTTTGGCCATAATAAAAACTCCAGAAGTATCTTTATCCAATCTATGAACAGAATATGGTTTTGTTCCCTCAAAAATTTCACTTTTAGCAAAAATATCAACTAGATTTTTTTTTGATTTAGTTCCACCTTGCACTGATATGCCTGATGCTTTGTTTATAACAACAAAATTGTCATTGTTATCAATAATTTGATCTTCATTTGATTTTATAATTTCTTTTGATGGTAAAAACTTAATTTTTTTTTGTTGAATTATTTCTTTAAATTCAATGTTAAATATATTTATTTCATCTTTCGTTTTTACTTTAAAAGAGCTTTTAACTTTCTTTCTATTTAACTTTATTTTTCCTGTTCTTAAATATTTTTCAACAAGTCCTTGTGGAATTTTACCAATTTTTAATCTTAACCATCTGTCCAAACGCATATCATTACACGTTGAATCAACGATGTAAGATTTCTTCATGATTTAAGATTTAAGCTGTAGCTTGTTTTTTCTCTTCCGTTTTAGGAGATTCTTTAGTTGTATCTTTTTTTGGTTTATCAACTCTCTTAGCTTCAATGTCTCTATCAACAAATTCAATTATTGCCATTGGAGCATTGTCTCCATATCTAAAACCAGCTTTAATTATTCTTGTATATCCACCCTTTCTTTTTTCATATCTTTTTGAAAGAGTTTTTTTTACTTTGTTTGCTGCTTTTACATCTTGTAATTTTGAAACTAAAATCTTAGTTGTTTGAAGTGTTTCTTTTTTTCCTAGTGTAATAATCTTGTCTGCTTGTGGTTTTAAAAATTTCGCTTTTGGCAAAGTTGTCTTGATCTGCTCGTATTTTATTAAAGAATTAAGCATATTTTTCAATAAAGCTTTACGATGTTCAGATGTTCTATTTAACTTTTTATTTGCCATTCCATGTCTCATTAGATAGCCTCCTCCAGCTTTTTAGACATTTCTGCAATATTATCAGGAGGCCAATTTGGAATTTCCATTCCTAAATATAAAGACATACCAGTTAAAACTTCTTTAATTTCATTTAGAGATTTTCTACCAAAATTTGGCGTTCTCAACATTTCTCCCTCTGATTTTTGTACAAGATCGCCAATATAAATAATATTATCATTTTTTAGACAGTTCATTGATCGAACTGATAATTCTAATTCATCTACTTTTCTTAACAAATTTTTATTAAATTCTGGTTCTGTCGAAACTTCTTTTACCGGAGCTTCAACAGGTTCATCAAAATTGATGAACATCTTAAGTTGATCTTGAAAAATTCTTGCTGAATATGCAACAGCATCTTCAGCTGAAATTGAACCATTTGTTTCAACTTCCATAGTTAATTTATCATAGTCTAGAGCTTTACCTTCTCTAGCAGTACTTACTGAATACGAAACTTTTTTCACAGGACTGTACAAAGAATCTATTGCAATTAATCCTAATGGTGGTTCTTCTGGCTTATTCAATTCAGCAGGAACATAACCTTTTCCAGTGTTAACATTCATTTCCATATGAAAATTTGTATTTTCATCTAAATTACAAATAACTAAATCTGGATTTAGTATCTCAACATCGTTTACAGGAGAAATATCTGATGCTTTAATCTCGCCTGGACCTTTTGTATCCAAAATTAATTTTTTTGATCCCTCTGAAGAACATTTCAAAGCTAAAGACTTCACATTTAATACAATATCTGTAACATCTTCTCTAACACCTTTTATTGATGTAAATTCATGTAAAACCCCATCTATTTGAATTGATGTTACTGCTGCACCACGAATGGAAGAAAGTAATATTCTTCTCAAAGAATTACCTAGTGTGAGTCCATAACCTTTTTCTAGAGGCTCCGCAATTATCTTTGCTTGGGTAAGGTCTTCACTCATTTTCACATCTAATTTTGTAGGTTTAATTAATGATTTCCAATTTTTAATATTAACATTTTCCGTTTCCATTAAACTCTCCTTTTTTTTGGTGGTCGTGTCCCATTATGTGGCATAGGGGTTGTATCTTTTATAGATAAAATTTTAAAACCTCTTGCTTGTAATGCTCTCAAAGCTGTCTCTCTTCCTGAACCAGGACCTTTAACTTCAACAGATAAAGTTTTCATACCATAGTCTAAAGCTTTTGATGCTGCAGCGTCAGCAGCAATTTGTGCAGCATAAGGTGTTGATTTTCTTGAACCTTTAAAACCTTTTTGACCTGCTGATGCCCACGAAATCACATTTCCATTAGTATCAGCTATCGAGATTATTGTATTATTAAAAGTCGATTGAACATAAGCTATGCCATTTAAAATATTTTTTTTAGTTTTCTTTTTTTTTGAATAAGAACTTTTATTGGATTTTTTTAAAGACTTCTCTACTTTTTGATCTTTATTCTCTACTTTTTCTGTTTTTGCCATTTTTATTTTTTAGTTGGTGTTAATTTTTTTCCGGCAATTGCAATAGCTTTACCCTTTCTTGTTCGGGCATTACATCTTGTTCTTTGACCTCTTACTGGTAATTTTTTTCTATGTCTAGATCCTCTATAACAAGCTAAATCAATAAGTCTTTTGATACTAAGTGAATAATCTCTTCGGAGATCACCCTCAACTTTAAAATTTTGGTCTATATATTCTCTGATTTTTAAAATTTCATCATCGGTTAACTCATTGACTCTTTTTTTTTTTGATATTTCTAATGAGGAGCAAATTTGTTTTGAGAATTTGTCACCAATCCCATAGATATATGTTAAACCTATGTGAACAAGTTTATTTTGTGGAATGTTAATACCTGCAATCCGAGCCATAAAAATTGTGATAATTTGTGCCTTTTATATAAGAAGTTCTTTTAAAGTCAACGTCTTAAACATTGATAAAAGTGTCCATTTTTCTAGTTATTTCTTGAATTTCAAGAGTTCCGTCTATCTCATGAAAATTTTGATTTTTTGAAAAGAAATCTAATACAGGTCTTGTAGTCTTCATATATGTATCATACCTCTTGAGTATAGTATTTAAGTCATCATCAGATCGATTTTCGATATTTTTTCTTTTTTCAACTCTTTTTATTATTGTTTCTTTATTTACATTAAGAAAAAAAATCAAATCTATTTTCTGATTAGACTCTGCTAATAATGACATTAAATCTTTAGCCTGACTTAATGATCTTGGGTATCCATCAAAAATCAACTTATTTTTTTTTTGAGGGTCAATTATCAATACTTTTATAAGTTTGTTAACAATTTCATCACTTACAAATTTTCCGTCATTCATATCGTTGATTATCATTTTTCCAATATCAGTATCTTTTTTAATTTCATCTCTCAAAATATCGCCTGTTGATATTTGAAATCCACCTATTTTATTTACAAGATATTTGGCCTGTGTTCCTTTGCCAGCCCCAGGTGGTCCAAAAAGAATTATATTCACTAAAGTTATCTTCCAAATTTAGTTTTCTTAATTAATTGTTCGTATTGAGCACTCATAAGTCTAGTTTGTATTTGTGTTACAGTATCAATAGCAACTACAACAACAATAAGAATTGATGCACCACCTAAATAAAAAGGTATAGGATAATTTGCAATTAAAAATTCAGGCATTAGACAAACAAGAGTTAAGTATAATGCCCCAATAGTTGTTAATCTTGTTAAAATGTTTTCAATATATATGGCCGTACTTTCACCTGGCCTTATACCAGGAATAAACCCACCATATTTTCTTAAGTTATCAGCAGTTTCTGTAGGATTGAAAGTAATTGATGTGTAAAAAAAAGTAAAAAAAATTATACCTGAGGCATAAAGCAACATATAAAGAGGTTGGCCTTGAGTGAAATACGAACTTAAATTCAAAAAAGTTTCATTATCGGAAAAGTTAAAATTTGAAAACGTAACTGGCAATAATAACAAAGCTGAAGCAAAAATAGCTGGTATAACTCCTGCTTGATTAATTTTTAGAGGTAAGTGTGAAGACTCTCCTCCATACATTTTATTTCCCATTTGTCTTTTTGGATAGTTTATTAAGATTTTTCTAAGAGCTCTTTCCATAAATACAACAAAAAGAATAGTTAAAACTAGTAAGATAAAGATAGCTAAAATCATTATCGTAGAAACAGCACCTGTTCTTCCTAATTCAAATGTAGTAACTAATGCTCTAGGTATCTCAGCAACAATTCCAGCAAAAATAATCAAAGATATACCATTCCCAATACCTCTTTGAGTAATTTGTTCACCAAGCCACATTAAAAAAATAGTACCTGCCACGATTGTAGTGACTGTTGAAATTTTAAAAAACAAACCTGGGTTGATAACTAAGTCAGCAGATGATTCTAAACCTACTGATAAACCATAGCCCTGAACAGTTGCCAATAAAACTGTCCCATATCTTGTAATTTGCGTTATTTTTGCTCTACCTGTTTCACCTTGAGCTTTTAAGTTTTTGAAATAATCAGATACGCCAGTTAATAACTGTACAATAATAGCTGATGATATATATGGCATTATTCCTAATGCAAAAATAGCCATTCTGCTTACTGCTCCCCCAGCAAACACATTAAACATACCTAGTAAACCCTTTTGGTTACTATCCATTAATGTCTTAAGTTGTTCAGGATCTATACCAGGCAAAGGAACAAATGTTCCAAATCTATAAACAGCTAAAATACCTATTGTAAAAAGTATTCTATTTCTTAAATCATTTGAAGAAGATGAGGCGCTCATAGTAAATGATTTATTTTATTAATTGAATTGATCCACCAATTTTTTCAAGTTTTTCTACAGCAGATTTTGATGCTAAGTTTGCTTGAATGTTCACCTTGTCTTTAATTTCTCCAGTGCCTAAAATTTTTAATTTTGTTGAATTTTTATTTATTATTTTTAGTTTTTTTAATAATTCAGTATTTAAGATTTCTTCAATATTAATTGTTTTTTTATCAATAAAAGATTGTATCTTTTCCAAGTTTATAATCGCTATTTTTTCTGATGAAATAGGATTAAACCCTCTTTTCGGTAATCGTCTATATAATGGCATTTGACCACCTTCAAAACTTTTTATTGCAACTCCTGATCTTGATTTTTGGCCTTTAACACCTCTGCCAGAAGTTTTTCCTTTACCAGAACCAATACCTCTTCCAACTCTAATTTTTGGTTTATTGATTTTTTCTCTGTTATTTAATTGTGTTGCCATTATCCTCTTTTTTCGATTATTTCTGATATTTTTTTATTTCTTATTGCTGAAATTTGTTTAGGAGAATTTTGTTTCATCAGAGCTTTAATGGTAGCCCTTATGACGTTGTGGGCATTAGATGTACCCATGGATTTAGCTACAATATCTCTTACACCTAAAACTTCACAAACAGCTCTTACTGGTCCACCTGCGATTATACCAGTTCCTTTTGATGCAGCTCTTAAAACAATTCTACCAGAACCATCTTTTGCTTTAACATCATGATGAATTGTTCTTCCTTCTCTTAATGGAATATGAATAAGTTTTCTTCTTGCCATTTCATTGGCTTTTTTGATTGCATCAGGGACTTGTTTTGCTTTAGCATGAGCAATTCCTATTCTACCGGCTTGATTACCTACAACAACTAACGCTGAAAATCCAAATCTTCGTCCACCTTTTACAACCTTAGTAATTCTATTAATGTGAACTAGTTTTTCCAAAATATCGTCAGTTTTTTTATCCTTACTATTTTCCATAATTAAAAATCCATTCCATGTTTACGCAGGGTTTCTGCAAATACTTTTACACGACCATGATATTTATAAATTCCACGATCAAAAAATATCTTGGTTATTTTTTTTTCTTGCGCCTTTTTAGCTAATTTTTCTGCTACAATTTTTGATTGTTCAATTTTGTTTACTTTAGATTGAGATTTAATATCTTTTTCAATAGAGGAAGCAGATAATAATGTGGTTTTTTTACTATCATCAATTATTTGAGCAGAAATATTTCTTGCTGATCTAAAAAGACTCAATCTAAATCTGTCCTTAGGCGCGAATCTTTTCACTTTATTGCTTACTCTAAAACGTTTTCTAATACCCGTTGTTAATTTCATTATTTTTTCTTTCCCTCTTTTTTAAGAACATATTGTCCTTTTTCTCTAACACCTTTACCTTTATAAGGCTCAATTTTTCTAAATGTTTTTATTTTTGATACAACCACACCAACTAATTGCTTATCTGAGCCAGAAATTTTTAAAGTTGTTTGTTTTTCTACTGTAATTTTAATACCCTCAGGTATATCAAAATTTATATCATGGCTATATCCAAGTTGTAAATTTAATTGTTTACCTTTTAAAGCTGCTCTATAACCAACGCCAACTAGTTCTAATGTTTTTTCATAACCAGAACTAGAACCAATCACAGCATTGTTAATTAAACTTCTTTTCATTCCCCAAAGTCTTTTTGTATTTTGATCAATTTTTTTTGGTTTAATCGATATTTCTTTACCTTCTTTAATTTCAAGATTAAAAATATCTAAATCAATATCTAAAGATTTTTTTCCAAGTGGACCCTCTATATTTAGCATATTTCCAGCTAAAACTACTTTAACTTTTTCAGGTATTGTAATATTTATTTTTCCTATTTTAGACATGATTAAAATACCTTACAGATTATTTCTCCACCTACTTTTTGTTTTCTAGCATCCATATCTGTCATAACTCCTTTAGGTGTAGAGACAATTGCTATACCCAGGCCATTGTTTATTTTAGGTAAACTATCGGCACTAGAGAATATTCTTCTTCCAGGTTTTGATACTCTCTCAAAATTACTTATAACTGGATTACCAGAATGATATTTAAGTTCCAATGATAATACAGGTTTTTTATCATCACCAGTAACTTTAAAATCTTTTATAAAACCCTCATTCTTTAAAATACCAGCAATTCTTGATTTAAAATTTGATGATGGTAATTCTACTTTCTTATGATTTCTAGCCTGTGCATTTTTTACTCTAGCGATCATATCTCCAATTGGGTCACTTAAACTCATATATTCCTTTCTACCAACTTGATTTTACTAAACCTGGTATCTTTCCTTGCAATCCAAGTTGTCTTAATGCAATTCTAGATATCTTTAATTTTCTATAAACACCGTGAGGTCGACCTGTAATTTGGCATCTATTCATAACTCTGTTTTTTGCCGAATTCCTTGGTAATTTTGATAATTTTTGTTGTGCTTGAAATCTTTCCTCTAGTGGAAGTTTTTTATTCATTACAATTTTTTTTAACTTTTCTCTTTTTTTATAAAATCTGTCTGAAAGTTTTATTCTTCTATTATTCTTATTTATTGAGCTTATTTTAGCCATTATTAATTATCTCCTTTTTTTATAAATGGAAAATTTAGTTTTTCTAATAAAGCAAAACTGTGATCTTTACTTTTAGATGATATAACAATAATTATATCTAAGCCTCTAACTTTATCAGCTCTATCAAAACTAACTTCGGGAAAAATAATATGCTCTTTTATACCAAATGTATAATTACCAAATTTATCAAAACCATTTGAAGATAAACCTCTAAAATCTTTAATTCTAGGTAAAGCAATATTTACCAATCTATCTAAAAATTCATACATTTTGTTTTTTCTTAAGGTTACTTTGAGCCCAGCATTTGACCCTTTTCTAGTTTTGAAATTTGCCACTGATTTTTTAAATTTTGTTACAACTGGTTTCTGTCCAGTTATTTTAGCTAGATCTTCTTCACATGATTTTAAAATTTTTGAATCATTGCCATCTAAACCTAAGCCCATATTAATAACAATTTTTTCAATTTTAGGGCTCATGTAGATATTTTTAAATCTAAACTGATCTTTAAGAGCAGGTTGTATCTCTTTAAAAAATAGTTCTTTAAGTCTTGGAGTCATTATTTTTTAGCCCCTATTTTTTTATTTTCACTTTTATTATCAACCAATTTTAAATTAGATATATGTATAAAGCTCTCTTTTGATACAATACCACCTTTTTTTTCTTTAGTTGTTTTAACATGTTTTTTAACCATATTTATTTCTTTAACTTTAGCTCTATTATTAGGTCTATCTATTTCGATAACTTCACCTTCCTTGGCTTTGTCTTTACCAGTAAGAACTTTAACTTTAAGACCTTTTTTAATCACTATAATACCTCTGGTGCTAATGAGATTATTTTCATTTGCCCTCTATTTCTTAATTCTCTAGTTACAGGTCCAAATATTCTAGTTCCAACAGGTTCACCTTTATCATCAACTAAAACTGCTGCATTATTATCAAATCTTAATTTTGAACCATCATCTCTATGAATTCCCTTTTTAACTCTTACAACAACTGCCTTGTGGACTGAACCCTTTTTAACTTTTCCTTTAGGGATTGCTTCCTTTACAGCGATAACAATTGTGTCACCTATACTTGCATATCTTCTTTTAGAGCCACCTAAAACTTTGATACATTCAATTTTTTTTGCCCCTGTGTTATCTGCAACTTGTAATTCTGTTTGGACTTGTATCATTATTTATTGTTCTCCATAACTTGAAATTTTTTATTTTTTGAAAATGGTTTGCTTTCAATGATTGAAACTTTATCACCATTTTTAAAACTGTTATTTTCATCGTGCGCATTATATTTTTTTCTCACCTTTATTACTTTTTTTAATACTGGATGAGAAAATTTTCTTTCAACCATTACAGTAATTGTTTTATTTGATTTATCGCTAACAACGACTCCTGTTAAAATCTTTTTAGGCATTTATTTTTTCCTTTAAACTTGTTTTTAATCTTGCGATAATTTTTTTAGTTTCACCAATTTTCGCTGGATTAGTTACTTGTGAATTTATTTTTTGAAATCTAAAATTAAATAAGTCTTTTTTTAACTTATCTATGTTTTTAAGTATCTCGTCTTTTGATAATTTTTTAATTTCTTGTTTTTTCATTATATAAATCTTTTAATAGTTTTTGTTTTAATTGGTAATTTTGCTGATGCTTTATATAAAGCTTCTTTAGCAATTTGCTCAGAAACACCATCAACTTCAAATAAAATTCTTCCAGGTTTAACTCTACATGCATAATACTCTGGTGAACCTTTTCCTTTACCCATTCTTACCTCAATAGGTTTTTTTGATACTGGAATATTTGGAAATACTCTTGTCCAAACTCTCCCTTGCCTCTTCATGTGTCTGGTTAATGCAACTCTTGCGGCTTCTATTTGTTTACCTGTTACTCTTTCTGGAGACATTGCTTTTAATGCAAATGCACCATAATTAATAAAATTGGCTCTTGAAGCATTACCATGAATTCTTCCTTTATGAGCTTTTCTCCATTTTGTTCTTACAGGTTGTAACATTTTACTCTTTACCCTCTTTTGAAATTACTTTGTTTGTTTCTTGACTAAATTCCTTTGCAAATACCTCGCCTTTATAAATCCAAACTTTAATTCCAATAATTCCATAGGTAGTTAATGCTTCTGCCTCAGCATAATCAATATCTGCTCTTAAGGTATGAGACGGGATGCTACCATCTCTTAACCATTCTGTTCTTGCAATTTCATTTCCACCTAGTCTTCCACTACATGATACTTTAATACCTTTAGCGCCAAGTCTTATACATGACTGCATGGCTCTTTTCATCGCTCTTCTGTATGAAATTCTTTTAACTAATTGTTGTGCAATATTTTCAGCTACTAGATAAGCATTTGTCTCTGGTTTTTTTACTTCTTTAATATTTAAGGTGACTTCATTTTTGGTAATTTTAGATAGATTGTTTTTTATCTTATCAATATCACTACCTTTTTTACCAATAACAAATCCAGGTCTAGACGTGTAAATTGTTACATAACATTTGTTAGATGTTCTCTCGATCATAACTTTTGAAACACCGGAATTTATGACATTTTTTTTAATATATTCTCTTATTCTAAAATCCTCTATTAAGTAATTTCCAAAATCTTTTTTCTTAGCATACCAAACAGAGTCCCAACCTCTGTTTACACCTAATCTAAAACCTACTGGATTAACCTTTTGTCCCATGACTCTCCATCTTTTTAACTTCTGATAATATTATTGTCACGCTTGAATAAGGTTTTAGAATCGGAGCTGCTCTTCCTTTTGCTCTAGGTCTAAATCTCTTCATAATTATTTTCTTTCCACAATATGCCTCTTTAACTATCAAATTATCAATATCATATTGAAAATTATTTTCTGCATTGGCAATAGCAGAATTAATTGTTTTTCTAATATCTTTAGTAATTCTTTTTTCAGAAAATTGTAAATCTCTCATTGCCACATCAACTTTTTTTCCTACAATTCCTCTTAAAATTGGATTTAGCTTTCGTACACTTGATCTAATATTATTATTTATAGATCTTACCATTTTTTCTTTACTTTTATCTGTTATTTTTTTTTTACTCATAAATTATTTCTTTGCCTCGTCAGGTTTAGCAGCAGCTTTTTTATCAGCTGGGGTGTGACCAAAAAAAGTTCTTGTAGGAGCAAATTCACCCATTTTGTGACCTACCATATCTTCAGAGACAGTAATTGGAATAAATTTTTTTCCGTTGTAAATTAAAAAACTTACTCCAACAAAATCTGGGATTATTGTTGATTTTCTCGACCAGGTTTTAATTGGAATTTTTTTTGGGTCTGATTTATATTTATCAACTTTTTTCATCAAACTTTCTTCAACAAATGGTCCTTTCCAAACTGCTCTAGCCATTATTTAATCCTTCCGCTTCTTTCTTCTACGCACAATAAATTTATCTGTACGTTTATTATCTCTAGTTTTTAAACCTTTTGCAGATTGACCTGTTGGTGAAACTGGATGTCTTCCTCCAGCTGTTTTACCTTCACCTCCGCCGTGAGGGTGGTCAACTGGATTTTTAACAACACCTCTTGTGTGAGGACGTCTACCCAACCATCTTGATCTTCCTGCTTTACCTATTTTTATATTTTTTTGATCTGGATTACTTAAAACACCGATTGTTGCTAAAGACCTTGAGTCAATTTTTCTTACTTCGCCTGAGGCAAGTTTAATTAAACTATAATTACCGTCTAGACCACTTATTGTTACCGAGGTACCAGCAGATCTAGCTATTTTACCACCACCACCAGGTTG
This sequence comes from uncultured Pelagibacteraceae bacterium, assembly GCA_902569975.1. Classification (GTDB taxonomy): domain Bacteria; phylum Pseudomonadota; class Alphaproteobacteria; order Pelagibacterales; family Pelagibacteraceae; genus Pelagibacter. Next base: position 23,961 of record CACFWD010000003.1, on the reverse strand, counting down.
AATTTCTACATTGTGTATATCTATTCCAACTGGAATATCTTGAAGAGGCATACAATTTCCAACTTTAATTTCTTTTTTTGATCCATTTTCAACTACATCACCAATTTTAATTTTTTGTGGAGCAAGATAGTAAGCATGCGTGTTATCTTGAAATTTCACTAACATTATATAACACGATCTATTTGGATCATATTCAATCCTTTCAACTGTTGCTGGCATATCATTTTTTTTTCTATAAAAATCAACATGTCTGTACATTTTTTTATGACCACCTGCTCTATTAATAGATGTAATATGTCCATTGTTATTTCTACCTTTCATTGCATTTTTAGGTGAAACTAAAGATTTAAATGGTTTTCCTTTCCATAAGCCAGATCTATCAACTAAAATTGTTCCTCTAGTAGATTTTGTATAAGGTTTAAAAGTTTTTAATGCCATCTATTTAAACTCCAGTAGTAAGATCAATACTTTGACCTTTTTTTAGGGTAATAATTGCTTTTTTAAATCCAGAAACCTTAACTTTTCTTCCTCTAGTTAATTTTACTCTGTTTTGTTTATTAATAATATTAATCTTAGTCACATTCACTTTAAAAATTTTTTCAATGTTATTCTTCAAATTTTTCTTATTAGCAGTTGCTGGAACCTTGAATACAATTTTATTTTGTTCAGACAAATTAGTTGTTTTTTCAGTGACCAATGGAGATAAAATTTTGTCATATAAATGTAATTTAATCATTATGCGTATCTCTTTTCTAATTCTTTAATTGAACTTTCCGTAAAAACAACTTTCTTAAATTTTACTATATCAAAAGCACTAAAATGATTAACATCAGTAATTTTGATATTTGGTATATTTCTTACTGATTTTTCAATTTTATCTTTAGAATTTTTGTCAAGAATTATTAATGAATTTGTAATTTCAAATTTTTTAACAATTAAATACATTTCTTTAGTTTTTTTAATTTCGTTATTAAAGTCACTAAAGATCAATAAATTATTATTCTTGTTTTTTTCTGTAATTAATGATGCAACACTCAGTCTTTTTTCACTTTTATTTAACTTTCTTTTTTTATAAGCAAGTTCTCCTTTAGGACCATGAGCTATACCACCACCAACAAAAATAGGAGCTTTTCTACTGGCGTGCCTAGCTCCACCAGTTCCCTTTTGAGCATATATTTTGGAAGTTGGACCTGAAACTTCGTTTTGCTGTTTAGTTTTAGCATGTCTTCCTTTGTAATTAGCATTTGTTTTATATAATACACTGTTAACTAATTTTTTATTTATTTTTGCTGAAAAAATTTTATCTAGAACCTCAATAGATCCTTTTTTTCCATCTAAATTTAATTTATCTAATTTCATTATTTTTTCTTTTTATCTGGTGTTTTCTTTGCTTCCTCAGCAGCTTTAATTTTTTCTTCAATAGTAAGTTTGTTAACATTTTTTACAGATTTTTTGACTAAAATTTCAGAATTTTTAGCACCTGGTATAGATCCTTTTAAATATAGCAATTCATTTTCAATATCAGTTTTAATTATTTCGATATTTTGCATTGTTCTAAGTTTGTCTCCCATATGACCAGCCATCTTTTTACCTTTAAATACTTTTCCAGGGTCTTGTCTTTGACCCGTAGAACCATGCGATCTGTGAGAAACTGAAACACCATGAGTAGCTCTTAAACCTCCAAAGTTATGTCTTTTCATTGCTCCTGCAAAACCTTTTCCAATTGTTTTTGATTTTGTATCTACAAATTTAGTGTCTTTAAATATTTCTAATCCAAACTCATTTCCTTCTTTATAAGTTTCGGTATTTTCAACTTTAAATTCTTTTAATATTTTTTTTGCTTCAGTATTTTTTTTTGCAAAATAACCTTTCATTGATTTTTTAATTTTAGAGCTCTTTATTTTTCCATAACCTAATTGAACTGCTTTATATCCTCTTTTTTCTTGATCTATTACCTGAATTACTCTGGCTTTCTCCATCTTTAAAACAGTAACTGGCACCACTTGACCTGTTTTATAAAACTCTCTAGTCATACCTATTTTTTTACCAATCAATGCTATTTCGCTCATAACTAAATTTTTATCTCCACATCAACACCTGAAGCTAAATCTAATTTCATTAAAGCCTCTACTGTTTGAGGGGTTGGTTCAACTATGTCTATTAATCGTTTATGAGTTCTAGACTCAAATTGCTCTCTACTTTTTTTGTCAATATGAGGTGAACGTAATACTGTATATCTCTCAATTTTTGTAGGTAACGGTATAGGTCCTTTTATTGTTGCGCCAGTTCTTTTTACCGTATTGACTATTTCTTCAGTAGAGGCATCAAGAATCTTATTATCGTATGCTCTGAGTTTAATTCTAATATTTTGTTTTTCCATAATTATCCTGCAATCTTTTTAGTTACTTCATCTTGAACATTCTGAGGAACTTTAGAATAATGATCAAAAAACATTGAGTATTGAGCTCTTCCTTGTGACATGGATCTTAAATTATTTATATATCCAAACATATTTGCTAAAGGGACCATCGCAGTGATAACAGTTGCATTACCTCTTTGCTCTTGAGTATTTATTTGACCCCTTCTACTATTTAAATCTCCGATTACATCCCCCATATAATCTTCGGGGGTAACTACTTCTACTCTCATAACAGGTTCTAATAATTTTAAACCTCCTTTTGTGCAGGCCTCCTTAAAACAAGCTCTACTTGCTAGTTCAAACGCTAAAACACTAGAGTCAACATCATGGTGTAATCCATCTAAAATTGTCACTTTATAATCAATCATAGGGAATCCAGCTAATATTCCACCATCAGAAACAGTTTCTATTCCTTTTTCAACACCTGGTATAAATTCTTTTGGAATTGCACCACCTTTAATCTTGCTTTCAACTTCCCTGCCTTTACCAGGCTCTTGTGGCTCTACTAAAAGTTTGACTTTTGCAAATTGTCCTGCACCACCAGATTGTTTTTTATGTGTGTACTCAACCTCTGATGACGATTCTATTGTTTCTCTATATGCTACTTGAGGTGCACCAACATTCGCCTCAACTTTAAATTCTCTTTTCATACGATCAACTATTATATCTAAATGAAGTTCTCCCATTCCTTTAATAATTGTTTGTCCAGACTCCTCGTCTGATGTTACTCTAAAAGACGGATCTTCTTTTGCAAGTCTACCTAAGGCTTCTCCCATTTTCTCTTGGTCAGCTTTTGTTTTAGGTTCAACAGCAATTTCAATAACTGGATCAGGAAATTCCATCGGCTCAAGTAAAACAGAATTTTCTTTGTCACATAATGTATGACCTGTTATTGTATTTTTTAAACCAGCTAAAGCTACTATGTCTCCTGCATTTGCCTCTTTAATATCTTCTCTTGAATTTGCATGCATAAGTAGCATTCTTCCAACTCTTTCCTCTTTTTCTTTAGAAGAATTATAAACAGCAGTACCTGTTTTAATGGTTCCTGAGTATATTCTTATGAACGTAAGAGATCCAACAAATGGGTCAGTAGCAACTTTAAAAGCTAATGCTGAGAAAGGAGCATTATCATTAAATTTCATCTCCATTTCCTCTTCGCCACCTAATTTAGTACCTTTTATTGAACCAATATCTACAGGGCTCGGTAAATAATTTACTACAGCATCTAGTAATGGTTGAACTCCTTTATTTTTAAATGCTGATCCAGTTAAAACTGGGACAAAACTGAAATCTAAAGTGCCTTTTCTGATACATCTTATTAAATCCTCCTCTTTGATTTCATCACCATTTAAATAAGACTCCATAAGTTTTTCATCCTGCTCAACAGCCATTTCAACTAATTCTGTTCTATATTTTTGAGAAATTTCTTTTAAATCATCTGGTATATCTTTATATTCCCATTCAGCACCTAGAGCTTCGTTTTTCCAAACTTGAGCTTTCATTTTAACTAAATCTACAACTCCTGTAAGAGAAGCTTCTATGCCTATTGGAACTTGGACTACTAAAGGTGTGGCACCTAGTCTATCTTTAATCATATCAACACATCTAAAAAAATCTGCTCCTGTTCTATCTAATTTGTTTACAAAACAAATTCTTGGTACCTTATATTTGTCTGCCTGTCTCCAAACTGTTTCAGATTGAGGCTCCACTCCCGCAACACCATCAAAAACGGCTACTGCACCATCTAAAACTTTTAATGATCTTTCAACTTCAATTGTAAAATCTACGTGACCTGGAGTATCTATAATATTTATTCTATGATCCTGCCAAAAACATGTCGTAGCAGCTGATGTAATTGTTATTCCTCTTTCTTGTTCCTGTTCCATCCAATCCATAGTAGCTGCACCATCATGCACTTCTCCAATTTTATGACTCTTGCCTGTATAATATAAAACTCTTTCAGTTGTGGTTGTTTTGCCTGCATCTATATGGGCCATGATCCCAATATTTCTATACTTGTCTAATGTATGAGTTCTAGCCATATTTTATTACCATCTAAAGTGAGCGAATGCTTTATTTGACTCTGCCATTTTATGAACATCTTCTCTTTTTTTTACTGCAGCACCTTTTTTTTCATAAGCATCATATAATTCGTTAAAAATCTTATCAGACATATGTTTATCTTTTCTTTTTCTAGCTGAATCTACTAACCATCTAATAGCAAGAGCTTGTGCTCTTTTACTCTTTACTTCTACTGGTACCTGATATGTAGCACCACCTACTCTTCTAGATCTTACTTCCACTGTTGGTTTAATGTTATTGATTGCCTCATTAAATATATTAATTGGCTCATCTTTAGTTTTTGTTTTAATCTTATCTATAGCTTCATAAACAATTTTTGCAGCTACACCTCTCTTACCATCGTACATAATATTATTTATCAGTTTTGGAATTATAGTTGATTTAAATTTTGGATCAGGAGTAACATTTTTTTTTGGTTGGGTTTTTTTTCTAGACATAGTTACTTACCTTTTTTAGTACCGTATAAGGATCTTCTTTTTTTTCTATTAGCTACACCTTGAGTATCTAAATTACCTCTTAGAATATGATATCGAACACCTGGTAAGTCTTTCACACGACCACCTCTAATCATGACAACTGAGTGTTCTTGTAAATTATGTCCTTCTCCAGGAATATAAGCTGTTACCTCAAACCCATTGGATAATCTTACTCTAGCAACTTTCCTTAAGGCCGAATTTGGTTTTTTCGGAGTAGTTGTATAAACTTTTACACAAACACCTCTTTTTAAAGGTTGTTTTTGTAAAGCTGGAACTTTATTTCTTTTAGTTTGTTTAGCTCTTTTATTTTTTAACAACTGATTTATAGTAGGCATAATTTCATTTTAATATTAATAATTGTTTTTGAATGAAATAACTGACAGGTTATTAATGGCAGCGTTTAGTGTCTATCGAAACACTACATTCCAACCAAAAACACCGCCAAAATACTTATTAATTTGACTTTGTCAAACTAAAACTAATATTTGATTGATTGAATTTTATTGATTTACAGGGGTTTCTGAGACTTCTATTTTTTCTTGTTCAGACAAAAATTTATTGTCATCTTCAAGAGCTTTTTTGTTCCATTTATTCTTGATATTTCCTGTTCCTGCAGGGACTAATCTGCCTACAATAACATTCTCTTTTAAGCCATTTAATGGATCAATTTTACCTTTAATCGCAGCATCAGTCAAAACTCTAGTTGTTTCTTGGAAAGATGCGGCTGAAATAAATGACTCTGTTTGTAAAGAGGCTTTAGTGATACCCATTAAAACTCTTTCCCCAACAGCAGGAACTTTGCCTTCTGATTTTAATTTTTCATTATTGTTATCGAATTTAATTCTATCTACTATTTCACCTGGAAGATAAGATGAATCTCCAGAATTTTTAACTTCAACTTTTTTTAACATTTGTCTTAAAATTGTTTCTATATGTTTATCGTTTATAATTACACCTTGTAATCTGTAGACTTCTTGAACTTGATTAACAAAATATTCAGTCAAATCTTTAATTCCCATAATTCTTAAAATATCATGAGGTAACGGCTGACCATCTAAAAGGTACTCACCTTTTTTAATTTTTTCTCCTTGATTAAAATTAATGTGTTTACCTTTAGGAATTAAATAATTCGATGGTTCTGATCCATCCTCTGGTACAATTGAAACTCTTTGTTTCCCTCTAACCTCTTTGCCAAAAACAACCTGACCATCATTTTCTGCTATAATCGCACTATCTTTTGCTTTTCTTGCTTCAAATAATTCTGCTACTCTTGGTAAACCTCCTGTAATATCTTTAGTTTTTGTTGTTTCTTTTGGAAGTCTAGCTATTACATCACCAGCTGAAACCTTTTGTCCATCCTTAACAGATAGAATTGAGTCAGGGACCAAATAATATCTCGCTTCGTTGTCATCTGCTTTTTTAATTACATTTCCTTGTTCATCTCTTAAAGTAATTCTAGGTTTTAAATCTGAACTTTTTGATTGAGATCTCCAATCTATTACAGATTTAGATGAAATTCCTGTTGCATCATCAGTTGTTTCTTGAATTGAAACACTGTCTATTAAGTCAACATAACTTGCAACACCGCTTTTTTCTGCAATAACTGGAGTTGTATAAGGATCCCACTCGCAAATCTTTGAATTGGCTTTTACTTTGTCTCCATTCTTGAAAAATAATCTTGAACCATAAGCAACTTTATAAACTGCAACCTGAACACCATTATCATCTTCAATTGAAAGCTGAGTATTTCTTCCCATAACAATCAAATTTTTCTTGGAGTCCTCTAAAATGTTCGAATTTATAATCTTTAAAATACCTTCGTTTTTTGTAATAATTTGGGAGTCTTGTTTTACAGACGCTGTTCCACCAACGTGAAATGTTCTCATCGTTAATTGTGTTCCAGGTTCTCCAATTGATTGAGCAGAAATCATTCCAATTGCTTCACCTACATGAACCATTTTTCCTCTAGACAGATCTCTTCCATAAGAAGTAGCACAAACACCTTCTTTAGATCCACAAGTCATTACTGAGTAAACTTTTACAGCTTTAATTCCTGCTGCATCAATTTGATCACAAGCAGCTTCATCTATCATAGTTAATTTTTTTATTATAACTTCTCCAGTTATAGGGTGTTTTACATCATCGAAAGCAACTCTTCCTAAAGCTCTTTCTGATAAACTTACAACAACATTTCCACCTTCAAGGATTTCTGAAAGTTCTATAAAACCAGGTTTTTTACAATCACATTCTTTTTTAGTTACTGTTAAATCTTGAGCTACATCACAAAGTCTTCTGGTTAAGTAACCTGAACTTGCAGTTTTTAACGCTGTATCTGCAAGACCTTTTCTAGCTCCGTGGGTTGAATTAAAATACTCTAAAGCAGTCAAACCCTCTTTAAAATTCGATGTAATTGGACTCTCAATAATTTCTCCAGATGGTTTTGCAATTAATCCTCTCATTCCAGCCAATTGTTTCATTTGAGCAGCTGAACCTCTTGCTCCACTATCTGCCATCATAAATACCGAATTTATTTTTAATCCTTCAGGTGTTTTCTCTGTAGCAGATATGCCCTTCATCATTTCGCCAGCAACTTTATCTGTACATTTTGACCAAGCATCTACTACTTTATTATATTTTTCCCCCCTTGTAATTAATCCTTCTGCATATTGAGTTTCATAATCTGCAATTAATTTTTTTGTATCATCTATCAGTTGAGTTTTGCTTTCTGGAATAACAAGGTCATCTTTACCAAATGAAATACCTGCTTTAAATGCATGTTTGAAACCTAAATCTTTTAATTTGTCACAGAAAATTACTGTAGTTTTTTGTCCACAAAATCTAAATACAATGTCAATTACCTCAGAAACAACTTTTTTAGGTAATAATCTATCAACTAAAGAAAACTTAATATCTTTATTTTTTGGTAATAGGTTTGCTAATAAAAATCTTCCAGCAGTTGAAGTATATTTCTCGAGTTTTTTATTTCCTTTTTCATCAATAGTTTCAAATCTAGAGATAATAGTGCTATGAACTTTTATTTGGCCTGATGATAAAGCAAATTCAATTTGATCTGCATCAGTAAAATAACCTGCCGATTTATCTGTTAATGGCTCTTGAGATAAATAATAAATACCAAGAATCATATCTTGACTAGGTACAATGATTGGTTTTCCATTTGATGGTGATAGAATATTATTTGTAGAGAGCATTAAAATTCTTGCTTCTAACTGAGCTTCTAAACTCAAAGGAACATGAACAGCCATCTGATCTCCATCAAAGTCTGCATTAAAGGCAGCACAAGTTAAAGGATGAAGTTCTATTGCGTCACCTTCGATTAATTTTGGTTCAAAAGCTTGTACACCGAGTCTATGTAATGTAGGTGCTCTATTTAATAATACTGGGTGCTCTCTAACTATTAATTCAAGAGCGTCCCAAACTGCATTAGTTTCTTTTTCTACTAATTTTTTAGCTTGTTTGATTGTTGAAGCTAGACCTAATTTGTTTAATCTTGCATATAAAAATGGTTTAAATAATTCTAATGCCATTTTTTTTGGAAGACCACATTCGTGCAATTTTAGATCCGGCCCGACAACAATTACAGATCTTCCTGAGTAATCTACTCGTTTTCCAAGTAAATTTTGTCTAAATCTTCCCTGTTTTCCTTTTAACATTTCCGCTAAAGATTTTAGCGGTCTTTTTCCAGTACCTGTGATAACTCTACCACGTCTTCCATTATCAAATAATGCATCGACAGACTCTTGAAGCATTCTTTTTTCATTTCTTACAATAATATCTGGAGCCTTAAGATCCATTAATCTCTTAAGACGATTATTTCTATTAATAACTCTTCTATATAGATCATTAAGATCTGAAGTAGCAAATCTTCCACCATCCAATGGAACTAATGGTCTTAGCTCTGGTGGTATCACAGGTACAACTGTCATTATCATCCATTCTGGTTTCTGACCTGTCTCAATAAATGACTCAATTAGTTTTAATCTCTTAATTGCCCTTTCTTCATTTACTTTTGATTTAGTTTCTTTGATGTAGCTCACTAAATTTTTTCGCTCCAGCTCTAAATCTAAACTTTTTAACATTTCCAATACAGCTTCAGCACCTATACCTGCAGTGAAAGCTTCTTCACCAAATTCATCTTGATATTTTGCAAGCTCCTCTTCATTCAAAAGTTGATTTTTTTGTAAACCTGTTAAGCCAGGTTCTATAACTATAAAATTTTCGAAATATAGTACTCTTTCAATCTCTTTAAGCTTCATATCGACAGCTAAAGCAATTCTGCTTGGTAATGATTTTAGAAACCATATATGTGCAACTGGTGTAGCAAGATTTATATGGCCCATTCTTTCTCTTCTCACATTAGATTTTGTTACTTCTACTCCGCATTTTTCACAAATAATTCCTCTAAATTTCATTCGTTTGTACTTTCCACATAAACATTCATAATCTTTAATCGGACCAAATATTCTTGCACAAAACAGACCATCTTTTTCTGGTCTAAATGTCCTATAGTTAATTGTCTCGGGCTTTTTGATTTCTCCATAAGTCCAAGATTTTATTTTTTCAGGACTCGCTAAAGAAATTTTAATACTATTAAAATTTTGAGATTCAGTTATTTCTGTATTTTTAAAAAGGTCTGTTAATTCTTTTTTCATAATTAATTTAGCTCCACATTTAATGCTAAAGATTTAATTTCTTTAACTAAAACGTTGAAAGATTCTGGTATACCAGACTCAAAGTTTTCCTCACCCTTAACAATTGTCTCATAAACTTTCACTCGACCAGCAACATCGTCTGATTTAACAGTTAAAATTTCTTGCAAAGTGTATGATGCTCCATATGCTTCCAGTGCCCATACTTCCATTTCACCAAATCTTTGGCCACCTAATTGAGCTTTTCCACCCAAAGGTTGTTGCGTAACTAAACTGTAAGGGCCTGTAGACCTTGCGTGAATTTTGTCTTCTACTAAATGATGGAGTTTGAGCATATAAATAATTCCAACTGTTACTGGTCTATCAAATTGTTCACCAGTCCTTCCATCCCATAAAAATGTTTGTCCAGACCCAGGAAGTTTTGCAAGCTCAAGCATTTCTGTCACGTCTTTTTCTTTAGCTCCGTCAAAGACAGGAGTGGATATTGCTATTCCATTTTGCAAGTTTTCACATAAATCTCTGAATTCAGTTTTGCTTAATTTCTCTACTTTATCATTAAAAATTTCTTGACCATAAACAGACATTAAAAACTTTGAAATTTTTTCTGTTTTTTCAATTTTTTTATTATTTTCATTTACTAACTTTTTCACCTCTTCTCCAAATTCTTTACAAGCCCAGCCCAAATGTGTTTCTAATATCTGGCCAACATTCATTCGGCTAGGTACTCCTAAAGGATTTAAAACAATATCCACTGGTCTACCATCTTCTCTATAAGGCATATCTTCAACTGGTACGATTTTACTTACGACTCCCTTGTTCCCGTGTCTTCCAGACATTTTATCACCAGGTCTCAATCTTCTTTTAATTGCAACAAACACTTTAACCATCTTCATTACACTTGGTAATAAATCATCTCCACTTCTTATCTTTAAAACTTTGTCTTCAAATCTTTCAGTTATATCCTGTATAGCTTTATTATATTGATCTTTTAGTTGCGCTAAAGTAGTCTCATTATTTGTATTACCTACATTTAATTTAAATACATCATTAATTCCTAATTTATTAATATTCTCAAAATCAAGTTTTGTACCTACTTCAAGGTCTTTAATTTTTTTAGTTAATGAAGAATTTGATAAAATTTGTGCCGCTCTTTGTTTGATACTTCTCTCTAAAATTTCTTCTTCAACTATTTTATCTTGTTGAACTTGATCAATTTCCGCTCTTTCAATAGTTATTGATCTTTCGTCTTTTTCAATACCGTGTCTATTAAAAACCTTAACATCTACAACTGTACCACTGCTACCTCTAGACATTCTTAGAGAAGTATCAGTAACATCAATCGCTTTTTCACCAAAAATTGATCTTAATAATTTTTCTTCAGGTCCTGAAGCTGAGTCACCTTTTGGTGTTACTTTACCTACTAATATGTCTCCAGCATTCACTTCTGCACCAATATATACTATTCCTGACTCATCTAAATTTTTTAAAGCTTCCTCATTAACATTAGGTATGTCTCTTGTAATTTCCTCTTCTCCTAATTTTGTATCTCTTGCCATTATTTCATATTCAACTATATGAACTGATGTAAATACATCATCTGTCACGCATCTTTCTGAAATTAATATTGAGTCCTCAAAATTATAACCTTGCCAAGGCATAAATGCTACGGTAACATTTTTACCTAAAGCCAATTCACCAAGTCTTGTGGAAGGTCCGTCTGCAATTATATCTCCAACTTTAACTTTATCGCCAACTCTTACTAAAGGTCTTTGATTGATGCATGTATTTTGATTTGATCTTTTAAATTTTTGAAGATTATAAATATCTACACTAGATTTTGTAAAATCAGTTTCTTCAGTGACTTTAACAACAATTCTTTTTCCATCAATTTTGTCAACTATCCCATCTCTTTTAGCAACGATCGTTACACCTGAATCAAGTGCTACGTCGCTTTCAATTCCAGTACCAACTAAAGGCGACTCTGGTTTTAATAATGGAACTGCCTGCCTCATCATATTTGAACCCATTAAAGCTCTGTTAGCATCATCGTTTTCTAAAAATGGTATTAAAGATGCTGCTACAGAAACAAGCTGTTTTGGTGATACATCTATATAATCGATAGTTTCAGGTTTTGATAATAAGAAATTTAAATTTTGTCTACATGAAACGAGTTCTTCAACTATTTTACCATTCTTATCTAGTTTTGTGTTTGCTTGTGCAATAGTAAATTTTGTTTCCTCCATCGCAGATAAATACTCAACTTTATCTTGAACAACTCCGTCTTTTACTCTTTTGTACGGACTTTCAATAAAACCGTATTTATTAATTTTCGCATAAGTTGATAAACTATTAATTAATCCAATATTCGGACCCTCAGGAGTTTCGATCGGGCAAATTCTTCCATAATGTGTTGGATGTACATCACGAACCTCAAAACCAGCCCTCTCTCTAGTTAATCCGCCTGGACCTAAAGCCGAAACTCTTCTTTTATGAGTAATTTCTGATAATGGATTAGTCTGATCCATAAACTGAGATAACTGTGAACTTGCAAAAAAATCTTTTAGTGAAACTGTTAGTGGTTTTGCATTAATCAAATCTTGTGGCATTGCAGACTCAACATCAAGAGTGGTCATCTTTTCCTTTATAGCTCTTTCCATTCTATAGACGCCAATTCTAGCCTGATTTTCAACTAATTCACCGACTGATCTAACTCTTCTGTTTCCTAGATGATCAATATCATCAACTTCATCTTTACCATCTCTTAAGTCTAACATTTTATGAATAATTGCAATAATGTCGTCATTTCTTAAAATTGTAATTTTATCAGAACATTCTTGATTTAATCTGGAATTCATTTTAACTCTACCAACATCAGAAAGATCATATCTATCAGAACTAAAAAATAAATTATTAAAAATTTGAGTCGCAATTTCTATTGTTGGGGGTTCGCCAGGTCTTAACATTTTATAAATCTCAGTGATTGCTTCATCCTTAGTATTATTTTTATCGTTCAAAATAGTTGTCAAAAGATAAGGACCTTTATTTATTGAGTTTGTTACTGAAATTTCTAATGATTGTACTTTTGCATCAAGTATTTGTTGGATAATTGTCTCATTTAATTCAGTGCCTATTTTAAATATACCATCTTCTTCATCACTAACTTTTATATCTTTATGTAAAAATTTACCATGTAACGACTCCTTAGATACTAAAATATCTTTTAAACCTTCATTAGATAATTTTTTTGCGTTTAAGAAATTAACTTTTTCACCTAGTTGTATTACTACTTTACCAGTTTTTGCATCAATAACTTCTTCTGAGAAATTTTTTGCTTTATAATTATCAGGATTAAATTTTGTTTTCCATTTTTCTGTTTTTTGATCAAATGTAAATTGTTCTTTATCATAAAATTCATTTACGATTTCAGATTTCGAGTAACCTAAAGCAAGTAATAAAGTAGAAGCTAAAATTTTTTTCTTTCTATCAATCTTGAAATATAAAAAATCTTTAACATCATATTCAAAATCTAACCAGGATCCTCTATTAGGGATTACTCTGCAATTAAACAATAATTTACCACTTGCGTGAGTTTTGCCTTTATCATGATCAAAAAATACACCTGGACTTCTGTGCATCTGATTGACTACGACTCTCTGAACACCATTCGTTATAAAAGTACCGCTGTTTGTCATCATTGGTACTTCACCCATATAAACTTCTTGTTCTTTTGCAGATAATATATCTTTTGTATTATTTTCTTGATCGATTTCGTAAACAACTAATCTTAATGTGCATTTTAATGCTGATGAATAAGTTAAGCCTCTTGCTATACACTCTTCAACATCAAATTTGGGTTTTTCTAATCTATAAGAAATATACTCTAAAGTTGCTCTATCATTTAAATCCTCAATCGGAAAAATACTTTTAAAAACTCTATCAAAACCTTTAGAAATTTCCGCTTCAGCATTGAAAGCAGTTAATTCATCATAAGAATTTTTCTGTACTTCAATAAGATTAGGGATAGATAAACCTTCTTTAAGTTTACCAAAGTTTTTTCTAATATTCTTTTTTTCAGTAAAAGATATTTGCATCTATGTTTTAAAACTGATTAAAAATTAATCAGTTTTTGAATTCTTTCTAATTAATTTATTTTAATTCTACTTTTGCGCCTGCAGCTTCTAGTTTAGCCTTAATTTCTTCAGCTTCTTTTTTTGGAACACCTGTTTTGACTTCTTTTGGTGCACCTTCAACTAAATCTTTTGCTTCTTTTAAGCCAAGTGAAGTTGCTGCTCTTACTTCTTTAATTACATTAATTTTTTTATCACCTGCTGAAACAAGCATGATAGTAAAATCATCTTTATCTGCTGCTGCTTCACCACCAGCTGCTGCTGCTGCTGGAGCTGCTGCTGCCATTGGAGTTACTCCCCATTTTTCTTCTAATTGTTTAGAAAGTTCTGCGGCCTCTGCTACAGTCAAATTTGATAAGTCTTCAATAATTTTGTTAAGATCTGGCATATTATCTACTCTTTAGGTTGTGTTTCTGAATTTTCTGGGGACAAACTACTCATTTTTTCTGAACGTGCAAGTAAAATACTTACTAATTTTGAGGCTGATGCATTTAAAATACCAACAATATTAGCCCTCGCCTCATCTAAAGTAGGTAGATTTGCCACATTTAGTACTCCTGCTTGATCTAAAACTTCATTTTCCATTATTCCGCCGATCAGTTTTAGATTTTCATTTTCCTTAGCAAATTTTGATAAAATTCTTGCAGACATTATTGCATCCTCTCCGAATGCAACTGCTGTTGGACCTGTGAAAAGATTCGATAAATCTTTATATTTGGTTTTTTCTAAAGCAAGTTTTGTAATTCTATTTTTTGTAATTTTAAAAACTATTCCATGCTCTCTCATTTTAGATCTAAGTTCATCCAACTGAGGCATAGTTAAACCCTGATAATGAGTAACCATTACAGCTTTGCTGTTTTCAAACCGACTTGTAATGTCAGCTATATAAGTTTTTTTTTGTTCTTTATTCATCATAGAGTTAAATAGTTTTACCCAATTTAAGTTTATACGATACTCCCATTGTTGAAGTTATAAAAGTATTTTTAATTAAATCACCTTTCAAAGTATTATTTGATTTTTCTTTTTCTAAAGCGTCAATTATTGCATTATAATTTTTCATAAGTTGATCGTCTTTAAAAGATTTTTTTCCAATACTTACTCCAATATTTCCATCTTTATCATTTCTTATTTCCGCTTGACCTGATTTTGCATCTTTGATAGCTGTTTTCAAATCCTCTGTAACCGAACCTAGTTTAGGATTTGGCATTAAACCTTTTGGGCCAAGTACTTTTCCTAGTTTTGAAAGTTTTATCATCATCGCAGGAGTGCAAATTAATTTTTCAAAATTCATATCACCAGACTTAATTTTTTCGATGAAATCATCACCTCCAACAATATCAGCACCAGCTTCTTTGGCTTCATTTGATTTTACATCTTCACAAACGACTGCAACTTTTACTTTTTTTCCAGTTCCTCCAGGTAAATTCACAACAGTTCTAATATTTATTTCACCTTTTTTTTGTTTATTATTAATTTGAAAACTTAAATCTATAGACTCATCAAATTTTGAAGTACAATTTTTTTTAACTTCAGGAATTAAGTTTTCTATCGTTTTTGAGGGTAGCTCACTAGTTTTTTCAGGAAGTTTTTTAAATCTTTTTGAAACCATTATTCCTTTACCTCTATTCCCATTGACCTAGCAGATCCAGAAATTATTTTTACTGCTTGTTCTAAATCGAGGGCATTTAAGTCATTCATTTTTTGTTTAGCAATTTCTTCAGCTTGTTTTTTTGTTATTGAAGCTACAATATTTCTTCCTGGCTCTTTAGAGCCACTTTTTAATTTCGCAGCTTCTCTTATAAAGAAAGATGCTGGAGGCGATTTAATTTTAAAATCAAATTTTTTATCTTTGTAAACAGTAATTTCAACAGGAACAGGTTTTCCTGCCATCGACTTTGTTTTATCATTAAATGCTTTACAAAACTCCATAATGTTAACTCCTCTTTGACCTAACGCAGGTCCAACTGGAGGAGCTGGATTAGCTTGACCACCCTTAATTTGTAATTTTATAAAACCACTAATTTCTTTTTTTGCTGCCATTAACTTGTTTTCTCCACTTGATTATATTCTAATTCAACTGGCGTTGGCCGTCCAAATATAGAAACCGATACCTTTAGTCTAGACTTTTCTTCATCAATTCCCTCAACCATCCCGCTGAATGAAGCAAAAGGTCCGTCAACAACTTGAACTTTTTCACCGACACTGTACTCTATACCAGATTTTGGCTGAGCCACACCATCTTTTATTTGACCTAAAATCTTCTCAATTTCTTTATCTGAAACTGGCACAGGCATACCTTTTGTACCTAAAAAACCACTAACTCTTTTAATGTTTTTAATCATGTGATAAATACTGTTATCCATCTCACTTTTTATTAAAACATAACCTGGGAAATATTTTTTTTTTCTTTGAATTCTCTTTCCTCTTTTTACCTCAGTTACATCATGAGTTGGCACAACTATTTCATCAAATTTGTCTGATATTTTAGCTTTTTCTGCCTCTTCTTTAATCAACCCAGCAACTTTATTTTCAAAACTTGAGTGTGATTGAACTATGTACCAATTTTTCATTATAAACTAACCTTTAATAACAGATCTAAGAAAAATTTTAAAACTTGATCAAGAAGAAGAAAAAATAAAGACATAACTACAGCCATCACAAAAACCATTAATGCTCCTTGCAAAGTTTCCTTGCCAGTTGGCCAAGAAACTTTAAATGCTTCTTGTTTTACTTCTTGAATAAATTTAATTGGGTTTCTCATATTTTCACCTTTTGGCAGGAGCGGAGGGACTCGAACCCTCAGCCTCCGGTTTTGGAGACCGGCGCTCTACCAATTGAGCTACACTCCTATATAGAGCGCTTACTCTATAATTTTTGTTACCACTCCAGCGCCCACAGTTCTACCACCTTCTCTAATTGCAAAATTTAATTTTTCTGACATTGCAATCGGAGTAATCAACTTAACTGTAAATTTAGCATCATCTCCTGGCATTACCATTTCAGTTCCTGAGGGTAATTCTACCTCTCCAGTTACATCCGTAGTTCTGAAGTAAAACTGAGGTCTGTATTTTGTAAAGAAAGGAGTATGTCTTCCACCCTCTTCTTTTTTAAGTACATATGCTTGAGCTTCAAATTTAGTATGTGGTGTAACGGAACCAGGTTTACAAAGAACTTGACCTCTTTCGATGTCTTCTCTTTCTACACCTCTTAAAAGAACACCAACGTTATCACCAGCTTCACCTGAGTCTAAAAGCTTTCTAAACATTTCTACTCCTGTACAAACTGATTTTTTTGTCTCTCTAATACCAACAATTTCGATTTCATCACCAGTCTTTAAAACTCCTGACTCTACTCTTCCAGTAGCAACTGTACCTCTACCTGAAATAGAAAATACATCCTCTACAGGCATCAAGAAATCTTTATCTTTTGGTCTGTCAGGTTGAGGAATATGTTCATCAACATTTTTCATCAATTCTAAGATTGAATTTTTTCCAATTTCTTCATCTCTGCCCTCTACTGCGGCTAGTGCTGAACCTTTCGCAATCGGAGTTTTGTCTCCTGGAAATTTATAAGAAGTTAACAATTCTTTAATTTCCTCTTCAACAAGTTCAATCATTTCTTTATCATCAACTTGATCTACTTTATTTAAGTATACAACAATTGCTGGTACACCAACTTGTCTAGCTAAAAGAATGTGTTCTCTAGTTTGAGGCATTGGTCCATCAGCAGCATTTACAACTAAAATAGCTCCATCCATTTGAGCTGCACCTGTAATCATATTTTTTACATAATCAGCATGGCCTGGACAATCTACGTGTGCGTAATGTCTTTTCTCAGTTTCATATTCAACGTGTGCAGTTGAAATTGTTATACCTCTCTCTTTTTCTTCAGGGGCTTTATCAATTTCATCATAAGCAACTGATTTTCCTCCACTGGCTTCAGCTAAAACTTTTGTGATAGCTGCTGTTAAAGTAGTTTTACCATGATCGACATGACCGATTGTACCAATATTACAATGCGGTTTATTTCTTACAAATTTTTCTTTTGACATTACTTTTAATCCTCACATTCTTTATTTATAATTTTTATTCTTGGAGCGGGTAAAGGGAATCGAACCCTTACATCCAGCTTGGAAGGCTAGCGTTCTACCATTGAACTACACCCGCACAACCCCAAGAGTATCACTCCAGTATCATTAAAAGTCTTATTGAATGGTGGAGGGGGAAAGATTCGAACTTTCGAAGACCGAAGTCAACGGGTTTACAGCCCGCCCCATTTGACCGCTCTGGAACCCCTCCTCAATTGGGGAAGTGTCCCCTTGTTCAATAAAGCTTCAAACAACACGCGTTTTATATATTTTATTTGTGCAATTGCAATATGAGAATTATTAAGAAAATATAGTAAAAACGGTGTAAAAGTAGTCAAAATTTATGAATAAATCGACTTTTTTTATCGTTGGACAGCATGCAGTTATTGAGGCGCTTAAAAACCCAAAAAGAAAGGTTTTAAGGTTGTTTCTAACTGAAGAAAGTAAGAAAAATATTCATAGAAAGAGTCCTAAAAAAAATCTTTTAGAGGATGTTAAAGTTTATTTTAAAACAAAAAGAGAATTAGACAAATATTCAACAAAAGAAAATCTACTTCACCAGGGATATGTAGCTGAATTAGAACATTTAGAAAAACCAATTCTTAAAGAATACATTAAAGATAATGATGACATTACATTTGCATGTTTGGATGGAGTAACTGATCCTAGAAACATAGGTTCATTAATTAGGAGTGCAGCTTCATTTAATATTAATGGTATTATCATAAAAGAAAGGCATTTTCCTAACGAGAGTAAATTAATGTACAAAGCTGCTAGTGGTGCTATGGAATATGTTAATATATTTGAGGTTTCAAATATCAACTCTACTTTAAAAAATTTAAAAGATAAAAATTTTTGGGTGTACGGATTTGATGGTAAGGGAGATAAAAATTTCACTAACATTGAGTGGAAAGGAAATATTATTCTTTTATTTGGCTCTGAAGGATCAGGTATGCACGAGCATACCTCTAAATATGCTGATTTTTTAGTCAAGATTGATATTGATAAAAAGATTGAAAGCTTAAATATATCTAATAGTGCTGCTATAGTTTTCCATCATTTAAATTTTTTAAAAAAATAGTTGATTAATTAGAAAATAGTTAATAATTATTATTTTAAGCCCTTGTAGCTCAGCTGGTAGAGCAATTGATTTGTAATCAATAGGTCCGCGGTTCGAATCCGTGCGGGGGCACCACTAAGATGTTTCTCTTCTTAATTGTTCTAATTTTATTTTCTTTTGAAGACTTCGATTTTGATCATATAAAAGATTAAATTTTATTTTTTGATTTGTTTTTACAGTAATATTTTTTGCATTTCTTACTTCAATATTATCAGCAACTGCACTAATTGGTCTTTTTTTTGGATTTAAATTTTTAATAACTATTTTTGATCTATCACTAACAATTTTTCCTTTCCATCTTCTTGGTCTAAATGGACTTATTGGTGAAATAGATAGTTTTTTTGAATTTAAACTTAGTATTGGTCCATGAACAGATAAATTGTAAGCAGTGCTTCCAGCAGGGGTTGATACAAGAACACCATCTGAAACTAATTCTTTAATGATTTGTTTTGAGCCATGATTAATTGATAATGATGCTGCTTGTCTACTTTGCCTTAAAATTGAAACTTCATTTATAGCTATATGTTTTTTTATATCATCTTTATTATTTTTAACGGTCATTTCTAAGGGTGAAATAGAAACTGTTTTAGATCTAATAAAGTTTTTTGCAAAATTTTTTGATGAAAATTTGTTCATTAAAAAACCATAATTGCCTGAATTGACACCATAAAATAACTTTTTAGATCTTTTATTTTTTTTTAATGTTTGGAGCATAAATCCATCTCCTCCAATGACAATTATAATATTTGATTTTTTTGGTTTAGATTTTTTAAGTATGTTGGTTAAAAATTTCTTAATCTTCAAAGATCTTAAATTTTTATCAGAAATAATTTGTATTCTATTCATTTAATGGTGCCCTCGGCCAGACTCGAACTGGCACTCCGCAAGCGGCAAGGATTTTAAGTCCTTTGTGTCTACCAATTTCACCACGAGGGCATTAATGAATTTCATGAGTGTTTAAATTAATATTTATAATTGAACAAGATGAATAAGTAAATTTTTTTAATTCATCACTATATAATAATTTTTTACTAATCGTGTAATTTAAAAAATTCTCTTCTTACACTAATTTCATTAAAATTATACAAGAGTGCTATAACTAAAATTCTTTATTTTTCCAGGTTTCTGGAGTTAATTTATTATTTATTTCTAAATTATAATTATATTCAAATTTTCTTGGACCTTTGGATTTGATATAATTAATCACCTTGTCTATAGCATCACTTAGATTAATTGAAGTTTTATAATTTAAATATTTTCTAGCTTTATCAGAAGAACAAATAGCATGCTTAACTTCATTTGGTCTATCATTCACATATTGAGCTGGTTCATTATATTGAAGTTTATTACAAAGCATTTTATATAATTCATTTATAGAAATACTTTCTTCATCAGGCCCAATATTGAATGTTTCTGATAATATTTCTTTACTTGTGATTAACTTATCTAAACAAAATAGACAGTCGTCCACATCTGAAAAATTTCTAGTTTGCTCTCCATCACCATAAATAATAGGTTTTCTCTTTTGTAATATGAGATTAGTCATTATCGAAACTACATTTCGGAAAGGATCATCAAATTTCTGTTTAGGACCTATTATGTTATGAGGAACAGCAATATTATATTCAATGTTGTGAGTTTTTGCTAAAATTTTTAATGTATCTTCAGCTGCTAATTTAGAGACACCATATGGATCTACTGGATTTACCTTTTGTTCCTCATAAAATGGTGGCTCAACATTTCCATATCTAGCCATTGAGGAACAGAAAACAATTCTTTTAACATTATTTTGAATCGCTGCAGTAAAAACAGATACTGAACCTATGTAATTACTTTTGCAAATTAAGTAAGGAGAAAATGACGAAAGTCCTTCATGTGGATATGCAGCTGTATGAACTACAACATCTACATCACGCATAATTGCTGTCATTTCATTAAGATTTTCACAATCTGCTTTAAAAAATTTAACTTTCTTTTGGTCAATATTATCTAATGTACCACCTACAAGATTATCACATCCTGAAACTTTAAATCCTTTGGCAATATAATAATCTGCTAAATTTGCCCCTAAAAAACCTGCTATACCAGTTATAAAAATATGCATGCTATTTATTATCAAACTTAGATTTAAATGTAACCCATAAAACGTTGAATCCATATGGGATAGACTTAAGATGAGATGATTCATCTCCATAAAAAGTAGGTTGAGAAATTTCTAAAATGTTAAACTTTTTGTTCAAAAATTCTATAACCATTTCAGTATCAAAATGATAATAATTTGATTTACTTTTAAAATTAATTTTTTTTAGTTTTGAAACTTTGTAACTTCGATATCCAGAATGAAATTCACTCATATTTGAACCTAAAATTAAATTTTGAATAAAAGTTAAAAATATGTTCCCTAAAAATTTATAAATAGGCATTCGACCCTTTAATGCACTTTTGTAAGACATCATTCTTGATCCAAAAACAGCATCATTTTTTTCATTATTATAAGCATCTATGATTTTGGGTAAGCTTTCTGGCCTATATTGTCCATCTCCGTGAAGCATAATTACAAAATCATATTTTTTTTTAATTGCATAATTAAAAGCAAATTTTTGGACACCCCCATATCCCAAATTTTTATTAGATTTATGAACAATAATACCAACCTTATATTTTTTTTTTATCTTAGATATTTCATTATCAGTTTTATCAGAAGAATTATCGTTGATAATTAAAATTTTGATGTTTCTATTTTTAAATATTTTTTGTGGAATCCTTTTAATTACTGAAAAAAGCTCTTTTTCAACATTATATGCTGGTATGAATATTAAAAATTTTTTTTTTTTTAATAAAGAATTCATTTACTAAATTTATTATATCATTAATGCTTTGTTAAGATATCTAATGTCAAGATTACAATCCTTGTATCCTTTTTTAACAATATTCAAATATCTCTCAGTTGGAAATTTATATTGTGATTTTTTAACCATTGTATAAGTCATTACTTTTTTTCCATAATAATAAAAATAATATTTTTTATATAAAGTTGGGAAGTCCTCGTAAATATCAAGTTTTTTTTCATCAGTTTTAGATATTTCAAATAATCCACCTTGAACAATTGAATTTTTCTTAGGTTCAATGTCAGCTGCTCTATATTTACTTCTAAATGTTAACCTAAAATTCTTTAAATTTATTTTCTTAATAAAAATACTATCTTTACATCTACGTTTCATTTGAAAATGATGAAGATTACTACCGTAAGCAAAATAAAGCATCTATCTTTCAACAATTTCTATCTTTTTTTCTTTAACAAATTCTAAAATTTGAGAATTGCACGCATCTATTTTTGTCTGATCCTCTGAACGAATAACTATTGAAACACCCAATTTTCCAGCATGAAAAAAAGGGTAACTTCCAATTTCAATATCTTTATTTTGTTCTTGAACTTTAGTTAATGAGCTGGCTATTTCACTTTCTACTGTTTTTAAACTAATAGTGTGACTTAAAATTGGTTCACCTCCAATAATTTTGTTTCTTAAACCACCCAACATTGATTTTAAAATAGATGGTACACCTGGAAGACAAAAAACATTATCAACACTAAAACCAGGAGCTCCACTAGTAGGATTTAAAATAAGTTCGGCGTTTTCTGGCATCCAAACCATCTTTTGTCTACCTTCATTGAACTCTCCTGGTTTATAATATGACTCTAAAATTTTAAATGCTTCTTTATGAATTTCGTATTTACGATTAAATACTTTTGAAACTGATTCAGCTGTAATATCATCATGTGTAGGCCCAATTCCACCAGTTGTAAAAACATAATTATAATTTTTTCTTAAATAATTAAGAGTATCAACAATAACTTTTTCCTCATCAGGAATTACCCTAACCTCATTTACTTTTACTCCCAAAGAATTTAACCAGTTAGCTAAAGTACTTGTATTTGTATCTTGAGTTCTTCCAGAAAGAATCTCATTACCAATAATTAAGATTGCTGCATTTATTTTTTTTTTTTCATTCATAAAAGTTATTGTTCCTTTAGACAATTTATAAAATATTTAATTGTATTTAAATTATTAGGATTATTTGGAATTTCTTTTTTACAAATTTCATTATTCTTGATCAAACTAAAAATACTATTTCTATAGCCAAATTTAGACTCATCTCTTGTTGACATTATCCAATTATGATCGGATTGAAAAACAACTATTGCTTCAGGATCAAATTTATCTATTGTTTTAATTACTTGGGACATTTTTTTAATAACACATAGATATGAATTTTTATATCCATCTAAATTAAATTTCCCCTTAAAACGTTTAAAATTACAATCAGAATCTACAAAATAAGGTTCGTGTGCTTCCATTTCGTGAATAAAGAAGAAAGTTGGTCTTATTTCATTAATGCTTTTTTTATTATTATCTAAATAATTATTAATTTCCCAAATAGCATCGGAATGTAATATTTTCATTTTAAAATTATTTTTAATAAAACTTAGTCCTAATATATTATCAAATATTTGAATAATTGGACTTTTGCTCAAAAAAGCCTGTAATGTATATAAATCAATATAACTCTCTCTTTTATTATCTAAACAATAACTATAGTTAGTTTGGGAACAGTTTTGAGAATAGTTACCAACCCATTTAAAATCGTAACCTAATTCATACAGCTCATTTAGTAATTCAGAATTGTATTCTTTTTTTAATAGTGTTGGAAAAAATTTTCCTATATTACTTTTTAATATTCGATATTTTTTATCTAAATTTTTTGTTTCGTCTGTATAAATTTCTTTTTCAAGTGAAAAAAAAGCTGTCATTGATGGTTCGGTCCATTTGTATGGATTTTTAACCCTCTGATAATTAATATAATCATAATTCTCAAATATATTTTTAAAATTATCTAAACTTATTTTATAAAAATTTTCAAATTCATTTAATGGCTTCATTGCATCACTTATAAAGTAGTAAATATTAGGTCTTTTTTTTTTGT
>CACFWD010000002.1 GCA_902569975.1 uncultured Pelagibacteraceae bacterium | reverse complement strand
ATATTTTCATAAATTAAACCAATTATGAAAGACATAAAAGCAACAATAAGTGTTTGGATGGCACCAAGTAGTAATGGTAGATTATATTTTTTAACTATAATGCCAGTAAATATAATGTGAGTACTCCAAAAAAAAGCTCCACACACAACTAACGCATCGCCAAGTTTAACTATTGCATCTTGAAAATTCGTAAGTAGATAACCACCAATTAAACACAGGCCTACAGAAGGCCACACACTCCAATGTATTGAATTTTTTTTAAATAGAAAAATTATTATTGGGACCATGGGGACATAAAAAATAGTGAAAAATGCTGCGTTAGCTACATCTGTATACAGAAGAGCAACTTGTTGTAATGCTGAACCCAAAAAAAGTGATAATCCAATTAAAAAAGATAGCGTTGCAAATGTTTTAAAGTCTAATTTTAACTCAGATTTAAATTTTTTTACCTCAAATAAAAATACAAGAGGAATAATTGCCAAAAATCCGACAAAAAATCTTACAGCATTAAAAGTGAAAGGGCCTATATTGTCCATGCCTGTATCCTGGGCAATAAAAGTGGTTCCCCAAATAAATGTACATAATAATGCACTTAATAATGAGACTGTTTTTGACATAATCTGCTTTAAACTGCTAACTTATAAGCAAAGTTTTTTCCTAAATTTTCTTTTAACTCATTGTTAAAACGGGCAGCTTCTGCTCCATCAATAATTCTATGATCGTAAGACAATGATAAAGGCAACATAATTCTTGTAACGAATTTTCCATCTAAGAAAACTTGTTTTTTTTCGGATCTTCCAATTCCTAATATCGCAACCTCAGGAAAATTTATAATAGGTGTGAAAAATGATCCTCCAATTCCACCTAAACTTGTTATTGTCATTGATCCTCCAAATAATTCTTTTTTATCAATTTTAAGATTTCTACATTGGTCACTAAGCTTTTTAAGCTCAGAACTTATAAGATTAACATTTTTATTGTCTGCATTTCTTAGCTTAGGAACCATTAAACCATGTGGAGTATCTACAGCTATTCCGATGTGATAATATTTTTTAACAGTCATTTTTCCACCATCAATATCATCGATAGAGCTATTAAAATTGGGAAATTTTTTCAATGAAGCAGTCAATGCTTTGACAATAAAAGCTAAAGGTGTAATTTTTTTTTTTTCACCAGTATATATATCAGTAAGCGATGTTCTAAATTCCTCTAACTCTGTGATATCTGCTTCATCATGATTTGTTACATGAGGAATATTTGTCCAAGAATTCATCAAGTATTTTGATGATAATTTTTTAACCCTTGGTATATCTTTTTTTTCTACTTCTCCAAATTCTGAGTGAGAGTATTCTTGCTTTATCTTTTCATTATATTTATTCTCATTATTGATAAAGTTATTAGATTTTGAAGCTACAAATAATTTTATATCACTCTCAATAACTCTACCTTTACGTTCACTGCCTGCAACTTGATTAATATCTACCCCAAGTTCTCTTGCAAATTTTCGAACCTTTGGACTTGCAGATGGTATATTAAAAATTTTATTTTGATCAGTTGATATTTTTTGTGTCTCTGGTTTAATTTCTTGTGTCTTTTTAATCTCTTTTTTTATTTCTGGTTTTTTTTCAACTTTTTCTTTCACTTCATTAATATTTTCTAAAATTAAGATCAAATCACCCTCTGAAACTTTATCTCCCACCTTTGTTTTTAAAGTTTTAATTTTACCCTCAAAATTTGAAGGAATTTCTACGCTAGACTTGTCACTCTCTATTGTTATTAAAGGTTCATTTTTTTTTAAAGTTTGGCCCTCAGAAACTAAAACCTCAATCACTTCTACATCTTTAAAATCTCCGATATTAGGTACTTTTATCTCAATTTCTGACATTATAATTTTGTTGGCATTGGTTTATTAATATCTATTTTATATTTTTTAATTGCATCTTTAGCGTACTTAGATGATATAAGCTGTTCTTTGGCTAATACACTTAATCCATAAGTAACAACATGCTCCTTATCAACTTCAAAAAAATTTCTTAAATTTTTTCTAGTATCACTTCGTCCAAAGCCATCTGTTCCTAGTGAATAAAAACTTTTATTTACGTAGGGTCTTATTTGATCTGAATTCATTCTCATATAATCTGAAGCAGCTAATATAGGTCCTTCCGTTTTGCCTAAACAATTTTCAACATAAGACTTCTTTGGTTCCTTGTCTGGATTTAGAAGATTATATCTTTCTACTTCTAGACCATCTTTTCTTAACTCATTAAAACTTGTCACACTCCAAATCTCACTATCTATTTGATATTCTTTTTGTAATATTTCGGCACCTGCAATCATTTCTCTTAAAATTGTGCCCGATCCCAAAAATTGGATTTTAGTTTTTTTGTATTTATTAAATTCTTTAATTTTATACATTCCTTTTAAGATTCCCTCTTCACAAGATCTATCTTTGGGCATAGCTGGATGAGGGTAATTTTCGTTCATAGTTGTAATGTAGAAGAAAATATTCTCTTTTTTTTCATGCATACGTTTTAATCCATCTCTAAAAATAACTGCTAATTCGTAATGAAATGTGGGATCATATGATACACAGTTGGGAATAGTTGAAGCCATAAGATGACTATGACCATCTTGATGCTGTAGACCTTCTCCTGCTAAAGTTGTTCTGCCAGCTGTAGCACCAATCAAAAATCCTCTAGACTGACTATCTGCACCCGCCCATGCAAAATCTCCAATTCTTTGAAAACCAAACATCGAGTAAAAAAGGTAAATAGGTATCATCTCAATATCATGATTTGTATAAGAAGTTCCTGCTGCAATCCAAGAAGACATTGCGCCAGCCTCATTAATTCCTTCCTCCAAAACTTGTCCGCTTTTATCTTCTCTGTAAGAGCTTAATTGTGCAGAGTCTTCAGGCTCATATTTCTGTCCCTCATGAGCATAAATACCAATTTTTTGAAAAAAACCTTCCATGCCAAAAGTTCTAGCTTCATCAGGAATAATCGGTACCAATCTTGGAGCAACATTCTTGTCTCTTAAAAGATTTGTAAGCATTCGAACTAGGGCCATTGTTGTAGACATTTCTTTTTGCCCAGTGGACTCTTTCATATTATCAAAAATATTTTTTGGGGGAGCCTTTATTGGTTTTGCATAAGTTGTTCTCTCAGGAATGAATCCACCTAATTGAAGTCTTCTTTCTTTTAAATATTTTATTTCTGGAGAATTTTGATCCGGTTTATAATATTCAATATTTTTTACTTGTTGGTCAGTTAAAGGTACATCGAATCTATCTCTGTAATACATTAGATCATCTATACCTAATTTTTTAGTTTGATGTGTTGTATTAACACTTTCTCCACTTTTACCCATTCCATAACCTTTTATAGTCTTTGCAATTACTACCGTTGGACTTCCAATACTTTTTGATGCCTTATCGTAAGCTGCGAATACTTTATGTGGATCATGCCCACCTCTGTTAAGTCTCCAAATATCTTTATCTGATAAACTTGATACCAATTCACTAGTTTCTGGATATTTTCCAAAAAATTTCTCTCTTACATAAGCGCCATCCCTTGCTTTCATTGCTTGATACTCACCATCAACAGTTTCATTCATTGTTTTTACTAAGTGTCCAGTTTTATCGTTTGCTAATAATGAGTCCCAATATGATCCCCAAATAACTTTAATTACATTCCATCCAGCGCCTCTAAAAATTCCCTCTAGCTCTTGTATGATTTTACCATTACCTCGGACGGGTCCATCCAGTCTTTGCAAATTACAATTAATCACAAAAATCAGATTGTCTAATTTTTCTCTTGCAGCTAAACCAATTGCACCTAAGGATTCTGGTTCATCCATTTCTCCATCTCCCAAAAAAGCCCAAACTTTTCTTCCCTCATCTCTAATTAAACCTCTATTAATTAAATATTTCATATATCTTGCTTGATAGATTGCTAACATTGGACCTAATCCCATTGAAACAGTTGGGAATTGCCAAAACTTAGGCATCAACCATGGGTGAGGGTAAGATGATAAGCCACCCGGGTTAACTTCTTGTCTAAAACTATCCAACTGTTTTTCATTAAGTCTTCCCTCAAGAAATGCTCTTGCATACATTCCAGGTGCACTATGTCCTTGAAAATAGATTAAATCTCCCCCAAACTTATTATTCTTTGCTCTCCAAAAATGATTCATTCCAACATCGTAGAGTGTTGCAGCAGAAGCAAACGTCCCAATGTGACCTCCTAGTTCCGGAAACTTCTTGTTTGCTCTTACAACCATTGCTGCAGCATTCCACCTAATTAAAGATCTAATTCTTCTCTCTATATTCTGATCACCATTTGATTTTTTTTCTTCATTAGTTGGAATTGTATTTATATATGGAGTGTTCTGAGTGTAAGGAATATTAGCGCCTTCCGTATATGCTTTATTTATTAACTCTTTAATTAGATAATGCGCTCTTTGATTGCCATCTTTTTCTATAACTGCAGTTAACGACTCTAACCACTCGTTAGTCTCTTGTGGGTCTAAATCGCCATCCTTAACAGTTTGAATAATCTTTGGTTTATCTATTTCTATTTGAGATATTTGTTTTTGTGGTTTTTTAAGAGCATTTTCTGCCTCTAAAATCAAATTTTCAGTGTCTTTTGGAATTACTATAGATGTAGAGGACTTTTGGTCAGAGCTTAATATATTTAGAATTAAATCTCCTTTTGAAACCTTGTCACCAACTTTTACTTTGATAGATTCTATTTTACCAGAAATAGTTGATGGTATTTCAACACTAGACTTATCACTTTCAATTGTTATGACTGGATCATTTTTTAAAATTTCTTCACCCTCTCTTACTAAAATTTCAATTACTTCTACATTTTCAAAATCACCGATATCAGGAACAAATAATTTTTCGCTCATTTTTTTAACTTATACACTAAAAATTAACAATAATTTGTAATTTTCGTCACAATTTGTGCAAATTTTGAACAATCTTAGCCTGTAGTATCACATTATGTTAAAAAAATTAATACTACGTTATTTAGAAAATAAAGATCTAAATCAACTTGATAGTCAATTTTGGATCCAAAAAATTCTTTTAGAAAAAAAATTTAAAAGAAAAAGCATTTAAACTTTTTCTACACAAATTGCTATACCCATTCCACCACCGATACAGAGTGTTGCGCAGCCTTTACTTTTATTTTGTCTGAGCATTTCGTAAATCAAAGTTACCAGAATTCTAGTTCCAGATGCACCTATAGGATGACCTAATGCTATTGCACCTCCATTCACGTTAACTTTTTCTTCATTGATAGCTAATTCTTTAATCACAGCTATACTTTGTGCTGCGAAAGCTTCATTAATTTCAAATAAATCAACTTCATCCATTTTCCAGTTTGCCTTTTTTAAAGCAGACCTCACAGCACCTATAGGACCTAAGCCCATTAATGATGGATCAACTCCCACAGAAGACCAGGAAACAATTTTTACAAGAGGGTTTAAAGATTTTTTTTCTGCTTCATCCAGAGATGAGAGTAATACAGCTGCTGCACCATCATTTACACCTGACGAATTTCCAGGTGTTACAGTTCCATTATTTTTAAAGACAGTCTTCAATTTTTTTAAGTCCTCAATTTTTAAATTTTTTCTAGGGTGTTCGTCTTTATCTAAATAACAATCATCTAAATTTACTTTTACTAACTCATTATCAAATTTCCTCTTTTCTAAACTTATTTGAGCTTTAATTTGAGATTTCAAAGCAAAATCATCCTGTTCATCTCTTGGAATTTTTAATTTACTTGCAATATTTTCTGCTGTTACTCCCATATGATAATTATTAAATGCATCCATTAAACCATCATTAATCATGCTATCCAATAACATGTCCTCAGATAATTTTTTTTTGTTTCTATATGATAATGTATGTGGGGCTAAAGACATATTTTCTTGACCACCACAAACTAAATATTTCGCTTCATTAAGTTTTACTGTCTGAAATCCAGAAATAACAGATCTTAAGCCAGAACCACACACCTGATTGACTAAGTGTGCTGGTATTGATTTTGACAACCCAGCATTTATTGCAGCTTGTCGAGCAGGGTTTTGTCCAGTTCCTGCGGTTAAAACCTGACCCATTATTACTTCATCAATATCTGTTTTGTTTATCTTTGCTCGATTGATAACTTCTTCAATAACTATAGATCCGAGTTTATCAGCTTTTATATTGCTTAATGAACCTTTATAAGTACCAATTGGTGTTCTAGCAGCTGCCACTATTACAACTTCGTTAATTTTATCTGTCATTTTCAAATATGTTTTAACAAATTATATTAAAACATGATAATACTATATAATTAAGGTTATTTCCAATCAGCACCTCTAGCTCAATTGGATAGAGCGGCTGACTACGGATCAGCAGGTTGAGGGTTCGACTCCTTCGAGGTGCACCAAAATTTATTTTAGTAATCTTTTAAATTTTTGAAATGCTAAAATTTTAGCTAGATAATAAATGCCTTTGTCAATTCTCATAATCAATAAATTAATTAGCATCTTAATTATATATTTAGAAATTTTGTTTTTTACCTCATTGTATTTTTTTTCGTGCAAATTAATTTTAAATAAATAATACAATTCATCATAATCAAAATAGTAATGTCTGAAAAACATTTTTTTTAATTTATTCTTAATTTTGAGTTGTCCATGAGTATGCGTTACTTTTGCGTCGTATACTTGAATAATCGTTTTATTAATTTTTTTTATTCTCCTGCAGAGATCTTCATCCAAAAAATATAAAAAAAAACTTTCATCAAATAATCCTAAATCTTTAATATCGCTTACTTTAAATAACACTGTTGAAGTTAAAATTGAATCTACACAAACATCTCCGTAATTTTTAAGAACAACATTTTTTGGAGCATTTTCTGATAATGGTCCTCCATTATAAGTATATCTTCCCTCTTCATCAAAAAATGTTGGTGCAACTAAAAAACAATTTTCATATTTTTCTTTAGCAAAAATTAATTGTCTTATATCTTTGTTAGTAATCAAACAATCTGCACCTAATATCAATAAATATTCAGTATCACACTCTAAAATACCCTGATTTGCAGCTTTAGAAAAGCCTACGTTTTTTTTGTTCAAAAAATATTTATAAATTTTGTGATTTTTAATTATTTTATCTTTTAAAGATTGATCATTAGCATTATCTATGACAATTATTCTATGATCTTTTATTTGCTCCAAGCACTTGTTGACAATTTGATAATTTTCTTCATAAAGAATTATTAATATAGATAATTTATTATTTACCATTTTAAATTTATTTTGATAATTATTTATTATATTATTAAATTATGAATATATCCTTACAAAAATCAGTAATATTATTTTTTATTATTGTGTTTGTAATCATAATTATTTTAACACTAATACTGTAGGTGTAATGGCCGACTTTGAAAAATTTGAACAAATTAGTTTGAAATCTGGTTTTATGAAGCATAATGGCGGAGTATTATTTAGAAATGTTTCTGAAATAGAATATGAATTTAAATCAACAATTAATGAAAATCATTTAAATGCTTTAGGTATTACTCATGGAGGATATCTTGCAGCACTAATTGATGCAGGAGCGGGAACCGCAGCTCATCGTTCTGCAGGTAATGCTCCATGTGTAACAATTTCTTTAGATCTTAAATTTATTGGAACTTCAAAAACTGGAGACGAAATTATTGGTAAAGCTAAAATATTAAAAAAAACAAAAACGTTAATTTTTGTATTTTGTGAATTAAATTGTAATGATAAAATTATAGCCTCAGCATCAGGAGTTTGGAAAAATTTAAAAGTAAATCCCTTAAATTTAGGTCCTGGCGGTTAATCCTAATTTAATCAATATAATTAAAATTTAAAAATAATGAGAACATTTTATTTAACGATTCGGACATGTTTTAGTCCTTTTTTGTTCTTTAAGGCCAACAATATCTGGTAGGTTAAAAAAAAGATATACCAATAATAGATATGACAAAAAATAAAATTACAGCTGTTTTAGGACCAACAAACACCGGGAAAACACACTTAGCAATTGAAACAATGTTGTCTTTTGATACCGGGATGATTGGTTTTCCATTAAGATTATTAGCAAGAGAAGTGTATGACAAAGTAATTAACAAAGTTGGACAAAATAAAGTTGCTCTAATTACTGGAGAAGAAAAAATAATTCCTCCTGATGCAAAGTATTATTTATGCACGGTTGAATCAATGCCAATCGATAAATCTTTAGAGTTTGTTGGTGTAGATGAAATTCAAATGTGTGCTGATCATGAAAGAGGCCATATTTTTACCGACAGACTTTTAAATACAAGGGGTAGCAAACTAACAATGTTAATGGGCTCTAATACAATAAAAAAAATAATTTCAAAATTGGATGATGATATTGAATTTATAAACAGAGAAAGACTATCAAAACTTTCTTACTCAGGTCATAAAAAAATTTCTAGAATTAATAGAAAAACTGCTATCATAGCTTTTTCAGCAGAAGATGTGTATGGAATTGCTGAATTAATAAGAAGACAAAAAGGTGGCGCTGCTATTGTTATGGGTTCATTGAGTCCAAAAACAAGAAATTCCCAAGTGGAATTATATCAATCAGGAGATGTAGATTTTTTGGTAGCTACAGATGCCATTGGGATGGGTATTAACATGGATTTAGATAATGTTTATTTTTCTAATTTAAGAAAATTTGATGGAAAAAAACTTAGAAAACTTAACTTATCTGAAATTGGACAAATTGCTGGTAGAGCTGGAAGATATCTAAATGATGGTACTTTTGGCATTACAGGGAATTGTAAAGAAATAAATGCAGAAGAAGTTAATTTATTAGAAAATCATAAATTTGAAGAAATTCGATCTCTATTTTGGAGAAATTCAAATCTTAATTTTGATAGTCCGTATAACTTAATTAAATCATTAGAGGAAAGGCCTCACAAGGAATGGTTAAGAAAAATTCATGAATGTGAAGATGAAAAAGCCTTAAAATATTTTCTTAGAGATAAAAATCTTGAAAATATAAATTTTGACAACAAAACACTCAATTTGTTATGGGAATGTTGTCAAATACCAGATTTTGTAAAAAAGACTTATGGAAATCATTATGAGGTAATTGAAAATGTATTTAAATTTCTATCAAGTGAAAAGGGCGAAATTACTGATGAATATATGAGATTACAGCTAATGAAATTGGACAAATTAGATGGAAATGTAGATTCTTTATCAAATAGAATTGCAAATGTCAGGACTTGGTCATATGTTTCAAATAAAAATAATTGGACTGAAAATCAAAATTACTGGATTGAAAAAACAAAATTGTTAGAAGATAGACTTTCAGATAGACTGCATGAAGAACTTACAAAAACTTTCATTGATAAAAGAGCAAGCATACTCTCAAGAGGTTTAAAACAAGACATGGAATTTAAAATAGAGATACTTGATAATAACGATGTGAAAATTGATGATCAATTCATAGGTAAAATTAATGGCTTAAAATTAAAATTAGATCTAAAAAAAGGTGCTTTGGAAACAGATATCAAATCCCTTAAAAAAGCAGCAAGACAAACTATTGGTCCAGAATTAGAAAAAAGGATTCAAAGTATAATTGATACAGGACTTATAGAGCTTAAAGAAGATTTCAAAATTTACTGGAAAGATTTTTCAATAGCAAAACTAACATCTGGTAATGATTATCTAAATCCAAATTTTGAATTGATTGTTGATGATATTCTTGAGCAAGATCAAAGAAAAAAACTAGAATCATTTATAAAAAAATGGTTAGAAAATAAAATAAATACAGTATTGCAAAGTTTGATAGATTTAAAAAATCTTAAAGATAAAAATTCTTCAATAAAGGCTTTGGCTTACCAACTCTATGAAAATAATGGGGTGTTAAAAAGAGAAAATGTTTATGAATATTTAAAAAATTTAGGTCAAAGTGAAAGAAAAACTTTAAGAGAGTTAGGAGTAAAATTTGGTAGATATCATATTTTCTTACATAAGTTAATCAAGCCAGAACCAGTAACAATAAGAACTTTATTGTGGAAAAATTATCATCAAAAGTACTTTAAATTAAAACCTCCTACATTTGGTTTAAATTTTATAGATGATAAAGATAAAAAAAATCAAAATTTTATGCTGCTCTGTGGATTTGAAAGATTTGACAATTTTTTTGTAAGAATTGACATCTTAGAAAGATTATTTGTAAAAATAATTAATTCTGGATTTGAAGAAAATAAAAATATAAAATTGATTCCAGAAATGCTGAATCTACTTGGTTGTAGTAAAGAAAAATTTAAAAGTTTAATTAAAAAAATGAATTATGAGGTCTCTGAAAAAAATGAGGAAATATTTTTTAAATATAAACCTAAAAAAAGATTCAAAAAATTTTCTTCAAAGAAATCTGATACTGAAAATCCTTTTAAAATATTAAAAAATTTAAATCT
Organism: uncultured Pelagibacteraceae bacterium; assembly: GCA_902569975.1. Taxonomy (GTDB): domain Bacteria; phylum Pseudomonadota; class Alphaproteobacteria; order Pelagibacterales; family Pelagibacteraceae; genus Pelagibacter. The sequence continues at coordinate 103,048 of CACFWD010000002.1, read as the reverse complement.
AAGCTAATTTATGTTTTTTAATAAAAAAAAAGAAAATAATCATGAGACTGGTTTTATTAAAATTGGCGCGTTACTTATACATGCTGCTAAGATTGATGAAAACTACTCTCTAGAAGAAGAAAATATCATAAAAAAAACGTTGTTAGATCTTGGGGCAAATAAAAATAAATTAGAAAATTTAATTACTAAGGCAAAGCAATTTGAGCAAGATGCAAATCAAATATTAGATTTTACTAAAGAAATTAAAAATCTTGAAGAGTCCGATAAAATAAAAATTATCAAATCTCTATGGAAAATTATTTTTTCTAATAAAGATGCTGATATCTATGAGACAAATTTAATGCGAAGGCTTGCGGGACTTCTCTATATTGACAGTAAAATAATGGGAGATATTAAAGAGGAAATAAAAAAAGAAAGTTTGAAATGACTTATATTGTAAATGACAAATGCATAAAATGTAAACTTATGGACTGCGTGGAAGTTTGTCCAGTTGATTGTTTTTATGAGGGTAAAAATATGCTTGTAATTAAACCTGATGAGTGTATAGATTGTGGCGTTTGTGAGCCTGAATGTCCCGTTGATGCTATTGTCGCTGATACAGAACCAGGTAATGAAAAATGGTTAGAAATCAATAAACAATATTCTGAAATCTGGCCTAATATAAGTGAAAAAAAAGATCCTCCACTGGATCACGAAAAATTTATAAATGAGCAAGATAAGTTTAAAAAATATTTTAAAGAAAACCTTTAAAAAAAAATCCTCAAAAAAAAAAGTTAAAAAAGTTAAAAAAGTAACAAAAAGTAGAACAACTAAAATAAAGAAAATTTTACCCAAAAAAAAAGTAAAAAAAATAATTAAGAAAAAAGTATTCAAAGATAAAAAAAAGAAAAATAAAAAGATTAACACCAAAATTACTCAATCAAGTGAGATTAAAAATGATAACTTAAGAATACCAAAAAATAATGAATTAAAACCGGAAATTAAAAAAGTTAAAAAACAAGAGTCTGAAAAAAAAGAATATAAAGTTAAAGATTATGTTGTTTATCCAAAACATGGGGTTGGTCAAATAACTGAATTCAAAAAAATAAATATTGGTGGAATTGATGTTGAAACTTATGTGATAAAATTTGAAAAGGATAAAGCAAATGGAATGGTTCCAGTAAATAAGCAATCTCATCTTAGAGCTTTAGCAACAATAAACCAAGTCAATAAATGTATATCTATTTTAAAGAGTAAACCGAAAATAAAAAGATCAATGTGGAGTAGAAGAGCTCAAGAATATGAAGCTAAAATTTCTTCTGGAAAAATTTATGAATTAGCCGAAGTAGTCAGAGATTTAAATAAAGGAGATGATCTTATGGTTGATCAATCTTATAGCGAAAGACAATTATTTGAAAAAGCATATGAGAGGATTCTATCAGAATTTCAAATTGTATTAGGTGTTTCTTTAGAAGATACACAAAAAAAGCTTGATAAAGCCTTAAAACGAAACGTAGGAGCAACTCAACAGCCTGCAGATACAACAACTGCTTCAAAAGCACCTACTGATAATTTACCTGCTGAAGAGCCAATTAGTGAAGCTGATGATGCAGATCCTATTGAAGATTAAAAAAAACGCCTCTCACACATAACGTGATGAGAAGCGTTTTTTGTAAAGAATACTAAGTTATTATCTTCTTCTTCTTTTTTTAGCTTTTTTCTTTTTAGCTTTCTTCTTAGTTTTCTTTGCCGCTTTTTTTCTTCTCTTAGGCATCTTTAGCTCCCTTTTTTAGTTAAACGAATCAGTTTGATTCGTTATTAACTTATTTTTATTTTTTTAAACAAGTTATGTCAATTCTTTAATTAAAATGAAAAAAATCAAAAATAAAAAAATAAGTTTAAAAAAATAAAAAATAAATTATTTTTTTACAATTTAAAAAAAGTTAATGTTTATGCGCTTTATAACCGCTTATTTAACGAAAAATTAATAAAGTTTTTCTAAATCTTCTTTAAATTTTTCTAAAATTTTTTTTCTTTTTAGTTTTAAAGTTGGTGTTAACATTCCATTTTCAATTGTAAATTCTTCATTAATTAATTTAAATTTCTTTACTTTTTCCACTAAAGATAAACTTTTATTTAAATTTTCTAAATAAATTTCAATTTCCTTCTTATTCTGCTCGCTTTCAGTCACAATTAAAGCAACTAAATAAGTTTTTTTATCTCCATATATGAAACTTTGCTTAATTTTTTCATTAAGACATAATAAATTTTCAATTTTTGATGGTGCAATGTTGTCACCACCAAGATTAACTATAATTTCTTTTTTTCTGTCGGTTATTTTTAAATTTCCATCTTTTGTAATTTCTCCTATATCTCCAGTATGTAACCATCCGTTTTTAATTATATTTTTTGTCTCTTTTTCCATATTCCAGTAACCAAGCATAACATTTTCACCCTTCACTAATATCTCTCCATCATCAGCAATTTTTATTTTGTTAGTTTTAAATGGTGGTCCTACTGTCTCAATCTTGATTTTTCCTGGAATATTGCAGCTCACCACGGGTGAAGTCTCAGTTAAACCATATCCTTGTAGGGTTGGCAATCCTATAGCATTTAAAAATTCACCTATTTTTTTATCTAACGCACCCCCACCAGAAACAAAGGCTTTAAGCTTACCACCAAACTGTTTTTTTATTTTTCTTCTTACCAATTTTTCACATAAAAAATTAAGAACTTTTTCCTTAAAATTAAGTTTTTCGTTATTTAAATTTTTTGTTCCTAGTAAAATAGTATTTTCTATTAATTTTTTTTTAAATCCCTTTTGTTTTGAAAAATTTAAAGAAATTTTATTATATAAATTTTGATAAAATCTTGGCACAGCTGTCATAATTGTGGGTTGTGCAATATTCATGTTAGGTAATAATTTTTCTAAACTTTCAGCATAGTAAACTTTTGCTCCAAGTTTTATTTGCACGTATTGAACAGTGTGTTCATACGAATGAGATAGCGGAAGCCAAGTTAAAAAAACTGGTTTTTCATCTTTAGTTAATGAATTTAAAATTTCTTGTGCTCCCTCGCAATTTGATAAAATTCCTCCATGACTAAGCATTACTCCTTTTGGGTTTCCTGTTGTGCCTGATGTATAGATTATACAAGCCAGATCATTTCTTTTAATATTTTTATTATATTGGTTTTTTATTTGGTTATTATTTTTTGGATTATCATCAAAAACTTTTTCAAAAATTTTATTTAAACTTACCACCTCTTTATCAAAAAAATCTATTGAGATTAAAATTGTATCTTCTTTAATATATTCTTTAATTTTTTGAAATTGTTCTAAATTTGAAACAATACAAACTTTTGGTTCGCAATCATTAATGATATATTTGTAATCATTTTTAGAATAAGTAGTAAAAAGTGGAACAGTCACTCCTCCAGAATTCATTATTGCTATATCAGATATAAGCCACTCAGGTCGATTTTCTGATAATAAAATACACCTATCACCTTTGGATATTTTATTTTTTAAATAATTTGATAAAAAAGTAATTTTAGCATTTGTTATTTCCCACGAATAAGAAAAAAATTTATCATTCTTGTTTTTATCTTTAAGAGATACTAAGAATGTGTTCTTTATATTTTTTTCGTTATCTAAACTTAATTGTTCAAATTTATCAAAAAAAAGTTCAACCAGACTATTTATTTCTTTTAATTCCATAATTTTTTGGTGGGCGAAGAGAGAATCGAACTCTCACTTCTTTCAAAACACGATTTTGAGTCGTGCGCGTCTACCAATTCCGCCATTCGCCCCTAATTTAAAAAATATTATTTAAATAGTATAAGAACAAAAATTATATTAAAACAAAAAAAAATGTTTACTCAACTTTATAATAATTGTTTAAAATTAGCAGCTCACAAAAACTCCAAATATTTTCTTGGAGTTATTTCTTTCATAGAAAGTTCTTTTTTTCCAATTCCTCCAGATGTAATGATTGCACCAATGGTTATTGCTAAAAAGAGAGATTATTTTAAAATTTTTTTAATCGCTACAATTTTTTCTGTTTTAGGAGGTATTTTTGGATATTTGATTGGTGCATATTTTTTTGATTTTGCGATAAAAATCGTAGAATATTATGCTTATGAGAACAAACTCATATATATTAAAGATACTCTTTCTAAAGGAAATGGTTTTTATGCGTGGCTTGGAATTTTATTTCTAGCTGGTTTTACTCCCTTACCTTATAAAGTATTCACTATAGCAAGTGGTCTTATAAGTTTTAATTTATTCATATTCATCTCAATAAGTATTCTTTCAAGGGGTCTTAGATTTTTTATAGTATCTTATTTATCATTTAAGTTTGCAGACAGATTCACAAACTATATGAATAAATACGGCCAAAAATGGTTTACCATAATAGGAATCATTATTGTAATTGTTGCAGTTGTTTTTTATTTATTAATGAAAATTTATGACTACTTTTAAAAAAGTAAATTATTTACAAATTTTATTTATTTTAAGTGTTACAGTATTAATATCTGCTTTTATAATTGAATACGGTTTTGGATTTCAACCTTGTAATCTATGTTTAATAGAAAGAATTCCATATGGGCTAGCAATAATAATTTTAATTATAAATTATTTTTTTAAAAGTAATCAAATTTTTCATAGTGTTTTGTTAATATTAGTTTTTTCATTTTCTATCATAATTTCAATTTACCATCTGGGTATTGAGGAAGGTATTATTGAAGAATCTGCAGTCTGTGCCACAAATAACTTAGATTTACTCACAAAAGAGGATATATTAAAGTCACTTGAGGTAATGAGAGTAAGCTGCAAAGATGTAGCATTTAAAATTTTTGGTTTATCGCTTACAACATATAACATATTTATTAGTGTATTAATGTTCTTATTGTCAACAAAAGTTTATTTAGTAAAAAATGATTTCAAAAAATAAAATTGAAGAATTTATTCGTGTAGATCATGCTGGAGAACGGGGTGCTGTAAAAATATATGAAGGACAACTTCTTGCCTTAAACACACTTGTTGAGGATGAAAAATTAAAAGAAATAATCGAAAATATGAGAGAACATGAAAAAGAACATTGTGAGTTTTTTGAAAAAGAAATAAAAAAAAGGAATATAAAGCCAACAAAACTTCTTCCATTATGGGATTTACTTGGTGTAAGTTTAGGTTTTGGCTCAACATTACTCGGTAAAAAAGCTGCAATGTTATGTACAGCTTCAGTTGAAGAAGTAATTGATAAACATTACCAAAATCAAATTGATAAATTAGATAAAAATGAAATTGAGCTTAAAAAAAAGATTATAAAATTTAGAAAAGATGAACTTCACCATAAAGACATAGCCTATGAAAAAGGAGCCACAAAGAAGGGATATTATTCTATTCTTGATAAAATCATTAAAACTGGATCCAAGATAGCAATTAATATCTCTGAAAAAATTTAAGTAATACTAAGACTCTAGCTCAACATCCCAATACAAGTAGTCCATCCAGCTTTTATGAAGATAATTTGGAGGAAAATGTTTACCATTCTTATGTAAATCCTCTGTTGATGGTTGATATGGATTTTGATTTAATTTCATACCTGAAAACTTTAGAAGCTTTCCTCCCTTTTTTACATTACATGCTGAACACGCTGTAACAACATTATCCCAATTAGTTTCTCCACCTTTAGATCTAGGTAACAAATGATCAAATGTAAGTTCTTCCCCACTTCCACAATATTGACATGAAAAACGATCTCTTAAGAAAACGTTAAATCTTGTAAAACTTGGTTTAGACTGCTGTACTATGTAACTTTTAAGAGCAATAACACTTGGAAGTTTCATTTCAAAAGATGGGCTTCTAATTTGTCGATCATAATTACTGACTATGGTTACTCTATCTAAAAAAACTGATTTAACCGCATCCTGCCATGACCAAAGAGAAAGTGGATAATAACTTAAAGGCCTATAATCTGCATTTAAAACAAGTGCAGGACATTTTTCTAATGAAACATTTTGTTCAGCAAATTCATTCATACTTAAAACCTTATATCAAATAAATTATGATATCAATGTTACTAATGTGCTAAATAATTTTCAAAATATAGTTTAGAGCTATACTTGATGCCTGAATCGGAATATGATGACCACAATCTTTAATAAGATGAGTCTGAACATTTACTTTTTCTCTCAAAAGAAAATCTTTTGCCTCCAATAAATGTGTTGGTGAAACAATATCATCTTGGTCACCATGAATTAAAAGAATGTCAGTATAATTTTTCTTTCTGGTTTTTAAATTTTCAAGATTTATGATTTTTCCTGAGAAACCTATAATACTCCTAAATGATTGTTCACACGTAAGACCTACGTTAATTGACATCATACACCCTTGACTAAAACCAGATAAGATAATTTGTTCATTTTCAAGCCTATACTCTTTTTTTACCTCATTTAGAAATTGATTAATCTTTTTTTCCGCTTTTAAAGATTCATTTAAAATATAATTAGGATCATCATTTGTTAAATCAAACCATTGATAACCTGATGGACTTATTGAACAAGTTTCATGTCCATTCGGACAAATAAAGATTGTGTTTGGCATATATCTTTTCCAATTTAGAGAAAGCATGCTTATATCTCTACCATCACCTCCATAACCGTGTAATAATACAACTGCATTGTTGATATCCTCATCTTTTTCAGGTTTTATAATTGTGCTTTCAAGACAAAATGTCATAACTAGTTTAATTTGTTTTTTATTTTTAAAAACATTCTACAATATAAGTATGTTAACAGGAATATTTGTTAAAATTTTATCTATTATATTTTTAATAGCAGTAGGAATTGTTTTAATTCTTGGTATTGGAACATTATTCAAAGGAGGGGAGGCTAGTAAAAAATATTCGAATAAGTTAATGCAACTTAGGGTTCTTTTACAATTTGTTGCAATAGTTCTTCTTATACTTTTTGCTTATTTTTTTAAAAATTAATTATATTTTTTTATCCAATGAATAAATTCCTCATCCTCAAAATTTATTGAACCAATAACTCTTGCAAACTCTTCACCTTTCTTGTTAAATAAAATTGTTGTGGGTATACCTCTTAAACCTAATTGTTTAGCCAATGTAACAGGATTATCAAAATATATGTCTAAATACTTAATATTTAAGTCTTTAAAAAATTTTTTAGATTTTTCAGAATTATCTTTACCAATATTAATAGGAAATATATTGATTTCAGATAAATCTGAATTTGCTTTTAAAGCATCAAGAGAAGGCATTTCCTCTTTACAAGGAGCACACCATGTGGCCCAAAAATTTAATAATACTAAGCTTCCTTTATAATCTGATAGTTTTATAATTTTTTCATTTATGTCTAGAAAAGCTATGTTGTCGTATGTTTTAAGTTCTTTATTGATGACAATATTTTTAATATTTGGCGCTTCATCTGCCATAGTGGAAGAAATAAAGAATATAAATATTATTAAAATTCTCATATTTAAAAGGTATAAGTAGTTATCATGGCTAAAAATAAAAACAACCAAGCAATTTGGAATACGAGGATAAAAAAAAAGGCATCTTCACTTTTTGAAAAAGTTGGAAGCTCTATAAGCATTGATAAGAGGTTATACAGAGAAGATATTTTAGTCTCAATCGCACATGTTGAAATGTTGTTCAAACAAAAAATAATATCTTTTAAGATTAAAAATAAAATCATCTATGGATTACAAAAAATCGAAAAAGAAATATCAAAAAATAAATTTGAATTTAATACAAAATACGAAGATATTCATATGAACATTGAAAAAAGACTTTTTCAAATTATAGGTGAAGAAGCTGGTTATGTTCACACTGCAAGATCAAGAAATGATCAGGTTATAACTGATTTAAAAATTTGGATCAAATCAGCTACAAAAGAAATAAATAATCATCTGGAAAAGATTATTAAGTCTACTCTAAAAATCGCAGAAAAAAATATTGAGACTGTAATGCCCGGTTTCACACATTTAAAAAATGCTCAACCAATCTCGTTGGCGCATTACTTTATGGCTTATGTAGAAATTTTCAATAGAGATAAAAGAAGATTTATGAATAATCTTGAAAGTTTAAATGAGAGCCCACTTGGTGTGGCCGCACTTTCTGGAACATCCTTTAATATAAATAGAAGCTTCACTGCAAAAAAACTTGGTTTTACTAGTCCGACTAATAATTCAATAGATACTGTCTCAGATAGAGATTTTGTTTTAGATTTTCTTTTTTGTGTTTCAGTTTGTTCAATGCATATTTCAAGGATTGCTGAGGAACTAATTGTTTGGAATTCTGATGGTTTTAATTTTATTAATCTTTCAGACAAAGTTGTAACAGGCTCATCAATAATGCCACAAAAAAAAAATCCTGACCTATTAGAGTATTTAAGAGGTAAGTCTGGTTTAACTTTTGGAAATTTATTTTCAATGCTAACAATACTAAAAGGACTCCCTCTATCTTACTTTAAAGATATGCAGGACGACAAAGAAATAGTTTTTAAATCTTTTGATACTTTGATTAATTCCTTAAAAATTTTTGATGAAATACTTAAAAACATTTCGCCTAACAAAAAGAAAATGTATGAATTAGCAGATATTGGATTTAGTACTGCAACTGATCTTGCGGATTATTTAGTGAAAAATAATTCAATATCATTTAGAGAGGCTTATCAAAAAACAGCCAAAATAGTCAATTATGCTGAAAAGAAGAAAAAAAAATTAAGAGATCTTAAAATTGAGGAACTTAAAAAAATTGAACCTAGGCTAACTAGTGATGTTTTAAAAGTTTTTGATTTAAAAAATTCAATAAATTCAAAAAAATCCTACGGAGGAACATCTTTTGAAAACATAAAAAGAATGATAATGAAATACAAAAAAGAAAAATGATAAAAAAAATTTTTATATTACTATTCGTCGCTATTATAATTAATTCTTGTGGCAAAAAAGGAGATCCTGTTTATAAAGATAATAATCAAAATTCAGGAAAGATTAGTGCTCAACTAAGTATCTTTTCATGATTTATAAAAAAAATAAACTTACAATAGATGGTTTTGATATAGGCACTTTAGTAAAAAAATATAAAACACCAATTTATTGCTATTCTGATAAAAAAATAAAAAAAAATATTCAAAATTTTAAAAATCATTTCAAAAATTTTAATCCATTAATATGTTATGCAGTAAAAGCAAACTCAAATTTGGGTATTTTAAAAGAACTTAAAAAAAATAATCTTGGAGCAGATGTGGTGTCTAAAGGAGAGTTAATGAAAGCACTAAAAGCAGGAGTCAATCCGAAAAAAATTGTATTTTCTGGTGTAGGTAAAATTAATGAGGAAATCGAATATGCAATAAATAAAAATATTCTTTTAATAAATGCTGAATCTAAAAGTGAAATATTAGAAATAGAAAAAATCGCAAAAAAGAAAAGAAAGATTGTAAATATTGGTATTAGATTAAACCCTAATACTGACGCAAAAACTTTAAGTCAAATTTCAACAGGAAAAAAAGAAAATAAATTCGGAGTAAATCAAAAAGTATTCCTAGAATTAGTCAAATTAGTTAAAAAATCAAAAAATCTTTATTTGAAATGCTTAAGTGTTCATATTGGGAGCCAAATACTCAATCATACACCTTACCAAAATATGCTTAAAGTAATTAGTAAAATTATTAAAAAATCTAAATATAATTTTGAATACATCGATCTAGGTGGTGGTATGGGTATCGATTATGATCATAAAAATTCTTATTTGGATTTTAAAAAATATTCAGAAAATATTAAAAAATTTTTAAAAATACATCATTGTAAAATTATTTTTGAGCCTGGAAGATCCATAGTAGGTAACTCAGGTGTATTGATAACAAAAATAATTTACATAAAAGAGGGTTTTAAAAAAGATTTTGTAATTATAGATGCTGCAATGAATGATTTAATGAGACCAGCTCTTTATGGTGCTAAACATAAAATAATGCCCATGAAAAAGTTCAGTAAAATTTCCAAAAAAATTTATGAATTTGTAGGGCCTATTTGTGAAAGTACGGATACATTTGGTTCTTTTAAAAATTATCAAAAATTAGCTGAGAAAGATTATCTAGTTATTTGTGATGTTGGTGCTTATGGCATGTCATTATCATCAAATTATAATGTAAGACCTAAACCGTTAGAGTTACTACTCAAAAATTCGAAAATGAAGATTTTAAATAAAAGACAAAAAATATCTGATTTAATGTAAAATTCAAAATAATGTTAAGAAATATTTTATTTTCTACAATTTTCTTTTCAGGAATTTTTGTAATATCCATCATATTTCTTCCAACACTTTTAATGCCTCGAAGTGTAGTTTTATCTGGAGGTAAATTAATGGGCTACTGGACAGGTTTCTGTCTAAAAATAATTTTATCTGTAAAAATCAAAATTTTAGGGGAAGAAAATATAATAACAAATGAAAAATTTTTTATTGCAGCTTCTCATCAATCTATGTTTGAAACTTTTTATCTTCAGACAATTTTTAATTCACCTGTATTTATTTTAAAAAAAGAATTATTATTCATACCAATTTTCGGTTGGTATTTAAAAAAAATAGGATCAATTTCTATCAAAAGAAATAAAATTACTAAAGAAAATTTAGAATTTTTTTATGATATAAAAAATGTAATCAACAAAACTCAAAGACCTTTGATAATTTTTCCACAAGGCACTAGAGTTAAGCCTGACGAAAGACCTCCATTTAAAAAAGGTGCTGGACGTATATTTGAGGAACTCAAAATTTCTTGTCAGCCTGTTGCAATTAATTCTGGTTATGTCTGGCCTAAAAAGGGATCAAAAATGTCAAAAAAAACAATCACTATATCTATATTACCTAAGATAACCCCTGGAATTGAAAAAAGTGAATTTGTGAAATACTTAGAGGAAAAAATTTATAACGAATTAAATAATATAAATTAGCCCTTCATAGGCATAACCACATAAATGCTATCAAAATCTCCAGGATCTTTAATCAAAGCTGGAGATCCAGTATCATTAAAATATATTTCAATCTTTTCACCGTCTAACTGTGAGGCAACATCAATTAAATATCTAGAATTAAAACTTATTTCTAAATCATGATTAAATTTAACATTTAATGTTTCATTACCATCCCCACTGTTTGTATTATTAACGGAAAGATTTAAAGCATCTTTTGTTAAAGTGAATTTCACACCATCCTTTTTATCCAATGATACTGATGCGACGCGGTCAACAGATCCTGAAAAAAGTTTAAGATCTATTTCAAGTTTTTTTTGATTATTTTTTGGAATGACCTGAATATAATTTGGAAATTTTCCGTCAATTAGTTTTGAAATCAAAATACTATTATTTAATTCAAATTTAATTTTAGATTTAACATTAGAGATTTTTACATTTCCATCATAATTATCTAATAGCGATACAAGTTGGAAAATTGTTTTTTTTGGTAATATGATTGGGTCAAAACTAATTTTTTGATCAAGTCGAACTTTTGAAATTGACATTCTATGACTATCAGTTGCAACTGCTGTTAAATAGTTTTTATCCTCAACTTCAGTTTGATGAAAATATATTCCACTCAAATAATGCCTTGTTTCATCGTTAGAAATAGAGAATTTACATTTATTTAAAAGTTTTAATAGATTTTTAGAATTTATAGAAAACTCATTATCATTAAAATTTTCATCAGTTAATGGAAATTCTGAGTAACTAATGCAATTAAGATTAAAAATTGATTTTTCAGACTCTAATTGAAGCTTATTTGTTTCAGACAAAGATAAATTTATTTTTTTTCCAGATGAAAATTTTCTTATTATATCATACATTATTGATGAGGTAGTGGTTGTTTTGCCTTCCTCAAAAACCTCTATGTTCTTTATTTGATGAACAAAAATTAAATCAAGATCTGTAGCTGTTATAGTTAATTGTGAATTTTTAACATCTAATAGGACATTTGAAAGAATTTGGAGAGTACTTCTTTTTTCAATAACACCCTGACAGTAGCTAAGCGCTTGTTGCAAATCTTGTTGATTAACGTTAAATTTCATTGTCTTTATGATTATATAAAATTTGATTTTTTAACTTATTAATATTCTCAACCATCTCAGGATCTGTTTCTTTTAATTTTTCAATAGTTTTCACAGAATGGATAATTGTTGTATGGTCTCGATTTGAAAATTCCCTTCCAATTTCAGGCAATGATTTTGAAGTTAAAATTTTTGTTAAGTATATTGCTGTTTGTCTTGGCCTTACAAGATATCTTGATCTCCTTGAAGATAACATTTCATTTTTACTAATTTTGAAAAATCTACATACTAAAGTTTGAATGAGATCTATTGTCACTTTATTCTCAGATATGTTTAACAGATCTTTTAGTACTACTTTAGTTTCTGCTAAATTAGGTGCTTTATTATAAATTCTTGAAAAAGAGACAATTCTATTTATCGCTCCTACTAGCTCTCTAATACTAGCGGTAATTTCAGTGCTAATATAATCTTGAATTTCTTTTGAAATTTTAATCTGATCAGAATAAAGCTTATTTAATTCTTCAGTTTTTTGCTCAACAATTTTTTTTCTTAACTCATAATCAGGTTTTTGAATATCAACTACTAAACCTCCAGAAAATCTAGATTTTATTCTTTCTTGAATTCTAGACAATTTATTCGGTGCTCTATCAGCTGAAATTATAATTTGAGATCCTTTATCAAGAAGAGCATTAAATGTATGGAAAAATTCTTCTTGCATCACTTCTTTTCCATTCATAAACTGAATATCATCAATCAATAATATGTCTGTATTTCTAAAATACTCTTTGAATTTAACCATATCGTTTGATTTAATAGATTTTACAAATTGATACATAAATCTTTCCGCTGAAATGAACATTATTTTATTATTTTTTTTCAAATGTAAACCTATAGCATTTAGCAAATGCGTTTTTCCCATTCCAACACCTCCATAAATATATAGTGGATTGTAGTGTGAAATATTTTCAGAAACTTTCATTGAAGCTTCGTAAGCTAGTTTATTACTTAAGCCAGTTAAAAAATTATCAAATCTTTTATTAGGGTCTATTCGATTGTATTGAAGATATGAGTCTTTTATAAAAGAAATGTTCTTTTTATTATCAAAATTTTCTATTAATTCCTCTTTTTTATTATCTTTTTTTTCCTTTAAATCAGCAATTTTAAATTCAACTCTAATAATATCTTTTTTATAGTTTTTAATTATTTGCAAAATTTGATCTAAGTATCTTGAGGTAATCCAGTCCCTTATAAACCTTGTTGGGACTTTCAATAAAATATAGTTGTTAAATTCTTCTACAAAATAAATTTTTTTTAACCAGCTTTCATAAACTTCTGAGCCTAGTTTATTTTTCATTTGGGATTGAATTACATTCCAGTCTAACTCTTGACGTTTTAAATTACTTTTTTTAATAGAGTTATTCATTTTATTGCGGTAGTTCAGTTAGAACCATAATAATTTTTTTGCAACAAATAATTCATGATATTTTAAAATAAATTAAATCTGGGATTGTGTTAAAATTAATTATTTTAAAAAAATTCTTTGACAATAATTTTTTTTGTGTATCCTTTTTTAAAAATTTTTTTTTACGTAGATTTTAATAAATTATTTTACTCGAGCTAAATGTTGTAAAGATAAATTTGCAAAACATACATAATGCGTATCATTATGGTTGATTCAACTACAGGTGAAGTAATTATAGTGAAACTATTTTTCTAGTAATTCTAGAAACATTTCTAGAAGCATTTTGTTTTTTGACTATCCCCGTTTTTGCAATCTTCATCAGTTCAGAATTCAATTTAGGCAAGAATTTTAAAGCTTCATCTTTCTTTTTTTTTTCAATTAAAAGGTTCATTTTCTTTAAAGCATTTCTATATCTACTTTTTCGAGCTTTATTAACAATTGTTTGTTTAGAAATTCTTCTTATTCTTTTAATTGCTGATTTTGTGTTAGCCATGTGCGCAGTGGTATAACTTGAGAATTTATATCGGTCAATCAAATAATTATTTAATTTTGACAAAAACTACAAAAAAAAGATGATCTATTAGCTATTATTAATTTTATAATTTTACCATTACAATTCACTCGTTTACAATTTTTTCCTTCTCTTTGATAAACATTAAAACTGTCTTGAAAACCACCCTTATTACCATCTGTATTTTTAAAATCTCTTATACTAGAGCCACCCTTTTTAATAGCACTTATAAGAACTTTTTTAGAATTAAATATGATTTGACTACATTCTTTACCACTTAATAGTTTAATTTTTTTCATCGGATTTATTTTACTTAAAAATAATATTTCACTAGCATAGATATTACCTATGCCTGACACAAATTTCTGATCAATTAAAAGATCCTTAATTGTTCTTTCTTTATCTTTTATAAATTTAAGAAAATATTTTAAGTTAAAATTATTATCAAATGGTTCTGGTCCTAAATGTATAAATCTTTTTTTTAAATCTTTAGAATTATTTATAATCTGAAAAAAACCAAAACGTCTTGGATCATTATAGATAATTTTAAAATTTTCAAAAATAATTTCTACATGATTATGTTTTTTTGGTAAAAAAGGAGAGTTATAAAAGCTTAAATTAGTAAAATTTTTTTTATTTTTAAAATTAATCAAATGTATAGTCCCGGACATTCCTAAATGAATTAAGCAAAATTTATAATTTGAAAAATGAATAATTAAATATTTTGAAAATCTCGAAACTTTGTTGATTAAATTTTTTTCGAAAATCTTTTTAAAAGTAACAGGAATTTTTATTCTTAAGTTTTTATTTCTTATAATTACTTTTTTAACCTTTTTTTGTCGAATTTTTTTATCTAGAGATTGTCTTACTATTTCTACTTCTGGTAATTCTGGCATTTAATACTATATTGATTATATAAAATAATTTATGCAACAATATCTTCAAAATAAAAAAGGGCTAGTTCAAAGTGTATTTGATCGAGTTTATGACAAATATGATCTAATGAATGACTTTATGTCGTTAGGTATTCATAGAATTTGGAAAAAAAACTTGATCAATATGATGAATCCATCACCAAAAAATAATTTGATTGATGTCGCTTGTGGTACTGGTGACATAGGTAGACTATTTTTAGATAATACAAAAATTGACACTAAAATTTGTTGTGTCGACCCTAATAAAAGTATGATTTCTAAAGGAAAAGCAAAATTAAACAAATATAAGAATATAAGTTGGGTTATTGCTCACGCAGAGAAACTTCCCGTTTTAGACAACTCTTTTGATTATTACACAATAAGTTTTGGATTGAGAAATACAAAAGATATTCAAAAAGCTTTATCAGAGGCTTATAGGGTATTAAAACCAGGTGGGCGATTTTTATGCCTAGAATTTTCAAAAATATTAAATTCTAACTTGAATTTAATTTATAAAAATTATTCTAAACTCATACCTCTTGTGGGTAATGCAATAGTTGGAGAGAAAGAACCCTATGAATATCTAATAAAAAGTATTGAAAATTTTGTAAATCAGGAAGAATTAATCACCATGATGGGAGATAGTAAATTTAAAAAATGTTCTTACCGTAATTTATCTGGTGGTATTGTTTCAATTCATAGTGGCTGGAAATTCTAATGTTAAAAAAATTGATTACATTATTTAAACTTGGTAGAAAGGTTGCTAAGTCAGACATCTTAAAAATTACTTCAAAATTTCAAAAACCACCATTAGTGGTAAAAATATTATTTAAAATTTTAGCATTTTCTTTTTCGGAAAATAAACGAATAAGCACAACTCAAGATGAGGGTGAAAGATTATCAAGTTCACTCGAATCTATGGGTACAACTTTTATCAAACTTGGACAATTTTTAGCAACAAGGCCTGATATAATTGGTGATCAGTTATCCAAAAAATTAGAAAACTTACAAGACAAACTCCCACCTTTTTCAATTTATGAAGCTAAGGAAATTATTAAAAAAGATCTTGGTGAAGATGCTTTTAATTCAATTATTAATTTGAGCGATCCTGTGGCTGCTGCTTCAATAGCTCAAGTCCATAAAGCACAAATTAATGACAATGGGACTATAAAGGATGTTGCTATAAAAATTTTAAGACCAAATATTAAAAAAATTTTTAATGATGAAATTGATGCAATAATGTTGTTTGCATTTTTAATAGAGTCTGTAGTTAAAAAAACAAAAAGATTAAAATTAGTTGAGGTTGTTTTCTTATTAAAAGAAATAACTAATTTAGAAATGGATCTAAGATTTGAAGCTGCTGCAGCCAATGAATATGCAGAGAATACTAAAAACGATATTGGTTTTAGGGTTCCTCAAATCTTTTGGAATTATACTTCTGAGAATGTCATGACTTTAGATTGGATTGATGGAGTTTCTATTAGAGAAACAGATGAACTAAAGAAACAAAATATTGATACGAATAAAATAGCTGAGGATATTATTCAAAACTTTCTAAGACATGCTGTTAGAGATGGTTTTTTTCACGCAGATATGCATCAAGGAAATATATTTATAGATCAAGATGGTCAAATTGTTCCTATTGATTTTGGAATAATGGGTCGATTAGATAAAATGAGTAAAAGATTTCTGGCTGAGATTTTGTATGGATTTATCCAAAGAGATTATAAAAAAGTTGCAGAAGTTCATTTAATAGCAGGTTTAGTACCAAAAGATGTACCAATAGATGATTTGGCGCAGGCACTAAGGTCAATTGGAGAACCAATTTTTGGCCAAGCAGTAAAAGATATTTCTGGTGGAAGACTTCTTAAACAATTATTTGATGTAACTGAAAAATTCAATATGCAAACACAACCACAATTACTGATGTTACAAAAAACAATGGTTGTAGTCGAGGGTGTAGCGAGAAAGCTTAATCCTGAAACAAATATTTGGACAACATCTAAACCAGTCTTGGAAAATTGGTTAAGAGAAACAAAAGATCCTTTGAAGACAGTCAATGAAACGATTCAAAATACAACGGAAATTATTAAACGTTTGCCAGAATTTCCGGAAATTATGGACAAAGCAAATCAAGCTCTAACAAATTTAGCAAGTGGTCAAATTCCTCAAAACTCGAATTCATACACTGCTTTAAATAATAAAAAATCTGAAATGGTAGCGTTCAGAAATCAATCAATTATTGGAATTTTAGTAGTTGTAATTTTTGCTCTATTAGTATTCTAATTCGTTCGATGAAAAACTTAAAAGACAAAAAAATTTTATTAATAATTTGTGGTGGAATCGCTGCTTACAAAAGCCTTGAAATAATAAGGATTCTTAAAAAAAATGATTGTCAAATAAAAACAATATTAACTAATAGTGCAAAAGAATTTATAACACCTTTATCAATTACGTCTTTATCACAAGGCAAAGTTTACGATGATTTATTCAATATTGAAAATGAAGCTGAGATGGATCATATTTCATTATCAAGATGGGCAGATCTAATTCTTGTAGTGCCTGCTACAGCAAATACGATCTCAAAACTAGCAAAAGGCTCTTCTGAAGATTTGGCCTCGACAGTAATTTTAGCTTCAAATAAACCAATCTTTTTAGTTCCTGCAATGAATGTAAGAATGTGGGAACATCCTTCTACGAAAAAAAATTTAAAAATTTTAAAAGAATATTCTTACAAAATAATTGGTCCTGAAATTGGTGAAATGGCATGTGGAGAATATGGTGAGGGTAAACTGACTGAACCAATTGATATTGCAAATAAATTAAATAATTATTTATTTATGATTAACAGAAATAGTAAATTTAAAGCGTTAGTTACAGCGGGCCCAACTCGTGAATATATAGATCCTGTAAGGTTTATTACTAACAAATCAAGTGGTAAACAAGGATTTGAAATAGCAAAATCATTATTAAGAAATGGTTATCAAACAACATTAATAACTGGACCTACTAATATTAATGTTGATGAAAATATTAAAGTTATAAAAGTCGAAACCGCAGAACAGATGTTTAAAGAGACTCAAAAAAATTTACCTGTCGATGTAGCTATTTTTTCTGCTGCAGTTGCCGATTTTAAAATTTTTAAAAAAAGTAATATGAAAATAAAAAAAACAGATGAACTAACAATAAAATTAGAAAAAAATATAGATATTTTAAATTATATTTCCAATCATAATTCTATGCGACCAAAATTAGTTATTGGTTTCGCTGCAGAAACTGAAAATTTTGAAAAAAATGCAATTAAAAAACTAAAAGATAAAAATTGTGACATGATCATTGCTAATGATGTTTCTAATCAAGAAATAGGTTTCGATTCTGATTTTAACGAGGTAACTATTTTCTATAAAAACAAAAAACAAGAGAAATTGTCATTGAAAAATAAAGTATTGATATCTGAGGAAATAGTTGAGAGAGTTAATAATCAATTAAACTGATGGTTAAAGTATTAATTAAGAGACTCTCCCCTGAAGTTGAATTACCTTCATACAAAACACAAGGAGCTTCTGGAGTAGATTTAATGGCATATATTAGGTCAACTATTATAATTAAACCAAAAACTTCGTGTTTAATTCCAACAGGTTTATCAGTGGCGTTTTCTGAAGATTATGAAATTCAAATAAGACCTAGATCAGGATTAGCTGCTAAAAATAATATAAGTGTACTTAATACCCCAGGTACTATTGATAGTGATTATCGTGGTGAAATAAAAGTAATAATTTATAATCATGGGAATGAGGACTTTATAGTAAATAAGAATGATCGTATTGCACAAATGATATTAACACCTGTTTTAAAAATTGAGTTTGAGGAGGCTGAGGAATTGCCTGAAACGGTAAGAGGTGATGGTGGTTTTGGCTCAACAGGAAAATGAACAAATCATTAAACAAAAAGGAAATTGAGAGATTTTCAAGACAAATAATACTTAAAAATATTGGGTCGCTTGGTCAAAAAAAAATTAAAGAAGCCAAAGTTTTAATTATAGGTGTTGGGGGATTAGGATGTTCGGTAGCAGAGTTTCTTACTCGCGCTGGAGTTGGAAAAATTGGTATTATTGATAATGATTTAGTTAATTTATCAAATGTCCATAGACAAAGTCTTTATGATGTTGGGGATATAAATAAGTCAAAAGTTATGTGTGCCAAAAATAAATTAAATAAAATTAATCCAAAAATATCAATTAGAACTTATAATGTAAAACTTAATAATACAAATGCCACAAAACTTATAAAAAATTATGAATATATTGTTGATGGAAGTGACAATTTTAAAACTAAATTTTTAATTAATGATAATTCTTTAAAATTAAAGAAATTTCTTGTTGTAGGTGCAATAAGTAAATTTGATGGTCATCTATTCACATATAATTTTAAAAATAAAAAAACTCCATGTTTAAGATGTTTTTTTCAAGAAGATAAAATTTCAGATGATATACTTAATTGTGAATATGAAGGAGTTATCGGTACCGTCGCAGGAATAATTGGAACATTTCAGGCTAATGAAGTTTTAAAACAAATATTAAATATTGGGCAAAATCTTAATAAGAAAATTCTCATATTAGATTTATTAAACTTAAATTTCAGAAAAGCAAAAATTACAAAACAAAAAAAATGTATATGTTAAAAAAGAATATTATAAAATTAATAATAATACTTTTTTTTTTTCAAATTTCTAATGCATTAAGTGAAGAAAAATTTTTATCTTTAAAAAAAGATAAAGTAAATGTTAGGTATGGTCCAAGTTTTTCTTTTCCTATAAAATATGTTTATAAAAAGATAAATCTTCCAATAAAACAAATAGATGAAAAAGAAAATTTTAGACGGATTATAGATTTTAAAAAAAATACTGGTTGGATACATGTTTCACAACTTAAAAAAATTAACTCAGTTATTGTATCCAAAAGAAAAATATTATTCAAAAAACCTTCTGTTTTTTCAGAACCCATTGCTAATATTGAAACGGGAAGATTATTAATAGTTCAGAAATGTAAAAAAAATTGGTGTAGAGTTAAAACTGGGAATGTTAAAGGCTGGGTCGATAAAAAAAACTTGTGGGGCGTAATTAAATAAAATCTGAAGATAATGATTTTATTGTAATATCAGCTAACTTGGTTGTATGTGAGTAGTGTTCATGATCAATTCCAACTTCAATTTCTGAAGTGTTTTTAAATTTAGCAATTTGATCATTTGTGAATTTAAAGTGTATAAATTGAACAGAGGATGCTTTACCTTCAGCAGAAGTTCTATCAACATCTTCTTCTGGTACTGCTTTTATTTTTTCACCTTCAACCTTCATGAATACTTTCTCTTCTATACCACCTACTTTTCCGAGAAAAGCTGCTCTAGAAATTGGATTATCTATTTCAAACATCAAAGTTGCTGTTAATTCTTTTCCGTTTGGAACTAACGGGTTATAAGCAGCAAGTTCATCTTTTAGTTGTTCGTCTCCACCTTTTTCTATGTAAAGCATTTCTTGAACTTGAGCTAACATCGTCTCATAACTTTCAAAGTAAAAAGTAGCGTAAGGTCCTAATGCAACTCTTCTATTTTTTTTAAATTCAACAATATTTTTTCTAAGTTCTTTTCTATTTTTCGTGTAGATATCAAAAGGCATAATATCTTCTTTAGAAATTTCTCTTTTATCTTTCGGCATGATCACAACTTATAACTCTTAGCTACTAATTCGATAGGGTGTAGTGCCTCATCATTAGAAATATTTGTATCCACCTCAAGTTGTTTGAGATGTTTCCCTGCCAAAGGACAATCAGAGGCCATGTATTTATTATTTTTAGATTTAATTTGTCTTGCTGTTGGTCTACCTACTTTTTTTGCAAGATCATGTGTATCTTTCATTACACCGAAAGTTCCTCCATGACCCGCACATCTTTCAACAATATCAATTTTTATATTTGGTATTAGTTTGAGCATATCTCTTGCTTTTATACCCATATTTTGAGCTCTAGCATGACAAGCATGATGCACAGTTACACCTCCATCAATCTCATTTAATCCTTCTGCTAATCCCTCATTGTTTGCAATATCCACGACATACTCATCAATATCCATTATATTTGCAGATAATTTTTTTATTTTTTCATCGTTTGGTAATAACAAAGGCCATTCGAATTTTAACATCAATCCACAACTAGCTGTTAGGGTTACTACTTTATATCCTTTGTCTATCCATTCGATTAAATCCTTAGAAACTTTTTTCGCTTGTTCAACAACTTTTGGCAAATCTGCTTGCTCTAAAAATGGCATCCCACAACAACCAGGGTAAGCTTCCTGAACCTCTACACCATTTTTTTTTAAAACTTTTAAGGCAGCAACACCTGTATTTTTTTTATTAAAATTTACAAAACAAGTTGTATAGATAACAACTTTTCTGCTTTGAGAAAGTGTTTGATAATTTAGCTTATCTTTATTTTTTTTAAAAAAATTTGAAAAAGTTTCTGAGTTATATTTTGGTAACTGAACTCTTTTATCTATTCCAGTAATTAATTCTAAAATTTTTCTAATTAATTTATTTTTAATATTTGATGCCCAGTTAACTATTTTAGAAAACATAACACCAAATTTAGCGTTTCGATCTATCTGGGCTAATTGTGTTGGTACGCTTGGTAATTTACCTAATTTTTTTTGAGCCGTTCTATATCGCAGCATTAAATGTGGAAAATCCAAATCAAAATCATGAGGTGGAACATATGGGCATTTAGTCATAAAACACATATCGCACAAAGTACACGCATCAACGACAGGAGCAAATTGTTCACTAGATAAGCTTTCAACATCTTCATTTTTAGACTCATCAATCATGTCAAATAGCTTTGGAAATGAATCGCAGAGATTAAAACATCTTCTACATCCGTGACAAATATCAAATACTCTTCTCATTTCAGCGTCTAACTTTTCAGGATTTAAAAAATCAGGATGCTCAAAATCTATAGGATGTCTTATAGGTGCACCTAAACTTCCTTCTTTGCTCATATGACTAAATTTGAAAGAATAATTAATGATAAAGAAATCAGAACAACAGGTTTATTCAACCAATCCTTGAGTATTTGTACAATCTGCTCTACCATTTTATAAAATTTTAAAATTGAATTGTTTTTAGTGGGCGTTAAGCGCCCACTAAGAAATTTGATTAGCTAATAGAATCTAAAGTTTTTTGGAATTTACCAGCGTGTGATTTTTCAGCTTTAGCTAAAGTCTCAAACCAGTCTGCGATTTCTTCAAAACCTTCTTCTCTAGCAGTTTTAGCCATACCTGGGTACATATCAGTATATTCATGAGTTTCTCCAGCTACCGCAGATGCTAGGTTTGCTTTAGTTTCACCAATAGGTTTACCTGTTGCTGGGTCGCCAACTTGCTCTAAGTACTCAAGGTGACCGTGTGCGTGACCTGTTTCACCCTCTGCAGTTGATCTAAAAACTGTTGCCACATCGTTATAACCTTCAATGTCAGCTTTTTGTGCAAAATAAAGATATCTTCTGTTAGCTTGACTTTCCCCTGCAAAAGCTTCTTTTAAGTTTTCTTCTGTTTTAGTTCCTTTTAATGACATTTTTTTCTCCTTAATTGTATGAAAAAATATAATAGTTAAACCGCTAATGTCAACAGTTTAGAATAATTATAATGTAGTTTTTAAGTAGTTGAATTTATTTGATTATTTTTGATTTTGATAATCACTCGCAACTTTAATCAAAACTTCAACTGAATTTATTTTTTTTCCAGTAATATTTTTTTTAACAATCACTGGATTAACATCATTTTCGTTACAATCAATTAACTCATGTGTGTCTTCATCATAAAAATGATGATGAATTGAAGTGTTAGTATCAAAATAACTTTTATCACTATTAATTGAAATTTCTTTTAAATATCCTTTTTTCTCAAATGCGTGCACTGTATTATAAACGGTTGCTAACGATATCTTTTCACCCATTTTCTCTGTTAACATTTTAGCAAGATCATTAATTGTGAAATGAAAAGTTTTTTCTCTGTTAAATAAAACCTCACACATTTTTATTCTTTGCTTTGTGGGTCTAAGTCCTAATTCTCTTAATTTTTCAATAAAATTGTAGTTTTTTGCCATAATTGTTTATAATTATTCTAAAGTAAATCTAATATATACTGTTTTATTATATTATATTAGCATTAAATCAAGTATTAAGGGAGCTCAAATCTATGAAAAAAAACTCATACTCGTACGATGATCTTATAACTTGCGGAAACGGTGACCTTTTTGGCCCAGGCAATGCAAAACTACCACTTCCACCAATGCTTATGTTTGACAGAATAACTGAAATCAATGAGAATAGTGGTACATTTAATAAAGGCTCATTAAAAGCGGAATTAGATATAAAAGATGATCTTTGGTTTTTTAATTGTCATTTTAGAAAAGATCCAGTTATGCCGGGATGCTTAGGTTTAGATGCTATGTGGCAACTGGTAGGGTTTTTTTTGGGATGGCTTGGAAATCCTGGAAAAGGAAGAGCTTTAGGAGTAGGAACAGTAAAATTTACGGGCGAAGTATTACAAACTGTAAAAAACGTGAGATATGAAATAGATATGAAAAAAATTATGTCACCTGGAGAAACAACCGTTGGTCTTGCGAATGGAATTGTTCTTGCAGACGAGAAAAAAATATATTCAGCAGACAATTTGAAGGTGGGGCTATTTAAATAATGAGAAGGGTAGTTATTACAGGATTAGGAGTCGTTTCTTGCTTGGGAAATAATCAAGAAGAAGTTTATCAATCTTTATTAAATTCAAAATCAGGAATTTCTTATGCTGAAGACAACAAAGAGCATAATTTAAAAAGCCATGTTCATGGTAAACCAAATATTAAACTTGAAGATCATATCGATAGAAAAACAATTAGATTTATGGGTTCAGGTTCAGCATATAATTTTATTGCAATGAAGGAGGCCATTGAAGACTCTGGCTTAAAAGAAAATGAAGTAAGTAACTTTAAAACCGGAATAGTGATGGGTTCAGGAGGACCCTCTATAGAAAATGTTATTTTAGCAGCAGATAAAACTAGAGCCAAGACCCCAAAATTAATGGGGCCATTCATTGTTCCAAGAACTATGGCTAGTACAGCTTCTGCTACATTGGCTGTACCATTTAAGATAAAAGGAACAAATTATACAATGAGTTCTGCGTGTGCTACTAGCGGTCACTGCATTGGCAATGGTATGGAATTAATACAGATGGGCAAACAAGATATTGTTTTTGCTGGAGGCAGTGAGGAAATACATTGGGCAATGACTGCAATGTTTGACGCAATGACAGCTTTGTCTTCAAAGTATAATAATTCACCAGAGACAGCATCAAGAGCCTATGATAAATCGAGAGATGGCTTTGTGATTGCTGGTGGAGGTGGAGTGTTAGTTCTTGAAGAATTCGAACATGCTAAAGCTAGAGGAGCTAAAATATACGCAGAATTAACTGGTTATGGAGCAACTTCAGATGGATATGATATGGTAGCGCCATCAGGTGAGGGTGCTGTAAGATGTATGAAAATGGCAATTGCAACTGCTAAAAATAAAATTGATTATATCAATACTCATGGAACATCTACTCCTGTGGGAGATATAACTGAGCTTAATGCTATTAAAGAAACTTTTGGAGACAATATTCCTAAAATAAGTTCAACAAAATCTTTATCAGGTCACCCTTTGGGGGCAGCTTCTGTTCATGAAGCAATTTATTGTTTGATAATGATGAAAAATAATTTCATAACAGGCTCTGCAAATATTACTGAAATGGATGATGGTGCTAAAAAATTTCCTATTGTTGCAAAAACTGAAACGGGAGCAACATTAAATACAGTAATGTCAAATAGCTTTGGTTTTGGTGGAACTAATGCAGCTTTAATTTTTGAAAAAGTTTAATTTATGAGTTTAATGAAAGGTAAAAAAGGATTAATTATGGGAGTTGCTAATGAGAGATCTATCGCTTGGGGTATTTCTCAAAAATTAGCTGAAGCTGGTGCGGAACTTTCTTTTACATACCTTGGGGACGCTTTAAAAAAAAGAGTAATCCCCTTAGCTGATAAACTAAATTCAAAATTCACATTTAGCTGTGATGTTGAAAAAAAAGAAGAAATAGTAAAATTATTTGAAGATATTAAATCTAACTGGGGCGAAATAGATTTTGTAGTCCATGCAGTAGCCTTTTCGGACAAATCAGAACTTTCAGGCGAATATTTGAATACATCGAGAGAAAATTTTTTAAGAAGTATGCTAATTTCATGCTTTTCATTTACTGAAGTTGCAAAGGAAGCCTCAAAAGTTATGCAGAAAGGTGGAAGTCTGTTAACTTTAACTTATGAGTCAACAAAGACTATTCCTAATTACAATGTGATGGGTGTTTGTAAATCAGCTCTTGAATCAAGTGTAAAATATTTAGCAAGAGATCTAGGTGCTAAAGGTGTGAGGGTAAATGCAATTAGTGCTGGACCTATTAAAACACTTGCTGCATCTGCTATTGGAGATGCAAAATTTTTATATAAATGGAATGAAGACCATTCTTTTTTAAAAAGAAATGTAGATATCCACGATGTAGGAAATTCAGCATTATATCTTTTGAGTGATTTGGCAAATGGAGTAACTGGAGAAATTCATTATGTAGATGCTGGATATAATAAAGTTGGAATGCCAGATCCTAAAAATATTGTCTAATCTATTAAAAATGAAAAAAAAAGATTTAGGACTAATTTATAGTTCTTGGAAAAACTTTTTTGAAAAAATTCTTGATAAAATAAACCTAAAAAATAGAGTAAAATTTAAAAAAGTAGAAAATAATTTTAGTTCCATAAAAATTGATTCTAGTGGTTATTTATCTGAATTATGCTTATTAGGAGAAAAATACGGAACTGATAAGTCTGTTTATAATAAAAAAACTAATCATCAGCATTCGTATACACCTATATACAACATGTTGCTTAATCATTTTAAAACTAGCAATATCAATATTGCTGAATTAGGTGTGGCACAATCTGCTTCTTTAAAAATGTTTAGAGAATATTTTAAAAATGCAAATATAGATGTTTTCGATAATGATGATCAGCTTATAGAAAACTCAAAAAAACTCCAACTAAATAAAGTTAATTACTTTCATTTAGATGTTAACAATAAAAATAACATTAAAGATTTATTTGAAAAAAATAATATTTTATACGATTTGATAATTGATGATACCTCTCATCTATTTGACCACCAAATAAATGTTGTTGAAGAGACACACAAATTTCTAAAAAAAGGTGGTTTTCTAATAATAGAAGATGTTTTTGTAAAAAAAAAAAATTATCGTGAGGAATTATATTATGAGAAACTTAAGCATTTAAAAAATGAATTTACGGATATCTTTTTTTGTGAATGTAAACACAAATATAACTATTCAGGATTTTGGAATAATAGTAAATTACTTATATTTAAGAAATAAAAAATTATTTTATTCAATCATAAAATATCAGAAAATATTTACTATTATTCAACTGCCTGTTTCATAGAAAGTTTAACTTTACCTCTATCAAAGCCAATTACTTTAACTTTAACTTCATCACCCTCTTTTACTACATCGGTAACCTTGGCAACTCTTTTATCTGCTAGTTCTGAAATATGAACAAGTCCATCTTGTTTTCCTAAGAAATTAACAAATGCACCAAACTCCATAATCTTCATTACTTTACCCGAATAAATTTTATTTAATTCAGCTTTTGCAGTTATGTCTTTGATCATTTGCATTGCGATATTTCTCGACTCTTCATCTGGAGCAGCAACTGTTACCACACCTTCATCATTTACATCTACTTTTGCACCTGATTTTTCAACAATCTCTCTGATCGTTGCACCACCTTTTCCAATGACAGCAGCAATATCTTTCTTATCAACATTAACTTGTTCCATTTTTGGAGTGTGTTTTCCAACATCAGATCTTGAGGCTGACAATGCTTTATTCATTTCTCCTAAGATATGAACTCTTCCATCTTTAGCTTGGTTCAATGCCTGCTCCATAATTTCAAAAGTAATACCTGTAATTTTGATATCCATTTGAAGAGAGGTAATTCCGTCCTTAGTTCCAGCAACTTTAAAGTCCATGTCACCAAGATGATCTTCATCACCTAGGATATCTGAAAGGACGCTGAAATCATCACCTTCTTTAATTAATCCCATTGCAATACCAGCAACTGGCTCTTTTATTGGTACTCCAGCATCCATTAATGCTAAAGAAGTTCCGCAAACAGTAGCCATTGATGAAGAACCGTTAGACTCTGTAATCTCTGAAACTACTCTAAGAGTATATGGAAATGCTTCTTTTGTAGGTAATGAAGAGTTAATTGCTCTCCAAGCTAATTTACCATGACCAATTTCTCTTCTACCTGTTCCAATTCTTCCAGTTTCTCCAACTGAAAAAGGAGGAAAATTATAGTGAAGCATAAATCGCTCTCTTTGTAATCCATCTAAACTTTCAATTCTTTGCTCATCATCAGATGTTCCTAAAGTTGCTACAACAATTGCTTGGGTTTCTCCTCTAGTAAATAATGCAGAACCATGCGCTCTTGGTAAAACACCCACTTCACATTCGATAGGTCTTACATCTGATAAACCTCTACCATCAATTCTATTTTTATTTTTTAGAATGTCTGTTCTAACAATAGACTTTTCAAGATTTTTTAACTGACTGTTAACATCAAGATCTGTGTAGTTTTCATCTTCTTCATAAAGCTTTTTAGCTTTATCAGTAATCTCTGAAATCTGATTTGATCTATCTTGTTTATCTCTTGTTGCAAAAGCTTTTTTAAGATCCTTTGTAAAAGTTTCTTCAAGTTTTTTCTTGACTTCTGATAGGTCTTTCTTTTCAACAGTCCATTCAGGTTTTCTACAATCTTTTGCAAGTTCCTCTATCATCTCGATTAGTGGAACAAAACCCTCATGACCAAATTTAACTGCATTTAACATTTCTTCTTCTGTTAAACCACTTGCTTCAGACTCAACCATAAGCACAGCATCTTTTGTACCTGCTACAACTAAATCTAATTTTGATTTTTCTAAATCTACTTTTGATGGATTTAAAACGTATTTTCCATCTATAAAACCAACCCTTGAAGCTCCTACGGGACCCATAAATGGCATTCCTGATATAGCTAAAGCTGCTGAAGACGCAGTGATTGATAAAATATCTGTTTCATTTTCTTTATCGTATGAAATTACTGTTGGTAATAATTGTACTTCATTTTTAAATTCATCAGGAAACAAAGGTCTGATTGGTCTGTCAATTAATCTAGAGATTAATGTTTCGCTCTCAGTTGGTCTTGCTTCTCTTTTGAAATATCCACCTGGAATTTTTCCAGCTGCATAATATTTTTCTTGGTAATTTACAGATAATGGAAAGTAATCCGTATCAGGATTTACTTTTTTTGCTCCTACTACTGTTGCTAGTACGACTGTTTCTCCACATGTTGCGATTATTGCACCGTCTGCCTGTCTTGCTACTTTACCTGTTTCTAAACTTATCTTCTTTCCCGCTACTTCAATTTCCTTTTTATATACTTTAAACATTTCATTTCCATTTCGTTTCGTTTCGTTCTATCTAACTTGATTTTTATTTTCTTAAATTTAACTTCGATAGCACATTCTTATAAGAATCTATTTTATTTTTTTTTAAATAATCTAGCAATTTCTTTCTCCTATTAACTGCTTTTAACAGTCCTACAGAAGAATGTTTATCTTTTTTAAATTGTTTGATATGTTTTGAGAGAGTTTCTATCTTCTCAGTTAGCAATGCAATTTGAATTTCTGAAGACCCTGTGTCTTTATCATGAATTGCTAATTCTTTTACTTTACTATTCATACTTCCTTTTCCTTATTTGTTTGTTTTATTAAGTTTTCTATCTTTTCCGCATATTCAAAAGACTCATCTTTTCTAAAAAGTATTTTTGGTAAATATTTCATAAATACTTTTTTAGATAAAATTTTTCTTATTAAAAAAGAATAATCTTTAAGTTGATCAATAACTTTATCGGCATCTTTTCCACCTAATGGCATTACATATGCTTTTGCAATTTTAAGATCTTGACTCATTCTTACTTCAGTAACTGTAATTGTATTTGTTTCTAAGTTAGGAACTTTAGCTTCATTTTTCATGAAAACCATACATAAAGCCTGTTTAATCATTTCACCTACTCTGAGTTGTCTCTGGGTAATTGGTTTTCCGATTCTATCAGCCATTATATTGTTCTCTCTTTCGAAGTTACATTAAATGCTTCTATCATGTCACCTTTTTGAAAATCCATGTAATCTTTTATCGTAATTCCACATTCCTGACCATTAATTACCTGTTTCACTTGATTTTTTTCTCTAAATAAAGTGCCTACTTTTCCAGTATAAACAATCTTTCCATCTCTTATTAATCTTACTTCTGAAGTGCCTGAAATTTCTCCCTCTGTTATCTTACAACCAGCAACTTTTCCAGCTCCTGAGACTTTAAAAAGTTCCAAAATTTGTGCAGTTCCTGTAATTTTTTCTTGTAAATCAGGTGTAAGTAATCCAGACATTCTTTGTTTAATATAATCTAAAACTTCATAAATTATATTGTAAGAAGAAATTTTAATATTTTCATTTTCAGCAAGTTTTTTTGCTTCCTTACTTGGTTTAACATTAAATGCAATTAATACTGCATTTGAAGCTTTAGCAAGAGTTACATCCGTCTCGGTTACCATACCAATATCGGCTAAAATAATTTTAGGTTTTACTTCCTCATGTTTAATTTGACTAATAGCATTTTTTATAGCCTCAGATGAACCATGTACGTCAGATTTAATTATCAAGTTAAGTTCTTCTGTAGACTTGTCTGAGAAAGCTGACTCTTGAGTTGCAAATGATAGCAGGTTTTTTCCATCTTTTGCTTCTTCAGCCCTATTTTCACTAAGAGTTTTGGCCTCTTTTTCATTGTCTAAGACAATAAAATCGTCACCTGCTTTTGCAGCGCCATTTATACCTAAAATTTCAACAGGTGTTGAGGGAGGTGCCTCATTAATATTTTTTGCTTTATCATTTATAATCGCTCTGACTTTTCCCCATTTTAAACCACTTACAAAAAAATCTCCTTTTTTAAGAGTACCAGTTGTTACAATTATTGTTGCTACGGGACCTCTCCCAACATCAATTTTTGACTCTAACACAACACCTGTCGCTTTCGAGTCAAAGTCAGTTTTTAGATCTAAAATTTCAGCTTGAAGAACAATTGCTTCAACTAACTTATCTAAATTAAATTTTGTTTTAGCAGATATTTCAACCATCAAAGTTTCTCCTGATAAATCTTCTGCAATCAATTCATGTTCTAATAATTGATTTTTAATCTTTTGTGGATCTGCCTCTGGTAAATCACATTTATTAATAGCCACAACAATTGGAACATTTGCTGCCTTAGCATGCTTAATAGACTCTACTGTTTGGGGCTTTACCCCATCATCTGCTGCAACTACTAGAACTACAACATCTGTTAATTTAGAGCCTCTCGCTCTCATCTCTGTAAAAGCAGCGTGACCAGGAGTATCAATAAACGTTAATTTATTTGAGTTACTTTCAATTTGATAGGCACCAATATGTTGTGTAATTCCCCCAAATTCCCCTGAAACTACGTTTGCACTCCTTAATACATCAAGCACTGAAGTTTTACCATGATCAACATGACCCATTACTGTAACTATTGGTGGTCTATTTTTTAAATTTTCTACTCTTGTTGCTTTAATTTTTTTAATTATTTCCTCTGCCTTTTCCTCACGAATAGGATTATGTCCAAATTCTTTAACTAAAAATTCTGCTGTATCAGCTGCTAAAGTTTGGTTAATAGTAACTGTTACTCCCATTCCAAACAGATACTTTATTACATTACTGGATTGTTCTGCCATTCTATTTGCAAGTTCTCTTACAGTAATAGCTTCTGGTATATTAATATCTCTTTTTACTGGTTTTAAATTTTCTTTTTTCTCATCTTTATTTAGATTTTTTTGTTCTTTTTCTCTTGCTCTTTTAACTGACGCCAAACTTCTTTCTCTAGCCTCAATTTCATCACTTAAAGCTCTTGAAACGGTTAATTTTTTTTCTCTTTTTTTAATTCCAATTTTTATTTTTTTACTTTCGCTATCACCTTTTAATCTCTTAGTTGCTCTTTGTTCTGCAAGCTTTCTTCTTTCAAAATCACTAGAAATAGAAGGTGTTTTTACTCCCAAAGTAGATTTGAAAGGTGCTCCACGATTAAAAGATGTATTTTGTTTTGGTCTAGTATTAGATCCTGATGATTTGAATGAGCTCCCTTTTTTAACAAAATTACTCTTTGACCTATCTATTACAACTGAATTTTTTCCTTGAGTTCTAGCAATCTCAATATTTTTTATTGATTTTTTGGCTGTACCAGAAATTGTAAGTTTTGTTTTTTTGTTTTCCATAACTCATCACTCAATCTTTATAAACAATGTTTCTTGCAGACATAATCAATTCATCTGCCTCCTCTTTTGAAAGTGCAAAATCTTCTAAATAACCTTGAATTTTAACTCTTTCCCCTTTAACAATGTCATAGCTACCAGTTAATTCATCTGACGCTAAATCAGCAAAGTCTTCCAACGTTAAAATTTTTTGTTCACCTAAAGTAACTAACATACCTGGTGTTAATCCCTTTAAATTTCTCAAAGCTTCTTCAAGTCCAAGATCTTTTATACGTTGGGAAATGTCTTCTTGATCTTTTTCATGAAACTCTTTAGCTCTTTCAATCAAAGCTTTTGCAGTATCCTCCTCGATACCCTCTATTTTCATCAAATCTACCGCATTACTATCTTTGATATCATCAATTGTTGAAAAGCCTTCTGCAACTAACAACTGTCCCAAAGTTTCGTCAAGCTCTAAGTTTTTTACAAAATTCTCTGTTTTTTCCTTAAACTCTAATTGTCTTGTTTCAGAGTCCTCTGCATCAGTCATTATATTTATTTCATAATTTAACAACTTAGTTGCTAGCCTTACGTTTTGACCTCTTCTACCAATAGCTTTGCTCAAATTTTCCTCAGTAAGAATAACATCTAGTTTTTTTCTTTCAGCATCAACATTTACTCTTTGAACTTCAGCTGGTGACAATGCATTTGAAACTAATATTGCTGGATCTTCTGACCAGTTTACTATATCAATTTTTTCACCTTGAAGTTCATTAACCACTGCTTGAACTCTTGAGCCTCTCATACCAACACACGCACCTACAGGATCTAAAGATGTATCTACAGCCTTGACACAAATCTTTGCTCTGCTACCTGGGTCTCTTGATGAAGATTTAATTTCAATTAAACCGTCATAAATCTCCGGAACCTCTTGAACAAATAATCTTTCCATAAATTTAGGATGAGCTCTTGATAAAAATATCTGTTGACCTCTTGGTTCTCTCCTAACATCATAACAATATGCTTTAACTCTATCACCTGCTTTAATATTTTCTCTTGGGATCATTTCGTTTTTTTGGATAATGGCTTCAGTTCTTCCAAGATCTACAATCACATTTCCAAATTCTAATCTTTTAACAATTCCACTCAAAATTGTATTTTTTTTATCTATGAAATCGTTAAACTGTCTATCTCTTTCCGCCTCTCTTACATTTGTACTAATTACTTGTTTCGCAGTTTGAGCTGCTATTCTTCCAAAATCAAAAGATGGAAGTGGCTGTAAAACCTCATCTCCAATTTTTTTTTCCTTGTTAATTTCATTAAGGGATATCGCATCTTCAAGTTTTATCTCAGTATTTGCATTTTCTGGATTTTCAGAAATTATTAATTTTCTAAAAAGTTCAATATCGCCATTTTCTCTATTTATTAAAACTTTAATTTCGTTTTCTTGTCCAAATTTAGATTTTGCTGCTTTGGCTATTCCAGTTTCCATCGAACTAATTATTAGTTCTTTATCAATAGATTTTTCTAATGCTACAGCCTCAGCGATTCTCAATAATTCTAATTTATCTGCTCTTTTATTTAACATTTTTATGTTTGCTCCAAAAAAAAATGGGCTTAAGCCCATTTTGTAAATTCAATAATGTAAAGGCAATATATTAAAGTTTTTTTTTAATTCAATAAAAACTATTTTGAAAAAACCTTAATTTTATCAGTATTTTCCCAAGAAAATGCTCCATCACTTTCTGGTGTTCGGCCAAAATGACCATATGCAGCTGTCTTTTCATAAATTGGTTTATTAAGATTTAACATCTCTCTTATTCCTCTTGGACTTAAATCAAAATTTTCTCTAATTTTTTGCTCAACAAATTTATTTTTTTCTAAATCATTATCAAATAAATTTACATAAATTGAAAGTGGTTTTGACACTCCGATTGCATAAGCCAATTGTATTAAACACTTGTCAGCTATTTTTGAAGCAACAACATTTTTTGCTATATATCTTGAGGCGTAAGCAGCTGACCTATCAACTTTAGTTGGATCCTTTCCTGAAAATGCTCCTCCACCATGAGGGGCTGCTCCACCATATGTATCAACAATAATTTTTCTACCAGTCAGTCCACAGTCACCATCAGGTCCACCAATTACAAAGTTTCCTGTAGGATTTACGTAAAATTCATCTTCATTAAATCCCTCTAAGAAATTTTTGGGAATCGAGTTAATCATATAAGGTCTTAGTAACTCTCTTACTTTAGCTTGGTTTACATCAGCTGAGTGTTGTGAAGATATTACAACAGATTTTATTTTTTTTGGTTTTCCATTTTCATATTCAAATGTAACTTGACTTTTGGAGTCTGGTTCAATATTTTTTAATTTTCCTGATTTTCTATCATCAGCCATTAATCTTAAAATTTTATGAGAATAATAAATAGGTGCTGGCATCAGTTCTTCTGTTTCGCTGCATGCATATCCAAACATAATTCCTTGATCACCAGCTCCTTCATCTTTATTTCCTGAAGAATCTACACCGATTGCAATATCAACTGATTGAGAATGTAAATGACTTTCAATTTTTGTTGCTTCTCTCCAGGTAAAACCCTTCTGATCATAACCAATATCTTTAATGCAGTCTCTAACTTTTTCAATTAATTCGTCCTTTTTAATTTCTGGCCCTCTAACTTCACCTGCAAGAACAACTTTATTAGTTGTTGTTAATGTTTCACAGGCTACTCTAGAAAAAGGATCATTAGATAAGTAACTGTCAACTACCATATCTGAAATTCTATCTGAAACTTTATCAGGATGTCCTTCGGATACGGACTCACTTGTAAAAAGATAGTTTTTTAAATTACTCATTAGAAAATTCTATTAAATGAAAATATCAAAAAAATATATAATAAAATTATGTTTAAAAACATTTTATTCCCATATCTTGAAAATATTGTTTCATTTAAAACTCTTGTTTCGTAAAAATCTATGTATCCAATTTGCTCAAGTTCTATTTTTTTCTCAGTAATGCCAGTAGGATTAATTATAGCTGAAATTCCATTATTAGCAGATCTTAATATATATTTTCCGCTTTCAATTGCTCTAAATATACTATGAGTAAAATGTTGATGTGGTCCGATAGAGTCTCCAAACCATCCATCTTCAGAAACATTTACTATATAATCAAAATTGTTATCTTTAAAAATATTTCCTGAGTAAATAATTTCATAACAAATAAGTGGTAAAATTTTGAATTTAAATTCTTCGTTGTCTATTGAAATTATTTCTCTAAATTTACCTTTGCTAAAAGATTGGTAGTTGTTAGATAAAGATTTTAATCCTATTCTACCTAAAATTTTTTCAAAAGGTAAAAATTCACCAAAAGGTACTAGTTTAACTTTTTTATAGTCATCAATAAGATGAAGTTTATTGTCGTATATTGAAAAAGTATTATAAAATTTATTTTCATTTTCATCTTTTAAAAAACTGTTTATTCCTATTGCTAGCAAATGATTTTCATTAAATTTTTTTTCGAACAAAAAATTAAATTCTTTGAATTCTTTTTGATTAATGTTTGGTATTATTCCTTCAGGCCATAAAAAAATCATTTTAGTATTTGGATCGGGTTCGCTTATTTCAATTAAATCACTAATTACCTCTACTGTGTCAGAGTTTCCATAAAATTTTTCTAAATCTATATTTGAACTTATCACTCTAATTACGTATTTGTTATTTTGAATTTTTAATGATTGAAAAGAATTTATTTTTGAAGACCCAATTGAGTATAAGATAATTGGAGATAATAACAAAAAAATACACACAAAAATCTCATTTCTATTTTCTCTTATTAAAAAAATTGCTGGACTAGCAAAAAATGATATACAAAGAACATTAAAACTATAAGTCCCGATAAAAGATATTATTTGAATTATCTCAAGATTTTCTGAAAAGCTATATGCAATTAAATTCCAGGGAAAACCAGTTAGAATATTTCCTCTCAAAAATTCAGTTAAACCAAATAAAAGTGAAAATAGAAATAAATTACTAAGAGGTTTTTTTATTTTTATTAAGAAAAAACAATAAGTCGCTAAACCATAAAATAATGCGAGAAAAGATGGAATTAAAACTAAAGCCAAAGGGATTAGATAATTATAATTTTCATCAAAAGTTAGTGAAATTGTTATCCAATATAAATTAGTAAGAAAATATCCAAAGCCAAAAAACCATCCATATACAAAAGGTTGTTGTTTTTTAGCAAATTTTTTTTTTTGAAATATAAAAATAAAAAATAAACCTAATGTAAAAAAATTAATAAATAAATAATTATATGGTGGCAAACTTAAAGATGTTAACGCACCGAGCACAGATAAGAGTAAGTATTCTAAATAAATTTTTTTTTTCAATTTAATTAATTTTTTTGATAACTGAATGATAAATATTTTGTTCTTCCTTAAGCATTTTTTTATAATCACTCTGTTTCATGTGATCAAAACCTAATAAATGTAAAAATCCATGAATAAATGTTTTAATAACTTTATCCTTGAACAAATTTATTTTTTGATTTTTAGGTTTATCCATAAAATTGAAGCTAATTACAATATCACCTAAGTATAAATTGTTTTTTATTTTTGTCTTTTTCTCAAATGGGAACGATAAAACATCAGTTGCCTTATTTCGTTTTCTAAATCTTTTATTAAGTTTTTTAATACTCTTATTATTTGATAAGAATAATGTAATGAATATTTTCTTATTTAAGAACTGATATTTCCTTGGAAAAGATTTACATAAAGATTTAAAAAAAATCTCAACTTTTTTTATTTTTTTTGACCAATTTTCCTCATCAGATACAACTTCTATACTAATCATTATGATTGCTATAAGCTTTAACAATCTTGGAAACTAAAGGGTGTCTAACAACATCTGAATGATCAAAATCAATTACCGAAATTTCATTTAAATGAGATAATAACTTTTTTGATCTATCTAATCCAGACATATTTTTATTAGGTAAGTCTATTTGTGATGGATCTCCATTTACCACTATTTTAGAATTTTCTCCAATTCTTGTAAGAAACATTTTTATTTGTGTATCAGACGCATTTTGAGCCTCATCTAAAATAGCAAATGAGTTTTTCAAAGTTCTGCCTCGCATAAATGCCAGAGGAGCTATCTCAATATCCCCTATTTCAATCATTCTTTGAATTTTTTCAAAATGAAATAAATCATATAAAGAATCATACAGAGGCCTTAAATAAGGGTCTACTTTTTCTTTCATATCACCTGGTAAAAAACCAAGTCTCTCACCTGCTTCCACAGCTGGTCTTGATAAAATTATTCTTTCAATTTTTTTTTCAAGTAACATTGTTAAGCCAACTGCTACAGCTAAAAATGTTTTTCCAGTACCTGCTGGTCCTGCTGAAATGACAATATCACTCTGTCTTAGAGCTCTCACATATTTTTTTTGTTTCTCAGATCTTGGAATTATAGATTTTTTCGGAGTCTTGATAATATCTGTAACATTTTGATTTTTAACTTTTTCTTCAATCATAAATTTATCAATAGACGACAGTATATCTTTATTTTCTATATTTCCATTATTAATGAATTGATTTACTAAAAATTGAATTGCATTTTTGACAATTTCATTTTTATCTGGTGAGGATTTAATTAAAATAGAATTTCCTCTTGAATATAAATTCGATTCTGTGATTCTCTCAAGTTCCTTAAGGTTCTTATTAAATTCTCCAACAATACCCATTAACAAATCGTTATCATCAAAAATGACACTAAGTGTATTATTATCAGAATATACAAACTTTAAATTATTAACAAAATTTTTCTTTATGCTTGTGCTCAAATCTTAAGCCACCTTTTGATTTATTTTTTTAATAGCTTCGCCAAATAAAGTATTTTGATTACTATTGTTAATTTTAACTTTCACAACTTTTCCTATCAAGTCATCACTACCACTAAATAAAACTGAAGTCATGTATTCTGATCTACCAAAAAGTTTAGATTTATCGTCTGTTCGGTTTTCTACAAGAACATTAATTGTCGAGTTTTCTAATTTTTTATTAAGTTTTATTTGATTATTAAACAGTTTTTGTTGAACAACTTCTAATCTCTCTAATGATTTTTTTCTATCTATTAAGGGTAATTTTGCTGCAACTGTACCTGGTCTTGGGCTAAAAATAAATGAGAATGAATTAATAAATTCAATTTCATCAATAAGTTTTATTGTGTCTTCAAAATCATTTTCATCCTCACCTGGATAAGCGATAATAAAGTCGCTTGAAAATTTAATATTTGAATTAATTTTTTTTAACCTGTTAAAGATTTCTAAATAGGTTTTAATTGAATGCTTTCTATTCATTAAGTCTAAAATCTTATCTGAGCCACTTTGCACAGGTAGATGAACTAGTGGCATTAATTTTTTTGAATTTTTATAAACATTAATTAAATCGTCAGTCATATCTTTTGGATGAGATGTTGTATAACGAATTCTTTTAATTTCTGAAATCTTTTCAAGTTCATAAATTAAATTTGATAATTTGTAATTTTCAAAGTTGTAAGCATTAACATTTTGTCCTAAAAGTATGATTTCCTTTGTACCATTATTGACTAATTCTTTAGTCTCATTAATAATTTGATCAAAAGGTCTGGAGTATTCAGGTCCTCTTGTATAAGGGACTACGCAAAAATGACAAAACTTGTCACAACCTTCCTGAATAGTTAAGAATGAGGAAATTTTTGATTTTTGATTTTTGATTTTACTTAAATATTTAAATTTGCTTATCGCATCAAAATCAGTTTCTTCCCATTTTTCCTTTTTTACTTGATGTTTTAAAATTGTGTCATTGATTTTATGGTAAGCTTGAGGCCCCAAAACTAGATCAATAAAAGGTTCTCTTTTTAACATTTCCTCATGTTCTGCTTGAGCAACACATCCTGCTACAATAACTAAGGGTTTTGATTTTGATCTAAATTTTTTTTTTACCCTTCCTATTTCGTGGTAAACTTTTTCTTTTGCCTTATCTCTTATATGGCATGTATTTAATAAATAACAGTTAGCTTCTTCATAATTTTCAGTTTTTTCATAACCAATTTTTTTAACTGTGTCATATATTCGATTAGAATCATACTCATTCATCTGACAACCAAATGTCCTAATAAATATTTTTTTTTTTTGTTTAAAATTATCTAAGTTTTGCTGCGTCATCATCAATTTTTGCATTAAAGGAAACTGATCTTCTTTCTTCAGATGTGTCAGCAAATGGATAAACTGTGTGCATCATGTAACTTGGAAAAAAATAAAAATTTCCTACTTCAGGTGTTATGGTATAAGTAGGAGAACATACAAATCTTTTTGATCCATCAATTAAAACTAGTTTTCCATTATTATTTGTTGTTTTATCTTTTTGAAAAGTTTCACCCATGTTATTAGGAACTTTAAGATAACCAACACCTGAAATTTGACCGCTATGATAATGAATAGGATTATAATCATTTTTAAACTGTCTAACAATCCAAGAAGCGATCATATCAAATCTTCTTAAGGTAATATTGTGCCCCTCTAGCAACCATTTTTCACAAGAAGAAGCTAAAAATTCAACCCACTTAATTTTTTTCATAAATTCAACATCTAAACGAAATTCATTTGTAACATTCCCAGCTAAATATTTACCATGATTAAGCTTATCTATTTCATTTTTATTTTTTATTAAATTATCAACATATTCATTCATCCCAACTACTATTTCTTTGGGCATAACGACTTTAACTATTGATGGACCAAATGGTTTTAAAATTTCAAAATTCACCTTATTTTTTTTTTATTCCGTATAATTCTAATTTATGATCTACAAGTTCATATCCATATTTATCGGCAACCTTTTTTTGAAGTTTTTCTATTTCTTCATCAACGAATTCAATTATTTCCCCTGACCGTACATCAATTAAATGATCATGATGTCCTTCATTTAATTCCTCATATCTTGCTTTACCACCCTTAAACTCATGCTTTGTTAAAATTCCAGATTCTTCAAATAATTTTACAGTTCTATAAACAGTTGCAATACTTATTTTAGAATCTATTTTTGAAACACGATTGTATAGTTCATCTACATCTGGATGGTCAGATGCCTCTGACATCACTCTAGCAATAATCCTTCTCTGATCAGTTAATTTAACTCCTTTTGATATACACTTTGATTCTATTGTTTCTGACATAATTAATTCTAACTTATATAAATCGGATTAATCAAATTTTTTTTAATCTTAAATTTGTCACATAGAATGGGGACATTTTCATACTTATTAATCTGAAAATTGTCAAAATCATCAAAACTAAAGCAATAATAGTCAATTTTTTTTGCAACAAATAACCCTTTTACCACAGCAAGAGAATTTCTAATTCCTGCAAAACTCCCTGGTCCACGATTAACATATAATCTTGAAATTTCATTAATGGTCAAATCATAATTTTTGATAAAATCATTGATTAAAATAATTAATTTTTCATAATTAGTTTTACTATTTGTATGAGTGGTACTATAAATATTTTTATCTTTAATGAGCATTAAATATATTTTTTCATTAGCAGCATCAATAATTAGATTATTCATATTATTATTTTTTTTATCTATCAATTTTAAAGCAGCAGCTGATAATATCAAACAATTTTCAAATGATGAAGGTGTTTTATCTATTATGTATCATCGATTTAATGAAAATAAGTATCCATCAACTAATATTAAAATGGATATATTTGTAAAGCACATGCAATTAATAAAAAAATTAAATTATGAATTTATCCATCCTAAGGATTTTCAAAATAGTTTTGATATTCCAAAAAAACAAAAAAAAATACTTGTGACGATTGATGATGCATTTCAATCATTTTATGATACGGCTTGGCCCTTTCTTAAAGAAAATAAAATACCTTTTGTTTTATTTGTTTCAACTGAACCTGTTGGAAATAATGGGTACATGACATGGGAACAAATAAAAGAAATAAATAATGAGGATTTTGTTACAATAGGACATCACTCACATTCTCATGAATATTTGATAGATAAAAGTGGTCAAGAATTCGTGAATGATATTGAAACTGCTAATAATATTTTCAATAATAAACTTGGATATGTTCCTGATTTATTTTC
Source organism: uncultured Pelagibacteraceae bacterium (assembly GCA_902569975.1). Lineage (GTDB taxonomy): Bacteria > Pseudomonadota > Alphaproteobacteria > Pelagibacterales > Pelagibacteraceae > Pelagibacter. The sequence goes on along the minus strand of CACFWD010000002.1, from coordinate 62,488 downwards.
ATATCCTTTTGGAGAATATTCTGAATTTATGAGACAATATGTTTCCAAAAATTTTACTTATGCCTTTGGACAACATTCGGGAATAATTGATGTTAATAAAGAAAAATTTCAGTTACCAAGATTTCCAATTAATGAAAAATATGGAGAATTAGAAAGATTTACTTCAATTATTAAAACCTATCCTCTTGAATATAAAAAGATGATACCGAAAGAAAAAAAGCTTAGGGCATTAAATAACCCGCCAACTTTTTCTGTAGAATTTTTTGAGGGTCAAAAAAATATTCAAAACATAAACTGTTACTCTAATGAAGGTAATAAATGGGAAAAATCTAATATTACTTTTACTAATAATATTTTAAGTATCAAATTTAGGGAAGCTTTCCTTCCAAGAAGAGGACGAATTAATTGCTCTCTTAAGGATAATGAAAAATGGAGATGGTTTGGTGCTCAGTTTATAATTACTGAAAATTAAATTAAACTTTCTAATTCCATACTTGAGGGTAAAAGTTTTGCATTATCAAAATCTTTTAAATTATTTTGATCTATAATTTTTCTTAAAATTTTAACGTATTCTTGACCAGTCTCTGCATACTCATCTAAAAATTGTGCTAAAATAATACTGTCTAATGGCTGTCCTTCATCTCTTAATTGTGCTCTTACTAATCTAAACTCTCTATAAGTTTTATGCGTATTTAAATTTCTCTGATAAGCTCTCACAGAGGCTTGTAATACGTTAAATTTCATAACTTTATGACCTTCATTTTCATCAGCTTGTTTAGGCTTTAACCCTTCACCTGACCAGGTCCATTGACCAAATAATGCGTTTCCCTCCTGGGCGAATCTTGAAGTTCCCCAGCCTGTTTCCTTGGCCGCTTGAGCGAGAGCTAATGATACTGGAATCTCATCCATCCTTATTTTAAGAGTAGACAGGTCTTTTGATGGAATGCCGTATTGTTTATATTTTTTATCTAACCATTTTTTTTCTAAATCAGTGTTATTACTCTTATTAATAATACTAAAGAGTCTTTTTCTATCTAATCTTATGTTGTTATTTTCTTGAAGTATTAAAGGAAGGACAATTTGTATAAAAAACTCTTTTCTTTTTTTAGTATTTTCAATCATTTTAATTTCACGAGGAAATGAATCAAGTGCTACTGGTTTTACTAATTTATTTTTTCTAATATCATCTAGTTTATAATCTGTATCTTCATAAAGCTGTTTTATGGTTGAAGCATCTAACCGAACTGCATCAGTTTCTTTTTCATTTAAACTATATATATCTACAAGTAAATCTCTTTCATCAAATTCCTCATTACTATCCAAAGACCTATTATTTTTTTTATCTAGTGTATAAACTAAAACTTTTTTTGAATTATTTCTGAACTCTTTAGTATTTAAAATATTATCATTAGTAAAATTAACTATTAGAGGTAACGAATAAAAAATAAATATCAAAATAAAACTACTGAGAAATATTCTTACAATAGAGCCCAGATTATTATTATGAATAGTTTCTAAAACTTTATTTTTTTTATTTCCTAAAATTTTTTTCATTATTAAATTGCAACAACCTCTTTAACTTCTGGCAAGTAGTGACATAAAAGATTTTGAACTCCTTGTTTAAGTGTCATCGTTGAACTCGGACATCCAGAACAACTACCTTGTAATTGAACCTTCACAACTCCATCCTTAAATTCTTTAAACTTAATATCTCCACCATCTTTTGCAACAGCTGGTCTAATTTTTTGATCTAAAATTTGAACAATTTTTTTTTCTATTTCTCCTAGATTTTCTTCAACCTCAAACGGACTTTTATCTATAATACATTCTTTGCCACTTGAATAAAAATCATTAATTAAAGAAATAACAATATGTTTTATTTCATCCCAAGAAATTTCCTCATATTTGTTGATTGAAATAAATTCCTTACTTAAAAAAACTCCTTCAACACCGTTGATAGACATTAAATTTCTAATTAATTCATTTTTTACATCATCTTTTTTTGTAATTTCAAAAGAACCTCCTTTGGATACCACTGTACCTGGTAAAAACTTTAATGAATTAGGATTTGGTGTTGTTTCAGTTTGAACGAACATATTTACTATATAGTCAATTATTGTAAAATTGGAACTTGTTAAAAAAATTTTTTTAAAAACCCAAGATTTCCTGCATTTTTCTCAATTTTTTTGATGCAAAATCATTAGCTTTTTTCTGACCATCGAGAAGAATTTCATCTAAAAAACTTTTATCTTCTGTCAACTTTTTTATTTCTGAGGATATAGGATCTATTTTCTCAACTAAAACTTGAGAAAGTTTTTCTTTGAAGTCTGAAAAGTTTTTACCTTTAAATTTATCAACTGTTTTTTCCAAAGTTAAATCAGTTAGACTGGAATAAATTCCTAAAAGATTTTTTGCCTCTAATCTGTTAACTAATTCATCGATATTATCGGGCAGAGGTAAAGTATCTGTTTTTGCTTTTTTAATTTTATTAATTATATCGTCTTTATTATCCGTTAAATTTATTCGGCCTAAATCTGATAATTCAGACTTACTCATTTTTTTAGTTCCATCTTTAAGACTCATTATTCTAGAAAATTCTTTTTGAATAAGTGGCTCTGGCACTTTTAAAAAATCATATACATTGTAATCATTATTAAATTTTTGAGCAATATCTCTACATAATTCTAGATGTTGTTTTTGATCTTCACCAACTGGCACATGTGTTGTGTCATATAACAAAATATCTGCTGCCATCAATATTGGATATGAATAAAGTCCTACACTTGCCTTTTCTTTATCTCTACCGGCCTTCTCTTTAAATTGTGTCATTCGGTTTAACCAGCCCATTCTAGCAACACAACTTAACAACCATGCAGCCTCGGCGTGGGCTGGTACAGTTGATTGGTTAAAAATAATACTTTTTTTCGGATCAATTCCACAAGCAATAAATGTTGCAACTGTTTCTCTAATATTGTCTCTAAGTTCTTTTGGATTTTGCTTTACTGTTATAGCGTGCAAATCCACTACGCAAAAAACACAATTATTTTCACTGTCATTATTTAGTCTGACAAAATTTTTTATTGCTCCTAAATAATTTCCTAAATGTAAATTTCCTGTTGGTTGAACACCTGAAAAAATTTTTTTACCCATAATTAATACTTTAATTTAATATCTTCTAATTTAAAAGCTTTGATCAAATAAGATAGCAATAAATAAAAACATGCTCCAAGAAGGACTGATAAAATAAGGTAAAAAGATTTTAGAGCTTGATCATAATCAAGCTGATTTTGAAATATATCCATTAAATAATTAAAAAAGAAACCCATAGCTACAGAGGAAAAAATAATCTTTAAAAATCGACTTATAAAAATATTATTAAAACTAAATAAGCCTCTGTTAATCAAAATAAAAAATAAAAATATTGTATTAAACCATGAGGAAATAGTCGTTGCTATAGGAATTATAATGAAACCAATTGATCTAAAAAAATAAACACTAATTAAAATATTTAATAAAACTGAAATAAGAGAAATATAAAATGGTGTTTTCGTATCATGATTAGCAAAAAAGAAATTCGAAAATACTTTAATCATTGCAAATGCAGGCAATCCAAAACTAAAATAATACAAAGCGTTAGAACTATTTAAAACAGAATTTTCTGTAAACTGACCATATCCAAAAAGTGCTGAGATGATTTCTTTAGATCCTATCAATAAAGCTGCAGAGGCAGGTAAACTTAGAAACAAACTAAGCTCCAATGCTTTATTTTGTATTAAATCAATTTTTTTTTTATTTTTTTGATTTATATATTTTGATAGTTGAGGAAGTATAACTATTCCTATAGCTATACCAGCTATAGCTAAATTTATTTGGTAAATTCTATCAGCATAATATAAATAGGAAACAGCACTTGCTTGAAATGATGCGATAATCGTTCCAACTAAAATATTAATTTGCGTTACGCCTGATGAAAAAATACTTGGAAGTAATTTATTAAAAAAAAATTTTACTTTTTTGGAAATTTGAAATTTAATATTTATCTCTAACTTGAAAAACTTTTTTACAAAAAAATATAAAAATATCAACTGCAGAAACCCAGCAAATGTTACCCCGTAAGACAAAAAATAAACTAAGTTATCATCAAGTAATTTACTAAAAAATAAAACGATGATTAAGACAATATTTAATATTATTGGAGCTGCAGCAGACTCGGCAAACCTGTTATGAGAATTAAGTATTGCAGAAAAAAAAGAGGCTAATGAAATAAGTAGTAAAAATGGGAATGTTATTCGCGTAAGATTAATCGCAAGTTTCATTTTTTCATCGTCTTCCACAAATCCTGGAGCAATTAAAGAAACAAACGCAGGCATGAACAATTGAATTAAAAGAACTAATATTAATAAAATTAAAAAAAGTAAGTTAAAAACTTCACTTGCAAATTTATTTGATTTTTCTTTTCCTTGTACAAGTTCAGAGGCGTAACTAGGTACAAAGGCAGCATTGAATGTACCCTCAGAAAACAATCTTCTAAAGGTATTTGGTATTCTAAAAGCTACAAAGAAAACGTCCGCCAAAAAACTTGTTCCCAAAAAAATAGCAATTAAAATATCTCTTAAATACCCCAACAACCTACTGATTATTGTAAAAAAACTAAAAGTCCCAGTTGACTTAATTAAGTTCATAAATCATATTAGTCTTAATTTAACCCCATTTGTACATCTAATTATCAAAAATGAAAAAAACTAAACCAGATCATTATACTGAGAAAGAGGCATTAGATTTTCATTCTCATAAAAAGCCAGGAAAAATAGAAATTGTATCATCAAAAAATATGACTACAAAAAGAGATCTAGCTCTAGCTTACTCTCCTGGTGTAGCAGCTCCCGTTAAAGCAATTAGTGAAAATCCTGAGGCTGCGTATGATTATACTAGTAAAGGTAATCTTGTAGCTGTAATCAGTAATGGCTCGGCAATTCTGGGAATGGGAAATTTAGGTGCTTTAGCATCAAAACCTGTAATGGAGGGAAAAGCTGTTTTATTCAAAAGGTTTGCTGACATTGATGCCATTGATCTTGAAATTAATTCTGAAAATTCTGATGAAATAATTAATTCAATAAAAAACTTTGCACCTTCTTTTGGTGGTATAAATTTAGAGGATATAGCGGCGCCAGAATGTTTTATCATTGAGGAAAAACTTAAAGAAATTTTAGATATTCCAGTATTTCATGATGATCAACATGGCACTGCTATTATTACAACTGCTGCTTTAATTAATGCCTTAGATATTACTAAAAAATCAATTAAGAAAATTAAAGTTGTTGTAAATGGTGCTGGTGCATCAGCGATGGCTTGTGCAAATTTATTTAAAAAAACTGGTATACCACAAAAAAATATTACAATGGTTGATAGAAGTGGTGTCATTTACAGAGGAAGAAAAAAATTAAATCAATGGAAATCGGCTCACTCTATTGAAACTTCTGATAGAACATTAAAAGATGCAATAAAAAATGCGGATGTATTTTTAGGACTTTCTGCAAAGGGGGCTTTAACAAAAGACATGGTAAAAAGAATGGCAAAAAATCCAATTATTTTTGCTTGTGCAAATCCAGATCCTGAAATTACACCTGAGGAAATTGAAGATGTGCGTGACGATGCGATTGTCGCTACTGGTAGATCAGATTACCCTAACCAAGTAAATAACTTAATTGGTTTCCCGTATATATTTAGAGGTGCTTTAGACGTCAGATCTAAAACAATTAATGAAGAAATGAAAATTGCGGCAGCTCATGCGATTGCTGAGCTAGCAAGAGAAGATGTTCCAGATGAAGTTGTTGCTGCAATGGGAGGGGAGAGACCTCGTTATGGAAAAGATTATATTATTCCCTCAACTTTTGATCCTAGATTAATAAGTATTATTCCAGCGGCTGTTGCTAAGGCAGCTATGGAAACCGGAGTTGCCAGAAAAAAAATTAAAAATTTTGAAATATATCAAGAACACTTAAAACAGAGATTAGATCCAACTGTAACTATAATGCAGGGTATCAATGGATATATAAAAAAGAATCAAAAAAAAATTGTTTTTGCTGATGGAGAAGATGAAAATACTCTTAAGGCTGCAATTGCATTTAAGAATTCTAAATTAGGGATACCTATTCTAGTAGGTAAAGAGGAAAAAATTAAAGAACAAATTAAAAAAATCGGTTATAGCGAAAGTTTTGATATAAAAATAATTAATTCTAAAGATAAAACAAAAAGAGCAAAATATGTTAAATTTTTATTTAAAAAACTTCAAAGAGATCAAGGGTTATTAGAGCGAGACTGTGATCGACTTGTAAGAAATGACAGAGTTATTTGGGCATCATGCATGGTAGCATGTGGGGATGCGGATGGAGCAGTCACAGGTAATACAAGAAGATTTGGAGAGTCGCTAAAAAAAATTACACAAGTTGTAACAGCAAGGCCAGGGGAAATAATGTTTGGGTTAAATATGGTTGTTCATAAAGGTAAAACAATATTTGTTAGTGATACTAGTGTTAACGAATATCCTAGCTCAGAGCAATTATCAGAAATTGCTGTCTCAAGTGCTCGAGTAGTAAGATTATTTGGTTTTGATCCAAAAGTTGCTTTTGTTTCACATTCAACATTTGGTCAACCACTTACAAGCAGAACAAAACATATTAGAGATGCTGTAGAAATTCTTAAGAAAAAAAATGTAGATTTTAAATTTGATGGCGACATGCAACCAGATGTTGCTCTAAATGAAGAATATAAAAGTTTGTATCCATTTTCAAATATAGTTGGAAATGCGAATATCCTAATAATGCCTGGTCAACATAGTGCAGCTATTTCTTACAAAATGATGAAGACTCTTGGAGATACTAAAGTAATTGGTCCGTTACTAATTGGATTGGGGCTACCTATCGAAATTGCTCCTTTGAGAAGCTCTACATCCGAAATAATTAATCTTGCTTCTATAGCAGCATATTCAGCAGACGTTATTGATTATAAAAAAAACTAGTCTTTTTGAATACGTAGATCGTCTACAAGAATTATACTAGCTATAACATCTTTTACATCAAGAATTTCTTTAGCTTCACTTATCACTAAATCTTTTTCATCTGCAGTTAATGCAATACCATAAATATAAATTTTCTTCTTGTAGGTATCAATTTGATAGTTAGTAGCTTTAATATTCTTATTGAAAATCAATGCTGATCTTAGTTGAGATGTAATTAAGATATCTTTTGCAGACTGTTTAAAATCAAAATCTTCTTTTATTTTAATATCATTTCTTACAGATCTGGCACCTTTTATCTCCCAAGCAAGCTTTGTGAGCTTAAGTTTTTCCTCAGGATTATCAACTTTACCAGTAATAAAAATTCTGCCATCTAAAACCTTTGTTTTTACCGACAATAAATATTTTTTATCCACTAAAAGTATTCTTGTTGATAAATTTTTTTGCATTATAGAATCGTCTACTTGAGTTCCAACTGTTCTTGGATCAAAAGCAACACTAACACCTGTTCCAAAAATCCCTTTTGATGCAACTCCAGCACACCCTGATAAAATTATACTTATAAAAAAAAGTACTAATAATTTATTTCTCATTTTTCAATTTAAGACAATACTCATAGATTTCTTTTTTTGGAACATTACTATTTTGACTCATTATATTTGTAATTTCTTTTGTACTTAATTTATTTAGCATAGTCTTGATGTTTATTTTATCTGATTCATTTAATATTTGTGAGGCTTTTTTATCAAATAGTTTTTCAGATAAAACAATCGTTAATTCACCTTTTGGTTCAGTTTTAAATTTTTTTAAGTTTCCCAGACTACTTCTTATATATTCCTCATAATACTTTGAAATTTCTCTACAAATTAAAATTTTCCTATCTAAAAAATAAGTATTTAAATAAGGAATGATTTTATTTATCTTTTTAGGAGAAACAAAAAAAACTAAACAAAAATTTAAACCAGATAAATTTTTTAGTTCATCCTTAATCAATTTTTCTTTTTCTGGAAAAAAACCATAGAATAGATATTTTTCACCAAACCCACTTACAGAAACAGCAGTCGTTACTGCTGACGGACCTGGTAATGGGATAACATTAATTCCTTGCTTTATACACTCATTTATTAAAATCGCACCTGGATCTGATATTCCTGGTGTTCCAGCATCAGAAATAATTGAAACAATTTTATTATTTTTCAATATGTTTATAATTTTAGACAAATTTTTAATTTCATTAAATTTATGATTAGAAATTAATCTTGCTTTAATTTTAAATTTATCTAACAACTTCTTTGATACTCTTGTGTCTTCACAAAGTATAAAATCTGAGTTTGTGAGGAGCTCTATAGCTCTAATGGTGATATCACCTAAGTTTCCGATAGGAGTTGGTATTAAATATAGCCCTTTTTTCAATTCATTTTTATGCAATATAGGGTTTACCATAATTTAAACAGTATTAGAGTAATAGTAACATCAAATGAATAAAATTTTTAGAACTCTTTTTTTCTCTTTTTTAAGTTTATTATTTTTAATCAATGTAAGTAATTCCGAAGAAAATAAACTTAAAATCGGTTTGTTAGTACCACTCTCTGGAGATAACTCAGAAATTGGTATGCAAATCATTAAGGCTACTCGATTAGCTTTAAATGACATAAATAAAGACAATTTGGAAATATTTCCAAAAGATACAGGATCAGATCCTAGTACAACCTTACGTTCAGCGATCGAATTAAAAGAGCTTGGGATTAATTTAGTTATTGGTCCAGTATTTTACGATAATTTAGTTTACTTAGAAGAAATTAAAGATTTGACATTTCTATCTTTTACAAACAAAACTCTTGATCTTCCTAAAAATGTTATCAGTGCTGGGATAAACTCAACATCACAATTAAACACTATAAAAAAATTTATTAAACAAAATGAAATTAAAAAAACTTTATTCCTCATACCTAATTTAAATTATGATTTAGAAATTAAACAAGGAATTAAAAAATCAAAAATTAATACTTTTAAGCAATATTTTTATAATATTGATCCTCAAAAACTCACAAAACAAATTGAGGATATTACGAATTATGAAATTCGAAAACAAAATTTATTTGATGAAATAACTAGATTAGAAAATTCTGATGATCCTAACAAAGAAAAAAAAATAAAAAATCTTGAAAAAAAATATACAATTGGAAATGTTAAGTTTGACTCTGTTGTAATTGCTGATTTTGATGAAAGTCTAAAAAGTGTTATAACTTCATTATTATACACTGATGTTTCTCCAAAAGATAAATATTTTATAACATTTAATCAATGGTTTGATGAAAGCTTGTTCAATGAAGCTGCTTCACAGCCAATTTACTATCCCTCAATAAATAAAAAAAACTTAGAAGAATTTCAAAGAAAATTTTATAATAAATTTAATGAAACCCCAAATCATTTATCTTTGTTAGGTTATGATTTAATTGGTTTAATATATTATCTGTCTATTAAAAATGATATTACGGAAATAAGTAAATCATTTAAAGCTAGAAATTCATTTAAAGGAAAGATTGGAATATTTGATATTAAAGACAACACTATTAATCATCGATTAAATTTTTATAAAATTGAGGAAGGCTCTCTTAAAGAAATTTTTTAATTTTTTTAAAAGCTTTATATCTATGATCAATTCTATATTTTTCTTTTGGCGCAATTTGACCAAATGTAAATTTTTTTCCAAATGGAATGAAAATTGGATCATAACCAAAACCTCTATTTCCTTTTGGTGTCGGCGAAATTGTTCCTTCTACTTTTCCTAAAACACAAGTTATTTTTTTATCTAAAAAACTAATCGATAAAGCGCATATGAATCTTGCTCTAATTTTCTTTAATCTCCAATTTTTATCTTTTTTATTTAATTCTCTATAAACTCTTTCAATAGCTTTATTGAAATCTAGTTTCTTTCCAGCCCACCTTGCAGAATAAATACCCGGAGCTTTATTTAGAATATCTATTTCTAAACCGGAGTCGTCTGCGAGACATGGTAAACTTGTTATTTTTGAAAAATATTTTGATTTTATAATTGAGTTTTCCTCAAATGATTTACCATTCTCATTAGGACTTTTAATATTAATATCTTTTGTAGAATAGATCTTAATGTATTTTGGCAACAGAGATCTTATTTCTTTGAGTTTTCCTTTGTTATTTGTTCCTATGAAAAGATTAATAATTTTTCTCATTTAAGACTAGAAATTTGGAAATTTCTTACCATATAAGCGTTATGGAAAAAGAACAAGATCAAAAATCTAATCAGAAGAACAGTTCAACTAATACTATGGATGATAAAGACATAGATAACAAAAATGCATCTAATCATCATAATAAAGAAAATAATATAGAAAATGAGAGTGTATCAAATATCGATACAAAAGAAAAAGAAATTACTCCTGAAGAAAAGATAAAAGAATTAGAGGAGAAGTTGGCAAGAACTTTTGCAGAAATGGAAAATCAAAGAAGACGTTTTGAAAAGGAAAAAGAGGATGCATTTGAATACGGAGGATATACTTTTGCAAAAGAAGCATTAAATCTAATAGATAACCTGGAAAGGTCAAAACAAGTTTTAGAAAACGATGAAAAATTAAAAAATACTGACGCATTAAAAAAAATTTTAGAACATTTGGATATTATTAATAAAGATTTAATTTCAATATTTGGTAAAAATAATATCAATCAGATTGATTGTTTAAACAAAAAACTCGATCCTAACTTTCACCAGGCAATGATGGAGATTGAAGATAATCAAAAAGAGCCGGGGACTATTGTTCAGGAAATACAAAAAGGCTTTACAATGAAAGATAGACTTTTAAGGCCTTCATTAGTCGGTGTTTCAAAAAAAACTCAAAGTAAGGGACAAGAAAATCATGAAAATAGTGAAAAAACAGTGGATAATAATGATTAGATCAACTTGTAGAATTAGATTTAACCCCTATATGAAGAAAGAGAGTATTAAAACATTATGAGCAAAATAATCGGAATTGACCTTGGAACAACTAACTCCTGCGTTGCAATCATGGAAGGTAGCCAACCAAAAGTTCTGGAAAATGCTGAAGGCGCTAGAACTACACCTTCGGTTGTAGCATTTGTTGATGAAAGTGAAAAATTAATCGGTCAACCAGCTAAAAGACAAGCTGTGACAAATCCAGAAAATACAATTTTTGCTGTTAAAAGATTAATTGGAAGAAACTTTGATGATTCAACTGTTAAAAAAGATGTCGAAGCAGCACCTTTTAAAATCATTAACTCTGATAAAGGTGATGCATGGATTGAAGCTAAAGGAGAAAAATATTCTCCATCACAAATCTCAGCTTTTATTCTTCAAAAAATGAAGGAGACAGCAGAAAAATATTTGGGTCAAACTGTAACAAAAGCAGTAATTACTGTACCTGCATATTTTAATGATGCGCAAAGACAGGCCACTAAAGATGCTGGTAAGATTGCAGGATTAGAAGTTTTAAGAATTATAAACGAGCCTACCGCGGCATCATTAGCTTATGGTCTGGACAAAAAACAAAATAAAAAAATTGCTGTTTATGATTTAGGTGGAGGAACATTTGATGTTTCAATTCTTGAATTAGGAGATGGTGTATTTGAAGTTAAATCAACTAATGGAGATACTTTTTTAGGTGGAGAGGACTTTGACAACTCAATAGTTGAATATCTAATTTCTGAATTTAAAAAAGATAACGGAATTGATTTAAGATCCGACAAACTAGCACTCCAAAGGTTAAAAGAAGCTGCTGAAAAAGCTAAAATTGAATTATCTTCAGCTGAACAAACGGACATCAATTTACCTTTTATTACTGCAGACAAAACTGGTCCTAAACATATCAATATTAAAATTACACGTGCAAAACTAGAGGCCCTAGTTGAGGATTTAATTGCGAGAACTATGCCTCCATGCAAAACGGCTTTGAAAGATGCAGGTATAACGGCAAATGAAGTTGATGAAGTTGTAATGGTTGGTGGTATGACTAGAATGCCAAAAGTAATTGAAGAGGTTAAAAATTTTTTTGGTAAAGAACCAAATAAAGGAGTTAACCCTGATGAAGTTGTTGCAATGGGTGCAGCTATCCAAGCAGGTGTACTACAAGGAGATGTAAAAGATGTTCTTCTTCTTGATGTCACTCCGCTCTCTTTAGGTATTGAAACACTCGGTGGGGTATCTACAAAATTGATAGAAAAAAATACAACTATTCCTACGAAAAAGAGTCAGGTCTTCTCTACTGCAGAAGATAATCAACCAGCTGTTTCTATAAGAGTTCTTCAAGGTGAAAGAGAAATGGCAGCTGATAATAAAATCTTAGGTAATTTTGAGTTAGTCGGTATAGCACCTGCACCAAGGGGAGTTCCTCAAATAGAAGTAACTTTTGATATTGATGCAAATGGTATTGTAAATGTTTCAGCGAAAGACAAAGGAACAGGTAAAGAACAAAAAATTCAAATTCAAGCATCTGGCGGTTTAAGTGAGGAGGAAATCGAAAAGATGGTTAAAGATGCTGAGACTAACAAAGAAGCAGATAAGAAGAAAAGAGAGTCTGTTGATGTTAGAAATCAAGCTGATACTTTGATTCACTCAACAGAAAAAAATCTTAAAGAACATGGAACAAAAGTTTCAGATGCTGAGAAAAAAGCAATTGAGGATGCATCTTTGTCCTTAAAAGAGTCTTTAAAGGCTGAGGATATTGAAGATATCAAAAAGAAAACAGAGGTATTAATTCAGGCTTCAATGAAGCTTGGAGAAGCAATTTATAAATCTCAACAAAATGCTAAACCTGAGTCAGGAAAAGATGATGGTAAAGATAACAAGGATAAAAAAGACGATAATGTTGTTGATGCTGATTTTGAAGAAGTAAAAGAAGAGAAGAAAGACGGAAATCAAGAAAAGAGCGCCTGAAATAACATCTAATTGTCTGGATTAAATTAATGGCTAAAAGGGATTATTATGATGTTCTTGGAATTAATAAAAGTGCTGGACCAGCAGAAATTAAATCAGCTTATAGAAAACTTGCCGTAAAATACCATCCAGATAAAAATCCTGGTGATAAGTCCGCTGAAGACAAATTTAAGGAAGCAAGCGAGGCTTACGGTATACTTTCAGATAAAAGTAAAAAAGAAAATTATGATAATTTTGGACATGCCGCATTCGAAAATGGTGGTGGTCAAAGTGGAGGATTTGGTGGTTTTGGTGGTTTTGGTGGATCAGATTTTTCAGATATTTTTGAAGATTTTTTTGGAGACTTTGGAGGTGGAGGAAGAAGTGGAAAAAGGAGATCAAGTAACAGAGGTTCAGATTTAAGATATGATTTATCTATCACACTAGAAGAAGCATATTTAGGAAAAAAACAAAATATATCATTTTCCTCATCTGATAGATGTGACACTTGCAAGGGGAGTGGTTCCAAACCAGGTTTTACAACAGATAGATGTACTTATTGTGGAGGTAATGGAAAAATAAGATCTAATCAAGGTTTTTTTACAGTTCAGCAAACATGTCCTCAATGTTCTGGTTCTGGAGAAGAAATTTCAAACCCATGTAATAATTGTGGTGGAAATGGAAATAAGAGAACTTCTAAGAAAATATCTGTCACTATTCCGAAGGGAGTCGATGATGGAACTAGAATAAGATTAGCTGGAAAAGGTGAGGCAGGGACTAGAGGAGGAGCCAGTGGAGATTTATATTTATTTATAAATGTAAAATCACATGATCTTTTTAAAAGATCAGACGTAAACTTATTTTTTGAATTCCCAATTTCTATTGCTGATGCCGCACTAGGAACAACAATAGAAATACCAACTATTGACGGTAAAAAGGCAAAAATTAAGATACCTGACGGGACACAAGATGGTAAACAATTTAGATTAAAGGGCAAGGGTATGCCTTTTATGAGAAGAGGAGATTATGGAGATTTATATGTTCAAGTAAAAACAGAAGTTCCAGTCTATTTAAATAAAGAACAAAAAGAATTACTTGAAAAATTCAGAAAAATAGAAAATGAGAAATCTAATCCAAGTATTAGAAAATTCTTTGAAAAAGCTAAAAGCTTCTGGAAAAACTAGGTTTTCATTACATCAAAAGATAGTTATAAATTTCTTAAATGAAAAAAATTAATTTAAGTATAACTGGCTGTATGGGTCGCATGGGCCAACAAATCTTAAAGACCTCTAGAAAAGATAATAAAATCAAATTAATAAGTCTAACGGAGGGAGAGCCAATCTCAAAAAAAGTCAATGGTATTCAACTGCAACTAAATACCGAAGATGCTTTTAAAAATACTGATGTGATTGTAGATTTTACAATACCAAAATGTACTTTTGAGGTTTTAAAAATAGCAGTAAAACTCAAAAAAAGGGTAGTTATTGGCACTACTGGTTTCACAAAAAAACAGGAAAATTTAATCAAATTATACTCAAGAAAAATTCCTATATTAAAAGCGGGAAATATGAGTTTGGGAATTAATCTTTTAATGTATTTAACTGAAATAACATCTAAAGCTCTTGATAAAAAATATTTAAGTAAAGTTTTTGAAGTTCACCATAAACATAAAAAAGATCATCCCTCTGGTACAGCTTTGATGTTAGGGAAAGGAATTGCGACTGGAAAAAATATTAATTTTTATAAATTAATTGGAAAAAAATATCTTAATAAAAAAACTTTTCCTTACGGAAAAAAAATAAATTTTAATTCAATAAGAAAAGGAGAAATAATAGGAGAACATGAAGTTTTATTTTCAAGTGGAAAAGAAATAATAAAACTAAATCATGAAGCTTTTGATAGAACATTATACTCTGAAGGTGCTCTTGAGGCGGCAAAATGGTTAGTAAACAAAAAGCCTGGTTTATATTCAATGAGAGATTTAATGAATTTCAAATAATGAATGAAATTCAAAGAGCAAAAAATATAATTAAAATTCTTAATAAGACATATCCTAGAATTAAAGTTCCCTTAAAAAGTCGAAATGTATTTACATTATTGATTTCTGTTCTTCTTTCGGCACAATGCACTGATGTAAATGTAAATAATGTGACAAAAAAAATTTATCCAAAGTATTATAAACCAGAACACTTTGTAAAATTAGGTCAAAAAAAAATAGAAACCCTAATTAAAAAGATTGGTATTTTTAGAATTAAAGCAAAAAGTATTTTTAATCTGTCAAAAATATTAATTAAAAAATATAATGGAAAAGTTCCAAATACATATGAGGAATTAGAAAATTTACCTGGTGTTGGTCATAAAACAGCGAGTGTAGTTATGTCTCAAGGTTTTGGTTATCCCGCTTTTCCAGTTGACACACACATTCATCGACTTGCACAAAGGTGGGGGCTCACAAATGGTAAAAATGTAGTTCAAACGGAGAAAGATTTAAAAAGATTATTCCCTAAAAAAATTTGGAATAAACTCCATCTTCAAATAATTTATTATGGAAGAGAATATTGTAAAGCCCGTGATTGTTATGGATTGACTTGTAAAATTTGTACCACTTGTTATCCTAAAAGAAAAAAACCTTTTATCGTAAAAAAACCGTAATGAAAATTTTAGGAATTGGAAATGCTATAGTGGATGTTCTTTGTAAAGTATCCGATGATTTTTTAATTAAAAACTCACTAAAAAAAAGTACAATGAAATTAATTGATGAAACCGAATTTGGAAAACTCTTGTCTTCACTTAAAATTGAAGAAACTATTTCTGGAGGTTCAGTTGCAAACTCAATTGTTGGATTATCTCAATTAGGAAATGATGTTGGTTTTTTAGGAAAAATTAATAATGATAAATTAGGAAAAAAATATGAGGACGGCTTAAAAAAAGAAAATGTTAAATATTTATATAAAAAAAAAAAGGAACCTATTCCTACAGGTTCATGCTTAATACTTATAACGCCCGACTCTGAAAGAACGATGTGCACTTTTTTAGGAGTCTCAGGAAAAATAAATGACCAGGACGTTAATGAAAATGATATTAAAAATTCAGATATCATTTTTTTAGAGGGATATCTATGGGATGAAGGTGACCCCAAAAAAGCTTTTGATAAAGCAATAATGAATTCAAAAAAAACTGCTATGTCATTGTCTGATGTATTTTGTGTAGAAAGACATAGACCTAATTTTTTAGAATTAGTAAAAAATAAACTAGATGTAGTTTTTGCAAATGAACAAGAAATTACTTCATTAATCAATGCCAAATCATTTGAGGAAGTAATTTCATTTTCAAAACAAATTAATAAAAATATAGTAATTACTCGAGGTGAGAAAGGAGCTATATCAATAAATAATGGAAAATTAGCAGAATGTGATGCAAAAAAGAATTTAAAAATTAAGGATTTAACAGGTGCAGGAGACTTATTCGCTGCTGGATATTTACATGGTATAATAAACGGCTTATCAAATCATGAAAGTTTATTTAAAGGAACAGAATTATCATCTCAAATAATTCAAAAAATTGGAGCAAGAATATGATATATTGCTATTCTACAATAAAATAACCACTTTTATCATGCCCAATAAGATTATCATTATTAAAAGTCTCAAAAATTTTTTTTCTTAATCTATATATATGTGTTTCAACAGTATGTGTTTCTAAGTTAGATGCATATTCCCAAACATATTCCTGAAGTTCTTTTAAACTTACTTTTTTATTTGAATTTATAAACAATAACATATTTGTTTCCTTTTCAGTTAAATTCAAACTTTTTTCTTTGAAATGCATTGATCTTGAGTTTAAATCTAAAGTATACTTTCCAATATTTAAATGGGATTGTTTATTAAATTTAGTTTTTAAAAGATTTAAATTTATTTGTTCAATCAATTTTGAGATCTTTTTTGGTGTATCAATTACTAACAAATCCTCCTTTATATCCTTTGTAGGTTGATCAGAAATAAATATATAGTTTTCTATATTATTAAAATTTATTGTTTTATAATTTTTTTTATCAATATAAAGAACTTCAAAATTCAAAAACTTTTTGATTTCATCTAATATTTCAAATAACTTAGTAGAATTATAAACAAATAAAGTTCTAATACTCATTTTTTAAATGCAAATATTTATAAAGAATAAAGATACACTTTTATATGATGATTTTAAATTTAAATGTGTCATAGGAAAAAAAGGATTTACATCAAAAAAAATTGAAGGTGATAAAAAAACTCCAAAAGGCACATATAATTTAGGACCCGTGTACTTCAGAAAGGATAGAATATCTAACATAAAAACAAAATTAAAAATGATAAAAATAAAAAAAACAATGGGATGGTGTGATGATATTCATAGTAATAATTATAATAAAATTATTAAAGTAACAAATAAAATTAATCACGAAAAATTATTTAGAAAGAATAGAAATTACGACATACTAATACCAATAGAATACAACACAAAAAGGATAATAAAAAATAAAGGCAGCGCAATATTTATTCATTTAACAAAAAATTACAAAAAAACACTTGGGTGTATAGCGATCAAAAAAAAGGATATGTTAATCTTACTTAGATTGATAAATAAAAATACAAAAATTAAAATTAATTAAATTCTTTTTCCAAAAATTTTAGAACCAATTCTAACATAAGTAGATCCATACTCGATGGCATCTAAATAATCAGAAGACATGCCCATACTTAACTCTTTAAGGCCAAGTAAATTATTAAGTTCTCTCATTTTTTCAAAAAAGGGTTTTGCATCTTCTTTATCGGGTGGTAGGCACATAAGACCTATAATATTTAAATCAAAATTATTGACGCAAGTTTCATAAAAACTTTGCAAGTCTTTTATATTTATTCCACTTTTTTGAACTTCATTTCCAATATTTACCTGAATGAAAATTTTAATTTTTTTATTTACCTTTTTTTGTTCAATTGAAATTTTTTCAGCTAATTTAATATTGTCGAGTGAATGCAAATAATCAAATAAAGGTATCACATATTTTGTTTTATTTGTTTGCAACTTACCAACCATATGAAGCTGGACATGTTCAAGAGAATTTTTAATATCTGTCCATTTGTTTACTGCTTCTTGTACTTTATTTTCACCGAAATGAACATGACCATGATTTATTAAATGTTCAATTTCCTTCATTGGAAAAGTTTTGCTAATTGCAATAATATTAAGATTACTTTTTAAACCAAATTTTTTCTTTATCTGATCATTTATTAAAGCTAAATTATCTATACTTTTATGCAAGATTTTTTACCTAAAGTTTTTTGTTATGTCGATGAGTTTAATTTATCAGATTTATCCAAATTAAGTAAGAATATAAATATAATCTATAGAAATTATACAAATATTGATCATACAGATCACCTTATAAAAATAAAAGCATTTTGCAAAAAAAGTAATAATAAGCTTTACCTATCTAATAACATTAAGATGTCAATTAAACTAGGTTTGGATGGAGTTTATATACCCTCTTTAAATAAACAAATTAATTATTGTGGGTCTTTTAACTTACCTAAAAACTTTAAAATTATTGGTTCCGCACACAATTTAAAAGAGATTATAATTAAAAGTAAACAAGGCTGTGAAGAAATTTTTTTGTCACCAATTTTTAAAAGTAAAAAATCAAAAAAATTTCTAGGAATAATCAAATTCAATTTAATTAATATAAGTTCTAAAAAGAATTTAATTGCTTTAGGTGGTATTAACCAAAAAAATTATAAAAGAATCAGGCTATTAAAATCAAAAGGATTTGCTTCTATAAGTTGGGCAAAAAAAAACGGCCTAAGAGATCTTAGGCCGTTTTAAATTTGAATCTACGTTAATTAAAACGCAAATGATAATGAAACTTCAGTAAACTCTCTGTCTGTTCCTGAAGATCCACCAAAAGAATCAGTTTTGTTGTTAACTGCACCAATAGTAATTCCACCCATAGTGTACGAAGCTGAGATACCTGTACTTTCAGCATCAACTTTAGTTGAATCTTCGTATTCTACATTAGATAAACCGTAAGAAATACTTAGGTTTTCGTTAACTGCAAAAGATATTGCTGCTGCTTCTCTGTCTATGTCGCTATCTGCTGCTGTCTTATCAATTTCTGATAATTGAACACCAATTGTCATAGGACCTGTTGCATACGTTGCAAAAACAGTAGACAGATCATTTTCAGTTCCTGATGTACCAGTATTATCTGTACCGACACCAATACCGAATGTTGCACCATCAACTAATTCACTAGCAACTAATGCTACTGATGAATCTGTACCAGCACCTACTCTTGCGTATGACGCTGATGCTGTGATACCATTTAAGTTAACTGAGTAGTATAAAGACGCGTCAGCACCTATATCTACTACACCAGCACTGTCACCAGCTCCGTGATCATCCCATGCTTCCTCACCTGCAGTTGGCATTTTATCTTTAACAGTATCAATACCACCATGAGCTGAGTCATGACCGAATGCTAATTTACCTGAATCACCCATATCTAATGTTACATTTGAAGTAGAGAATGCAGCATCAGTCATTGTATATGAGTAACCAACAGTCATACCATTGTCTAGATCACCTGATCCAGAAAAAGTAATACCATTACTATCAGAGTAAGGATTTCCCTGAACCGAAGCAGATCCAGTAGAACCTGACTTTGATTGATATTTAACACCTGCTGAACCAGAAACCGATAGTGCGCCTGCATAAGCAGAAGAAGCAACTAGGGATCCAGCTAGAGCTGTTAAACCTATTTTCTTTAAATTGTTCATATATATACTCCTATTTGTTTTATAATTATAAACAGGCATAAAATATTAGAATTGGAAAAATTATGTTGATAAATTTATCTTAAATTTGCATAAATCTTAATAGTGTTGTAATTATATCACATTATATTATTTACCTTAAAAACACTATATTTTTTAGGTTTATAATATAGAAATGTCATAAATTTATGAATTTAGGTAGATTAATAGTAAAAGTATCTTTTTTAATTACAATTATATTTCATTTAAACTCATGTGGAATTTATAGGCCTACAGACGCAAGAGAATTTCCTCCAGAGCCTAAAAAAAGAGTTCAAAAAAATTTAGATGAAGGTCGAGGTTTTAAGCTATTTGATAATAAAAACAGTGGAACATTTGATTTTGCAACATCAAATGAACTTTGGAGAGCAAGTTTAGACACTTTAGAATTCATGCCATTAATTTCTGCTGACTATGGTGGAGGAATATTAATTACAGACTGGTATAATGAGAATAATAACTATGAAGATTATATCAAAATTAGTGTGAGATTCTTAACTAATGAAATTAGATCAGATGCACTTAATGTTAAAGTTTATACAAAAAAGTGTGTAAATGTAAATGAATGCATTATCAATGAGGATAATCCAGAAATTAAAAACAAACTTGTGTCTACTATCTTAACTAAAGCATCAAAATATAAGCAAGATCAAAAAGCACAGAGAAGAAAAATTAAAAAAACACCAAGATGATTAGTTTAATACAACTAAACTAATTAATCTATAAATATTTATTTATAAGTGAGTAGATATAACTTTAGAATCATTGAAAATAAATGGCAGGAAGTTTGGTCAAAAAAAAAAAGTTTTTCAGTCAAAATTAATACAAATAAGAAAAAATTTTACTGTTTAGAAATGTTTCCTTATCCCTCTGGGAAAATTCATATGGGCCATGTAAGAAACTACACATTAGGAGATGTTCTCTCCAGGTATAAATCATTACAAGGATATAATGTGTTACATCCAATGGGTTGGGACTCTTTTGGGATGCCAGCAGAAAATGCAGCAAAACAAAATAATATAAGCCCAAAAACTTGGACAGAAAACAATATTAAAATAATGAAGGATCAACTTTTAAAACTAGGACTTTCTATTGATTGGAATAGAGAATTATCTACATGCTCTGAAGATTACTATAAACACCAGCAAAAAATGTTCTTAGAATTTTTTGATAAAGGTCTAGTTTATAGGAAAGATAGTTATGTAAATTGGGATCCAATAGACAAAACTGTTCTTGCAAATGAGCAAGTAATTGATGGTAAAGGTTGGCGATCGGGAGCTGTTGTAGAAAGAAAAAAATTAAATCAATGGTTTTTTAAAATTTCAAGATTTTCTGATGAACTATTACAAGATTTAAAACTTTTAAACGAATGGCCGGAAAAAGTTAAAACAATGCAAAAAAATTGGATTGGAAAATCCTATGGTTGTGAAATTGATTTTCAAATAGAAGGATCAAATAATGTAAATCAAATAAAATGTTACACCACAAGGCCAGATACTCTTTTTGGCTTATCTTTCATAGCTTTATCAATTGATCATCCACTAGCCAAATATTACACTAAAGATAAAAATTTTTTAGAATTTAAAAAAGCCTGTTCAACTTCTGGTACTACAGAAGAGTCAATTGCTCAAGCTGAAAAAATTGGATTTAAAACTAATTTATTTGCCCTTAATCCATTTGATCAAAGTAAAAAAGTTCCTGTTTATTTTGCAAATTTTGTTTTAATGGATTATGGACTAGGTGCTGTTTTTGGATGTCCAGCGCACGATCAAAGAGATTTTGATTTTGCTAAAAAATATAATCTTGAAGTTAAGACTGTTGTTAGACCAAAAGACGAGAATGAAAATTACAAAGTAAACGATAAACCTTATACTGGTGAAGGTTTTATAATTAATTCAGAATTTCTAAATGGAATGAAAGTTCCAGATGAGTCAATTAATGGAACAATAGATATATTAGAAAATAAAAATCTTGGAAAAAGAAAAGTTAACTTTAGACTTAAAGATTGGGGAATTTCAAGACAAAGATATTGGGGATGCCCAATACCAATTGCTTATGACGAAAACAATAACATTGTTAAAATTCCTGAAAAAGATTTACCTGTTAAACTTCCTGACAACATAAATATTAACTCAATTGGTAATCCATTGGATGCTGAGAATAAATGGAAAAATATAGTTATAGACGGAAAAAAATGTGTAAGAGAAACTGACACGTTAGATACATTCGTTGATTCATCTTGGTATTATCTAAGATTTTGTTCACCAGGAAACAAAGAAAAACCTTTCAATAAAGATGAAATCAATTATTGGATGCCGGTTGATCAGTATATTGGTGGTGTAGAGCATGCAATTTTACACTTATTATATTCAAGATTTTTTATGAGAGCAATTGATATGGATAATAAAGATATAAATTTGAAAGAACCATTTAAAGGACTATTTACTCAGGGGATGGTATGTCACGAAACATACAAGGATGAAAAGAATAATTGGTTAAGCCCCGATGAAGTAATCACCAATGATGGTAAGGAATTTTTTCAAAAAATAGATCAATCAAAAAAAGTGACCGTGGGACCATCAGAGTCCATGTCAAAATCAAAAAAAAACACCATCGATCCCCAAAAAATGATTGATAAATATGGAGCAGACTCAGTTAGATTTTTTATTTTAGCTGACAGTCCACCTGAGAGAGATATTCAATGGTCAGATGAAGGAATGCTTTCATCATTTAAGTTTATTCAGAAAATGTGGGGATTAAGTGAAAAAATTTTTCAGATTACAAAATTAAATTACGAACAAGAAAACGACAAAATAGAAATTTTTTCAAATCGGATCATTAGTAAAATGAACCAATCCCTAGAAAAATTTAGATATAATGTTATGATTGCTTCATTTTATGAGATCTACTCTTTTTTTAGAGAAGTGTCAGAGGAAAATAAAAACTATAAGAATTTAAAAGAAAGTTTTAAAAGAATCTTGATTGCAATGTCTCCAGTGATCCCACATTTAGCAAATGAATGTCTGACAAAATTTCATGACAATAATAATATAGAAAACCTTAAATGGCCTGATGTAAAAGAAAAATATTTAATTCAAGATAAAAAACTTATTGTAATCCAGGTCAATGGAAAAAAGAGAAACACCATTACAATTGAAAATAATCTAAGTGAAAAAGAATTAATTTCTTTGATAAAAGATAAATTACTTATTTCTAAATATTTAAATAATGGAGAATTAGTCAAAACAATATATATTAAAGACAGATTAATAAATTTTATAATTAAATAATGCATAAAGTTCTTTTGGTTCTGTTATTTTTTCTTTCGAGCTGTGGTTATCAGCCTGTTTACCTGAATAAAAATTTAAAAAACATAGAATATTCAAAAATCAAATTAAATGGTGACGAAAGTATTAATAAAATAATCATTAATGCTCTCCCAATTTCAGTAAACGATAACAATGAAAAAAAAAATCAATTAAATTTATCAAGCTTATATAAGATCGAACCAGCCTCAAAAAACTCTAAAGGACAGGTACTTTCCTTTAAAAGTATGATTGAGGTAAATTTAGAAGTTAGAAATATAAATAATGAAATTGTTCAAAATAAAAATTTTGTTAAACAATTTATTTACAACAATAAGCAAAATAATTTTGAGCTAGTTGATTATCAAAATTCAATTAAAGATGATCTTATAGATATAATTATAAATGAAATCATTATTTATTTGGTCTCTTGATGATAATAAAATCTTACGATTTAAAAAATAATTTAAAAACCAAAACAAGTATTTATCTTTTATATGGCCAAAACAGCGATTTGATAGATGAGATAATTAATAAAGATATAAAGAACTTTTTCTCGAAAAATTTATACACTTATGAGGAAACAGAAATATTGTCAGATACAGATAAATTTACAGTTGGCTTATTTAATAAATCTTTTTTTGAAAATGAAAAATTAATAATAATAAATCGTGTTTCAGATAAGATATTAGAATTAATTAAAGATATTCTTAAAAAAGAAAATAATGATTTTAAATTAATATTAAAAGCTGGTATTTTAGAAAAAAAATCTAAGTTAAGAAGTTTTTTTGAGAAAAACAAAGATTTGATAATAGTCCCATTCTATGAAGATAATTATCAAACTCTTCTAAGTTTGGCTCAAAATTATTTAAATGAAAACAAGATTAGAATTTCGATACAAAATATAAATTATATTTTAGAAAAATCTAAAGGGAATAGAATAAGTTTAAAAAATGAATTAGAAAAAATTAAAAACTTTAGTAAAGACAAGCCATTAATTGAATACGATGACCTTTTAAAAATAATTAGTTCAGCTGAAGATTATAAAATATCTGAATTAACTGATCAATGTCTTGCTAAAAATAAAAATAAAACAATAAACATTTTAAATGAAAATAATCCCTCAGCAGAAGATAATATTTTAATAATAAAATCATTTTTATATAAATTAAAAAGATTAAAAAAACTAAAAGAAGAAATTGCTGAAAATAAGAGTGAAAAAGATGTTATTTCAGCCTACAAGCCTCCAATTTTTTGGAAGGATAAAGAAATCATTAAAAAACAATTAAATACATTATCTATAGAAGATATTAAAAAAATTATAATCAAAGTGAATAACTTAGAGTTATTAATTAAAAGAAATTCAAAATTATCAAATGAAATTACTAATAATTTTATCTTGGAAACAATTAATCAGCCTAGTAGTTTAACTTAATTATCTCAATTATTTTATTTAATTGGTCAATTTCTTTGTAAGAGAAAGTAATAGTCCCTTTGTTTTGCCTATTATTTTTAATTGTTACGTTTATTCCAATTTTTTCTGATAGAGAATTTTCTAATTCTCTTATATTTACATCTTTATTATCTTTTAACTTATTTTTTTTTGTTTTAAAAATTTTTACAAAATTTTCTGATTGTCTTACAGATAATTTTTTTTCTACAATTTTAGCTGCAACAAAACTAGCGTTTTCAAGACCAACTAAAATTTTTGCGTGCCCGGCAGTTAATTTTTGAGTTTCAATCAATTTTATCACATCTGGAGGTAATGTTAAAAGTCTTAATGAATTAGTTATATGGCTTCGACTTTTTCCAATAAATTTTGATACTTTTTCTTGGTCATAAGAAAAATCATCTATTAATCTTTTATATCCCTGTGCCTCTTCTAGTGGGTTTAGATCATGCCTTTGAACATTTTCAACAATTGCAAATTCTAATGATTTTAAATCATCCGCTTCAGTAATTACCACAGGTACTGTATGAAGGCCTGCTTTTTGAGCTGCAAGCCATCTCCTTTCACCTGCAATTATCTCGAATTTTGATTTTTCATTAATTGATTTTCGGACTATGATAGGTTGTATCATGCCTCTTTCTTTAATTGAATTAGTTAATTCTTGTAAATTAGATTCATCAAAAATTTTTCTAGGTTGATACTTATTTGGTTTTAGATCGCTAATTGATAATTCATTTTTTTGTTTCTCTGCTTTTGTCTCACCTATCAATGATGATAATCCACGTCCCAAGCCTTTTTTAATTTTATCCATTAAGCAGCACTCCCCATTGATGTTTCTTGATTAATAAATTCATCAGTAAAATTGAAATATGATTTGCTTCCAGGACAAGTTTTATCATAAATTAAAACTGGCATACCATGGGATGGAGCCTCTGATAATCTAACGTTTCTTGGTATCACTGTTGAATAAACTTTTTCGCTAAAATAATCTCTAGCTTCTTTTTCCACTTGAGACGAAAGTTTATTTCTTTTGTCATACATTGTTAAAAGTATGCCTCTTATTTTCAAATCTGGGTTTAACCTCACTTTAATTCTCTCAATAGTTTTCATAAGTTGAGTAAGACCTTCTAAAGCAAAAAATTCTGTCTGAAGAGGCACCAATAGTGAATTTGAGCTTACGAGAGCCATGACAGTCAGTAAACTTAGAGAAGGTGGGCAGTCAATTAGAACATAATCGTAAAATCCTCTAGAATCATTAAAATATGCGGTTAATTTCATCTTCAATATGAAGGCCCTATTACTATCATCGGCTGTTTCTACCTCCAATCCAGATAAGTCTACATTAGAAGTTATAATATCTAAATTTTCAAAATCTGTTTTTTTAATTACCTCACCAATGTCCTTGGTTCCATTTAATACCCCATAAATTGTTTCACTTGAGTTATCTATGTTTGATAATCCTAGACCGGTTGTTGCATTTCCTTGTGGATCAAGATCAATTACTAAAATTTTTTTGTTTTGTTGAGACAATCCAGCAGCAAGATTTATTACAGTAGTTGTTTTTCCTACCCCTCCTTTTTGATTTATGACTGAAATAATTTGCATTTAATTTTTTTTTTCAATTTTTTTAATATTAATCAAAAATGAACCTTTATTAGTTAAACTCTCTTTTTCTGTATACTCAAGCTCCCAATTTTTTTTAGAATCTTCAAAAACTTTTTTTCCTCTTTTCCCCATGAAAAAAATTAAATTTTTATACTCATAAAAATTTTCATACACCAAATCCAAAACAACCGGCATTGGTTTAAATGCTCTTGACATTATCGTTCCTGTCTCAATGTTTTTGATTTCAAAAATATTTCTGTTAAAAACTTTTGTGTTTAAATTTAATTTATCTGAAACCTCTCTCAAGAAATTGCTTTTATGGAAGCTTTTTTCATAAAGATGCACAATCATTTTATTTTTCATGTTTTTAAGCATGATAGCCACAATGATGCCAGGCATACCTCCTCCTGAGCCTATATCTGTGGTTGTATTGCTATTTAAATCAACAAAATCAATAATTTGTGCAGAATCTATTATATGACGGTCAATTATAGATTTTTTCGAGGCTGTTTTTTGGCTAATTATATTAATTTTTTTATTTTTTTCCAAAATCATGGATATATAGTTTTCAAAATCTAAAAACGTTTCACGTGAAACATTTAAATCATTGAGTCTAGTATAAGAATTTAAAATTTCTTGATCCATTAAGCTATATGCTTAATAGACTTTCTTTTAACATGTGACAACAAAATATATACTGCTGCAGGTGTGATACCATCTATTCTTAGGGCTTGACCCATAGTTTTAGGCCTTATTTCCTTAAATTTAGCCTTAACTTCATTGGAAAGACCTGAAAATTGATCATAATCGATATTATCAGGAATTGTTAAATTCTCATCCCTTTTAAAGGCTAGTATATCAGCTTTTTGTTTTTTCAAATATCCTCGATAATGAGAATTTATCTGCACCTGTTCATCTATTTCAGTGCCATGATATTGGATTTCCGGCCAAATATCCCTTATTTTCCTCATATCAACATTTTTTTGAGTTAAGATTTCTTCTGCAGATCTTAAAACACCGTCTTTAGCAATATTTACCCCAAATTTATCTGCTTTAGATGGAGAAATACTC
The DNA here is from genome assembly GCA_902569975.1 of uncultured Pelagibacteraceae bacterium. GTDB lineage: Bacteria > Pseudomonadota > Alphaproteobacteria > Pelagibacterales > Pelagibacteraceae > Pelagibacter. Next base: position 35,289 of record CACFWD010000002.1, on the reverse strand, counting down.
AAATTAGACATTTGGAGGGAAATTTTGCTTAATTTTTCGAATTTGTCCTCAAAAATTCTTTTTCTATGTTCCGATATTAAACCAATTTTAATTCCTTTATGAGTAAGCCTTAAATCAGCGTTATCGGATCGAAGACTCAATCTATACTCGGCTCGAGATGTAAACATCCGGTAAGGTTCAGCAACACCCTTAGTTATTAAGTCATCAATCATAACTCCAATATAAGCATCTGAACGGTCCAGAATAAAAGGTTCCATATTTTTTATGGAGAGGGCAGCATTAATTCCTGCTATAAGACCTTGAGCAGCAGCCTCTTCATATCCTGTAGTTCCATTGATTTGACCAGCCAGATATAAGTTTTTAATTTTTTTTGTTTCCAATGTCAGAAAAAGTTCTCTAGGATCTATATAATCATATTCTATAGCATAACCTGGTCTAATTACTTTTACATTCTCTAAACCATTGATATTGTTGAGAATTTCATACTGAACAGCCTCAGGCAGTGATGTAGATATCCCATTTGGGTAAATTGTATGGTCATTTAGGCCTTCTGGTTCTAAAAATATCTGATGTCTATTCTTATCTGAAAATTTTACTATTTTATCTTCTATTGAAGGACAATATCTAGGACCAACACCCTGAATACTTCCAGAGTAAATGGCGCTTTTAGATAAATTTTTTTCAATTATCCTATGAACCTTTTCGTTTGTATAAGTCATTGAGCATGAAACTTGTTTGTTTAAATTTGTTTCAGTTAAAAAAGAAAAAAAATAAGGATCAACATCTGCAAATTGTTTTTCGAGGTTTTCAAAATTAATAGATCTAGAATCTAATCTTGGAGGTGTTCCAGTTTTTAATCTACCTATTTTGAAATTATATTTCTGTAATTGTTCGCTCAGACCTGTACTGGGTTTTTCATTAAATCGACCAGCTGGTGTTTTCTCATCTCCAATATGTATCAAGCCATTTAGAAATGTTCCTGTTGTGAGAATTAACTTAATGCAACTTACTTTATTACCTTTTTGTGTTATAAATCCATTTATTTGATTATCTTTAAAAATAAACTTTATAACCGGATCAGAAAAAATGCTTAAATTACAATAGTTTACTAGTTTTTCTTGCATAAATTTACGATATAAAGATCTGTCAGATTGAGTTCTGGGTCCTCTTACTGCTGGGCCTCTACTTCTGTTTAGTAATCTAAATTGTATTCCAGACTTATCAGCCACCTCAGCCATAACTCCATCTAAAGCATCAATTTCTCTCACCAAATGACCTTTGCCTAAACCACCGATAGCAGGATTACATGACATTTCACCTATGGTATTTTTGTTATGAGTGAATAGAGCAGTGTTGATTCCAAGTCGAGCTGATGCAGCTGCCGCTTCACAACCTGCGTGTCCTCCACCAATTACTACCACGTCATAAGATAAATCTTTTTTCATGGTGTAAATTTATATTCGATTAAAATATTTACAAGATTTGAGTTTTTTTCCTTAAATAAGCTATATTTATCAACGAAAATAGTAAAAAAAGGGCTAAAAATACAGCAAAATCGCTTTTATTTTCCAATACAAAAATCGTTGAAAATACTACCTAATATCTCCTCTACGTCAACTTTTCCAACTATCATGCCCAAATGTCTAGTTGCTAGTCTTAAATCTTCAGCAGCTTTATCAAAATCTTTTACTGTATTTTTATCTAAAAAATTTTTTAAATGATCTACGCACTGTACCAAATGTTGTCTATGTCTTTCTCGAGTAATCAAAATATCTTCCTCGGTAATAAATTTATCCTTTAAATAATTTTTAATCATTGAAATCAACTCATCTATATTTGAGTTATCTTTTAGTGAAATTAAAACATGATTAAGTTTAAGAATTTTTGGGTCTAATTTATCTTTTATAAGATCTGATTTATTAACAACTAAAATTGCATCATTTTTTAACAAATCGTTCAAAAAGCCGCTTAAATCAACAGTTTTTGCATCAATTACTACTAGTTTTAGATCGGCATTTTCAGCCTTTTTAAGAGATAATCTAATTCCCTTTTTTTCAATTTCATCTTTTGACTCTCGTATACCAGCCGTGTCGGAAATAATAACAGGAAACCCATCTAAATTTAAATGTGTTTCAACAACATCTCTTGTTGTACCAGCTATTTCAGAGACTATGGCAACTTCCCTGTTTGATAAATTATTTAATAAACTGGATTTGCCTGCATTAGTTGGTCCTACGATTGCAATTTTAAAACCTTCGCGGATTATTTCTCCAACTTTTTGATCATTTAAAATATTATTAATCTCATTTAACACATCTAAAGAGTCTTTTTTTATTTTTCTTATATTATCTTCTGGTAGATCTTCTTCAGGAAAATCTATTTTCGCCTCAACAAAAGATAAAATTTTTAATAATTTGTCTCTCAACTCGTTAAATTTTTCTGAGGATTTTCCTCTCATAATTTTTACAGCTTGTAATCTTTGAATTTCAGTTTCAGCAGATATCAAGTCCGCTATGCTCTCGGCTTTAAGCAAATTTATTTTCCCATTTTGAAACGCAAGCTTTGTAAATTCTCCAGGCTCAGCTAATCTACAATTTTTAATTTTTGAAATCTCGCTTTGAACAGCTAAAACTAAAGCTTTTCCTCCGTGCACATGTATTTCGGCCATATCTTCCCCTGTGTAGCTCTCAGGGCCCGGAAACCATATTATAATACCTTCATCTATAAGCTCAGAAGTGTTGATATTGTTTATTTTTCGAAGTGTAGCCACTCTAGGATGTGGAATTTCTTTTCCCGTGAGAGATTTAATCACTTTTGAAGCTTCAGGCCCTGAAATTCTAATTATTGCTACTCCAGACACACCTGGGCCCGATGATAAAGCGTAAATAGTCATATTATAAACTAATGATACACGATTAATGTTAGATTTAAAAATTTATTTCAAGATCTTAAACATTTCATCTAAGTGTTTATCAAAATTAACATTGCTATTTAAAGAGCTGTTATAAATAGGTCTTCTTGCCTGTGAAGCGCTAACAGTTTTAATTGGTGTCTTACTATTTTTTTCATGATTTAAACATTTTTCATCCCATGATAATTCACAAAATTTTAATATTTTTTTGATTTCGTTGTTTTTATTAGTCACAAGTTTCTCGTACTCAACATCAAAAATAAATTCTGGAATCTTGCTTTTCCAAAAACTCATTAATTCCTCGTAGATATTATAATAATTTGCTATGTCTCTTGAATTATTAGACCAATTCATCATTGCTGATGCAAAACTATTTTTAAATAAAGATAAACAATTATCTTTAGGATTTCTATAACAGTGTAATATTTTGCTATTTGGAAAAAAAAGTTTGATAAAGCCAAGCCATCTGAAATTTTGAGGAGCTTTATCGGTTATGACATTTTGATTTATATTGTATATGTTAAAATGTTCTAAATATTCAGACGATATAACATTTTTAGAAAGATCTTTGGTTTGTTTAATTTTTTGTTTATCAAGCTTTGAGTCATGATAAAAATTTTTTTGAATAACTCTCTGTAAATATACCAACTCTCCCGCGCCATATACATCATCGTGTGAAGATAAAATTTGCTCAGTTAGTGTGGTACCAGATCTTGGCATACCACAGATAAAAATTATCTTTTTCGATGGTATTTCTGAATGACATTCTTTAAGATTAATTTTTTCAAAAATTCTAATTATATGCTCAAATAATTTTTTTTCATTATCTAAATTTGAGCCATGCTTTTCATATCTAAGTTTATTTGCTTCATTCAAATAATAGTAGGATTTATCAAAATTTTTTACATCCTCATAAGCTTTGCCTAAAGAAAAAAATAAATCAATTTTTTTATTATTATCTAATTTTTTATCTTCATTTAATATTTCCATTTTTTTTAAATGATCGATAGACTCCAAATTATCATTAGAGTATTTAAACATCGAACTTTTTAACTTATGAGCTCCGGCATGAGAAGGGTCTAAAGATAATATTTCATCGATAGTTGCCTTTGATTCTTTAACTTTATTACAGCCTTGGTAAGCAACAGCTAAAGAAAACATAAGCTCTAAGCTATGTATTTTTGGAATATTTTTATTTTTTTTTAGTAAAGTTATTGCTTTTATATACAAATCAATTGCGCCATCATAGTCGTTATAAGAAGTTTTAAGATTTGCGAGATTATTATAAGCTCTTATATAATTTGGGTCTTTATCTAAAATTTTTTCATATAAATTCTTTGATTGCTCAAATTTACCAATTGCTTTTAATGAATTAGCATAATTATTCATAGCAGCTATATTTCCTGGATTTATTTTTAATGACTCTTCAAAAAAATTAATTGAATTTAAATATTGGGATTTTCCTTGGAAAGCCATTCCAATTAGGTTTAAAAGATAATCATTATTTGGGCTTTTCTTTAAAATCTTTTTCCCATCTTCAATCACTTTGTTGAAGTTCTTAATTTTTAGATAATTATTAAGAATTTTAATTTTCTCTACTAAATTCATATAATAGTAGTTGCACAAACATTTTTTAATTTACGATGGTTTATTCATCGAATTAAAGAATTCAGCATTATTTTTAGTATCTTTTAATTTTGAACTAATAAATTCAATTGCATCCATTGTGCCCATCGGTGCAATAATTCTTCTTAATACATTCATTTTCTGTAAATCATTTTTTTCAAATAGTAACTCTTCTCTTCTTGTTCCAGATTTTGTTATATCTATTGCTGGATAAATTCTTTTATCAGCAATTTTTCTGTCTAAGACAGTTTCGCTATTTCCAGTACCCTTAAACTCCTCAAAAATTACTTCATCCATTCTACTTCCAGTATCTATTAACGCTGTAGATATAATAGTTAATGATCCACCTTCCTCAATATTTCTAGCTGCACCAAAAAATCTTTTTGGTCTTTGAAGTGCATTAGCGTCAACACCTCCAGTCAAGACTTTACCAGAACTCGGGATTACGGCATTATATGCTCTACCGAGTCTTGTTATTGAGTCCAGGAGTATAACAACATCTTTTTTATGCTCTGTTAATCTTTTAGCTTTTTCAATTACCATTTCAGCAACAGCCACGTGTCTTTGTGCTGGTTCATCAAACGTTGAGCTTATAACTTCACCTTTTACAGTCCTTTGCATATCTGTAACTTCTTCAGGTCTTTCATCTATTAATAGAACTATCAGGTAACATTCAGGATAATTTTTAGCTATAGAGTTAGCTATGCTTTGTAAAATCATAGTTTTTCCCGCTTTAGGAGGTGAAATAATAATTGAACGCTGTCCTTTTCCTATCGGGCTAACTAAATCAATTAATCTTGGAGTAAGATCAGGTTTTTTTTCAATTTTTGTAGTTTCAACTTCCATAACTAATTGTTTATCAGGATATAAAGGAGTTAAATTGTCAAAAGCAATTTTATGTCTAGATTTTTCTGGTTCTTCAAAATTTATTTTACTCACTTGTAGAAGTGCAAAATATCTTTCCCCTTCTTTCGGTGCTCTAACTGGTCCTTCAACTGTATCACCAGTTCTTAGACCAAATTTTCTGATTTGACTTGGGCTTACATAAATGTCATCAGGCCCAGGTAAATAGTTTGACTCCATTGCTCTCAAGAAACCAAATCCATCCTGTAATAATTGCAAAACTCCAGCACCTGTTATCTCTTCTTTTTCTGCAACTTTTTTTAAAATTGCAAAAAGAATTTCTTGCTTTCTAAGAGTGCTAGCATTTTCAATGCCCAACTCTTCAGCTTGCGTAATAAGTTGCTCAGATGATTTAAGTTTTAATTCTTGAATGTTCATGATTTAAAATTATTAAGGACTTAATAATAAACTGAATATATATGCTCTTCTAAAATATTCAACCCTAGATTGGCTTAAAAACTACGATAAAAATAATAAAAATAAGCAATAAAGTAGGGATTTCATTAATATATCGATAAAATTTTGAGGATTTCTTATTTTGATCAAATTTGAACTTATTTAGTAAAGCACCTAAATAAAAATGATACAACGTTAGGAAAAACACTAAAACGAGCTTAATTTGAAGCCAAAAATTAGCAAGTTGATCAAATCCTATCTCATGAATCAGCGCCAAGCCAAAAAACCAACTTAAAATCATAGCTGGTGTCATAATGAAATAAAATAACTTTCTTTCCATAGTTTTAAATACTGTTGTAATAATTTCATTGTCATTTTCAGAATGATAGACAAAAATTCTTGGCAAATATAAAAGACCTGCCATCCAAGAAATGACAGCAATTAAATGTAGACTTTTAAATAACAAATAACTATTCATAATTTAAACAAGGACATTTTTTGAATTCATTGGGGCATTGTATTTTTGGAGGAAAAAGTTCTCCATTAAAATCATATATTTGTTTATTTATTATTAAATTAGACATGGCTTTTATGTAATTTTCATTAGTTCCTAATGCAGGAACTCTTGAATAATTTTTACAACCATTTTTATCAGCCAATTCTTTATACTCTATATCTAATTCAACTAAAGTTTCTGAGTGTTCCGATACAAACGCTATAGGAACTAAAACAATATGTTTTCCCAATTTTGAATTTTCTATAATTATTTCTTCTGTAGATGGACCAATCCATTTTAATGGTCCTACTCTACTTTGATAACTTAATACCCAATCTAAGTTTTTAATATTTAAAGACTTAACAATTTTATCAACTGATTGTTCTACCTGCCACTGGTAAGGATCTCCTTTTTTGATATTTTTTTCTGGTAGCCCGTGTGCAGAAAATATTAACTTGAAATTTTTAAGATTGTTTATTTTTTTTGTGATTTCATCTTTATGTGCTTCTACAAAATTTTGATCAGTTGGATAGCAACAAATTGTACTTGTTTTAATTTTATAGTCCTTTTTTTTACAAATATCTTTCCATTCTTTTAAAGACGAACCAGAGGTTGCGGCTGAATACTGTGGGTAAAGAGGCATGAGAATTATTTCATGGGGATCATAATTCATTACATCTTTTAAAACATTTTCTGCTCTAGGGTGCCAACATCGCATAACTATAAAACATTTATATTCTGATAAGCTATCATCTTGATTTAAGCGTTGTTCCAGGGCTATAGATTGTTCTTCCGTGAGCTGCAAAATAGGTGAGGAGCCTCCAAGTTCTTGATAGATTTTTTTTGCAGTTGGGGCTCTTCTGTTTGCTATTAATTTTGCTAGGGGAAATCTAAGAAAACCAGGTAAATTTAAAATTGCTGGGTCATTAAATAAATTAAATAAAAAAGGCTCAACACTCTCTAATTTATCGGGGCCACCTAGATTAAACAAAATTACAGCTTTTCTCATTTATATTCTTTTACTGTTTTAACTAAATATTCTACCATCTCGGGATTTGTTTCTGGCAGTATGCCATGCCCAAGATTAAAGATATAAGGATGATCTTTAAAAATTTCTAAATATTTTATTGTCTCTTTTTTTAATGTTTGCTTATCAGTTAATAAAATATTTGGATTTAGTCCTCCTTGTACTGGCACCTTAATATCTTTAACTATTTCTTTTGGATCCACATTATAATCAATGTTTATAGCATCAGGTTTAACAATATCACAAAATTCTTTGTAATTTTTTATTTCTCTTGGAAAACATATTACGGGTACATTTAGAGATTTAATATAATTAACAAGATTTAAAGTGGGTGTATAAATATAATTGGGTAAATCCTTTTCTTCAAGTAAACCTGCCCAGCTATCAAAAATTTGAATGATATTTGCGCCATTTTCAATTTGGTGCTTGATATGAATTTTTAAATATTTTTCAATAATTAATAAAATTCTATTTATTAGGAAGTTATCATTAAAAAAATTTTCTTTTAACTTTTTTTTTGGTGATTGCTGGTTAATCATATAAACTAACAATGTCCAAGGTGCTCCAACAAAACCTATAGTATTTTTATTCTTTAGATTAGAATTTGAACTGACTTTTTTTATAGCTTTATAAACACGATGAACTTTTTCTACAAAATCAATCTCATCCACTTTTGCAATTTCATTTAAATTTAATTCTCCCAATTTAGGACCAAAATTTTTCTCAAACTTTACCTTTTGCCCCAATCCATAAGGTAACATAAGAATATCAGAAAAAATTATTGCTGCATCTAAATCAAATCTCTTAAGGGGTTGTAATGTTATTTCAGATGATAAATCTTCGTTTAAACATAATTTTATAAAATCATTATTATTAGATCTAATTTTTCTAAATTCAGGTAAATATCTACCTGCTTGTCTCATTATCCAAATAGGGTTTATATGAGTATTTTTATTAATTATTACTTTATTTATTGGGGTCATTTAAATATTAATATATATATTTGTAATAGTATTATATCTTGTTAATTACGATAATTAACTTTTACACACTTTTTATAAACAAATTATCAAATAAGTATTGCTAAAAAATATTGTTATTTAATAATAATTTCACAATTACTTAATTATACAAAAAAATGTATTATTTAATTAACATGTTTATTATTGTGAATAATTAATGTTATTTACAGTAAATTTTAAATTTCTCTTAAAATGTGTAAAAATATTCAAAAAATTTAAAAATAATTAACATTTTATACATGAATAATATTTATCAAATATATCTAATTTCTGACTCTACAGGAGAAACTTTAGAAAGAATTTTTTTAGCTCTAAAGGCTCAATTTAATAAAATTGAATACAAAGTCCACTCATATTCTTTTACTAGAACCGAAAACCAAATTATCAAAATTTTAGAGACAGCAAAAGAAAACGAAAATTCTATAATCCTATACACAATTGTTGATAATAATCTTGCTAAATTTCTTGCTAACAAAAGCGAAGACAACAAACTTCCATGTTTTGGTGTCCTTGGAAACTTAATTTTAAGTTTTTCAAAATTATTAAACCAAAAGGCCTCTCATGAACCAAGTGGCCAACATGTTTTAAATGAAGAATATTATCAACGAATAGAGGCTATACAGTTTACTATGAATCATGATGATGGTAATTTAGCCAACGAAGCAGGAAAATCAGATATAGTTTTACTCGGGGTAAGCAGAACAAGCAAAACACCAACTTCAATTTATTTAGCTAACAAAGGTTATAAAACCTCAAACATTCCATTAATTAATGAGAATTCAATTCCTAAAATTTTGAAAAACAATCCTAAAGTTAGTTGCGTAGTTGGGTTAAATACAGAAGCAGAAAGGCTCGTTGATATAAGAAAAAACAGAATGAGCTCTTTTAAAGAATTAAACAACAAAAGATATACAAATATTGAAAGTATTCAAAAAGAAATTGATGCGGCAAAGAAAACTTTTCAAAAATATGGTTGGCCAACCATTGATGTTACAAGAAAATCTGTTGAAGAAACAGCAGCATCAATTATTAAAGTTTATGAAATTTATAGTCAGAACAATGAGTGAAATTATTTTAGCTTCAAAAAGCAAGGTCAGAAAAGATATTTTACAGTCAAACGGAATTTACTGTGAGGTTATACCATCAAACATTGATGAGGATAGTGTTAAAGAATCTCTATTTAAAAAAAACGCATCTCCCGAAATCATTTCTAAAAATTTAGCTGAATTGAAAGCAAACAAAATTAGTGCTAAATTTGAGGACAAATTAGTAATAGGTGCAGACAGCGTAATTGATTTAGAGGGAAAGATTATATCAAAACCAACTAATAGAACGCAGGCCCTAGATATTTTAAAATCACTTAACGGAAAAACACATCATTTGATAAGCTCAGTTTGTATTTCGAAAGGTGGAAATATGATTTGGAATTACACTGAAAAGGCACAACTTATAATGAAAAAACTTAAATTAGAAGAATTAGAGAATTATCTTTCTAAAATTAGCGATGAAACTTTATATGCTTATAATGTTTATCAAATAGAAGGTCTCGGCAAAACTTTGTTTTTAGATATTAAAGGAGATAATAATACAATAATGGGTTTGCCAATTAAAAAAATAAAAGATTATCTAAAAATTTAATTAAATGAAAAATTATTTAATCATAGGAAATCCAATATTACATTCTTTATCACCCAAAATACACAATTATTGGTTTAAAGAAAATAATATTGATGGGAATTATGATAAAATTGCACCGAGTAAAGATGAGATTGAAAAAATAATTCAAAAGATTAAAAGAAAAGAAATTTATGGCATTAACGTTACTGTGCCATTTAAGCGAAGTATTATTTCTCATTTAGAAACACAGTCAGATATTGCGATAAAAACAAACTCAGTAAATACTATTTTTAATAAAAATGGTAAAATTCATGGAGATAACACAGATGTTTATGGTTTTGAAAAGTCTATAATAAACAACAATATAGAATTGACAGGCAGATCTGCCTTTATTTTTGGTGCAGGAGGTGTTGTGCCATCAGTTATAACTGCTTTATTAAAATTAAAAATAAAAGAAATTTTTATTTCTAATAGAACACAAGAAAATACAAAATTAATTAAAAACAAATTTGATTTTGTAAAAATTATTGATTGGGGAAAGGTTGAAAGTTGTGATTTGTTTATTAACTGTACTAGTGTGGGCTTAAAAAGTGGTGATAGTCTTAAATTAAACTTTAATAATTTAGGAGAAAAAAAAATATTCTATGATCTTATATACAATCCCTCAAAAACAAACTTTCTATTAGAGGCAGAAAAAAAAGGTCATAAAATTATCAATGGAAGAGATATGTTTTTATATCAAGCACAAAAAGCTTTTAATTTATGGAACAATATAACTCCCAAAATTGATGAAAAATTGATTAGATATTTGTACAATGATTAGAATAGCCCTAGTTGGTTGCATAGGTTCAGGAAAAACTTTTATATCAAAATTATTTGGATATCCTGTATTTAATGCAGACGATTCAGTTGCTAAAATTTATCTTAAAAATAAAAAAGTTTTCTTAAAACTAAAAAAAAAAATACCAAATTTTTTTAAAAGTTTTCCAGTTAAAAAAGAGGAATTAATTAATGCTATAATTAAAAATAAAAATAACATAAAAAAGATATCATCTGTTGTTCATCCTGAGGTAAGAAAAGACTTAAAAATTTTTCTTAAAAAAAATAGTAAACAAAAGGTTGTTATTTTAGATATTCCATTATTCTTTGAAAATAAATTGTATAAAAAAAAAGATGTAATTGTTTTTATTCAATCTTCGAATAAAGAGATCTTAAAAAGATTAAAAAAAAGAAAAAATTTTAATAAATTAATTTTGCAAAATCTTAAAAGATTTCAGTTGCCTTTAAATATAAAAAAAAGAAATTCACACTATGTGATTAAAAACAATTTTAAAAAACATTTAGCTCGTAAATGTGTTAAAGATATATTAAAAAAGATTCTATTATGAAGGAAGTGGTTTTAGATACGGAAACAACCGGCATATCAGTAAAAGAGGGACATAGAATTGTTGAAATTGGGTGTATTGAGCTCGATAATTTAATTCCAACCAAAAAAAAATTTCATTGTTATTTAAACCCGGAAAGAAAAGTTTCGGATAAAGCTTTTGAAATTCACGGATACTCTGATGATTTTTTAGCTAAACAAAAAAAGTTTAAGGAGATTGTTGAAGACTTTTTAGATTTTATAGATGGAAAAAAATTAATAATTCATAATGCTGGATTTGATTTAGCTCATTTAAATAATGAGTTAGAAATAATTGGAAAAAACAAAATCGAAAATGAGATAATTGATACAATTTCTTTAGCCAGAGATAAGTTTCCAGGTTCCTCTATAAGTTTAGATGCTTTATGTAAAAAATATCGAATTGATAACTCTAGAAGAGTACAGCATACAGCGTTAATAGACTGTGATTTATTAGCAAAAGTGTATATTAATCTTATAGACCAGAAAGAGCCAACTTTAGATTTCCAAAATCAAGATAAAAATTCATCCATATTAGAAAAAGGAAAAATTTTTTATTCTAAAAAAATAATTAAGCCTTCTTTGGAAGAATTAAGAAAACATAAGGATTATCTAAATAAAGACCTCAAAAAAAACTTTTTTAATTAAACCTTTCATTGTAAAGTTTATTAAAATCAATTTTTTTCTCTAATTTTATCGATGGATGTCCCGAATTATGAATAAGATTTAGAAAAGAATTTTCTAAGTCTGGATATATTATGGTAGGGACATCACATAAAATAATTCTTTCTAGGTCTTTTTTTTCTTTAATATCATCATCAACTTTTATAATTGTTGCGTACACTATTTCATAATAAGATTTTTTTTCGTTAGACTCCTTGTCTTCAAATTTTAAAGTCGTATTAACTTCAATTAATTTATTTTTTAAAGCCCTAGATGTTATATCTATATTTAATTGATATTTTGAAATATTATCTTTGACAAATAGATACGTTTCCAAATCTGGAGTTTCACTTGACATGTCTTTGATAAATTTTGCTAAAATCTTAAATTTTTCTGTCATCGTTATCTTCTATATCTTCGTATTCACCATCTATTAAATTATCTTTTTTATATTTTTGAGTTTCAAATTTATTTTTTAGGTTGCCAAAAATTAATTTTCTTGTGAAAGGAAAAATTAATAAAAAACCTAAAAAATCTGTGGCAAATCCTGGAAGAATTAAAAGTACTGCCGCAAACGCAATCGCAGCCCCTGATACTATCTCATAGGCAGGGGTTTGATTTTTTAATATTTGTGTAAATCCAGATCTAATTGTATTTAAACCCTCATATCTTGCATAATAAACCCCAATGATTGCAGTTATAAATATCAACAGAATAGTATTAAAAGCCCCAATTTGAGAGCCAATTTTTATAAATAGGTAAATCTCTAGAATTGGTACTAAAATTATTGATAATAAAACTGAGTTCATTTGTCTTTAATGTAATTGTTAGTTGAAATTAATCAACATAGTAATTACATTTACTTAATGAATTATAGTTTTGAATATATAGATATTATACTCCTTGCAATGATAGCAGGATTTATCTTTTTAAGATTAAGAGGTATTTTAGGAAAAAGAACTGGATTTGAAGGAAAAGCCCCCTCTCAATTTGAAAAAGTGTTAAATAATATTCATAGAGAAAATAAAATAAACGTTAAAGAAACTTTTGATGATGAGGCTCAAAGAGAATTCATAAAAGGTGCAAAAATTGCTTACGAAACAATTATTACTGATTTTAGCGATAACGATAATAAACTTATTGCAAGCAAACCTTTACTGAGTAAAAAAATTCATGATCAATTCGAAGAGGCTTTGAAAGAAAGAAGTAAAAGAGGTCATTATGCAGAAATTACTTTTATCGGTGTAAATTCAGCAAAAATAAAAGATCATAAACAAATAAATAAAATTTTGAATGTAACTGTTGATTTTGTAAGTGAAGTTATAACTTGCATAAAAGATAAGGATAAAAAAATAATCTCAGGACATCCTGAGAAAATTAAGAAAATTTATGATACTTGGGTATTTTCAAGGGATATGAGATCAAATAATCCTAACTGGCAACTAATTGATACCCTCACATAATTGAACAATAAAATTTCAGATAAAGATAAAATTGATTGGGAGAATTTTTTATCTAATAAAGAAAAATTACCTAATAAAGATTTAAGATTTAAAGAAATAAAAACTTCAAAAGTAAAACAAATAGATTTACATGGTTTTACTTTAGATGAAGCCAACAGAGCTATAGAAAAGTTTATAAATCTTTCTTATGAAAATGGCATTACAAAGATTATTGTAGTTACAGGTAAAGGACTTCACTCAAATGTTGAGGCAGATCCTTATGTTTCTAAAGATTTAAGTATATTAAAATATTCAGTTCCCGAATATATTCAAAACAATTTAGAACTAATGAAAAAAATTATAGAAATAAAAGATGCTGAATTGGAAGACGGCGGAAGTGGTGCTTTCTATGTATTTTTAAAAAAAAAATTATAAAATAAATTTTGAAAGGTCGGTATCTTTTACTAAAGTATCAAGATTATTATTTATATATTCTTTATTTATAATTATTTTTTCTCCAGCTCTATCAGTGGCAGAAAAACTAATATCATCCAAAATTTTTTCTATTATAGTGTGAAGCCTCCTAGCTCCTATATTTTCAACTGTGGCATTAACTTCTGAGGCTATTTTAGCAATAGTATCAATACCATCATCTGAAAATTCTAAATCAACATTTTCAGTTTTTAATAAAGCAACATACTGTTTAATTAAACTATAGTCAGGTTCTCTCAAGATTCTCTTAAAATCCTCACTTGTTAAGGCCTCTAACTCAACTCTAATAGGTAATCTTCCTTGAAGTTCGGGCAATAAGTCAGATGGTTTAGCAAGTTGAAATGCTCCAGAAGCAATGAATAAAATATGATCTGTTTTAATAGGTCCATGTTTTGTATTTACAGTTGTTCCCTCTATTAAAGGTAATAAATCTCTCTGAACACCTTCTCTAGATACGTCACCACCAACCCTGTCAGTTCTAGCTGAAATTTTATCTATTTCATCTAAGAAAACAATACCATTATTTTCTGTCGATAATTTTGCGGCTTTAATAATTTTATCTTGTTCAATTAACTTATCAGACTCATCATTAATTAAAATTTCGTGAGATTCTTTTACTGTCATTTTCTTTTTTTTTTCTTTAGTCCCCATAGACTTGCCCATTATCTCACCGATATTTATCATACCTACATTAGCACCTGGCATACCTGGAATTTCAAAGGATGTACCTCCAGATCCTGTATCACTTACAGAGATTTCTATCTCGTTATCATCCAAGTCCCCATCTCTTAGTCTTTTTCTGAAACTTTCTCTTGTAGCTAAACTGGCTTTTTTACCAACTAAAGCGTCTAAAACTTTTTCTTCAGCCGCTTTTTGCGCTTTTGCAAAAACCTCTTTTCTTTTTTTTACTTTTTCCATAGAGATTGCAATCTCAATTAAATCTCTTACAATTTGTTCTACATCTCTTCCTACATAACCAACTTCTGTAAATCTTGTAGCCTCAACTTTTACAAAAGGAGCTTCAGCAAGTTTTGAAAGTCTTCTTGAAATTTCTGTTTTACCTACCCCAGTTGGACCAATCATTAAAATATTTTTTGGTAAAACTTCATTTTTCATTTCACCCTTAAGAGCTTGTCTTCTCCATCTATTTCTTAAAGCAACAGCAACAGCTTTTTTTGCCTTGTTCTGTCCAACAACAAATCTATCTAATTCTGAAACTATCTCTCTTGGAGATAAAGAACTTACTAAAGATTTATCTTCCTTTTGATTTACTTCTTTTGGATGCAATGGTGTTACGTTTGAATTATCCATTATATTTTCTCAATTTTAACGTTATCATTTGTAAATACACAAATATCAGCTGCTACTTTAATTGCTTTTTTTGCTACTTCCTCTGCAGACATGTTAGCTTCCATTAAAACTTTCCCTGCAGCTAAAGCATAATTACCTCCAGAACCAATTCCAATTACATCACCTTCAGGCTCCAAGACATCACCAGTTCCTGATATTATGTAACTATTATTTTTATCTCCAACTGCCATTAAAGCCTCAAGTCTTCTTAAATATTTATCAGTTCTCCAATCTTTCGCTAATTCGACAGCAGCTCTTGATAGATTACCAGCGTGTTTTTCTAATTTTCCCTCTAATCTTTCAAATAAAGTTAAAGCATCAGCAGTTGATCCTGCAAAACCAGCAACTACATCTCTTTTTTCAATTTTTCTAACCTTAGAAGCCGTGCTCTTCACAACAGTATTTCCCATACTAACTTGTCCATCACCTGCAACGACTACTTCATTGTTTTTTCTTACTAACACAATTGTTGTCATGCTTAATAAATGGTAACTATTTTTGATACTTCAAGTGTTTAGACTGATATTGATATACTGGGATTATGTATGTATACCATTAAAATATATGGCTAGAAAAGGAAAAGTCTCCCGTAAAACTAAAGAAACAAGCATCAATGTCGAAGTAAATATTGATGGCAAAGGTAAGTACCAAATTGACACTGGCATAGGTTTCTTGGATCATATGCTTGAGCAATTGTCAAAGCATTCACTTATTGATCTGAAGGTTAAAGCAAAAGGAGATACACATATTGACCTTCATCACACTACTGAAGATACGGGAATTGCAATTGGTGAAGCTTTAAAAAAAGCAGCTAAAAAATTTGTTGGTATTAAAAGATATGCACATGCAATGATACCAATGGATGAAACATTATCACGTGTAGCGGTGGATGTTTCCAACAGACCATATCTTATATGGAAGGTAAAATTAAAGGTTGAGAAACTTGGAGAGATGGATACTGAACTATTTAAAGAGTGGTTTCAGGCTTTCTCTCAATCAGCTGGTATTACTTTACATATTGAAAATATTTATGGTGATAATAGTCACCATATTATTGAATCTTGTTATAAAGGCCTTGCAAGATCTTTAAGAGCCGCATTAGAGATGGATCCAAGAAACAAAAAGAGCATTCCATCAACTAAAGGCTCATTATAAGTTTAATGAACGTCACAATTGTTGATTATAATTCGGGTAATATAAGCTCGGTAATAAACTCCTTTAAGGAAGTTGCTAGAGATAAAGTAAAAATCGAGGTAACTACAGATTTAAATAAAATTAAATCCTCAGATAAAGTTGTTTTGCCAGGGCAGGGCTCGTTCAAAAGTTGTGTTGATGCGCTTAATAACATCAGTGGTTTAGTAGATGCTTTAAATGAGTTTGCAATTAATAATAAGAAACCCCTTCTTGGTATTTGTGTTGGATTGCAAATGTTTGCAGATGTTGGATATGAGGAAACCGAAACTAAAGGTCTTGGATGGATATCTGGCAAGGTATCAAAGATAGATAATCAAAATGGAAAATATAAACTTCCTCACATTGGTTGGAACCAAATTAACATTGTTAAAGACAGTAAAATTTTTAAAGGTATAGAGAATAATTCTCATATGTATTTTGTTCATAGTTATGAAATTGTTCCAGAGGATAAAAATGTAGTTTCAGCAACAACAGATTATTCATCTAATATTGTATGTTCTGTTGAAAAAGAAAATATTTTCGGAACACAGTTTCACCCTGAGAAGAGCGATAAAGTTGGACTTAAAATAATTGATAATTTTATAAATTTGTAAATGAAAATATTCCCAGCCATTGATATTAAAGATAAAAAGTGTGTGAGGTTAGTTAAAGGAGACTTTGATAACAAAACTGAATACGAAATTTCTCCAATTGAACAAGCAGGTAAATACAAAGATCATGGATTTAAAAATTTACATGTAGTTGATTTAGATGGAGCTTTAACTGGAGAAACAGTTAATTTAGATATTATTCAAGAAATAGTAAAAAAATTTGATCTTAAAATCGAAATTGGTGGAGGTATCAGAAATTTTGAAAGTATTCAGAAATATACTGATGCTGGTGTTGAAAAAGTTATTTTAGGAAGTGCTGCCATAAAAGATAAAAAATTTTTAAAAGAAGCTTGTAATAAATTTCCAAATAAAATTGCCTTAAGTTTAGATGCTAAAGATGGATATTTGTCGGTTTCAGGTTGGAAGGAAAATTCTAATCAATTAACTTTAGATTACTTAAAAGAAGTAAATAATTATGGTGCAAGTAGATTGATTTATACTGATATAAATAGAGATGGGATGAAACAAAGTCCAAATTTTGAAGAAACAGCAAAGGTTGCTAATGCATCCAATTGTCCAGTAATTATATCGGGTGGAGTCTCATCAATTGACGATATTAAAAAAGCCAAGGAATTAAATAATAGCAATATCGAGGGGATAATAGTTGGAAAAGCTATTTATGATGGTGATATTAAATTAGATGAATTAGTTAAGGAATTAGATGCTTAAAAATAGAATAATACCTTGTTTAGATGTTAAAAATGGACGTGTTGTTAAGGGAATTAATTTTGTTGATCTACAAGATGCAGGTGATCCCGTCGAACAAGCTAAAATTTACTCTGATGGAGGAGCAGATGAAATTTGTTTTTTAGATATTACGGCTTCAAATGAAAATAGAGATACTATCTATGATGTAGTCAAGAAAACATCTAAGAAATGTTTTGTTCCTTTAACTGTTGGTGGTGGAGTTAGAAGCATTGAAGATATTAATAAGTTATTAAACTGTGGGGCCGATAAGGTATCTATAAATACCGCTGCAGTTCAAAATACAGAAGTAGTAGTAGAAAGCTCAAAAAAGTTTGGCTCTCAATGTATTGTTGTTGCAATTGATGCAAAAAAAAATGAGGATAAATGGGAAATTTTTACTCACGGTGGAAGAAATAATACTAGAATTGATGCAATAAAATTTGCTAAAAAAATGGAAGATAGTGGGGCAGGAGAGCTACTAGTCACATCTATGGATCGAGATGGTACTCAAGTCGGTTATGATATTGAGCTTATGTCTAAGATATCTTCTACGGTAAATATTCCACTTATTGCTTCAGGTGGAGTTGGAAGTCTAGATCATTTAGTAGATGGAATTAAATTAGGGAATGCAAGCGCAGTTTTAGCAGCATCAATATTTCACTATGGCAAACATTCTGTAAGAGAAGCTAAGGAGTATTTGGATTCAAAAGGAATTCCTGTTAGAATTTAATATGCTTAACACATTAGAAAACTTAATCAAACTTGCACGGGAGAGAAAGTCTTCACCTGTTGAAGGTTCGTACACTAATAAGTTGCTTAAAGATAAATCATTAAGTAAAGAAAAAGTTTTAGAGGAAGTAGATGAATTAATTGAAGCTGTAGAGAAAAATTCTAATAAAATTCACGAAGCCGCAGATGTATTTTACCATTTGCTAATGTATTTAGAGGCTAATGATGTCAAAATTGAAGAAGTTATGTCAGAGCTAGAAAAAAGAAAAAAATGAGTTACGATAATAATAATATATTTGCAAAAATTTTACGTGGCGAGATCCCTTGTAATAAAATTTATGAAGACGATTTTGTTTTGTCATTTCATGACATTAATCCTCAAAAAAAAATTCATGCTTTAGTAATTCCTAAAGGTAAATATATCGACCTCGATGATTTTAGCATGAACGCATCATCTGAAGAAATCGTTGGATTGATAAAAGGAATTAATACAGTTGCCAAAAAGCTTGGTATTTCAGGAGAAGTCGGCAAGGGTTATAGAGCCTTAGCTAATATAAGTGATCATGGCGGTCAAGAAGTTCCTCATTTACACTTTCATGTATTTGGAGGTGAAAGAGTAGGAAAAATGGTCGAGTGAAAAAAATCATTGATAGAAACTACTTAGAAATTAAATCGTTAAATGATTTAATTGAAAGTAGTTTACCTGAATTAAATCGTTCAATAGATCTAGAAAAAATTAATGATTTTCAAGTTAATAAATTTTTTTACAAAAATGTTGGTAAAAAACACAATTGGATAGATCGCCTTACTTGGTCAGAGACAGATTGGATTAAGTATACTTCAGATTCCAAAGTAGAGACTTATATTCTTAAAGTTAAAAATGATCTAGCTGGTTATTTTGAATTAATATTTCATACTGATCTTAAAGAAATCGAAATAGCTTATTTTGGTTTATTGGAGGAATATCATTATAAAAAACTTGGTGCTTACTTACTTTCAGAGGCAATAAAGAAATCTTTTTTAAAAAAAAATATTGAACGAGTTTGGGCACATACATGTTCATTAGATCATAAAAATGCATTAAAGAATTATTTATCAAGAGGTATGAAAATTTATAAGAAAGAAACTGTTAAATTTTAATTTGAGTTTGGAAGTACAAAAGTATTCTTTTTTAATTTTTGGTTAATTTTTAAGGAGTGAAGATAGGTAATATTTAGATTTTGATAGATATCTAATGTTTGCCAACCAATAAGATTAAAATTTTCTTTATCAAAAAAAATATTTATCTCATTTTCATCCTTAAAGATTGTGAAATTTATAAATTTGTCATCGATTACTCTTTCCTTTAGAGTTTTAATTTCATTTATTAAAAAATTTTTATCTAAAATATAATTTAAGGGTGTTTTTTTTATAGAGTATCGATAATAACTTCCACTTTTAGTTTTTATTACAAGTGATTTTCCATTTGAGACTAAAATTTTATTATTCATATTTTTATACTCACAAAATATCTTTTTTGGGTATTCAACAATGCAATTTCCTGTTTCAACCTTTCCATTAATATTCTGTTCAAAGTTAAAACTCAAATTTTTTATACCAATTAAATTATTGACAATATCTTGTTTAGTTGAGGCAGATACAAAATTATTAAAATTAATTATGAGAAAGATAAAAAAAAATTTTTTCATTAAAGAACATCTCTTTTGCCCACATGATTTGCTTTACTAACCAATCCTTCTTCTTCCATCATGTCAATAATTCTAGCTGCTCTGTTGTATCCAATTTGAAGCTTTCTTTGTAAAAAAGAAGTTGAGGCTTTACCTTCAGATTTAATGATATCTACTGCCGTTTGATAAAGTTCATCCTTTTCACCTGTATTTTTTGACTCATCACCAATTTCTTTTTCATCAGCGAAGTTAAAAATTTCATCAATATAATCTGGTTCAGCCTGTGATCTTAAAAATGTATTAACTTTTTCTATTTCATTATCAGATACGAAAGGAGCATGTATTCGTAAAATTTTGTTTGCTGACGACATATAAAGCATATCCCCTTTACCAAGAAGTTGTTCCGCGCCCTGCTCTCCTAAAATTGTTCTACTGTCTATCTTTGAAGTTACCTGAAAAGATATTCTTGTTGGGAAATTCGCTTTAATTGTACCTGTTATCACGTCCACACTTGGTCTTTGAGTAGCCATAATTATATGGATTCCAGCTGCCCTTGCCATTTGAGATAATTTTTGAATATAACTTTCAATTTCTTTACCAGCAACTAACATTAAATCTGACATTTCATCTACAACAACAACAATATAGGGCATAGCCAATTTATGCTTTGTGTTATAACCATCTATATTTCTAACACCCTCTTTGGTCATTAATCGATATCTACTCTCCATTTCTTTTACCACCCAACCAAGAACCGAAGCCGCTTTTTTTGCCTCTGTTATTACAGGACATAATAAATGGGGAATACCCTCGTAAGTAGACAATTCTAACATTTTAGGGTCTATCAAGATAAACTTACATTTATCTGGAGCATGTCTAAAAAGAAGAGATAAAATAATTGTATTAATGCAGACTGATTTACCTGAACCTGTAGTTCCCGCTATTAATAAGTGTGGCATTGATGCCAGATCACCAACAATAGGTGTACCAGATATATTTTTTCCAAGAGCGATCGGTAGCTTAGTTTCTTTACTTTTAAAATCACTTTTCTCTAATATTTCACTTAAATAAACATTTTCTCTTGAATTGTTTGGCAGCTCAATACCAATGGTACTACTTCCAGGTATGGTAGAAATTCTGGCAGACTCTGAACTTGTATTTCTTGCAATATCATCAGATAAGTTAATTATTTTAGAAACTTTAACTCCTGCAGCAGGTTCAAATTCATTTAATGTAACCACAGGTCCGTGGCTTACTTTTTTTATTCTACCATTCACACCAAAATCTAATAAAATCTTTTCAAGAAATGCAGGATCGCTTGCTTCATCTTTATTAGAGTTATTCCTTTCTTTTTTTGATGGGACTTTTAATAAATCGAGACTGGGAAGTTTAAATTTATTTTTTTCATTTTCTTTAATTTTTTCTGCTTTTATAAATGGAAGATCCTCTTGTATTAAATTTTTAATTTCTTCTTGAGGTATATATTCATTAATAATTTCACTTTTATCAGTATAAGATTTATTCTTATCTTTATTAAAATTATTAATTAATTTTTTTAAATTATTCCAAAATTTTTTTGGACTGAAGTTAATACTTATCAAGAAAAAAATCGTAATAAAAATTACTAGAAAATAATACGACAAAACTAATTGTAAATTTATAATATTTCCAATAAAAGTTTGGCTTAAGTATTGACCAACAAAACCCCCATTTCCATTAATGTATAGCTCGAAAGTACTTTGATAAAAAGAATTAAAGAATAAGGACCCTATAACACAGTAGATGACAGCAAAAAATGTATTCTCTATAATTAAAAATAAATTTTTGGTTTTGAAAATATTAATTCCAGTAATTAGAAAAGTTAAAGACAATAAATAGGAAATAATTCCTATTGATTGGAAAAATAAATCAGAGATATAACTTCCTTGAAATCCTAAAATATTTTGAATTTCGGTTTTCTCTGGAAAAATAAAATTTGGATCATTGGGAGAGTAAGAAATAAGAGCAATCAAAAATAAAATACTAATTACAGTTACAGATACTCCAATAATTTCAATTAATCTGCGAATTATAAATTGCAGGATAGTATTAGCTATTTTTTTAATATTCATTTTAATGAATCAAATATATCACTTTGTATCATCTAATTTTTATTGTTAAAATTAATTTGTTATGAAAGTTTGTATTATCGGCGATGGACTAGTCAGCTTAACTTTAGCTAATGTTTTAATTAAAAAAGATCTGTTTGTAGATATTTTAAGAACAAAGAAAAGTATTCGATATGATAAAAATAGAACACTTGGAATTTCTAAAACAAATATAGATTATCTTAATAGTGAAATTATAAATATTAAAAAAATTTTATGGGAAATTAAAAAGATTAAAATTTTTACTGAAAAAGACACTAAAAAAGAGATACTTAAATTTGATAATGAAAAAAGCCAGATTTTTTCAATTATTAGAAATTATCAACTACAGAAGTTGTTAATTAATAAATTAAAAAATAGTAAATTTATAAAATTTAAAAGTAATCTTAAAAATCTTTATGTTAATAAAAATTTATATAATTTGATAATACATTGTGATCCAACACATATTTTTACAAAAAAATTTTTTTCAAAAAAAATTGAAAAAAATTATTATAGTTTGGCTTACACAACTACAATTACTCATAGTAAGATAATAAATAATACTGCATTTCAAAATTTTACTAAGAATGGCCCTCTAGCTTTTTTGCCAATTTCAGAGTCAGAAACTTCAGTTGTTTATTCTTTCAGATCTCTTAAGAGAAAAAAAACTTATGAGATGAATAATCTTATTAAAAAATATAATCCAATTTATTCTATAAAAAGAATAAATAATTGGAAAAGTTTTGAGTTAAGATTAACTAATCTTAGAAATTATTATAAGGATAATATTTTAGCATTTGGAGATTTACTTCACAAAATTCATCCCCTGGCAGGACAAGGATTTAACATGTCGTTACGTGATATAAAGTTGTTGTCAAATTTAATTGATGAAAGAATGAATTTAGGTTTAGAATTAAATTCATCAATATGTCAAGAATTTCAAAAAAAAATCCAAGATAAAAATTTTATTTTTTCAACAGGGATTGACTGGATCTACGAATTATTTAATTTAGGAAACAAAATAAATTCAAATTATTTGAATACATCAATTAAACTTATTGGTAATAATAAAATTATTAATAAATTCATTAAAAAATTTGCTGATAGAGGTATTGAATTTTAAAATTTATTGAAGAGTAGTATTATCATACTCATCGAAAGTATATGTTGATAGTATTTCAGCTATTTTGTTTTTTCTCAAATTTAAATTTATTGTCTCTAACAACATTTGTTTTTCCTCTAAACTAAATGGAGAAGCCATAGCTAAAGCATTTATAGTTTCATCTAAACTTTGTTTTTCTAGTGCTTTCCAATTTATTATAAAGCCTCTTTTTTCGAATAATTGTTTTAAATCTTTAAAGATTAATTCTAGATCAGAGAACTTTATATTTTCTTTTTTTTCATTTAAATCATGCAAATAATCCTCAAAATTAACCTCACAATTTCTATAGGGTTTGAAGGTTTCTTTTTCATTTAAAATTTTAAAACGAATAATTCCTTTAAGATCAATTAAATATCTACCATCATCTGACTCTTTAAAACTAACTATTTTTCCTAGGCATCCAATTTTATGTAATGAGGGTATTGATGATTTCTCATAACTAGTAGATTTTGGCTGTATCATGCCAATAAATTTATTTGTTTTCATGCTATCATTAACCATTTCAATATAACGTGGTTCAAAAATATTTAGTGGCACAGTGGTTTTTGGGAATATTATAAAATTACTTAAAGGGAATATTGGTATTGTTTTTGGTAATTCTTCTTTTTTCATATAAAAATTATATCATATTTAATATAGCTTGAATTAAAAAAAATAGCTAACTATAATGTTTTTATTGCGGGTATAGCTCAGTGGTAGAGCGTCTCGTTGCCAACGAGAAGGTCGAGGGTTCGACCCCCTTTGCCCGCTCCAAAAATTATGAAAGATCTTTTTAACAAAAAATGTAAACCATGTGAAGGTGGAGTTGTGCCTTTCGATGTTTCGGAGATTCATAGATATCAAAAAAAAGTTGATGGTTGGAGTATTGTTAAAAATAGCAATGATATCTATTATTTAGAAAAAAATTTTAAATTTAAAGATTTTAAAACAAGCCAAGAATTTGTTAATCATGTGGGAAATATTGCTGAGCAAGAAGGACATCATCCTGATATTTATTTTGGGTGGGGTTATGCAAAAATTAATATAACAACACATGCTATCGAAGGTTTATGTGAGAACGATTTTATTTTAGCAGCTAAAATTGATAAAATAACTAATGTCTGAAATGTCTTGTTTTTGAGAATAGCAAAACAGTGTTGGTTTCATTTGCAAATTTAATAATTTCTTTGTCATTGACAGATCCTGAGGGCTGAATTATGGCCTTTACGCCTGACTGAATCAGTTTTTCGATACCATCAACAAATGGGAAGAAAGCATCAGAGGCAGCCACAATCTCATCTGACATTGTTTCAAATTTTTTCATTTTATCAATCGCTATTTGGCAACTATCTAATCTGCTTGGTTGACCAGAGCCTATACCAACCGTTGTTTTATTTGCTGCTAATACAATTGCATTAGATTTGACGTATCTACAAATATTAAAGGCAAATATTAAATCTTCAAATTGGGAACTTGTTGGTTTTTTATTAGATACAATTTTGAAATCTTTTTTTGTAAAAAATTTATTATCCTCTGATTGTAATAAAATATTCTCATTAGCTGATATAAATTTTAAATTTTCAGAAAAGTTAAAATTTGAAGCATCAATTAAACGTAAATTCTTTTTTTTTTTTAAAATTTTTAAAGCATCAGTATCAAATTTATTAGCAACTATAACTTCTAGAAATTTTTTATTGAGTTCTAAAGCTAATTTTTTACTTACCTTAAAATTGATTGAAACTATTCCTCCAAAGGCACTGACTGGATCAGTGTTCAAAGCTGATTTGTAACAATCAACACTATTTTTTAAGATAGAAGCTCCACATGGATTTGCATGTTTAACTATTACTAATCCAGTATTTTTTGGTAAAGATTTAGAAATTGTTAAAGCAGCGAAAATATCATTATAGTTATTATAACTTAAATCCTTCCCGTGTAATTGTTTGAGATTTAAAAATTTATTTTTAGAGTAAATAGCACTTTCTTGATGCGGGTTTTCACCATATCTTGGTTTTTCAATCAAACTTCCATAAATAATTTTTTTTTTTGGAAAAAAATTTTTCGTAATTTTATTAAAATAATCAGAAATTAGAGCATCATAATACGCTGTTTCTGTAAAAGCTATTTGCGACATTCTCTCTCTAAAACTTTGAGTTGTTGACCCATTAAATTGAACTAACTCTTCAATAAGCTCGGCATATTGTGAAATAGAAGTTATAACTGTCACATCGTGATAATTTTTCGCTGCAGCTCTGATCATAGTTGGTCCACCAACATCAATATTTTCAAGTATTTTTTTATGATTAGATGTACTTTTTAATGTTGCTTCAAAAGGATAAAAATTAACAATTACTAAATCGATATTGTCAAAATTATTATTGACTAAATCTTTTCTGTGAGATTTGTTATTCCTTTTATTTAAAATTCCAGCGTGAATTTTCGGATGTAATGTTTTAACTCTACCATTTAAAATCTCTGGTGATCCCGTGTAGTCAGAAATTTCTGTGCACGAAAACTTTAATTTTTTGATCTCTTTATAAGTTCCGCCTGAGCTAATAATTTTGATTTGATATTTTTTTAAACAATTTAATAAAGGTTTTAGATTTTTTTTATCTGATACTGAAATTAAAGCTCTTTTAATTTTTTTCATTAAATTTTATTTAATTGCCAAATAATATTATCACTCATACCATTAGTTATACCTGAAATGAAAATATTCTGGTTTTGTGTATAAGAATTTTTATTACCGAAATATAGTCCATTATCAATGTTAATGTTGAAGTTATCACAAGTAAATTTCCATCCTTCATCCTCTAGCTCAATTAGAATTGCATTATTATCCTGAGTTTTCATTAATTTTATATTTGGTTCTAAATGGAATCTTATATCAAATTTGATATTTGAATTAGATTTTTTTATCAGAATTTTATCTTTTCCAATAAATTTAAATTGTTCAGGATAATATTCAATTTCTCTCTCATGAATTGCATTGTATTCTTTTGCATATCCATCATGAGAGGCACTTAGTTTCCAATAATTTTTTTCAAAAATAATATTTTTTTTAAGAACCTTTAATCCATCACTTATTAAATAATTTTTATTAAACTTTTTAAATTTGCATGATGAATTTTCATCAATAATTAAAGTATTATGTGTTGCGCTTGATTTTGATAATTTAATTAATTTTTCGTTATTTCCTTCGTAGAAACCGCAGTTACTAATTAATTTTTTTCCGTTTGATATTATTTCAAACGAAAGTGAACCAGACTGGTATTCTGCAGAAAATTTAGAAGATGGAGAGTCTCCTACGTCCATTACAATAGATACTTTTTTATCACGTAATATTGCATATCCTCCAAACTCGTTATTCTCATTTTTAAATTTATAGCCACATCTCTTTAAATATTGATCAAATTCTAAGTTGTTAGAAGTGTTATTTCCATTCATTAGAATGTCAGAATTGATATTTTGCCATATGAAAGAGTAGCCTCGACCTAAATAAAATATTGTCTCATTAATAAAATCTGGAACTTCATTTTGCGCTTCCTTAAACCATTCTCTTATTAAAATGAAATATTTTAAGTAAAATATTAATTGTTTAATACTTCTAGATCTTGTAAATCCGCTATTGTCTAATGCTAAATTAGTTATTTTTTTTAATAAGCTTAATCCATACGGAAGATAATTTTTTTCATCTTTGTAAGTTAAACCAACTAAAACAATTGCAGCGCAACCTATTATTCTATTATCAATTTTTTTTGAATTATTAATTTCATTTATTAGGTGATTAGTTTGTTTATGTATCATTTTATTAAATGTATTTATGTAATCTTTGTCACTATTGTCTAATGTTAAAATATGATTAGATAACCAAGCTATAATTCTTTTTGATGTAAGATCGAATTCCCAGCTTTTCGAATTATATTTATAATTTTTATCAATCCAGTCTAATAAAATTTTTTGTGTATTTTTTTTTGAGGATTTTAAATCGAGTGAAAAAAACCAATAAAAATTATTAAGTCTTTTAAAGTTTTTAGTATTAATATTTTCATTTTCCCATAAATTCTCAGTGGCAATATCATTAATATTTATTTTTTGTGTTTGATATTTAATTAAAGATGAGAGTAAATGAGGACTTGGTTTATAAATTAATTCTTTATTATAAATTTTAGAGATTTTTTTTTCATAAAAATTAGAATTTAAATAAATGTTTCTAATTTGATTTCTTATCTTTTCCAAGAATTGATTTATGGAAATTAAAGGATTTCTTAAAATCATTCAGTTATCTTGATTTTAATAAATCAATATTTTTTTTTATGTCTCCATTATTACTTTTGAATATTGTAGTTCCCGAGACTAAAATATTTGCACCTGCTTCGATTACAATTTTGGAATTTTCAAAGTTAATTCCACCATCAATTTCAATATCAAAGTCTATATTTTTCTCTTTTTGAATATTTTTAAGTTCCTTAATTTTATTTAAAACTTCTGGCATAAACTTCTGACCACCAAAACCAGGATTTACACTCATAATTAACACCAAATCAATTTGATTTAAATGTTGCTTAATAACATTAACTTTTGTCTCTGGATTTAAGGAGACACCTACCTTTTTACCCAGATCTTTAATTTTTAAAATAGAAGCCGTCAAGTCTTCGGTTGCTTCTGGATGAATAGTAATAATATCTGCACCAGCGTCAGAGTAAGCTTCTATATAGTTATGAACTGGTGTAATCATTAAATGTACATCAAATTTTAAAGAACTATGTTTTTTTAATGATTTAATTACTGGTGGTCCTATTGTTAAATTTGGAACAAAGTGACCATCCATTACATCAACATGAATTAAATCAGCTCCTGCTTCCTCAAGTCTTTTTATTTCTGAACCAAGCTGACTGAAATCAGCAGATAAAATTGATGGTGAAATTTGTATTTTTTTCATTGGATACTAAAACAATTATTATCAATTTTTAAAACTTTATTGAATTATAAAATTGATATATTTGTCTTGATATCTCACTTTCAAGTGGAAATGAAAGCATTCCCATAACAGAGTATCCCAGTATAAATGGCATTAAATAGAATCTTATCATAAAAAAGAACCAAGCAACATAAAGTGGTACAAGCGGCTGAATAATGAAGGATGGCGTTAAAGGTTTAAAGATTTTTAGTAGCGGATTTGTAAATCTAACAAAAACTCTCATAAAAAAAAATTGAGAGTCTTCTCTTTGAAATATATTCATTGCAACTCTTCCAACTAATGTCCACATTACAATTCCAAGAATATAGTCAATTATATAAACTAATGGATGAAAATTCGCAGACATGTATTGATTTATATTTGATAATAAAAAGAAGTTAAAGGGGCGAAATTAATCGCCCCTATATTAAAGATTTTTATCTTTGGCTTATTACTTGTTGACCCGCAGGTACTCTAGCTTCATCAACCATTTTTTGAGTTGAGCTGCTTGGCTCTGAAGTCATCAAACTTACAACAACCATAGCTACTAAACTCACAGTTGATCCGAAGATACCAAAAGTCAACTGAGTAATTCCTAAGAATCCGCTTCCACCACTACGTACCCAAATTAGATACGCAAAACCAGAAACTAATCCTAAGACCATACCAGCTATAGCACCTTCTTTATTAGCTCTCTTCCACCATACACCAAGTACTAGTGGCCAGAACAAACCAGACATCGCAAAGTCAAAAGCCCATATTACTGAACCTAAGATACCCTGGATCTCCATTGCTGCAATAGTTGCACCAGCAAAACCAATAATCACAAGTAACACCCTTGCAACTAATAGTCTTTTTGCAGTCTCTGCTTTCGGGTCTATCATTTTATAATAAACGTCGTGCGAGATTGCATTAGCGATTGCTAGAATCAAACCATCTGCAGTTGACATGGCAGCAGCCATACCTCCAGCAGCTACTAGACCTGATATTACATAAGGTAATCCTGCTACCTCTGGTGTTGCTAATACTACAGCTTTACCAGCCATGAAGAACTCGTTTAATTCAACAGTTCCATTGCCGTTAAAGTCACTAACAAACATCAGATTAGCTTGGTTCCAGTTTTGGTACCAGTCGATCGCTTGAACTTCAGCAATTGATTTACCAATAATACCTGTTGGTAAGTTAGGATCAATTAAAGCTAGTTTAGAAAGTGTCGCAAGCATTGGCGCAGAAGAATAAAGTAGGAAGATAAAGAATACTGACCAACCTACTGATTTTCTAGCTGCTTTTACACTTGGAGTAGTAAAGAACCTCATCATTACGTGTGGTAATGAAGCTGTTCCCATCATCATAGCTAGTGCTAATGAGATGAAAGCCCAAGGTGTTGCGTTCACTTCAGAGTGAGCCTTTGTAATACCTGCTAACCCTTTAGGTACAAGTTTTAGATCTTCAGCAGAGTTTTTTACAAAACCAAACTGTTGTTCTAATTCACCAATTCTTGCTACTTCGTCAGCTAACATGAAGTGTGGGAAGAAGCCCGCACCAATATTATTACTGATCCAGAATACTGGAAGTAAGTAAGCAATAATTAGTACAATATATTGTGCAACCTGTGTCCAAGTTACCCCTCTCATACCTCCTAGCATTGAACATAGTAAGATACTAACTAATCCAACATAAACTGCATATTGGAATGGGATATCAAGTGCAACAGATGCGATGGTACCTGTAGCATTTATCTGAGCAGTCACATAAGTAAATGAAGCAACAGTTAAAACTATTACCGCCATTAATCTTGCTGTATTACCACCGTATCTTGTACCAACGAAATCTGGAACTGTGTAACAGCCAAATTTTCTAAGGTATGGTGCTAATAGAGTTGCGACTAACACGTAACCACCTGTCCAACCCACAAGCAAAGCCATATATCCGTAACCTTTGAAGTAAATTCCTCCTGCCATTGCAACGAATGAAGCACCTGACATCCAGTCAGCCGCTGTGGCCATTCCGTTGAATACAGTTGGAACTGATCTTCCAGCTACGTAATAGTTACTTGCTTGAGCTGTTCTAGATAGCCAACCAATTAGTGCGTAGATGAATATTGTAAAACCGACAAATGCAATTCCTATTGCTTTTGCAGTCATACCCATCTGCTCACCTATTGCCATAATAATTATGAAAGCTATGAATCCTCCAGTATAGATTCCATAAATTTTAGGCAAATTGTCTATAAAATTACCTTTAATCATTAATTATCTCCCTTTTCACTGAAGCCGAACTCTTCATCAATTTTTTCTTGTCTGCCTGCAAACCAAAATATAAGGATTACAAAGAAGCCAAGAGAACCCTGACATGTGAACCAATAAGTTAATGGATATCCAAAAGGACCAGTAACAGTGTTCATTTCAGCGCCAAAAAGGAATATACCCATTGAGAATATAGCCCAAAGTACTAACGTAATAATTAGCAAACCCTTGGTCTTTTCCCAGTGTTGTGCATTTTTTGCCATGTATACCTCTCTCTTTTAGTTATAACTGGCAAAACCATAACCATTCTGAGATAGATTAAAAGTGTAAAAATTGTACTATTTAGGTTAGTTTTTTCCATATTTTCCACTAAAAATAGAATTTTATGACAAAAAAAAAATTTACTTGGAGGGACCTTTCTTTAAATGACTTCAAAGTTTATTTTTTCTCACTGTTCAAGGCTTTTATTCCTAAAAAAAAAATTACGAACTTAAATGATTTAGAAGATTTTATTCAATCAAAGTCGGCTTGGGTATCACAAGTAACTCTTTATAGCTATCTAAAAACTAGAATGGGCACAAGATATGTTCTTCATTTTGAGAATGATGAGTTTATGAAATCTGTTAATCTAGCTAAATGGAATATTTATTCTGTTGCACTTCAAGATTTAACTTTTTTT
This sequence comes from uncultured Pelagibacteraceae bacterium, assembly GCA_902569975.1. Taxonomy (GTDB): domain Bacteria; phylum Pseudomonadota; class Alphaproteobacteria; order Pelagibacterales; family Pelagibacteraceae; genus Pelagibacter. The sequence goes on along the minus strand of CACFWD010000002.1, from coordinate 3,860 downwards.
ATATTTTCATATTTAAAAGTAAATTCCAACTTTCAAGAAACGGCTAAAGCACAAGAAATTTTTTTAAACATTTTAGATGATGAGACTACTAATAATATGCCAGTCGAAATAATTGATAATGCTAAAAAAAAATTTTATGAGAGATTTCAATCTATTAATTTAGAAAATTATTATAAAGATTTACCATTTAATTCAAGTGCACTAGCATTGTATGAATGGGCACCAGTGGCTAATGAATTAAAGACTTTAGACAGAAAAATCGTTTTGAACTCTGTTATTTTAAAGTGGGATATAATTAAAAAAGAATTTCAAGATAGAATTCAGTTTTAATTATTCTTTCTATTATCAACTAAACTTTGAACGACAGTTGGGTCAGCTAAAGTTGTAGTATCTCCTAGTTGACCGTGTTCATTGGCTGCTATTTTTCTCAAAATTCTTCTCATAATTTTTCCAGATCTAGTCTTTGGTAGACCAGGTGTAAAATGAATTAAGTCAGGTGTTGCTAGAGGTCCTATTTGCTTTCTTACCCAAAGTTTTAAATCCCTTTCTAATTCTCCTGTTTCTTTTTCACCTGCATTTAAGGTAACATAACAATATAAACCATTTCCTTTTATGTCATGTGGGTAACCAACTACTGCTGCCTCAGCAACTTTAGGGTGTGCAACAAACGCACTCTCTATTTCTGCAGTGCCAAGATTATGACCTGACACAATAATTACATCGTCAACTCTTCCAGTTATCCAATAATAGCCATCTTCATCTCTTTTGCATCCGTCTCCAGTAAAATATTTTCCTTCGAATTGAGAAAAATAAGTATCAATAAATCTTTGGTGATCTCCATAAACTGTTCTCATTTGACCTGGCCATGATTGCGATATGCATAATCTTCCTTCTCCAGGTCCTCTTATTTCTTTTCCATTTTTGTCCACAAGAACTGGTTTAATTCCATAAAAAGGTTTTGTTGCTGATCCTGGTTTTAGTGGAATAGCACCTGTTTGAGGAGCAATCATTATACCACCGGTTTCAGTTTGCCACCAGGTGTCAACAATAGGGCATCTAGAGTTTCCAACTGTTTTAAAATACCACATCCAAGCCTCAGGATTTATTGGCTCACCCACAGTCCCTAATAATTTTAGAGATTTTCTAGAAGTTTTATTAACTGGAGCATCTCCCTCTCTCATTAAAGCTCTTATAGCAGTTGGTGCAGTATAAAATGTGTTAACCTTATATTTATCTATTATTTGCCACCATCTAGAGCTATCAGGATAATTAGGAATTCCCTCAAACATTATTGTTGTAGCACCATTAGCGAGAGGACCATAAATAATATAACTATGACCTGTTACCCAACCTATATCAGCAGTGCACCAATAAATATCTCTAGGTTTGTAGTTAAAAATATATTGGTGAGTCATAGACGCATAAACCATATAACCGCCTGTAGTGTGTAGCACTCCTTTAGGCTTTCCTGTAGATCCCGAAGTGTAAAGTATGAATAATGGGTCTTCTGCATTCATTTCCTCTGGTTCACAGTGCAAAGGAACGTCTTTTATTAGATCATGATACCAAACATCTCTATTAGCATTCCAATTTATTTGATTTCCAGTTCTTTTTACTACAATACATTTTTTTACATTAGGACAACTTAGCAAAGCCTCGTCAGTAGTAGATTTTAAAGGAATTGTTTTTCCACCTCTAACTCCCTCATCAGCAGTTATTATATATTCTGACTCACAATCATTTACTCTACCCGATATAGAGTCAGCTGAAAATCCTCCAAAAATTATTGAATGAATTGCACCAATTCTTGCACAAGCTAACATTAAAATAGCAAGTTCGGGTATCATCGTTAAGTAAATTGTTACTCGATCTCCCTTTTGAATACCTAATTTTTTTAAACCATTTGCAGCTTTAGAAACTTTTTGATGTAATTGTTTATAGGAAATTTTTTGACTATCTTTAGGATCATCCCCAACCCAAATTATTGCTGTTTTTTCTTTTTTATCTTTTAGATGTCTATCAATACAATTAGCTGACGCGTTTAAACTTCCATCTTGGAACCATTTTATTTTTACATCTGTAGCACTATACTTTACATCTTTAATTTTTTTATAAGGTTTTATCCAAGTGATTCTTTTTCCCTCTTTTTTCCAAAAATTATTATTATTCTTTATCGAGTCATTGTAGTTTTTTTGATATTGAGACTTACTTACTAAGCTAGCTTTGATCCATTCAGGCTTAGTTTTTATAATTGTTCCGGTCGTTTTTTTTGATTTAAAGCCTTTTTTTTTGCTTTTTGTTTTTGAAGATCTGCTTACTTTTTTTTTTATTAATTTTTTTGATTTTCTCTTTTTCGTCTTTCTTTTAATTTTAGATTTTTTCTTTTTCTTTTTCTTTTTCATATAACTAAATTTATAATTAAATTTTACTCATCTTATTTAGAATTTTCCAGCTTTTAGAGTCTATTGGCATAACAGATAATCTACTTTGTTTTATCAATGATAAGTGGCTTAGTTCCTTGTTTTTTTTAATATTCTTAAGAGAAACTGGCCTATCAAGTTTTCTTAAAAATTTAACCGTTACGGCTACAAATCGACCAGATTTATCAGTTTTATCTGCATAAGCCTCTTTAATGACCTCTACAATGCCAACAATTTCTTTGCCGATATTTGAATGATAAAAAAAGCATTGATCACCTTTTTTCATGGATTTTAAATTTTTTGCAGCTTGATGATTTCTCACCCCATCCCACGGAGCACCTTTCAACCCAGTTTTTTTTTGCTGATCAATGGACCAAACATTAGGCTCAGATTTCATTAACCAGTAATGCATCAGAGTTTAACTCCTGCTCCTTTTAGAAAAACAGCATTTTCATCTAATGGCCACCTGGGTTTAGCAGGATAATCTAAATTATTAAATTTCTTCATTTTAAATCTTTCGAGACCTACCATCGCAATCATAGCAGCATTATCTCCACACAGGTTAATTGGAGGAAATATATGTTTATAATTATTTTCATTACAAAGATTTATGAGCATAGATCTTATTTTTTTATTTGCAGCAACACCTCCAGCAACAACGAATATCTTATTTTCAAATTTTCTATTTTTTTCATATTCATTAAAAGCATTTTTAGTTTTTTTGTACATAATATCCAAGATTGTTTTTTGAAAAGAAGCAGCTATATCAAATTTATCCTGATCATTTTTAATATTTTTACTAATTTTTAATATTGCAGTTTTTAATCCTGCAAAGGACAGGTTGCATCCACCTTTATTGAAAATTGGTTTTGGTAATTGATATTTGTTTGGATCTCCGTTTTCAGCTAAAATTTCAATTTGTGGACCACCAGGAAATTCTACTCCTAATAATTTAGCTGTTTTATCAAAGGCCTCCCCAAGAGCATCATCAATTGTGGTTCCTAGTCTTTTATAAATTCCAATTCCTTCTACTGATAGATATTGAGAATGTCCTCCTGAAATTAATAATAGTAAATATGGATAATCCAATTTTGAATTTAATTTAGGACTTAAGGCATGACCTTCTAAATGATTTACAGAAATAAAAGGAATGTTCATAGCTGACGCGAATGATTTTCCAAAACTTAAACCAACAGATAAACAAACAATCAATCCAGGACCTGCTGTAGATGCAACAGCATCTATTTCTCCTGCTTGAAAACCACTTTTATCGATCGCTTTTTGAACGACCCAATCAATTTTATTTATATGTGCTCTCGCTGCTAGCTCAGGGACAACACCACCAAATTCTTTGTGCACATCAGCTTGGTTGGATATAATGTTTGATAAAATAACAGGTATTCCATGCTCATTTTCAGTTATGATTGAGGCTGCAGTTTC
>CACFWD010000001.1 GCA_902569975.1 uncultured Pelagibacteraceae bacterium | reverse complement strand
GCCAAGGATTTCTCGGTCCAATGTTTCTTGGTTCACCACTAGATGAAAACTTACCTATTCTTGGTCCTAAAACAAATAGAACACCTAAAGCAAATCCACCTGCAATTGCGTGAATTACTCCTGACGCATAAGCATCATGATATCCTAAAAGTTTTAACATCCATCCATCAAAGTGCCATCCCCAAGCAGCATCGATCGTCCAAAAAACAGATCCAATTGCAATTGCTAAAATACCAAATGCAAAAGTTGTAATTCGTTCAATAATTGCTCCAGAGACAATTGAGGCAGCTGTCCAAGAGAACAATAAGAATGCCGCCCAGAAGACACCTGAAATATGGTCTCCTAAGTTGACAGCCATTAGTTCACTTGTTGCTGTGTACCAAGTAGCACTAAATGCAGAATCATCTGTAACAAGTGCAGTACTTTCGTTCATTATTGAGGGCGCTAGTCCCGGTCCTGTTGGGAAAGCCCAATAAATCCACCAACCAAATAAAAACCAAGTTACCGTTACCAAAGGTATAAGCATCGTGTTTTTCATAAGAGTATGTTGGTGATGTTTGTATCGAGAAGCTCCAACTTCATACATACAAAAACCGACGTGAATTAAAAACATCAGTACCACTGTCACCCAGTAGTAAAATTCTGTAAATATGGTTGTAAGAGCACCTAACTGATCAGTCATATTCTCTCTCTCCTTATTTAGTTTTTCAAAACCCTATAAAATTTGTAAAGACGTGACAAATAAAACAATCTTCTAAAACCTAATATTGACAACAGGTTTTAAAAAATAATCAACTTTAGATTGTGTGATTAAAACTTTAAGTAAGCTTTTTTTAAATCAACAAGAGGGTGTTTTGGTGACATTTGAAATTTGACTAAAAGTTCTCTAGCTATCATATCTCTATCTTGTTGATTGTTTGGTAGTTTAATTGAACTTGGAATTGTAACCCAGCCGTTAGCGTTTCTACAAAATACTGCGGGTCTTCCCTCTTCATAACCCATATGTACATCCTCTAACCAATTCAGATCATCCCAACCCATTGCTTCTACGTATTTTTTCAAAAAAGGTGTCATCTTACTGTAATCAGGAAGAAGATTAACATCATATCTGTAACCAATAGATTGACCTATCATTTTTTCTCTAGCTGTTTCTTTTTTTTTACCTAATTGTTGATCTTTAACAGCCACTGATTTTGATACTTTTTTTTTATTTTTCTTTTTAGCCATAATTATTCTTAAATTTTGTGATAGTTATCAACTCCAACTGTGTAATTAGTACCAGCCAAAGGAACTTTAGCTAAAGCTGATGCTTCAGAAGTTAGTGCTGCTAAATCCTCAGGTTCTAAAGAATGGATATTTGTTTTTCCACACGCTCTGGCTAACAATTGCGCCTCTAAAGTCATTGAGTGAAGGTAATTGTAAACTCTTAGTGCGGCATCATCAGGATTTAATCTAGCTCTAAGTTTAGGATCCTGAGTTGCAACACCAACTGGACATCTTCCAGTGTGGCAGTGATAACATTCACCCGCTTTTACACCCATTTCTTTTTCAAAATCTGCTTCAGGAATATCTTTATTGCAGTTAAGTGCAATCATAGAACCTGTTCCTATTGCAATCGCATCAGCACCTAAAGCTAAAGCTTTTGCCATATCTGCACCATCTCTAACACCACCTGCATAAATTAAAGTTACTTTTCCTGTTTTACCAACATCATCTAATGCTCTTCTAGCTTCCCTGATTGCTGCTATTCCAGGAATTCCAGTATTAGCTGCAGCGATATGCGGGCCAGCTCCTGTTGATCCCTCCATACCATCTAAATAAATAGAATCTGGATCACATTTAGCTGCCATACGAACATCATCATAAACTTTTGATGCACCCAATTTTAATTGGATTGGAACTTTATTTTTGGTTAGTTGTCTTAACTCTTCAACTTTTAAAGCTAAATCATCTGGACCTAACCAATCTGGATGTCTAGCAGGAGATCTTTGATCGATACCAGAAGGCAATGATCTCATCTCAGCTACTTGGTCAGTTACTTTCTGACCCATTAAGTGTCCACCCATTCCAACTTTTTGTCCTTGACCAATAAAAACTTCTATCCCATCAGCAAGTTGAGCATGATGAGGGTTAAATCCATATCTTGATTGAATACATTGATAAAACCATTTTTCTGAATATCTTCTTTCATCAGGTATCATTCCACCTTCACCTGAACATGTTGCGCTACCCGCCATTGTTGCTCCTCTTGCAAGAGCTGTTTTAGCCTCATAAGATAATGCACCAAAACTCATTCCAGTAATATAAACCGGAATATCTAATTCAATTGGATTTTCACATCTTGGGCCAATTACTGTTTTAGTCTCACATTTTTCTCTATACCCTTCAATTACAAATCTTGTTAGTGTTCCTGGCAAGAAAACTAAATCATCAAATGTTGGAATTTTTTTCATTAATGCCATTCCACGCATTCTGTATCTTCCTAACTGAGATTTAATATGAATATCGTCAATTACATCAGGAGTAAAAATAGCATTATGTCCTAAGAGACTTTTATTTCTTCCACCATTTGAACTTAAGTGAACATCAGCTTTTCCACCAACATTATCATTCTTTTTTATTTTACCATTTTTTTTCTTTTTTTTCTTAGCCATTAAATTGCTCCTTTTTTCTCTGTAGGTTCCAAATTGTCATAGTTCCATAGTTTTTTACCAGCTACAATTTTTTTCATTTTACTAACATCAAAATTTTCACCAATTTCAGCAACTCTCAATTTTCTTTTTAACCAATCTTGATCACTTTTTGTAAGTTCTGAATCAATTGCATCACTACCATATGAACCAATTTCTCCACCTACGAAAATTGTCCCATCGTACATTGAATCACCTAGGTTAATACCTACATCACCCAAAATTATTATTCTCCCTCTTTGCATCATAAAACCTGTGAAAGCTCCAGCATCTCCACCAATTATTATAGTTCCACCTTTCATATCAATACCAGTTCTAGCACCAACACTACCTTTACAAATTAAATCTCCTCCTCTAATTGCTGCTCCAAAACAAGATCCAGCGTTTTTCTCAATCACAACTTTACCTGCCATTAGATTTTCTGCACAAGACCAACCAACTCTTCCATTGATTCGAACTGTCGGTCCATCACATGATCCTATCCCAAAATAACCTAGACTACCTTCAAAAATTAAATTTAGTTTATTTAAAATTCCAACGCCTAAACTGTGCTTACCTTGAGGATTTTTTATGACAATTGTCCCATAACCTTGGCTCATTAAATTATCAATTTCTTTGTTGGCGTCTGCTGCAGACATATCTTTTACATCTAGATCAGTTCTTTTATTAAAGTCTACATCATAAGTCCCAAAGTAATAGAAGTTTTCTGCTTCATCAGGGTTAAAAAATTTCTGTTGAGTTCTTCCTGTTAAAACCTCACTGTGCATACCCATAGCTTGGGCTTTAGTTTTTTTTGTAACACTTTTTATATTTGCCATACTTTTACCTCTCCATCAAAAGGATCATATGTATCAATTTCCTGTGGTAAAACTGATCTAATCGCAATTTCTTCTGATCCCATAGCAACTAATTCGTCCGACTCATATAAAACCAATGGTTTTGCAGCCATCGTATCTTTTGCCATTCCTAAAGAGTCTTTAGTAGCTACAAAATACGTAAAAACTCCATCTAACCCTGATAATGACTCTTTCATACCTTCTTCTAAAGAAGCTCCTGCTCTCATTTTTTCAGCCAAATAAACTGCAATAAGTTCAGAGTCACATTCTGACATAAATCTCATACCTTTGTTCTCTAAAGCTCTTCTGTTATTCCAATAATTAGTTAGCTGGCCATTATGAACAACAGATACATCGCTAAATGGGTAACCCCAAAACGGGTGAGCAGATTTAATATCCACACCTGACTCAGTTGCCATTCTAGCATGACCAATTGCGTGAGTACCAATTAGTTTATCTAATGAGTATCTTTCACAAACCGCTTTTGCATTTCCGAGATCTTTTATTACCTCTAAAGATTTTCCCATAGAGAGGATTTCAACACCTGGTATATTCTCTATTTGTTGTGAAAATTCTAATAAATCTTTTTTGTTATAATCAATCTCGTACCTTAATGAATATGGAAGAGTTCTTTCCTCTTTGACAATTTTTGCACCTAATTCAACAATTGTTTGATCTACAATTTTTTTTCTCTCATCATATACAGAAACGTCTTCCACAATTGATGAACTTCCCTCTCCAACATTTTCACCAACTTTAAAACGCATAATAAAATTTTTTCCATCAGTCTCTCCGTATAATGCATAACCAGTGGAGTCCTCACCTCTATGTTTTAATGCTTGCAGCATTCCCTGAAGCTCGGACCCAACATTTGAAGACTTACCTCTGTGTATTAATCCCGCTATTCCGCACATAACTTTCCTCTCTAAATAATTTTTTTTATGGTAAGCAATCCAAATATGTATCTAGATCCCATTGAGTTGTTGCACCTAAAAATTTTTCCCATTCATCATTTTTATACCAATGGAATATTTTGTACATTTCATCTGGCATAGCTGATTGAATTACTTTATCCTCTGAGAGTCTTTCAAGAGCTTCACCTAAACTTAAAGGTAATTTTTTAACATCTTTTCCAGCTTTTTGAGCCTCGTAAATGTTTCTAGACTCAGGCTTACCAGGATCGATTTTATTTGAAATTCCGTCATCAAATGCTTTCAATAAAGCCGCACCCATTAGATAAGGGTTATGCATTGAGTCAACAGATCTATATTCAAATCTACCTGGTGCAGAAACTCTCAAACCACAAGTTCTGTTTTGATATCCCCAGTCTGCATATACTGGTGCCCAGAAACCTTGATCCCATAATCTTCTGTATGAGTTAACTGTAGATGAACCTATGGCGGTTAAAGCTGGTAAATGCTTCATAACACCACCAATTGATTGTAATCCAACTTTACCTGGAAGTTGCATATCTTTTGTGTCAGGCATAAAGGTATTTGTTCCACCCTCTACGTAAGTAAAAACTTCTTCAACACCTGGAAGTGTTTTATGTCCAAGTTTATTTACTTTATCTTTACCACCTTTCCAAAGAGACATGTTAGTATGGCATCCACTTGCTGAAACTCCCATAAATGGTTTAGTCATAAAACATGCAATTAATCCGTGTTCTCTTGCAACTTGAGCACAAATTTGCCTGTATGTCGAAAGTCGATCAGCATTTCTTAATACATCATCAAACATCCAATTTAACTCTAATTGACCTGGAGCATCTTCGTGGTCTCCTTGAATCATATCTAGACCCATCGCGTTAGCATATTCAATAACTTTCATAAAAACAGGTCTTAACGACTCGAATTGGTCAATGTGATAACAGAAAGGTTTTGAAAAACCTTTACCCGTTGGTGTGCCATCTTCATTTTTTGTTAGCCACATCATTTCAGGTTCAGTACCAACTCTCATTTGATAACCATGTTTTTTCTTAAACTCTTCAGCAATTATTCTTAAATTACCTCTACAATCTGAAGTTAAATGACCACCTGGATTTTCTCTTTCTTCTCTGTTTCTAAAACAAGTACAAAATACTCTTCCTACTCTTTTATCCCAAGGTAATTGTACAAAAGTTTCAGGATCTGGAATTCCAACTAATTCCTTAGCTTCAGGTCCATATCCAATATAGTTGTTATGACGATCTAAAAATAAGTTTGCTGTTGCTCCATAAACTAATTGAAAACCTTTTTCTGCAGTTCTTTCCCAGTGATCAGCTGGTATACCTTTACCAACTACTCTTCCAGTAACTGAAATAAATTGAAAATAAATATAAGTTATCCCTAACTCATTAATTTTTTCTCTTACTCTTTTGACTAATTTAGCTCTACCTGGTTGATTAACGTGTTTTTCTAGATCTGTCATTTTCCCCTCAATGAATTAATATTTTTTCAAAAGTAGCTGAAAAACTTATTAGTGTCTAGGCTTGAAGTTTAACTCCAAGGAAACGGACTGTTCGAAGTAGGGTGAAGTTCTCCCTTCTCGTAACGGTTGAATCTAAACGGTTTCAATAAATCACTCTCAGTACCAAGAATTTCTTTAGCAACAAGTTCACCAACACCAATCATTTTATATCCATGATTAGCATCTGCAATCATATAAACATTTTCAAAAAATCTATCAAAGATTGGAAATGAGTCTGGTGTCATACATCCAAGTCCTCCCGAAGGACCTTTTCTGTATAAATCTGATTTTCCCTCGAACCTTTTTTGACAATGAGCTAAAGCAGAGCACCACATTTCACTAAATGCATCGGTAGTTTGATACTCTGGTGACTCAATTCCATAAGGATCAACATTTACCTGATCAAAATGTTTTTTTACTATGTAAGGAGATGTTCCACCTTGAACTCCTAAACCATCAATATCAGGTTTATAATAAATTCCCCAAATTTTATCTGTAATTAATTTTTTTGTTTTATCGGAATATAGTGGCGCAGTTGAGTCTACATGAACTACAGGTGGCTGTTTTCCATCATTTGTTTTTAAAAAATCTGGCTCAACACCAATTACCCCTTCTTGAAGCATCCAGTAAGTCCACATATCAGTTACATGCATCTTTCCATCTTTACCTTTTATATTTGCAGTTTTAGGTAACTCCAACATGTTCCAAAAATCTCTTGCCCAAGGACCTGCTCCAATAACTACTTGTTCACAATCAATAGTACCTTTATCTGTTTCTACCCCAGTTACTGCCTTACTATTACTTCCTCTTTTGAATCCTGTAACTTTAACACCTTTCATAACTTGAACACCATTAGATGTTGATTTGTTTTCAAGTGCTTTGATTGAGTCTTTATTAAAGGCATAACCACCTTTTTTCTCATGTAGAATAGATGTAATACCTTGAGCTTGCCAATCATCAAAAATACCTTTCATGTAATTTGTGCAATCTTTTTCACCTTCAATAAAATCAGACTCGTATCCAATTGCTTTTTGTTGCTCATAAATGCTCGCAACATCCTCATGCATAACTTCTGGTGAAATTTGCAAATATCCTACTGGATTATATTTAAAAGCTTTTGGATCACTTTCCCAAACAGAAACTGAGTGAGCCATCAATTCTCTCATCGCTGGCTGGAAATAATTATTTCTTACAACTCCACAAGCTATTCCACTTGCACCAGCTGCTGTATCTTTTTTTTCTAAAACGATTATGTCACCAGGATTTTTATAAGTTTCAGATAATTTCCAAGCTGTACTTAATCCGTGAATACCTCCACCGATTATTACTACTTTTGCTTTTGTCGGTAATGACATAGTTACATCTTTATTTTTCATGCGACGTAAATATATAATTTTTTATATATATAAAAAATATAAGTAATAATTTTTATACTTATCAAAAACTTAAATGTTTAAGAGTTTCAAGATAATGATTAAATTCTTGAATAAATGATTCACTGGGTTTGATATGTTTTTTTCTTTGATCATCTGAAGTTTTTTCCAAGAAAAAGAAGCCTTTTTCACACGCTTCATTTATCATCAAAGCTGATTTAGGACGTGATGTTTTAAATAATTTAGTTTTTAACTCTTCCACAGTAAGTTTCTCTTTATATTTATAGGCATGCATTACTAGTAGCATCATATGGTAATGAGATGGTGATTTTCTAAAAAAATAGTTACTGGATGTATGAGATAACTTCATTTGATCTTCCCAAAATTCTAACAAATCTTTTGTAGTTTTTGGCATTAAGAACGAACTCTTGTCTTTTTTGGATCAAAATGAGGAAATGGTACAACTTTTGCAGAAATTCTTTTTTGGTGACCATCTATTTTTCCAACCTCAACCTCTGTTCCTGGCTCAGAGTATTGAGTATCTATTCTACAAAGTGCTATATTTTTATTAAGAGTTGTAGATAAACAACCACTTGTTATTATTCCAACTTGCGATCTTCCAACATGCACACAATCTCCATGACCAGCATGTTCTTTTCCAATAAGTTCTAAACCAACAAGTTTTTTTTGTGGATTTGCTTTCCTTTCTTTTAAAATTTCTTTACCTATAAAATTCTCTTCTTTAGTTTTGAGCGGAACTGCAAATCCAATCCCAGATTCAAAAGGATCTTGTTGTCCATCAAATTCATTCCCAAATAAAATTAAACCCGCTTCAATTCTTAATTTATCTAAAGCTGCAAATCCTGCAGGAATTAAACCATAATCTTTTCCAGCCTCCATAAGTTTATCCCACACTTCAGGTGCATGTTTTGGATGACACCAAACTTCGTAACCTAGTTCACCTGTATAACCTGTTCTTGAAACAATTAGAGGAATTCCTTGAAGTTCTTCAACTCTACAAATTGTGAATCTAAACCATTCCAACTCATCTATTGATGGTTGGGTAGGAGGAGTAAAAATTAATTTTTTTAAGATTTCTCTACTTTTAGGTCCTTGGATAGAAACATTACTAATTTGATCTGTTGAATTTTTTACATTTACCTTGAAATTTTTTTTCTTTGCTACTTCTTTTAACCATTCACCAGCATATTCGTCTCCACAAATCCATCTAAAACCAGTTTCACTTAATCTTAATAATGTACCATCATCAAACATCATTCCATTTTCATAACACATTGCAGAATAAACAACTTGACCAACAGAGAGCTTTTTAATGTTTCTAGTGAGAGTGTAGTTCATTAATTCCTCAGCATCTGGTCCTATAATTTCAAATTTTCTTAAAGAAGATAAATCAATTAGGACAGCTTTTTCTCTACAAGCATTATATTCTTCAACTACACCATGTTTAGTATAATCATTAGGCAACCAAAATCCTCTAGCATCAATAAAGTTTCTAGTTAATTTTGATGTCCTTTCATAAAAACCAGAATTTCTAGTAAGTTTTTTTTCAGAGTCTGTTTTCATTCTAAAAGCAAATGATTTTGTAAATTCTTTTTTTTTGTCATAAGTTCTAACAAAAATATCAGTCGGATTCCACGAATTACAAGCATCTATATCACTTGGACATGCAGTAGTTCCAATAGTTAAATTTTTTAGAGCTTTAAACATTACATAATCACCGGGCCTAGCAAATGACTCGTCAGAAATAACAGAATTTAATCCTGAAGCTGACGTGTTAAAAAATAAGTTTATAGCATGCCAACCTTTTTGTTTTTGAACACCATATTTAGACATAGAATTAGTTAAGTTGTCAGAACAATTTGGGTGGCCAAAATAGCCAGCATCTTCATAATATTTAGAAGTGCAAGCAAGGTTAAATGTATCGTGCTTGCCAACAGTATCTCTAATTACTTCAATTAGTGGCTCATGATCAGTATCATAAAATTTTGAAAACAATCCTGGTCCAGGAAAAGTATTACCCATAAAAGTTCTTGTTGTTTGCCAATCAAGACCCTTTTCAATTTTTTTATCTAGTTTTCTAGTATCAAATGCCACAAAGTCAGAACATTGTCTTCCTGCTGGGCTTATGATTTGAATATAATCACCTTCTTTAACTTCATAAGAAATTGAAGTTTCTCTATCAATATTTTTTTCATAATTGGGTTCATAAATTGGATCAGGTATAATTGACAACTCTTTATCATTAACAATTTTTGCTCTTTTTATAAATATTGTTAAATCGCTCGAAGGGTTTTGATCACTCACTAGCATATCATTTTGTGGTGCTGAAAAAATCACATAACATTTATCTTTAGATTTAATTTTAATTTTTTCACCACTAGGAGTATTATCATCAAACAAAATTGAGGATTTAGATTTATTTATATTTAAATTCCGTTTTTTTAATTGAAGATTGGTAATTAAAGAACTTTCATCTTTTCTAAGTAAAATTTCTTTTATAAAACTTTCCTTAGCATTCTCTTTTAAATTAAGAATTCCATTTTCAGATTTTCCATCTTTATCAAAACAAATTATTTCACAAATCTGATTTCCCTCATCATTAATAATTTCTATTTCATCATCGGGAAAAATTTGTAAGCCAGTGAGACCTCCTGCATTAACTACATGTCTTTCAACTCCAGGTGGTAACACATTAAGGCCTGGTTCCTTTATATCTAAAGTAGTTTGCGACATTTTTTATAATCTATTCTTATATTATATAAATATCTAGTAGTTGACTATCATTTTACTTAGGCACATACTATTAACACTTAATATTAAGAAAGGGAAAATAATGCGAAAAATAATATCATTAATTTCTGCAGCGATAATTTCAGTAGTTAGTTTTGCTGGACTATCTAATGCAGATAGCAAAAAGCCCATCGTAATTCCGACACACAATTGGTCAAGTCAAATTGTAATGGCTTACGTTATTGGTGGAATAATGGAAGACATGGGTAACAATGTAAAATACGTAAATGCTGACTCACAAGCAGTATACGAGTCAATTAGAATTGGTGACGTTACTATATCTCACGAGGTATGGGAATCTGCTTTTGGTAAATCATTCACAACAGCTCTTGATAAAGGTGGATTGCTAGACTGGGGAGACCATGAAGCAAGAACACTTGAGGATATGGGATATCCTAATTGGGTTGCTGAAAAAGGGTTATGCCCAGGATTACCAGACTGGACTGCTTTAAAAAATCCAGACTGTGCTAAAAACTTTACAACACCTGACTCTCCAGATGGAAAAGGAAGAATGTTGGAAGGTCCACAAACTTGGCATGGTGACCTAATCCCTCAAAGAGTTGACGCTTTAGGTTTAGGAGATCTATGGTGGGTTAAATTTGCTGGAAGTGCAGATGCACTTTGGGCAGAGTTAGCAGCGGCTGAAAAAGAAGGAAGAGGAACAATTATCTTTAACTGGACACCAAACTTTACTGATGGTGCTGGATTTACATTTATCGACTTTCCTCCATACACTGCAGGTTGCAGACCTGAAGATGGTGGGGACGGAAAATGTGGTTCGCCAGATGGTTATTTGAAAAAAGCAGTTAATGCTGATTTTCCAAAAACTCATCCAGATGCAGCAGCAATGTTCAAAAAACTTTCTTTCTCAACAAGTCAGATTGGTGCAATGGCAGCTCTAGTTGACATTGACAAAATGACTCATGAGGATGCAGCTAAAAAATGGCTGAAAGATAACAAGAAAGTTTGGAAAGCTTTTACTAAATAATATTAAAAGCAATTAAATCATTAAATCTCTCCCAACTATGTTGGGGGAGATTTTTTTTAAACAAATTTAGATGATCAAATATTTTTTTACCATACTCATTAGTTTATTATTTTTTAATCAAACTTTTGCAAAAGATGTTAGCATAAATGAAAACATTGATCTCGAGTTTGTCTGTGATTTAGAAAAAAAAATAATTAAAAACTCAGAATATAACTATCAAACATTTTTAGCAAAAGATTTAAATGAAAAAGGTATAGATAGTTTTAAAATTTTATCAAAAAAACCAGAAACACTTTTAATCAAAGGGTTATCATCATTTCTTTCAGTTTCATCAAAACTTAATGTCAAAGTAGTTAATAAAGATGTGGTTTTATTTAAATCAATTGATAAAGAAAAAAATTATTCTGAGTCCGGTATTATCACAAGAAAAACAGGTGAATTAATTCATGAAATAACGAAAAATATGAAAAGTGAAAACTCTGAAAAATATATTTCTATTTATTCATGTAATAAGGATGACAAAAAAGTATAATTTTTTTTTAAATAATTTTGTGTAAAGTATTGCTATGAAAAAATACCTCTTAGTAATAATTTTAAGTTTATTTATCAGTTCAGTTGCGATAGCACGAAGTACAGGGTGTAAAGAAGGAAATTGTGAAAACGGTTTTGGAAAATGGGTTTACACAGATAAAACTACTTATGAGGGTGAGTGGGTAGGTACTAAGAAAAACGGACAAGGAGTTGAGACTTGGCCTAACGGGTACATCTACAAAGGTGAGTTTAAAAATAGCGAATGGAGCGGTTTAGGTATTTTAACTTTTCCTGATGGTTCAACTTATGAAGGTGAATGGGTAAAAGGTTTTATGAATGGAAAAGGAACTTTTACTTGGTCCGATGGAACTCAAAAAAAAGGAACATGGAAAAATGGAAAGTTACAAGATTAAATGTTGAAAGAAAATTTTTTAAATAAAATAAAATATTTACCTGAGACTACAAAACAGTTTGGAGGTCTGGTATTAATAATTTTGATAATTTCATTATCTTTTTTTGCTCTAAATATAAAGTTTGGTGGTGGCGATGAACTTGTTAGAAAAATGAAGTTAGAGGAGGAAAGAATTGCTAAAGAAAAGAAATTAAGTGAATTAATTTCTAAATTACCTTCAGGAATATTAGTAACTTTTGATGGCACAGATCACTATAAGTTAACAGATGAAGTTTATGAGCAAGTTTGTAAAGCTACAAAATTAATTCCTCAACGTGCAATTATGGGTGCAAATTTTTTAAATTTTAGAGCTCATGAAATTTATACAATTAACGGTAACAAAATTGATGAAACATTTGTTAAGTGGGATGAGGACAAAAATAAGTGTTTTGCGGGGTTTACAGTGAGTGGAAATAATGTTGGAGTTGACGAGTCAATAACTGTGAGTGGTGAAGCATTAAGTTTTTTAAGTACAGGAATTGACACCAGAGTTTATTATATTAAAAATTTTTAGGGGGGAAAGTAACAATATTATGGATTTAACTTTATCCTAATTTCATATAACTTAATTAAAATTTATGTCTGAGCCTGTTATCAAATGTGAAAATGTATATAAAATATTTGGAGCTAATGCTCAAAAAATGCTTCAAGATTCAAATGGTAATGTTGATGCAAAAACTTTCCAAAAAAATGGGTGTATTGTAGGAGTGAACAATGCTTCCTTTGAAGTCTCAAAAGGAGAAATGTTAGTTGTTATGGGCTTATCAGGCTCAGGTAAATCAACTTTATTAAGATGTATATCCAGATTAACTGATGCAACAGGTGGTAAAATTTTTATAGAAGGTCAGGACCTCTTACAACTAAATAATAAAGATCTAATAGATCTTAGAAGAAATAAAATGGGAATGGTTTTTCAAAGCTTTGCTTTACTTCCACATAAAACTGTTGTTGAAAATATAGCCTTTCCACTTCAGATTAAAGGTATCAAGACTGAAGACAGTATTAGCAAAGCAATGGACATGGTTAAACTAGTTGGTCTCGATGGAAGAGAAAACTATTTTCCAAGAGAACTTTCAGGAGGACAACAACAAAGAGTAGGTATTGCAAGATCATTAGCAGTTGAGCCAGATATTTGGTTTTTAGATGAGCCTTTTTCAGCTTTAGATCCATTAATTAGAAAAGAAATGCAAGATGAGTTTTTAAGACTTCAAGATAAGTTACAAAAAACAATTATGTTCATTACACATGATTTTGACGAGGCTTTAAAACTTGCAGATCGAATTGCAATAATGAAAGATGGTATAATTGAGCAGCTAGATACACCTGCTAATATTGTTTTAAACCCAGCCACAGAATATGTCAGAAAATTTACTGAAGAAGTACCAAGAGAAAAAGTTTTATTAATCGAAGATGTTATGGAGACTTCACAAGAAAATCTTGGTAATTTAAAAGTCTCAAAAGATGAAATCATTGAGAATGTTGCTGAAAAAATTCTTACGCAAGAAAAAGCTGTTGCAGTGATAGATGAAAATAATAAAATCATAGGTTCTATTAACCCATCTAAAATAATTAACACTGTATTCGGAGGAAGAAAAAATAATAACTAATTATGGAACTTTTAAAGAAATATCCAAAAACTTTTCAGTGGTTATTTTTATTAATTGTATTCTTTGCGCTGTGCTTTGCGATTGATGTTCCTGAAACATATAAATTTATTAGAGGTCAAGCAGAATTTGTTAAAGATCCTAACCAAAGTAGTTATGTATTTTTAGGAAAAGAAGTAAGATATTATGCTTTTGACGTATTTTGGAGATTACCTCCATTGCTTGGATGGTTGCCTATTTGGATTAATGACTCATTATTTTTTTTAATGAACGATTGGATGCCAATTGAAGTTTGGAACGAAGATACTCAAGAATTTAAAAGTCGTCCGATAGTTTTACAAATAAGCAGAAATTTGACTGCCTTCATGACTTTTTTGATAGAATTAATAAGAGAGATATTATTAGGTGGTCTTGAAACTATTGTAGCTTTTACTAGTTGGGATTGGATAGATAAAAATCCATGGGCTGAATTACCAGGATTGCCTTGGACAATTGTTGCAGCAGGTGCAGCACTTCTTTCATATAAGCTTAGTGGTAAAGGTCTAGCTTTATTCGCGGGTTTAACTATGGTTTATATTTCTGTGTTTGGTCAATGGAAACCTTCTATGCAAACACTTTCTTTTATATTAGTTGCTGCTCCATTATCTTTTATTTTTGGATTAGGATTGGGGATAGCAGCTTTTAAAAGTAAACGAGTAGAAAAAGCTTTATACCCAATATTACTAGTAATGCAGACAATGCCACAATACGCTGTATTGGTTCCAGCTCTTGTTCTCTTTGGAGTGGGTGATCATGCTGCAGTGATTATTACTATGGTTGTAGCAATACCTCCGATGATTTTACTAACTCTATTAGGTTTAAGAGCAGTCCCTCTAGAAGTTATTGAAGCAGGTAGAATGAGTGGATGCACTAATATTCAATTAATGTTTAAAGTATTAATTCCAACTGCTAGAAGGGATATTTTGATTGGGGTAAACCAAGTAATAATGGTTTGTTTTTCAATGGCAGTTATCTCAGCATTTATTGGTGCAAAAGGTTTAGGATTCAATTTATTATTAGCATTAAACCAATTAAACATAGGATTAGCTTTAGAGGCAGGCTTGTGTATTAGTTTAATTGCAATTCTTTTAGACAAGATGTCTTTGGCATGGGCCAATAAACAAACAGATTATTTTGGTAATCTTACTTTCTACCAAAGAAACAAAAATTTTTTATTTTTTGTTGCTATATTTGTTATTGGAATAGCACTCGCTTATATTGGAAATTATTTATTTAAAGATACTTTCAATTATTTATTTGAAATTCCCCACAATAAAGGGATATCGACTGCTGATTTTTGGAATAAAGGAGTAGATTGGATTTTTGATACTTTCTTTGTTTATATTAAAGCTTTCAATACATGGTTGATACAAGAAGTGCTTCAACCTATGAGAGCCCTGTATTTAAGAATGCCTGCAATCGCTACAATAGTTTTGGTTGTTGGTGCAGGATACTTAATTGGTGGATTACGTTCAGCCTTGGTAGTTTGTGCTTTAACTTTATTCATTGCATTTAGCCCTTGGTGGGATAGAGCTTTGGTCACAGCATATATGGCAACTTTCGGAGTTATCGTCTCTTGCATCATTGGATTTACAGTAGGAACTTTATGTTTTCAAAATAAACATTCTGCAAATTTTATGTTAGGCGTTTGTGATATATTTCAAACATTCCCATCTTTTGTATATTTAATTCCAGTAATGATGTTATTTGGTATAACAGATACATCTGTGCTTATAGCGGTTATAGTTTATGCAACGATCCCTGCCACAAGATATACAATTGAGGGACTTAGAAGCGTTCCTGCTGGATTACATGATGCAGCAACTATGTCAGGTGTGAATAAATTTCAAAGATTAACTAAAATAGAATTTCCTTTGGCATTCCCACATATGATGCTTGGTATAAATCAGACAATTGTGTTTGCTTTATTTATGGTGATTATAGGAGCATTTATTGGAACAGAGGATTTAGGTCAATATATATTAAAAGCATTATCAGATAAAAAAGGTGCAGGAATTGGATTAACTCTTGGAATCTGTGTAGCTTTTATAGCTTTAATATTTGATAATTTAATTAGAGCTTATGTCCAAAAAAGAAAAAAACACCTCGGTATCGATTAATCTTCGATTATTTATCTAAAAAAGTTTTTGAAGAGTCATCCATGGCAGTTGCCCATGGCGTATGATGAACAGGAGCAATAGAACCAGTCACTGGAGATGAAAAAGATTTATTTCTGTAAGTTAGAATATCCTCAACTTTATGATGTTCCCACTCTTTAAAATGTTTTCTTATTAACTCAAAATCAATTTTTGGATAATCGGACATTTCATGAAGCTCTTTTGTATACTCAGTTTGAAAATCAATCATTTGATCTGGGTTTTCTAGCTTTTCTTCCATTGCAACCCATTTATTAATATCTTTTTCAACTTCAGTATTGCTAGGTATCTTGATCTTATTCAAAATTACATCTCTTGCGTACCAAGCTTGGCAATCAAACATATTAAATGTATGAAATTGATCTTGCATACCAAGGTATAATAGTTTGTGATTATTTTGCCAAACCACTCCTTTATATAATTTTGGTGGATATAACCTATTTCCAGTTTTTAATTGTAAATTTTCTTCTAAAAAAGGAAAATGATGAAGATAACCAGTGCATAAAATTACAACATCAGCCTCTTGCTCAGTTCCATCTTTGAATATTGCTTTTTTTCCTACTAATTTATCCAGATAATGAACTTCTTTCATACCCTTAGGCCACTTAAATCCCATCGGATTGTGTCGGTAACCAATGGTAACACTTTTGGCTCCATATTTATTGCACTGAAGCGCAATATCCTCTGCTGAATAACTACTTCCTAGCACTATTACATTTTTATTTCTAAATTCTTCTGCATCTCTAAAATCATGAGAATGCATTATTCTTCCAGGAAATGAGTCCATCCCCTCATATTCTGGAATATATGGAACTGAAAAATGACCCGTAGAAACAACAACATAATCAAAATTATCTTTTAATATTTTATTATTTACTTTATCTTGATAGCTAAGCTCAAATTTGTCATTTTTAAAAACAGTATTTACAACCCTGGTATTAAATTTTATTTTCTTTTTTAAATTACCCTTGCTCACTCTTCCAACAATATAGTTATATAAAACTTCTCTAGGTGGAAAGGATGGTATTGGCTTCCCAAAATGTTCATCAAAAGAATAATCTGCAAATTCTAAACATTCTTTTGGTCCATTTGACCAAAGATATCTATACATGCTGTTAGGTACAGGATCTCCGTATTGATCTGATCCTGTTCGCCAACTATAATTCCATAAACCACCCCAATCATCTTGCTTTTCAAAACAAACTATTTCTGGGATTTTCTCACCTTTTTTTTCGGCTAATTCGAATGATCTGAGCATGGATAAACCACATGGACCTGCTCCAATGATTGCTACTTTTGTCATTAAGTTACTTTTTTTAAATTTGTAAATTTATTTTACTAACAAAATAAGGAAAATTAAAATGAAATATTGTATCATATTTTAAATTATTTGAGATTACTTTCTCTAGCATGTGTTGTATTAAATATATAATTTTTAAGCTAAATATATGAAAAAAATTTTAGTTATTGGTGGTGGTGCAATGGGCTCAGCTTTTACGATCCCTTGTATAGAAAAAAAAAATGATGTTACAATTACTGAACCTTATTCTAAAAGATTTATAAGAGACCTATCATCAAAAAAAAAAATTCATTCTGCATTAAAAATTAGACTCCCAAAAAAACTCAAATTTCGGAGATTTTCTGATGACTTATTAAGAGAAAAATTTGATCTTTTAGTTATAGCGTTAAGTTTACCTGGAATTGATTTCATTAGAAAAAAGTTAAAACATAATAAGATAAAGATTCCTGTTTTAGTGCTTACAAAAGGATTGAAATATTTATCTAAAAAGAAGAAAATTTTAACAATTTCCGAAAATCTTAAAAAAAACTGTGGTATTAAAAATGTATCAGTTCTAAAAGGCCCATGTTTAGCAAAAGAATTAGCTAGAAAAAATCAAACAAGAGTTGTTATCGCAAATAAAAATATTAATTTTGCTAAAAAAATTGGAAAACAAATTTCCACAAAATATTACCTTACTGAATTTTCAAGAGATGTAATTGGAGTAGAAGTTTGTTCAGCTATAAAGAATATCTATTCTATGATAATTGGTGCTGGTCAAAGTTTAAATGCTTCGTCAAATTTATTCCAAAAATCAATAATCGAGATGAAATATGTTACAAAATATTTTAGAGGAAAAGAGGAAACGACGCTAGGCCTTGCAGGTGCTGGAGATCTTTATGTAAGTGCTGCTGGTGGAAGAAATAGTAAAATGGGAAGTTATTTAGGCAAAGGATATAGTTTTAAGACTGCAAAAAAAAAGTTTATGCCTAATGATACAGTTGAGGGTGAACAACTCGCTCGAGAAATAGCTCCGTTTGTTTTAAAGAAATTAGATAAAAATAAGATTCCTTTGATGAGAAGTTTAATTACAACGATAATTAAAAATAAAAAACTTAAGATAAAAGTTTAAAATAAACCCTCTATATCACCATTTTTGTTTAACTTAATTGAATTTGCTGCAGGGACTCTTGGTAATCCTGGCATAGTCATTATCTCACCACAAACCACAACGACAAATTCTGCACCAGACGACAATCTTACCTCTCTCACAGGCAATACATGACCAGTTGGTGCACCTTTCAAATTTGGATCTGTTGAAAAACTATATTGAGTTTTTGCTATACAAACTGGAAGTTTACCATAACCTTTTTCCTCAAAATCTTTTAATTGTTGTCTTATTTTTGTATCAGCCACAACCTCACTTGCATGATAAATTTCTAAAGCAATTTTTTCTATTTTTTTAAATAAAGGCAACTTATCTTCGTATAAATATTCAAAAGTATCTTGATTATCATTGCAAATGTCCACGACATTTTTAGCCAGTTCTAAAGTTCCTTCACTTCCATCAGACCAATGAGTACATTTTGAAGCTTTAACGCCTAGAGTTTTACAGAAATCCAATAATGTTTTCATCTCTTTATCTGAGTCTGTAACAAAGTGATTTACTGCTATTGTAACTGGAAGACCAAATTTTCTGGTATTATTAATATGTCTTTCCAAATTTACTAAACCCTTTTTTAAACATTTAATATTTTCATCTTTTAATTCCTCTTTTGATACACCTCCATGCATTTTTAAAGCTCTAATTGTAGCAACAATAACTACGCAATCTGGTTTGATCCCAGATTTTCTACATTTAATATTTAAAAATTTTTCTGCACCAAGGTCTGCACCAAAACCAGCTTCTGTTACAACAAAATCTGCTAACTTAAGTCCTGCTTTTGTTGCAATTACAGAATTACAGCCATGAGCAATATTCGCAAATGGACCTCCGTGAATTAAAGCAGGATTATTTTCTAAAGTTTGAGTCACATTTGGTCGGATTGCATCTTTTAATAGCACTGTCATCGGACCTTGTGCATTTAAATCTTTTGCATGTATCGGTTTTTTATCTCTAGTATATCCAATTGTAATATTTGCAATTCTATTTTCTAAATCCTTTAAATCTGTTGCAAGACAAAAGATCGCCATTAACTCAGATGCAACTGTAATATCAAAACTATCTTGTCGTGGGTATCCATTAGCTACACCGCCAAGATCTACAATTATTGATCTCAAAGATCTATCATTCATGTCCATGACTCTTCTCCACGAAACTCTTCTAACGTCTATATTAAGTTTATTTCCCCAATAAATGTGATTATCAATTAAAGCTGATAACAAGTTATGAGCAGAAGTGATTGCATGAAAATCACCGGTGAAATGTAAATTAATTTGTTCCATTGGAACAACTTGAGCATAGCCTCCACCAGCAGCACCTCCTTTTAATCCAAAAGAAGGACCAAGACTTGGTTCTCTTAAACAAACAACAGATTTTTTACCTATTTTATTTAATCCATCATTAAGACCCACAGATGTTGTAGTTTTACCTTCACCCGCAGGTGTTGGTGTAATTGCGGTAACTAAGACTAATTTTCCGTCCTTTTTATCTTTTAAATCATCCAAATATTTTAAATTAATTTTTGCTATATGACGCCCCATGGGACTAAAAGCTGCGCTTTCATCTGGAACATTCATTTTAGCCAATATATCTTTAATTGGCTCCATTTTTGCTTCTCTAGCTATTTGAATGTCTGATTTTATCTCACTCATTGATAGTCCTTTTTAATTTTAGAGTTGAAGATTAGTATCTCTTTTTAAAGCCTTTGGAAATATCTAAAAATTATATATAAAAAAAATACGAACTATTTATACTCATTATTATAAAATTCTGACATGCAAAAATATTCAGTATTCAATTTAATTAAGAACGCCCTCTCTAATCATGAAAAATGGGATTTAGCTTGGAAAGATCCCTCACCAAAAAAAGAGTACGATGTAGTTATTATTGGAGGTGGAGGGCATGGCTTGGCAACGGCCTACTATCTAGCAAAAGAGCATAATATTACAAATGTTGCAATTATAGAAAAAGGCTGGATTGGTGGAGGAAATGTTGGTCGTAATACAACAATTATACGATCTAATTATATGTATGACGACAATGGTTTATTCAGTGAATTTGGAATGGATTTATGGAGAAGAATGAGTCAAGACTTGAATTACAATGTAATGTTTTCTCCTCGAGGAATTATTAATTTAGCACACTCTGATGCACAGATGAACGTATACGCTAGAAGAGGTAACTCTATGAGACTAAATGGTATCGATGCAGTACTTTTAAATAGAGAACAAGTGAAAGAAATTATTCCGATGGCTGATTTTTCAGAAAATGTGAGATTTCCAATTTTTGGTGGTTTAATGCAACCAAGTGCAGGAACTGCTAGACATGATGCTGTTGCCTGGGGTTATGCACGTCAGGCTGACTCTATGGGGGTAGACATAATTCAAAACTGTGAAGTAACAGGATTTGATGTTTCAGCAGGAAAAATAAATGGAGTAAGAACATCTAGGGGAGATATTAAAGCAAAAAAAATTGGGTTATGTGTTGCCGGTAGCACTAATATTTTGGCTGAAAAATTAAATATGACACTACCAATTGAAACTCATCTTTTACAAGCCTGTGTTTCTGAGCCAGTTAAACCAGTCTTAGATAATGTAGTAACTTTTGGTGCAGGGCATTTTTATATTAGTCAATCCGATAAAGGTGAAATGGTAATGGGTGGAGATTTGGATGGATATAATAGTTATGCTCAAAGAGGAAACTTGCCAACGTTGCAGCATGTCTTAACTGAAGGAATAGCAATGATGCCTTTTTTAAGCAAATTAAAAATGCTCAGAACTTGGGGTGGTATTATGGATATGTCAATGGATGGTTCACCCATTATTGATAAAACTCATATTGAAGGTTTATATTTAAATTGTGGTTGGTGTTATGGAGGATTCAAAGCTACACCTGCATCTGGTTGGACATTTGCACATACTATTGCGCAAGATAGAGTTCACGAATTAAATGCAGGTTATAGTTTAAATAGATTTAATACAGGTCATCTTATTGATGAAAAAGGGCTTGGTACTAAGACTTGGATATCTTAGATGCTTTATATTAATTGCCCACATTGTGGAATGAGATCTCAAAATGAATTTTCTTATGGTGGAGATGCAAGTGTAAAAAGACCATTACTAAACAAAGAAGTTTCTGATCAAGAATGGGACAATTTTGTTTATAATAGAAAAAGCTTAAGAGGAAAACATTTGGAGCTTTGGCAACATATCTCTGGGTGTAGGCAGTGGATCAAAGTTGAGAGGGATACTTCAACTCATGAAATATTTAGAACATTTAAGGCTGACGAGGAAGTTGCCTAATGACCCAAAATTTTCGACTTAAAAATGGTGGACTAATTAATAGAGATAAAAAACTATCATTTAAATTTAATGGTAAGTCTTATTTTGGTTTTGAAGGTGACACATTAGCATCAGCCTTACTGGCGAATGGAGTTCATTTAGTAGGAAGAAGTTTTAAATATCATAGACCCAGAGGATTTTTTGGTGCAGGCGTTGATGAACCTTATGCAATAGTTCAGCTTTATAGAAATGGTGAAACAGAACCAAATATAAAAGCTACTGAGCAAGAACTTTTTGATGGACTCGAGGCAAAAAGTGTTAATTGTTGGCCAAGTGTTAATTTTGATATTGGTGCAATTAATAATTTTTTGAAAATCTTCTTGCCAGCAGGGTTTTATTATAAAACATTTATGTGGCCAAAAAGCTTTTGGTATAGAGTTTATGAACCATTTATAAGAAAAGCTGCAGGTTTAGGTGTAGCTTCAACTAAACACGATAAAGAGAGATATGAACACAAATATGATTATTGTGATTTATTAATTACCGGATCTGGACCATCAGGACTGGCAAGCGCATATGCTGCAGCGAAGAATGGAGCTAAAGTTATTTTAGCAGAAGACAAACCTAGATTTGGTGGAACTTTACTTACTAGCGATGTTAATATTGGTAACCAGTCAGGAAAAGATTGGTCTGAGAGTATTATCTCAGAGCTTAAAGAAATGCCAAATGTTACAGTAAAAAATAGATCTCAAATTTTTGGTTACTACGATCATAACATGTTAGTGATGTCTGAAAAAGTTAGTGATCATTTACCAAAAACCAAAAAATATCATCCAAATAAAAGACTTTGGTACATAAGAGCAAAAGAAGTTTTAATTTCGTCAGGATCAATTGAAAGACCAATAGTTTTTGGTAACAATGATACTCCTGGAGTTATGTTATCCTCAGCTGCAAAAGAATATTTAAAAGTTTACGGTGTTTTAGTTGGAAAAAAACCATTAGTATTTACAAATAATGATAGCGGATATGAAACAGCAATCGAATTTAAAAAAAACGGTGTAGATCCAGTTGTTTTAGACACCAGAAAAAATCCTAATTCAGAGATAGTTGATGAAGCGAGAGATCTTGGAATAGATATAAAATATTCTTATGTTGTTGTTGCAGCTAAAGGTTATAAAAAAGTTAAATCAGCTGATATTGCAAGTATATCAGAGGATAAAAGACAGCTTGGAAAAATAGAAAGATTTAAATGTGACTGTATATGTGTCTCAGGTTTTTGGACACCAACAATTCATTTAGCATCTCAATCAGGAAATAAAACTCAATTTAAAGATGAAATTGATGCCTTTGTTCCTGGAAAGTCAAAACAAAATGAAACTACTCTTGGGGCTGCTAATGGTATATTTTCTTTAGAACAAACTCTTAAAACATCATTTGAGGCAGGAAATGAGTTATCAAAAAAAATAACTAAAACTGATAAAAAAATTTCTGTGCCAAATGTTGTTGAAAAAAAATCTTCACAACATGATAAGTTTTGGTGCGTACCATTACCTAAGGGTAAAAATTATAAAAGATTTTTAGATTTCCAAAACGATGTAGCAGTTTCTGATATAGAAATAGCTTTAAGAGAAGGTTATCGATCAATTGAACATGTAAAAAGATATACGACCCTTGGTATGGCAACTGATCAAGGTAAAACGAGCAATCTAAATGGTCTTCAACTTGTGTCAGAAATTGAGAATAAAGTCGTTCCATCAGTCGGTCACACTACTTTTAGACCACCCTACACACCAGTATCTATCGGAGCAATTGTAGGAAGAGAAGTTGGCAAACATTCAAAACCAACTAGAAAATCACCAATGCATTTATGGCATGAGAAACATAATGCAGTGTTTGTGGATGCTGGAGTTTGGTTGAGACCTCGATATTATAAAAATGGAGACGAAAGTTTATTCGAGGCATCTAAAAGAGAAGCAAAAAATGTAAGGTCAAATGTTGGAGTTTGCGATGTAACAACTTTAGGAAAAATAGATGTTAAAGGTCCTGATGCAGCTGAATTTTTAAATAGAGTCTATACTAACGCTTGGTTGAAGTTACCAGTTGGTAAGGCTAGATATGGCGTGATGTTGAGAGAAGATGGAATTGTTATGGATGATGGAACAACAACTAGAATTTCAGAAAATCATTATCATATGACAACAACTACAGCTCAAGCTGCAAATGTTCTTTCTCACTTAGAGTATTACTTACAATTAGTATGGCCAGAGCTAAATGTAAATGTGGTATCAACAACTGAGCAGTGGGCTGGGGCAGCAATTGCCGGACCTAAATCAAGAGATTTACTGCAAAAACTATTTCCAAAAATAGACGTATCAAATGAAGGACTTCCATTTATGGGTTTCATTGAAGGAGATTTATTTGGAATAAAAGCTAGAATTTTCAGGATTTCATTTTCTGGTGAACTTGCTTATGAAGTGAATGTTGAGTCTGACAATGGAAACTTTATGTGGGAAAAAATAATAGAAGTGGGTCAAGAATTTAAAATTCAACCATATGGAACTGAAGCATTATCAACATTAAGAATAGAAATGGGTCATGTGGCTGGTTCAGAGCTCGATGGAAGAACAATTCCATATGATAACGGTTTAGATGGGCTTATAAGCAAAAAGAAAGATTTTATTGGAAAAAGATCATTACAACGATCTGCATTTACTGCTGAAGATAGACAAAGAATTGTAGGCGTAGTTCCATTAGATAAACAAACAAGTATACCAGAAGGCTCTCATTTAGTTAAAGATGATAAAGCAAAATTACCAAATCCAAAATTAGGTCATATTTCAGCTTCATGTTGGAGTGTTGAATACGATAACCCTTTTTCTTTAGCAATTATGAAAGATGGAAAAAACATGATTGGTCAAAAGCTTTTTGCGATGTCACCACTTAAAAATAAAGTAATACCAGTTGAGATTGTTTCATCACATTATGTAGACCCAAAAGGTGAAAGAGTTAGATCATGACATTAATTTCAGCTTTATCAAATGTTCATACAAAAGGTAAATTTGGAGATTATGATGGTAAAAATGAAAATGATTTACTAAAAATATCTGAAATCAAAAATTTACTAATAGTTCAAATAGTTCAGTACAAAAATTCTTCAGTTCCCTTTGATGGTATTGATATTGATGGTTTAAAATTGAAAAATGAACCTTTAACTGTAGTGCTCAATGAAACTACTAGGATTTTGTGGAATGGACCAAAAAACTGGCTTTTAGTTTCAACAAAAAAAGATTTAACAAAAAATATATCAGATAAGTTTAAAGATACTGACTTTGCTGTAACAGATTTATCACATTCAAGAGCTATTATTGAAATTGAAGGAAAAGATGTAATAGAAGTTTTGAAAAAAGGATGTCCATATAATTTTAATTTACTAAAAAAAAATAATTCAATTAATTCTACCTACAACGGTTTAGCTCTCACAATTGATATGATCGATGATAACCCAGACAAGCTAAGATTATTTGCTCTTAGAAGTTTTGGTGAGTCATTATATCACTCTGTTACAGACTCATCTCTAGAATTTGGATATTTCTCAATTTAATCATTTTCCTTAATCTCGTGTTGCAATGTAAACACCCAAAGTAGTTATTAAAAAACCAAAAATATCTAATGTGGTCAAATTTTCATTTAAAAATAGCCAAGCCATTAAAGCAGAAGTTGTTGGAATTAAAAAAAATATAGAAACTGTTTTACTTGCTGAATTATTTTTAATTAAATACATTAATATTGTAAATGCACCAAATGACACTAAAAATATTTGATGACTCATTGCTATTATAAATGATTGTGAAAAATTAATGTATGGTTTTGCAAAAAAAATAATTATAATAATATGAAAAGTTACTCCTCCTAAAGCTTGATACATATTACTTACTGATAAAGGTAAATTATTACTAAGTTTTTTTTGCCAAATAGTTGAAGATGTAATTGCAATTAAAGCAATTATAGTAGCTACCAAGCCCAACAATGGAATTTTTGATCCAATATCAAATCCAAGAACAAGAGCAGCTCCTGAAAAACCCAGCAAAACACCAATCCATTGTTTATAAGTCACTTTTTCCTTAAGAATTGGTCCACTTAAAGCATTAGTTAAAATTGGCTGAAGAGTAACAATTAAAGCAGCAATACCTGTTGGCATACCTATTGATATAGAATAGAAAACTCCACCTAAATATATTCCATGAAAAAGAACTCCACTGAAAAAAGACTCAATAAATTTTTTTTTATCAATTAAAATTCTTTGATTTGAATAAAGCGAAAAAATTAAAAAACCTAATGTCACAATTGAAAATCTAAAAGCAAGAGCTGAAAAAGGGTCACTATTATCAATTAAAGGTTTAGTTGTTATAAAAGCTGAGGACCATAAAAGAACAAAAATTAAAGGAAATATTCTTATCATTGTATTTTATAAACTTAAAAATCAGCTAAAATCAAATAATTCGATGCCTAAAATGGACTAATTACTAATAGTATTTGGCCAATAAATCACCTAAATTTTAATTATGAATCTTAGGTTTGTTAAAATTTTCGCGTTGTTGATTTCGTTTTTCTTTTTAACAGGTTTTATTCCAATCTTCTCTATACTTGGCCCAGGTCTTACAGCAATTACATCAGGTAATATTTACAAAGCAAGTGCACAATTTATAATTGACCAAAGTATAAAAAAAAAAACTGGAAAAAATTCGTTAATGTTGGTCAAACAAGAAATAGATAAAAAGAATCAACAAAATCAAATTAACGAACAATTAAGAATATTGGTTGAAAAAAGAATTAAGATGACAAGAAAAAAACTTAATCTAGAAAATATTATTCAATAATATTTAAATAGATTAATTTTTCTTGCCCAGTTTCCTTACACCATAGTTCGTAACTTTCACACATTCTCCACAGATGGTTAAAAGCTCTTTGAGATAATTCTAAAGGATAATGACTTTTAGCAAAATATAAATCTGGAAATTGAATTAATTGTTTTATGATAACATCTTTCTGGACTTGTAATAATCTTATTGTTTCTTCTGGTATCTTTTTTTTTGTTTTTGCATCAATAAATTTATTTTTCTTTAATTCAACAAACCATTCATCATGGAATTTTCCAGAACTTACATGTTTATAAGTCTTGGAGCCTATAAAAGCTTCAATAGCATCTATATTGTTCAAATATTGATTTTCTTTTTTTAATTTACAGACTTCTAAATAAATTAACTCAGCTACAATTAATACATATGGTTTTTCCTTGGATGACATTAATTATTTTTTATATTTCTTCATAGCTGCATGGGCTAATATCAAGTTTGGATCTAGAAAAATTTTTGAAGTTTTAATTTTTTTAAATGATTTAAAGGCAAATATTGCAATTGGCAGTTCTGTACATCCAAGAATAATTTTTTTACATTTTTGTTTTATTAAAAAATTAATTGCAGGTTTTATAATTTTATTTGCAGTTTTAACATCTCCCATTTTCACAAGTTTAATAGCTTTATTTACTGATTTTTTTTGAAGTAAAGGATTTGGAATAATTAAGTTATATTTTTTATCAAAAAATTTATTATATACACCAGTTCTCAAAGTTCCCTCTGTTGCAAGCAAACCAATAGTCGAATTTTTTTTACATTTTTTTAGTGTATGTTTAAATACTTCTTTTGGCATATTGATTATAGGTAACTTAATTTTTTTCTTTAAATCATCGTACCAATAGTGCGCAGTATTACAGGGTATCACAATAAATTTAGATTTACTTTTTTTGAGTAATTGGCAACCTTCTAATAAACTTTTTAATACTAAAAGATATTTCTTTTTACTTTTTTTATTAATTAATCTGTTAGATAAACTTCCAGTTTGAACTCCAATCGACTCAGGTCTTCCAGGAATATTTGCTTTATTATAAAGTAAAAACAAAGGATACTCTTGGTCAATTTTACCCCTGTTTAAGATTGCAAGTTTATTACAGAAATCAAGACCTGCTTGAGTTCCCATCCCACCAAGAATACCAATCATTTTTTTAATATATTAAAGAATAGTGTATTGGCTACAAAAAAAAATAAGTTCTATATAGAAAACTTTAAATTATTTATAGCCAATAAATTATATAATGAAAATTATGCAGTTTTTAAGTTAACTGCTGAAGGACCTTTTGGACCATCTTCAACATCGAAAGTCAAAGCTTGACCCTCCTCTAAACCATTCATACCAGCATCTCTTACTGCTGAAACATGTACAAACACATCTTTTTCCTTATCTTCTCTTTCAATAAAACCAAAACCTTTGGTTGGATTGAACCACTTAACTTTACCTTGTAGACTCATATTTATCTTCTTACTTTTTATTATGTTAATTTATTACTTATAATTAAGTAACACTGGCTTTCTTTAGAAAATTATTAGTTTTGTCAACTAAATTGATTGATTAATAATCATATAATTTTAATCATTTTCTAATAATTTAGTTAAATAAAGTGAATTAATATCTTCTTTATAGTGAGCAAAAGGTGCACATGGTTTAAATCCACAATTATCAAATAATTTTCTAGCTGGTTTAAAAAAACTCCCTGAGCCCGTTTCTATACTTATTCTTTTAATATTTAGCTTTTTAGCCTCATTAATTAAGTGATTGATTATTTTTTTTCCATAACCTTTGCCTCTAAAATTATCATGAGTCCTGATAGATTTAAATTCACCATGCTTTTCATCTAGAAATTTTAAAGCACCACAACCCATTAGTTGATCTTTTTTCCATAAACTCCAAAATTTGATTGAAGGCACCATTAGGCCAGGAATATCTAAAACATGAGCACTTCCTTCAGGCGAGGCTGCTCTTAATTCAATAAAATGTTTTTTTAGAAGTTGATTTACCTCAGGATGGTCAAAATTTCCTTCAATTGATTTAAGCATTTATTTTAAAGTTGTTAAATGACCCATCTTTCTATTTTTTTTAATATCTTTTTTAAGATAGTCAAAAAAAAATTGATTATCATTAAGTTTGAGATTATTCCGATATGGAATAATTTGATCTCCAATAAGATTAATCATTACTGCATTAGATAATTTTTTTATAGGGATTTGCTCTAAAGAGCAGACTGCTCTTATATGATTTTCAAATTGACTTACATTAAATGCGTTAATAGTCAAATGTCCTGAGTTGTGTACTCTTGGCGCTATTTCATTTACATATAAATTATCATTTCGATCAATAAAAAATTCCACACACAATGTGCCAATATATTTTAATTCTTCAGCAATTAAAATTGCCCATTCTTTAGACTGATTAAAAATTTTTTCACTTATTAGTGCTGGAATTTTAGAGTATTTTAAGATTTGGTTCTCATGAGTATTTTCTATCGGTTCGTAAACTTCATATTTATTATTACTAAATCGAGTTATTATTACAGAAATTTCTTTTTTTAATTTTACTAATTTTTCCAAAATATATTCATTATCGAAGTCTATATTTAATGAATCAATCATATTTATGTTTTGGATTGGGAACTGTCCTTTACCGTCATATCCCATAGTAGTTGTTTTAAGAATACCTGGCAAAAAATCTTCTAATGGGAGTAAATCATCTTTATTTTTAATATGCACATATCTTGTAGTTCTAATATTTAGTTTGTTAACAAAATCTTTTTCAGCTAATCGATGCTGAATTAATCGATTTACGGAAGGTTTTGGTAAAACAGTTTTTAATTTACTAAGTTCATTTAAAGTTTCAAATGGAATATTTTCAAATTCATAAGTAATAACATCTACTCTTTTAGCAAAATCATAAACTTTTTCTTTATCGATGTATGATGCAAAAATAAATTCATCAGAAAAATTTTGAGCCGGAGCTTTTTCGTCATCAGAGTAAACTACAGTTTTGATATTTAATTTTTTTGCAGCAACTGATAGCATACTTCCAAGTTGACCACCTCCAATTATGCCAAGAGTAATTTTAGACATTATTTAGGATTTTTCTTAACAGATTTAGTTTGAGAAATTCTCCAACGTTTTAATTTTTTTTTAATCTTATAATTATTGTTTGCTAATATTGATGCAGCAAGTAGTGCTGCATTTACCGCTCCATCTTCACCTATAGCAAGAGTTCCGACTGGAATACCTTTAGGCATTTGAGCTATTGATAATAAGCTATCTAATCCTTTTAATTTTTTACTCTCAACTGGCACACCTAAAACAGGTATTGTTGTCAAAGAAGCAATCATTCCAGGCAAGTGTGCTGAACCACCCGCTCCTGCGATTATGACTCCAATATTATTTTTTTCTACATTTAATGCATATTCAAACATTCTTTTAGGAGTTCTGTGAGCAGAAATTATCCTACTTTCAAATAAAACACCCAAACTTTTTAATATTTTTTCACATCGTTTCATGATTTTGTAGTCAGATTGACTGCCCATGACGATTGATACTTTAAGAATCTTATTTGTATTCATAGTTTAAGGAAAACTTTATTTCAAAATATGATTAAAATTTCAATAAAATTCATAGAAATTAAAAATACATGTTGATATGGTTTGTTTATCAAATCATGAACTATAAAATTGACAATCTCCAGTACTGTAATTGGTCTCGAAAAATTTTTGAAATTAATAGAGAAGCAAAGTTAGACGCGGTGCATGTTACTATAGCTTATCATGAAGATTACGATGAGCTACTTATTGAGATACAAAAATGGGATAAATTATTTAAAAATAATTCAGACTTAATTTTTAAAGGTAAAAATTTTACAGATATTAATAAAGCACATCAAGAAAACAAAACTGCTATTTTTTTTGGTTTCCAAAATTGCTCACCTATTGAAGATGATATTAGCTTAGTAGAAAAAGTGCATGAACTTGGATGCAGATTTATGCAGCTGACTTACAATAACCAATCTTTGTTAGCAACTGGTTGTTATGAAAAAAATGATAGCGGTGTAACTAATTTTGGAAGAGAAATAATTAAAGAGATGAACAGGGTGGGAATAGTTATTGATATGTCTCATTCAGCTGAAAAAAGTACTTTTGATGCAATTGAAATCAGCGAGAAGCCTATAGCAATTACTCACGCAAATCCAAATTTTTGGCATCCAGCAAAAAGAAACAAATCTAGTGATTTATTAAAAGCTTTAGGTGAGAGTGGAGGCATGTTAGGTCTTTCTCTATATCCACATCATTTGAAGAACAACACAGAATGTTCTTTAGAGAGTTTTTGTGAAATGGCCGCAAGAACTGCTGAAATAATGAATGTAAAAAATATTGGAATAGGTTCGGATCTTTGTTTGGAGCAGCCAGATAGTGTTGTGGAATGGATGAGAAATGGAACTTGGTCAAAAAACAAAAATTATGGTGAAGGATCAAAAATCAAACCTGGTTTTCCTAAACAGCCAAATTGGTTTAAAGATGCAAGAGGTTTTGAAAATTTAGAAAAAGGATTAAAGAAAATTGGATTTAATGATAATGAATCCAATGATATACTTGGTAATAATTGGTTTAACTTTTATAAAAATATTTAGATGCAAATTCAGTTAAGAAATCCAAATACAATAATGAAATTATCAAGATTAGGATCATTTCATCAATCCAAATTATCTTTTTTAAGGAGTTTTTTAGATGAGTTTAAAGATTGGGAATATAAAAATGATCTATTTGATTTAGACGAGCATGGTTATGGTACTGCAGTTTATTCTTTTAAGAAAAAAGAAAGAATTTATTCTTTAATATGTTTTGCAAATAAAATTAACGATGAAGAAAGATCTGATAGAGTTATTGCAACAAAATGGGATGCGGCTTTTACATTACACGACGGCTCTCCATCTAAATTAGACATTGAAAGACTTAAAAATGAAGTTCCAAAACAAGAAGTTGGTAGATTATCTTACAAGGAGCTGACTCTTTCTAGAGCAAATAAATCTGTAAGAGTATTTAATCATGTAGTAGAAAGTTTAAGTAAAGGGGTCCAACCTGATTTAAATCTTTTGGAAGAAGTTGGATATCTTTATAGAACAACAGCTGTTTACGGGTCTGGAAAATTTGGTCTTGCAGATAGGTTTAGAATTGAAAATAGAGAAGAAATTAACGGTCCGTTTAGACTTGAGATGATGTTAGTTTATTTAGTTAGACAATTTACCTTTGACCAAGTTAATCATGTTGCTAAGTTTAAAAATCCTAAATCTGCAGTAAAATTAGATCTTAAAATATGTAAAAATTTAGGTATTGGTAATTCGACAGGGCTTGGTATGGCACCATTTATTGTTAATCATCCAACGTTACTAAATAACTGGATTTTAAGTAGAGAAGTTGCCTTAAAAAAGATAAGAGAAATAAAAAAAGCCAGTTTAAAAGAAATTAGAATTTTTAAAAATTGCCTTAAAAATTCTTTAAAAAACATAACAAGCTGGAATACAGAAAGTGAATACCAAAAAAATAAAATCAATTCTTTACTTAAAGATATTAAAATATTTTTAGAATTTATTGAAATAGAGTTTGATTTTGGAATAGATTATCCATTTAATGAAATTTATTTATGGGTAGAGAAAAAAACCTGTGATGAATGTATAGAATATATTGTTTCAATGATGTTAGAACCTTTTGATAATATAACAAAACCACTGGTAAGCCAAATGAGCTCAGATGAGGAAAAATATTTTACAATACCCACAAATCGTACAATTGAAGATTTAAGAAAAATTGTTGAAACAAAGTACAATAATATTTTAAAAATTGATTTTAAAAAAAAAGAAAATTTTAAAAATTTTTGGTTTATTTCAAAAAATAAAGAAGAGCCAAGATACGCAAACAGATTTGATGAGGAAGGTTCAGATTTAGAACAACCACTTGCGATAGCTAGAGATATTAAAAAATTACACGAGAAGCTTTTAGAAACAAAAAAAAACTTAACAATAGATAAATTTTTACTAAAAAATAACGATTTGAGACACGTTGTTAGGCGAGCTTTTATAATTGAAAAATTTCCATACTCAGAAATTCAAGATAATACTATTAGTGAAAAAGTAATTCCAATTGATATGCTTAGATTAAAGTTATCTTTTTTTGGAGCATTAAAGTTCGATCCAAAATCAGACAAATGGCTTAGAATATGCATGTTTCAGGGCGCTCCACTCCCCAATGATCTACAAAATTTTGATCAACAATGGATATATAATTCATAACCGAAAGATGAAATCTTTAAGTGAAATAGATACTATCGCTAAACGATCAAGTAAAGCTATGGGTTTTTCATGGGGAGTTGCGGAAGAAATTGGTAAAAGTATTCGCTTATTAGAATTATTTGGATTGCCAGGTATCAAGACATTAAATCAATATTATATTTTAAAAGCCAAAGAAAAGTTTGAAAATTTAGATTTAATCAATGAGAAAAATTCATCTATAAAATATCCATACTGTCCAATTATTTTGGGAATAAACTTTCTTGATCAAATTAGAAATGTTGAAAAATTTCAAAAAATTACATTTAATAAAATATGCTTTCCTTTATTAATTTTACCCTTTTTAAGTAAAAGTTCAGAGATAATAGGAAAAAAAATAAAAATCAAATTTGATAATTTTGAGTTTTTGTTAAATTTTAATATCAATATTTCATCAAATTTTCTAGAACTGAAGCTTCCTAAAATTGTTGAAAATATAGAGATCAATATAATTGAAAATAAAGATAACTTCTTAGAAAAAGACTGGAATAATTTATATAAGTTGTCCGAAGAAACATTTGTAGATGAAAACGATAGTTTAAAGAAAAGTGCTGCTGGTGCTGGATTAACTGATAATGATTAAAAAAAATAAAAAAAGTATTCTAATTGATAAAAATATAAAAGATTTAGATAATATTTGTGATGAGTGTAAAGAAAAACATGAAAGTGTTTTTCATAACTTAATTTTAATAGGATTTAAAATTTGTAAATCTTGTAGAATTTCTAAAACAATATTTCCAATTTAGATATTATTAATTGGTAAAGCATCCATCCTGCTCATGACAAAAGAAATTGATAAAAAAGCAATTATCAAGAAAGACAAAAACACTATTCCAAATGATTTAAGATTTGATTTTAAATTTAAAATTTGTTTTGTTGAGATTATTAAAGCTGCAAAGATCCAAAATTGTGTTAGAAAAATTATTGGAACCATTAATTCAGGAGTTACTGCAAAAAATCTTATTAATCCAGGCGCATGTGCAAAACCCACTGCAGTTAAAACTTTTTTAAAAGGAACTTTAGTTTGTTTATCTGGAAAAAGTTTAACACCTATTACATAAATAAAAATGCCCCAAACTAACCAAGTTAGTATCGCTGTAAGACCTGACATCGCGACAGCTGTTTTGATTATTGTGTTAGCTGCTACAGCACCAGCAATACCATCTAAGATCATTATTAACCCTGCAAAATAAATTGCAGCTTCACCAAAGTTTTTATTATCACTGTATAAAGTTTTATCTAATTTAATTGATTTAAATACTATATTTAAAAATTCACCGAACATTTATTTTTTTTTATTTTTTTGCTCTTTGTAAGATACGATTAATGGGAATATTATTAAAGCAATAGCTATAAGAATGCAAATTACTATTAAGAAGCCATTTGTCATTTACGATGAAGGGGGATTACTCCCCCTCATAAATCAGATTAACCTTTTGAAACTTCTCTTGTATTGGCGTTGAAAGACTCTTTGAATGGAATATCTACTATTACTGCATCTACAGGCTTTCCTGGAGTATCAGAGTATTTTTCAGGTAAATGAACTTTATATTTAGTTCCAACCTTACCTTTTGGAAATCCATTTGCATTTAATGTTCCATCAAAAGGAACATATCCCATTGCAATGTTAGTTTTTTTTTCAGGATGCCACCATGGTGAAGTAATGAAACCAACTGGATCTCCACCATTCTCATTTGATATTAACCAAAAATCTGGCGCATAATCATCAATAGGTTTTCCACCTAACTCTAATCCAACCAACTGAAGTGAGTATGGTTTCTTACCATCTTTAAGTTCTTTACCCATTTTTTCAAGTGCAGCTTTACCAACATAATCAGAGGTTTTGTTCCATTCACCTTTTCCTGATAAAGAAACCTGGTAGCCCAAGTTACATTGAAAAGGATTATGCTGCATATCCATATCCTGTCCCCAAGACAAAATACCAGCTTGGATTCTTCTATGGTGAGCTGGTGCAATAACCATAAGCTGGTGTTTTTTTCCAGCCTCAAGCACAGCATTCCACATTTCATCAGCATATAGAGTTGCATCTCTTAAATATATTTCATAGCCAGCTTCTCCAGAAAATCCTGATTGAGAAATCACACAACTTCGCCCTGCAACTTTAACTTCAGCCAGACCATAAAATGGCATATTTTCTAAGTCAACTTGATCACCTAATAAATCTTTCATCAGAGATTTTGATTTTGGACCTTGTATTTGAACAGGACAAGCATCAATTTCTTGAATGGTACAATTAAATCTTCCATCT
Source organism: uncultured Pelagibacteraceae bacterium (assembly GCA_902569975.1). Taxonomy (GTDB): domain Bacteria; phylum Pseudomonadota; class Alphaproteobacteria; order Pelagibacterales; family Pelagibacteraceae; genus Pelagibacter. The sequence continues at coordinate 122,804 of CACFWD010000001.1, read as the reverse complement.
GCATTCACACCTTGCAAATACATACCAATATCAGAGTCTGATAATGAAAACCAAAATTCATCTTTAGAAATTCTTAAAAGAATTGGATCATTTAAAACACCACCATAAGCATTACATAAAATTACATATCTTGCTCTCATCGGTGAAATTTTTGTTGCATCTCTTGTAATCACATAATCAACAAACTTTTCTGCATCGGGACCTTTAACTTGGATTTGTCTTTCAACAGCTACGTTCCACATAGTTACGTGATTTACAATCGCATCATATTCAACCATAGCTCCACCATCTTCAGGTTTTACATATCCTCTTGGATGGTAAATACGATTATAAACAGTTGCTCTCCAGCAACCTGCCTGCATTGATAAATGCCAATAAGGTGATTTTCTTACTCTTGTTGAAATTAACATTTCAACCTTAGTTGGCCCACTTTGTCTTAAATTATATGGTACTTTTCGATCTGATTGATTAACTGAAGTAACATGTTTTAGTTTAGTATAATCAAATTCTTTAGACATAACCATTCTCCTTCAACCACTTGTTAGTTTCCTTCAAGCCGCCGAATGTATAAATGTGGAAGAAATCTGTATGCGATTTAACTTTCCCAATTAGATCATTAGGGTCTTTAGGTTTTAATAAATCTAACGCCTTACTAAAATTAGATTTAAGAAAATTTAGAGAATTTTTTGCACCCACAATATTAGCAAATTTGATTAAGCTAGATATTTTTAGAGGCCCAGTAATTCCCACATGCACTGGTACGCTTTGTTTAGAGATAAAATCTATGATTGGCTGAGGATCTAATAACCATTGAGTTACTATATAATCAGCGTAAGGCTTTTTGTTAATCATAGCTTTTTCTAATTCTGAATCGGATATATCAGGACTCCCCTCTGGGTGTCCAGCAATTCCTATTGTCATTTTCTCAAAATAACCAGTCTCTAAAAGTTGGAAAGAGCTATCAAATTTTCCCATCGGTTCTCTGCCACCACCAATCACTAAAACTTGTTTTACTCCTCCATCTTTACATCTAGAAACATAATCTTTTAGCTGCTTTTCATCTTGCATTGATCTTGCTGGAAAATGGGGGACTGGATTAAAACCCTTTTTGACTAACTCAACTGCCTGTTGTGCCGTCTCTTTATAGTCTCCGCCTGGCAGCATGGTTATATAAACATCACTTACATTCGGAACTGTTTCAAGGTCTGTTTGAGGTCCTATTTCCAAAGAAAATTTCATTTCTCGATCATTATCCTTTTTGAAAAAGCTGTCAAAGAAATTCATTTATGGGTGCGGCGAAATTTGTTGCCAAAAATTATGCTCATGATAATTTTTTTTGTGCATCAAAATCTTAAAAATTTACCCTTATCAAAAATACTAGATATTGAGAAACTCAATAATGTTGATCAAACAATAGAAGTAGCTAATGGCCTGCCTAATGAGTGTTATATAAATAATGATTATTTGACCTATGAAAGAGAAAAGGTTTTTTATAACAAATGGACGGTAATTGGGGTAGCAAGTTCCATTCCCAATCCTGGAGATGCTAAACCACACAATCTACTTGGGATTCCATTGATTTTGTTAAGAGATAAAGACATGAAGATTCGAGTATTTCATAATGTTTGTAGTCATAGAGGTTTTAAACTTTTAGATAAACCACGTAGCTTAAAAAATGTAATTAGATGTCCTTATCATTCTTGGTCGTATGATCTCAATGGAAATCTTATCGCAACACCACATATTGGCGGTCTGAATAATCATAAATTAGAAAATTTTGATAAGTCAAAAAGTAAATTAAAAGAGGTTAAAACCAGAGTTTGGATGGATATAATTTTTGTAAATATTAATTCAAATGAAATTGAGTTTGATGAATATATCAAACCTTTAGAAAATAGATGGCAAAAGTTCATTAATAAAGATGATTACAAATCTTTAGTTCATTCAAAGGATTATGGTTACTTTAGTTTAGAAGTTAATTGTAATTGGAAATTTGCAATAGAAAATTATTGTGAGAGTTATCACTTGCCAACAATTCATCCAGAATTAAATAAGGTTTCAAATATTAATGATCATTATCACATTCAAGGATTACCTAATAGATTTGCTGGACAAGGAAGCAAAAAATATGAACAACCCACCAAAGGAAATAAAAAGTTTAATACTTTCTCTAATTGGGATAAAGATATGTTAAAAAATTCAGAATATATAGCTTTATTTCCAAATGTAATGATTGGTTTGCATATAGATCACTTTTATGTTTTTTGGTTAGAACCTTTAACTATGAACAAAACTAAAGAGCATATGCAAATGTATTATGTAGGTAATGAAAGTGCAAATGGAGTAGAGTTAAAAGAATTAAGAAAAGAGAATTCAAGATTTTGGAAAGATGTTATGTTAGAGGACATAAATGCAATTGAAGGAATGCAAGAAGGTAGAAACTCACCAGTGTACAATGGTGGAAATTTTTCACCTATAATGGATCAACCAACTCATCAATTTCATAAATGGGTAGCAAATAGTTTAATGGAGTAATATTTAAAATGGCACTTAAAGATGTTGGAAATAAAGTTCCCATATACAAACTTAAGACCACTGATGAAGTTATGAAATATTATGATGAGTGGGGTGAAAAAAATAAATATAATAAAGATATGGTTGAGTGGAATTATACAGGACCACAAGAAACTGTTGATGTTTTTAGAAGATATACTGAAAATAAAGAAATGCTCGTATTCGATGCAGGATGTGGTACTGGTTTAGTAGGTTTGCAATTAAAAAAATATGGTTTTAGAAATTTTCACGGAGCCGATCTATCACAAAAATTACTTGATACTGTTCCAAATCAACTTTATCAAAAACTAATAAAAGTTGACTTAAATAAACCTATTGATGTTAAAGATAATTTTTATGATGCAACAATGTGTGTTGGAACTTTTACTTTTGGACATGTAAAACCACAAGCTTTAGATGAATTTGTTCGAGTAACAAAAAAAGATGGATTGATTTGTTTCACAATCAACGAAGGTATCTACAAAGATTATGGCTTTGATAAAAAAATCAAAAATTTAAAACAAGATAATAAATGGGAAGAATTAGAGTTTTTTAAATCAGATTATATTGCCAGCAAAGATGTAAATGCTTGGCTTGGATTGTATCGAGTAAAATAATGAAAATTATATTAATAATGGGATTACCTGGATCTGGCAAAACAACTTTAGCTAATGAATTAGCTCCAATGCTAAATGCAAAAAGATTAAATGCAGATGAAGTTAGAAAAGAAGCTAATGATTGGGATTTTTCAGAGGAGGGGAGAAAAAGGCAAGCCAAAAGAATGGCAGACTTTGCTCTAAAGATGAGAGAAGATGGAAGTTATGTTGTTGCAGATTTTATTTGTCCAACACCTGAAGCAAGAAGTTTATTTCCAGCTGATTATATTATTTGGGTCGACACTATCAAAGAGGGTAGATTTGATGATACCAATAAAATGTTTGTTAAACCAGATAAGTATAACTTCCATGTTACCACTCAAGATGCTAAAAACTGGGCACCTAAAATATTAAAGGAAATAAAATAATGGCTTACGAATGGGACAATAAAAAACCAACAGCACAAATGTTAGGAAGATGGCAACCATTTCATGATGGTCATTATACTTTATTTAAAGAAATAATTAAAAAAACAGGTCAAGTTTGTATTCAAATAAGAGATGTTCAAGGTGTAGATGATAATCCTTTTAATTTTGAAACAGTTAAAAAAAATATAGAGGACAGATTAAGTCCAGAATTCGAGGGAAGATTTAAAATAATGTTAGTGCCTAATATTACCAATATTTGTTATGGCAGAGGTGTTGGATATAAAATTGAGGAGATTGAATTACCTGAAGAAATACAGAAAATTTCAGCTACTAAAATTAGAGCTAAGATGAGAGAAGAAGGAAAGCTAAAATAGAATTTTTAATGAATATAAAAGTTAAAAATTTATCTAGCGGAATATCTACTATCATAATCAATGAGCCCAAAACATATAACTCATTATCATTTAAAAATTTAAAAGATTTAATCAAAGTATTTAAAAAACTTGATAAAGACAAAAAAACAAAGGTAATTATTCTTGAAGGATCTGGCAAAGGTTTTAGTGCTGGACATAATCTTAAAGAAGTAAAAAATTTAAAAGTAAGAGAAAAATATCAAAAGCTATTTAATTTATGTTCAAAATTAATGCTTCAAATTGTTGAAGGAAAAAAACCAGTTATAGCTAAAGTTCATGGAGCAGCATACGCAGCTGGATGTCAATTAGTTGCAAGTTGTGATTTGGCATATAGTACAAAAGATGCTTTGTTTGCTACTCCAGGAGTAAATATTGGATTATTTTGTAGTACACCGATGGTTGCCGTTAGTAGAAAAATAAATAGAAAAACTATGATGAAAATGTTGTTAACAGGAGAACCAATCAAAGCAAGCTATGCAAAAGAAATTGGATTAATTAATGATTGCTTTTCAAAGTCTAAATTAAATAATGAAGTTATTAAAGTAGCAAAAAAAATAGCATCAAAATCCAATCTCACAATTAAAATTGGTAAACAAACTTTTTACAAACAATTAGAAATGCCGTTAAGAAAAGCATACGCTTATACCAGCAAGATGATGACACTCAATATGATGGCAATGGATGCAAAAGAGGGAATTTCTGCATTTTTAGAAAAAAGAAAACCAAAATGGAAAAATAAATGAAAATTAAGAATATCTTAATTATAATTTTTGTTTTTGTTGGACTTTATGTAGTTTTAAACTTTAGAGATCATAACTTTAAAAGAGCTATAGATGCTTGTGTTGCAGGCAGTCAAAAATTGGAAAAACCAATGACCATTGAAGAAGCTAAAAAATTCTGTAAAGAAAAAATTTTAACAAAAAATAAATAATCAATATGAGTGAAATTAAAGAGATTCTCTCAAAATTCAAATCTATTGCTATGGTCGGTGTTAGTAAAGATCCTAAAAAAACATCAACTATAGTTATGAAGTATATGCAGGATTATGGATTTAAAATTTATCCTGTAAATCCTTCTGCAGAAGGAGAAACAATTCTGGGTGAGAAGGTTTATGCAAAAATTACAGATATTAATGAATCTGTAGATATAGTTGATGTATTTAGACCATCTAAGGAGGTGTATGGAATTGCAAAAGACACAGTGAAAATTGGTGCAAAAGTTCTCTGGCTCCAATTAGGTATTCGTGATGAAAATGCAAAAAAATTAATTGAGGATAATAAAATGGAGTATATTGAAAACAAGTGTACTAAAATGGAATATCAGAAACATTTTTTAAAAATCAGACAAGCCTTCCCAGTTCTAAGTGACTAAATGAATAAAATAATCAAATTTTTAGATAATACTTTTTTAGATTTGGGCCGCCAATTTAAATGGACTTATTTACCCCCATTAATGGTTTATATGGCTGCTGGAATTTCTGGATTAACTGGAATTGTTGGAACATTTTTTGTTAAAGATTATTTAAATTTATCGGCAGCTTTTCTTGCAGGATTAGGTTTTTGGGCAGGAATTCCTTGGGCGTTAAAAATGCCGTTAGGTCATTTAGTTGATCTTATTTGGGAACGAAAAAATTATATGGTTTACTTTGGAGCATCATTAATTGCTCTTAGTTTATTAATTATGTATGGGCTTATTATTCATACTGAAGACATGGCTAAAATTTTTTCAGTAGAAACTTGGTTCGTTATTAGTGTGATTTTAGCTCCAGTTGGTTATGTAGTTCAAGATGTAGTTGCAGATGCAATGACGGTAGAAGCTGTTCCTTTAATTGATGAGTCAGGAAATGATTATTCCAAAGATCAAATAAAAATAATGCATACGACAATGCAAACTCTAGGAAGGTTTGCTATTATTGGTGGTACAGTACTTGTTGCATTAATTAATGTAATTTTATTTAGAGATATTGAAAGCTTAGAACAGGCTGGCAAAATAAATTTATATGGTTCAATTTATATTTATGCCCTTGTTATCCCTTTAGTTTCAATTTTGGGAGTGATTTTTGCTAATTATTTGAGAAATAAACAGATAAGAAATTTACAATTTCAAGGTTTAGATTTTAAAGAAGAAAGAGGAAATGAAAAAACGAAAGTAAATTGGTGGATTTTAGTAGGCAGTTTAATTTTCGTTATCTTCACTTTATCTGTTGGCTCTTTTAATGTTCCGTTTGCCCAAGAAATCGTTTTTTTAGGGTCAGTTGTAATTATTTTATTTTTGATGTTTAAACTTATTAAAGAGTTGCCTGAGGAGTTAAGACTTACAATTGTAGGTACAGCTGTAATTATTTTTATATTTAGAGCTATGCCAGGTCCTGGGCCTGGACTTACATGGTTTGAGATTGATGTGCTTGGATTTAACGAGCAGTTTTTTTCAATTTTATCATTGCTCGCATCAATTTTAACATTGGCTGGTATAGTTTTGTTAAGACCTTTTATGGCAAATAATTCAATAGCTAAAATAATTGTTGTTTTAAGTATTGTTGGTGCAATTTTATTTTTACCTAGTGTTGGAATGTATTATGGTTTTCATGATTGGACAGCTTCGTTAACAGGTGGGGTGGTTGATGCAAAGTTTATTGCACTAATTAATACAGCATTAGAATCTCCATTGGGACAAGTGTCTATGATACCTTTGCTTGCTTGGATAGCAAAAAATGCTCCTGCTCATTTAAAAGCAACTTTCTTTGCAGTTTTTGCCTCATTCACTAATCTTGCTTTATCTGCAAGCGCATTGGGCACAAAATACTTAAATCAAATTTTCACAGTGACAAGAGAGGTAAGAGATAAAGTTTCTGGCGAAATACAAACTACAGCTGATTATTCTGAACTTGGAATTTTATTAATTGTTGTAACAGTATTAACATTAGTTTTACCTATTATTTTTGTATTTATTATTAATAATAGTAAGTACAAAACTTCAGAATAATACCTATATATCTTTTAATTAAATAAATTTATGAAAAAAATTTTTATTATTTATGGACATTATGATGAAAATTCATTCAATGCTGCAATTCGAGATACTTTTATAAAAAGCGTAGAAAAAAAAGGTCATTCAGTTGATTTAATTGATTTATATAAAGAAAAATTTGACCCAGTATTTTCAGGAGAACAACCTGATGAAAAAGTATTGGATCATAGAAAAAGAATAGATAACTCAGATGCAATAGTCATCATTGCACCAATTTGGAATTTTAGAATGCCAGCAATTGTAGAGGGCTGGATTGATAAAGTTTTAGCACCTCCTTGGGCATTTAAATTTAAAAAACTTTTTGGAAATTATGGTTATCCAATTGGAAACTTAAAAGGAAAAAAAGCAGTTGTATTTTGCACATATGGATCACCTCAATTTGCAGTGAGAACCTTTTTTCTTAATATGCCAACAAAAAGATTAAGAAGAGGGGTATTTAATATATGCGGCATCACGGATGTTATATACAGACGTTACTTTGCTGTACCATTTGTTGAGGATAAAAAAAGAAAAAAATTTTTAAAAGATGTTGAAAATACTGCAAACAAAATTTAGCATTTTATTCATTCTATTAATTTTTAATTCAATATCTAAAGCAGATCTAAAAACACCGAATAAAAATATATTACCTTCAGAGGTTGTTAAAATCCAACTCACAGGTTTACAAAATAATGACTTAGATTTTAAAGATGGCGGCATAGAGCAGACTTGGAATTTTGCGCATCCCAATAATAAAAAAGTAACTGGACCTTTGGGAAACTTTAAAAGAATGATTAAAAGTGATTCTTATCAAATGATGATTAATCATCTGTCACATACAATCACAGAGCTCGGTAGTAGTGACAAATGGGCTCAATTTGAGGTAATTATTTTAGATAAAAACAAAATTTATCATAAGTTCAACTGGCAAGTTGAAAAATATACTTTGGATGGGGCGTTAAAAGATTGCTGGTTGACCACAATGGTTTCAAATCCAATCTCTCTAGGGAGCTCAATTTAACAATCTGTATATTTATTTTGTTTCGTATTTATTAAAAATTTAGTAGGAATCTTTGAATGAAAACAAAAACTAAAGTTGTAGTAGTTGGTGGTGGAGTGGTTGGAGTTAGCGCTTTATACCATTTGGCAAAAAAAGGTTGGTCAGATGTTGTCTTAATCGAAAGAAAAGAATTAACTTCAGGATCTACTTGGCATGCTGCAGGATTATTACCTTTGTTTAATATGAGTTATTCTGTGGGACAACTACATAAATACGCAGTTAATCTTTATAAAACATTGGAAGAAGAAACTGGAAAAAATGTTGGCTTTAGCGTTGTTTCAAATATTCGTTTAGCAAGTACAAAAGACAGAATGGATGAGTATCATCAATATGCAGGTGTTGCCCGAACTATTGGAGTAGATGTAAAATTTTTAAAACCAGAACAAGTAAAAGAAATTTGGCCGTTGTGTCATACAGATGATTTGGTTGGTGCAATACAGCATCCAGAGGATGGATATATTCAACCAGCAGATTTAACTCAAGCTTTAGCAACAGGTGCAAGGAATAGAGGAGCTGAAATTTATAGAAACACAACCGTTCTATCAATGAGACAAACTAAAGATGGATGGGTTGTGGAAACAGATAAAGGATCAATTGAGTGTGAACACGTTATCTCTTGTTCTGGAAATTTTGCAAGACAAACAGGTGAAATGGTAGGATTAGATGTTCCAGTAATTCCTGTGGAGCATCAATACATAGTCACAGAACCTCACCCTGCAATTCAAAAAAGAAAAAAAGATGGATTACCAGAAATGGGTGTCTTGAGAGATAGTGATAGTAGATGGTATATGAGAGAAGAGGCCGGAGGATTAATATTAGGTCCTTATGAAGATGGTGCGCCGGCTTGTTATCTGGAAGGACCGTCGAAAAATTCTGAATATGAATTATTTCAAGAAGACTTAGACAGATTAGCTCCGCATATAGAAGGAGCAATTCATAGAGTTCCTGCATTTGGAGAAGTTGGAGTAAAGAAAGTTTATAACGGTGCAATATGTTATACTCCCGATGGAAATCCAATCGTTGGACCAGCGTGGGGACTTAAAAATTTTTGGATTAATGAAGGACATAGTTTTGGAATAACAGCAGCAGGTGGAGCAGGTTGGCAATTAGCAGAATGGATCATTGATGGTGAACCTACAATTGATATGTTAGGTGTTGAACCAAGACGTTATGGAAATTATGCAACTAAATCCTATTTAAAAGCAAAAAATGAAGAAGCATATAGTCATGTCTTCATAGTTCATTATCCAGATGAAGAAAGACCAGCAGCAAGACCATTGAGAACAGCTCCTTGTTATGAAAGAATGAAAAATTTAGGTGCTGTATTTGGCCAGAAGTTCGGATGGGAAAGACCAAATTTTTTTGCAACAGATGGAATGGAACAAAAAGATGATTGGTCATTTAGAAGATCAAAATGGTTCGATGCAATTAAAAAAGAGTGTCAAAATGTAAAAGAAAATGTAGGCCTTTTAGATATGACTGCATTTGCAAAATGTAGAATTAGGGGGCCTAAAGCCGAGGAATTTTTAGATTATCTAGTTGCAAATAAACTTCCTAAAAAAATTGGAAGAATTAATTTATGTCACGCTCTGAATACTAAAGGAGGAGTACATTCAGAGTTTACAATAATGAAAGAAGCAGAGAATAGTTACTATTTAGTTTCTGCTGGAGCAAATTTACGATTAGATCATGACTGGATTCAAAAATGGATGCCGGATGATGGATCAGTAATATTTGAAGATTTAACAAATAGCACAGGAGTTTTAGTCGTAGCAGGCCCTAAAGCTAGACAATTAATGCAAAAGGTTTCAACAGATGATTTTTCTAATGAGAATTTCAAATGGCTGACTGCTAAAAATGTAAATGTTGGATATGCTCCAGTAAATGCGATGAGAGTAAACTTTGTGGGCGAGCTTGGTTGGGAACTGCATCATCCAATTGAATATCAAAATCATATTTTTGATAAATTAATGGAAGCGGGAAAAGATTTAGGAATCAAGCCTTTTGGAATTAGAGCTATGAATAGTCTTAGAGTTGAAAAATCTTACAAACTAGTTGGTACAGAATTATCAATCGAATACTCACCATATGAGTCTGGTCTAGATAGATTTGTTCACCCAAATAAAGGAAACTTTATTGGTTTAGAGGCACTTAATAAATGGAGAGAAAAAGGTTTTGATAATAAATTGGTTACTTTAGAGGTTCATAATACTACAGATGCGGATGTATTAGGAAATAATCCTATTTTTAAAGATGGAAAAGTTGTTGGAAGAGCAACTGGGGGAGAATTTGGATTTAGGCTAGATAAATCAATAGCCCTTGCAATGGTTAAACCAGATTGTTCAAATGTAGGCGACAAATTACAAGTTGATATACTAGGTGAAATGTACGAAGCTACCGTATTAGATGAAAGTCCATACGATTCAGAAAATAATTTATTGAGAGCTTAATGAAAATTTTAGTAGCTGTAAAAAGAGTTATTGATTACAACGTTCAAATCAGAGTTAAAGAAGATGGATCTGGTATAGTCACTGACAATGTTAAAATGTCAACGAATCCTCCTGACGACAATGCGATAGAAGAGGCTGTTAAAATAAAAGAGGCAGGCAAAGCTACAGAAGTAGTTGCAATAACCGTTGGAGAAGAAAAAGCTCAAGAAACAGTTAGGAAAGCTTTAGCCGTTGGTGCAGATAGAGGTATTCATGTAAAAGTTGATGGAATTCTAGAACCACTTGCTGTTTCAAAAATTTTACAAAAAATAGTGGATAAAGAAAAACCAGATTTAGTATTTATGGGCAAACAAGCAATTGATGATGATTGCAATCAAACAGGCCAAATGTTGAGTGCTTTACTAAATTGGCCACAAGCAACATTTGCTTCAAAGATTGATGTTAAAGATAATAAATTGGAGGTAACTAGAGAAATAGATGAAGGTCTTGAAACAATTGAAATAAATGTTCCAGCTATTGTAACTTGTGATCTAAGGTTGAATGAACCAAGATATGCATCATTACCAAATATAATGAAGGCCAAGAAAAAACCTATTGAAGAGATTTTAGCCTCTGATTTAGGTGTAGATATATCATCAAGAATAGAACAATTAAAAGTAGAGGAGCCTCCAAAAAGAAAAGCAGGTATAAAAGTAGCAAATGTTGCTGAATTAGTTCAAAAATTAAAAAATGAGGCGAAGGTAATTTAATGGCAGTTTTACTTATAGCAGAGCATAATAATAAAGAGTTAAGACCATTTACTCTTAATGCAGCTGCAGCTGCATCTCAAATTGATTCTGATGTTCATGCCGTAATTATTGGTCAAAACACTGCAGAAGCTGCAAAACAATTATCTGGACTCTCAGTAGTTAAAAAAGTACTGAGTGTAGAGGCAGCTCACTATGAAAACTTCACAGCAGAAAATTTTGCTCCAGTGATTGTTAAACTTGCAGAGAATTATTCTCATATTATTTGTTCAGCAAATACATTTGGAAAAAATTTAATGCCACGGATTGCCGCTTATCTTGATACTTCTCAGGTAAGTGATATTATTAAGGTAATATCACCAGATACTTTTTTAAGACCAATTTATGCTGGAAATGCCTTTGCAACAATTAAAAGTAATGACAATAAAAAATGTGTAACTATAAGACCAACTTCCTTCGATCCATGTGAAAGTACTGGGGGATCAGCTTCAATTGAAAAAGTAGAAGCGAGTGAAGAATTTTCAAATACAAAATTTGTTAAAAGGGAAGAAATTAAATCTGACAGACCAGAACTTGGAACAGCAAGAATTGTTGTGTCAGGTGGAAGAGGAATGCAAAGTGGAGACAATTTTAAATTAATTACTGAAATCGCTGATAAGCTTGGAGCAGCAATCGGAGCATCAAGAGCTGCAGTAGATGCTGGATATATAAGCAATGATCATCAAGTTGGTCAAACAGGAAAAGTAGTAGTGCCAGATTTATATATCGCTATAGGAATTTCGGGTGCAATTCAGCATTTAGCAGGAATGAAAGAAAGTAAAGTGATAGTTGCAATTAACAAAGATGGAGAAGCACCCATTTTTAGTGTCGCAGACTACGGTCTAGAGGCAGACTTATTTGAGGCTATACCTCAGTTCATGGAAGAATTGAACAAATTAAACACTATACAAAAATAATACTTACAGTTAAAAACTAGTTTATGTCTAGAGAGTCAATGGAATATGATGTTGTTATCATAGGTGGAGGTCCATCTGGTTTATCCACAGCAATAAAGTTAAAACAATTAGACTCAAGTTTGAATGTTTGTTTGTTAGAAAAAGCTTCAGAAATTGGAGCCCATATTTTAAGTGGAAATGTTTTTGAAACACGTGCATTAGACGAATTAATACCTAATTGGAGAGAATTAAATTCACCAATTAAAACAAAAGTAACAAAAGAAAAATTTTTATTTTTAGGAAAAACAAAATCATTAAGTTGGCCTACATGGCTTCTTCCATCAGTACAACAAAATCATAAAAATTATATTATAAGTTTAGCAAATTTATGTAGATGGCTTGCTGAACAGGCTGAAACTTTAGGTGTTGAAATCTTTCCAGGTTTTCCGGCAAGTGAAATTTTATATAATGAAGATGGATCTGTTAAAGGTGTAATCACTCAAGATATGGGAATAGATAAAGATGGAAATAAAAAGGATAGTTTTGAACCAGGAATTGAGCTTTTAGGAAAAGTAACAGTTTTTGCTGAAGGTTGTAGAGGTCATTTGGGAAAACAACTTATTAAAAAATTTGAATTAGACAAAGGTAAAGACCCTCAACAATATGGAATAGGATTTAAAGAAATTTGGGAAATAGATGATAAAAATCATGAGGAGGGTTTAGTAATGCACACCGCTGGATGGCCATTGGATAATAATACTTATGGAGGAAGTTTTATGTATCATGCGGAAAATAAACAAGTTTTTTTAGGATACGTAATTGGTCTAGATTATAAAAATCCACATTTATCTCCATATGATGAATTCCAGAGGTTTAAAACACATCCAGCAATTAAAAAAATTATAGAAGGTGGAAAAAGAATTTCATATGGAGCTAGAGCACTAATAGAAGGTGGATTTCAAAGTTTACCAAAAATGTACATGCCTGGTGCTTTATTAATTGGTTGTGATGCTGGAACTTTAAATATGCCAAAGATTAAAGGTTCTCACACCGCAATGAAAAGTGGAATAATTGCTGCGGAAACAATTAATTATCACTTTAAAAAAGGAGATAATTTATCTGTTTATGAAAAAATTTTTAAAGAGAGTTGGTTATATAAAGAGTTATATAAGGCAAGAAATGTTAAACCAAGTTTTAGCTGGGGATTAATTTTAGGAATTATATTTACAGGAATAGATCAAATATTATTCAGAGGAAGACTTCCATTTACTCTGAAACATAAGCATGCCGATCATGAAACATTAAAACCTGCTAATCAAATGCCAAAAATAGAATATCCAAAATACGACAACGTCTTAACTTTTGACAAAACAAGCTCTGTATACTTAACTGGCACTAATCACGCAGACAATCAACCTGTTCATTTGAAACTAAAAGATCCTAATTTACCAATTAATTATACGCTAGAAAAATATGATGAGCCTGCTCAGAGATATTGTCCAGCTGGAGTTTATGAGGTCCAAAAGGAAAATAATCAAAATAAATTTGTCATTAATTCTCAAAATTGTATTCACTGTAAAACATGTGATATTAAAGAGCCTTCCCAAAATATTATTTGGATAACACCAGAGGGTGGAGGTGGCCCAAAATATGGAAATATGTAATTAAATTATAAAAATTTTAAAAAAATTACTATTACTCCTATAATAACAAGCCATATTAAAAAATTATTAAAAAAAATTTTTCTGTTTTTGTTTGCATAAATAAATCCAGGTAAAATTAATACCAATACTAATAATAGATAAATAATTGATAAAAAGTCATCATTCATCAAATATTATGATAGATCAATTGCAAATTTTTTAAGTGTTTCAATAGGTAAAACTTTAAGAGTATTTTGATGGGTGCTTTTAAGATAAATTGGACAACCTTTTCCTGCCTCAACAGCTTTGGCATACCAACTAGCGCAAACACACCATCCATCTCCATCTTTTAAACCAGAAAACCCAAACTCTGGATGTGGGGTAATTAAGTCATTTCCAGCTTCTTTACACCATTCTAAAAATTCAGATGTAACTTTTGCACATACTGTATGTACACCATGGTCATTCTCATCTGTGTTACAACAACCGTCACGATACCATCCAGTCAATGGATCAAGTGAACACTCTTCTAAGTCTTCACCTAGTACATTTTTCTGTTTTTTTTTCATTTATATTTTTGTGGGATTAGGTTGACCTTTATAAACTTTTTCAGGATCAAATTTTTTTTCTTTTTCAGTAAATTTCATTTCTACTTTTCTTCCATTTTCAATTGGCCCAAGTGGAATAGATCTATAAAAACAAGATCGATAACCAACATGACAGCTAGCTCCATCGCCAATATCAACGGTTAACCAAATAGAGTCTTGGTCATCATCAATTTTGATTTCAGTTACTTTTTGAACAAAACCGCTTGTTTTACCTTTATGCCAGATATTTTTTCTTGATCTGCTGTAATAATGAGCTTCTTTCGTTTCAATAGTTTTTTTTAATGCTTCAACATTCATATAACCATGCATTAAAATTTCTTTTGATTTAGAACACATTGTAATAACAGGTATTAATCCATCATTATCAAATTTAGGTGAAAGTAGATTTCCCTCTTCAATTTCCGCTACATTTTCTCTTTTTTTGAACATATTCGGTGATTATGTAGCACATATCTATAGATATTAAATATTTTAAAAATGCGCAATTATAGGTATAAAACCCTCCATGAAATTAGTTAAAAATATAGATAATAATCAAAATTCTAAAGAGGTTTCTGATAAAGAAGCAGAGGAAGCTTTTAAAACTATCTTAACTTGGATGGGTGAAGATCCAACTAGAGAAGGATTATTGGAAACACCAAAAAGAGTGGTTAAGGCATTTAAAGAATATTTTAAAGGTTATAAAGAAGATCCTATCCAAGTTTTAGATAAAACATTTGGTGATGTAGATGGGTATGATGACATGGTTATTCAAAAGAATATTTCTGTTCAAAGTCATTGTGAACATCACATGGCACCTATTATAGGTAAAGCGCACTTAGCTTATATCCCCAATGAAAGAGTTGTTGGGCTAAGTAAATTAGCTAGAGTTGTTGAGGTTTTCTCTAAAAGATTGCAAACTCAGGAGAGATTAACTATGCAAATTGCGAATACACTTATGGGAGCTTTGGATGCAAAAGGAGTAGCAGTTACTATAGACTCAACTCATCAATGTATGACTATGAGAGGAATAAAAAAAGAGCAAGCAACAACAGTTACAAATTATTATTTAGGTCAATTCAAAGAAGATCTAAGTTACCAAAATAGATATTTAAGGTTAATTAGCAATTCAAAAGATTAAAAGTGTCCGATCAATTTAAAGCATTAGTTTTAAATCAAGAAGGCAACAACTTTACAAGAGAAGTAAAATCATTAGATAAAAGTTTTTTAAAACATGGTGATGTAACTATCAAAGTAGATTATTCAGATCTTAATTTTAAAGATGGAATGATTTTAAAAAATGGAGGAAGATTAGTAAAAGAATTCCCTCACATTCCTGGAATTGATTTTTCAGGAACTGTAGTTGAAAGTGAAAATTCAAAATTTGAGTCAGGCGACCAAGTCATTTTAACTGGGTTCAGAGTTGGAGAAATTTTTTATGGTGGTTATGCACAAATGGCAAAAGTCAATGGTGATTTTTTAGTTAAGAAACCAAATGACTTAACAAGTAAGCAAGCAATGATTTTAGGAACTGCAGGCTTTACTTCTTTAATGGCTGCATTTGCAATAAAAGCTAGAGAAGAAATATTACTTGGCGCGAAAGTAAATGATGTTTTAGTTACTGGAGCATCAGGAGGAGTAGGAAGTATTGCGGTAATGATACTTAATAAAATGGGATACAATGTGACAGCTGTATCTGGAAAAGAGTCAAAAGCAGATTATCTTAAATCTCTAGGTGCTAAAAATGTTATAAATCGTAGTGAATTTGATAAAGATCCTAAGCTTATAGATAAGGGTTTATGGGATGGAGTAGTTGATACTGTTGGTGGAAAAATTTTAGCAAATGCGATTGTTCAAACCAATTCGAATGGCATTATTGCAGTTTGTGGTAATGCTAGTACTAATGAGCTTAACACTAATGTTATTCCATTTATGTTACGAGGTATAAAGCTTTGGGGAATGGATTCTGCTAATTGTAGTATCAAGAGAAGAGAATTTATTTGGGGCGAAGCAGCAAAACTAGTTGACTTTAATTTAATAGAAAAATCTGTTCAAACAGTTAGCTTGGAGGAGTTAATTGAAACTTATCCTAAAATATTAAATGGTGAAATTTCTGGGAGAGTTTTAGTTGATTTAAACAAATAATGGATTGGGATAAACTTAAAATTTTTCATGCAGTAGCTGAGGCAGGAAGTTTTACTAATGCCACTATAAATTTAAACCTTAGTCAATCTGCAATTAGCAGACAAATTCAATCTTTAGAACAGGATTTAAAAGTTCAGTTATTTGAAAGGCATGCAAGAGGGCTCACACTTACAGAAAATGGAGAATATGTATTTAAAACAGCACATGAAGTAATTAGTAAATTAAAGGAAGTTGAAACAACCTTAGGAGATCAAAAAAATAAGCCAACTGGAAAATTAACTATCACAACTGTTAGAAGTTTTGGAACTCATTGGTTAACACCAAGAATTGAGGAATTTATGAGATTAAATCCTGAGGTAGAAATTGACCTTATTTTTGAGGATAAAGAGTTAGATTTAAGTACTAGACAAGCTGATATAGGTATTTTTATGAGAAGACCTAAACAACTAAATTATATTCAAAAAAAACTAATTGATCTAAAATATTATATATACGGATCAAGCAAGTATTTAGAGAAATACGGTATGCCAAAGATAATAAGTGATCTAAATAAGCATAAATTTATATCTTTCGGTAAAGGTGCACCTTCCCCAGTCTATAACCCAGATTGGGCTTTAAAATTAGGAATGCACGATGGTAAAAAAAGAAAACCTATAATGAAAGTAAATAGTGTAATGGGTCTTTTGTTGGCTGTTGAGTCAGGAGTAGGTCTGGCTGCTTTACCTGAGTATTTGGTGAGTAATTCTAACAATGTAATAAAAGTATTACCTAAGTCTGAAGGACCAATAACAGAAGCTCACTTCGTTTACCCTCAATCACTTAAAAATACTGCTAGAGTCCAAGCATTTAGAAACTTTTTATTTAGTAAAATCGGCGATTGGAAATCGTAATTTCATAGGAAAAATAGCAAATTAAAGGGTGCGACATCCGTGCGATTGATAATCATTCGCAATGAGAATAGTTATCATTCTCAATAATATATGCGGAGGAATAAGGAGAAATAATGAGAAAAATATCGATTTTGTCATTGATTGCATCTTTATTTGTCTCAACTTTTGTTGTTGCAAATGAAGTTAATGTTTTTAATGCAAGACACTATAAGGCAGATTCTGAGCTTTATTCCAAGTTCACAAATATGACTGGAATTAAAGTTAACCTGATAAATGGGAAATCAGGTGCATTAGAAAAAAGAATAATTGAAGAGGGCGCTGATTCTTCTGCAGATCTTTATATCACTGCTGACGCAGGAAGATGTGGTGCTATGGATGCCAAAGGTCATCTTCAAAGTGGTTTGACGTCTAAAGCTATCAAAGCAGCTGTTCCAAAAAGCTTTAGGACTGATAAGTGGGTTGGAATCGCAAAAAGAGCTAGAATAATTTATTATTCACCAGAAAGAGTTACTGGTGCTGAATTATCTGGAATGACTTATGAAGGATTAGCTGATCCTAAATGGAAAGGAAGATTAGTAATAAGAAAATCTAGCAACATATATAACAAATCTCTTGTAGCTTCATTAATTGAGAATAATGGAAAAAAAGCTGCAGCTGAATGGGCAAAAGGAGTTGTTGCAAATATGGCTAGAGACTCAAAAGGAAATGATAGAGCTCAAATCATGGCTGTAGCCGCAGGAGAAGCTGATATTGCAGTGGCTAACACTTATTATCTAGCTTTAATGTTATCAGGTAAAAAAGGTGCAGAGCAACAAGAAGCTGCTAAAAAAGTTAAAGCTTTCTTCCCTAATCAGAATGATAGAGGAACGCATATGAATGTTAGTTGTGCGGCTTTAGTAAAAGGAGCACCTAACAAAGCTAATGCTGTAAAACTTGTAGAGTTTTTATTAACTCCACAATCTCAAGAACACTTCACAAATAATACTTTTGAGTTTCCAATGATTGATGGTGTTTCACCAAGTCCATTAGTAGTAAACAACTTAGGATTAGATTTCAAACAAGACATGAAAACTAAACTAGCTTCTTATGGAAAAAATCAAGCTGCTGCATTAGAAGTTATGACAGCTGCAGGATGGAAATAACAAGTGAAAAAACAAAAAAAATTTATGTCTGAAGTTGATTTAAATAAATCTTCCAGTGCATGTACCCCATGTTTACAGGAGTGTAAAAAGATCAATGAAAGAATAAATAAAAGAAAAGTGTCTCAAATTAAAACTAAGGAGGTTCCGCATATCCTAAAAGTATTTAATTTTTGATTTTCTTAAATAGTGTCCGCAGTGAATGGGGATTTATTGTGGACACTTTACTTTTTCAATTATAAGGCGGATTATAATATGAAATTCAACAGCTGGTATCTTAGTTCTTTTCTAATATCTTTTTTTGTATTAATTCCAATTATCACGGTGTTTACAAGTTTCTTTGAAAGTACGTCTAATTACTATGAAATTTTAAAAAATACTTTTTTAATAGAATATATTTTTAATTCAGTTGCATTATTAATCTCAGTATTGATTTGCACATTTTTATTAGGTACTGGAACAGCCTACTTAGTATCTTTTTATCAATTTCCAGGTAGTAATTTTTTCAAATGGGCATTGATTTTATCATTTGCAGTTCCTCCTTATATTTATGCTTACTCATTAACAGCTTTTTTTGAAAACTATGGAACTGCTTTTACTATTTTAAAAAGCCTATTTGGTGATGCAAATTACAATAAAAGTATTCCAAAGTTTGATGGAATGTTTGGTGCAATAATATCAATTAGCTTTTCTTTATTTGCTTATGTTTACATTCTTGTTAGAGCATCTTTTTTATATCAATCACAAAACTTAATAGATTTAGGAAAAAATCTTGGTTTTTCAAAGTTTAAATCTTTTTATAAAATTATATTACCAGCCGCTAGACCAGCAATAGTTGCTGGTTTATCTCTGGTTGCCATGGAAACTTTAGCTGAGTTTGGAGCAGTAGATTTTTTTTCAATCAATACTTTAACAACTGGCATATATAATTCATGGATAACTTTTGATGATTTAGCTTTTGCTAACAGGATATCTTTTTTCTTATTATTATTTATATTTTCGTTATTTATACTTGAGAATTTATCTAGACGAAAAGCAAAATATCACTTTAATTCTAGAGGTGGTTTTAAACAAAAGGAAAAATTAGAACTTTCTGGCAATAAGTCAGTCTTAGCATTTGTAGGATGTTTTTTTGTATTTTTTATGAGTTTTTTATTTCCATTAAGCCAAATGTTATATTGGACAATAAAATTTCCAGAAAACTTGTTTGATCTACAAGTAATTGATCTTTTATTAAATACTCTTTATTTAGTTTTTTTATCTAGTTTAGTATTAATAATGTTCTCTTTATTATCAAACTATGGCAATAGGGTTTCAAATAATAAAACTTTAAATATTTTGTCCACATTGTCAATTTCTGGTTACGCAATTCCTGGAGTAATTTTAGCTATTGCATTCATAACTTTTATTGCTTGGTTTGATGAAAATATAATTAAGTCATTAGGTTTTTTATCTATTAAAAAAATATTTATTGGTTCTATACTTGGATTGGTTTTAGTTTATTTTGTAAGATTTTACTCTTTAGCTTTTAATGGAATAAAATCTGGGTATGAAAAAATTAATATTTCAGTTGATGAGAGCGCATACCTTCTTGGTTTTTCTAAAAGAAAAACTTTCATGAATATCCATGTTCCTTTCTTAAGAAATTCTCTTTTATTTATTGTAATTTTAATATCGTTAGAAATTGTAAGGGAATTACCCATAACTCTTATTTTAAGACCTTTTAATTTTGAAACTTTTGCCACTACAGCCTATATTTCTGCATCTGAAGATTTATTAGAGGCTGCTGCAGTGCCCTCATTATTTTTAATTTTAATTGCAAGTTTCTTTATTATGGTTACCTCAAGATATATATTAAGAGAATCAAATGACTAAAAATTTTTTTGAAGTTAAAAATGTTGATTTTAATGTAAGCGGAAAAACAAAAGTTAAAAATGTATCCTTTTCTATAAAGAATGAAGGAGACGTTATATGTCTTCTAGGTCCATCAGGTATAGGAAAAACTACAATCTTAAGAACAATTGCAGGATTAGAAAAGATAAATAATGGATCTATTGAATTAAACAATAAAATGTTATCTTCTAAAACAATTAATGTAGAACCAGAAAATAGAAATATATCTCTGGCCTTCCAAGATAATAGTTTGTTTCCACATTATACAGTAGAAAAAAATATATTATTAGGTGCAGAGAGAAATAAAGGAAAAAAAGATAAAAAAATTAGTTTAAAAGAAATAGTTGATTTATTAGATATCTTTCACATATTAAATAAATATCCCCATCAGATTAGTGCTGGAGAGGCTCAAAGAGCTTCACTTGCAAGATCCTTAATAACTCAACCAGATCTTCTTTTATTAGATGAACCTTTATCTAATGTTGATCAAAGTTTTAAGGAAGAAATACAAGTAAGATTAAAAAAAATATTAAATAAATTAAAGATTACTACAATTATAGTTACACATGATTCTTATGAAGCTTTTTATTTAGGTTCAAAGTGTGGAATAATTATTAATCAAGAACTAAAGCAATTTGACGATCCTTATAAAGTTTATCATTTCCCTAATTCAGTAGAGGTAGTTAATTTTCTAAATAGAGGAATATTAATTCCAGCAAAAGTAACAGGCAAAAATACACTAGAAAGCTGGGATTTGGGAACTATTGAAGGAAATTTTATTAAAGAGTACCCTAAAGGTTCAAATGTACAATTACTCCTTCAACCAGAAGACTTAGAACATGATGATAAAAGTAATTTAAAATTAGAGGTAGTTGATAGAAAATTTAGAGGAACTAATTTTATTTATACTCTTAAAACACCTAGCAATACTCTTATACCTGTATTTGTCCATTCCCATCACATCCATCAACATGAAGTAGAGGAAAAGTTTGGAATAAAAAGACCAATTCATATTGATCATATTGTTTGCTTCTAATAAAAGATTTTTTAAATATGAAAAGTAATCTGAAGGTTTTTTTTAAAGGTGTTATTGATGTAAGCCCATTAATGATACCCGTAGTCCCATTCGGTTTAATATTTGGTGTACTTGCCATTGATATTGGTTTTACACCTTTTGAAACAATGGGGATGTCTCTGATAATTTTTGGTGGTGCTTCTCAAATAGTTTTATTACAGTTATTTTCTGGTGGCGCTTCGTCTTTAGTAATTATTAGTTCTGTTGGTGCTGTCAATTCAAGACATTTACTTTATGGAGCAGTTGTATCTGAACATCTATCTGATCTAAAATTAACTTGGAAAATTATAATTTCATATTTTTTAATTGATCAAGCATTTGCAAGATCAAATGAATATTTAAAAAAGAATAAAGAAAAAAATAAATATTTTCATTTAATTGGAGGAGGTGCTACTTGCTGGGTTGTTTGGCAAAGTACTACTTTTCTAGGAATTATTTTAGGTGCAGCTATCCCAGATAAACTAGGTTTGAGTTTTGCTGTTCCTTTAACTTTTTTAGCACTACTTGTTAATGATTTTAGAAAGCTGGTTAATGTAGTTGTTATAATAATTTCGGGACTAGTAGCAACATTTGGCTTTAACTTTATACCTTATAAAGCTTATGTAATTGTAGCGGCATTAGTTGGATTATTTGTTGCAATGATTTTAACAAAGATGATTAAAAAATATGAATGATTGGGCATTAATTATCTATTGTGGATTGATTACTTTTTTCACAAGATTCTCAATGATCGCTTTGTTAAAGAAAGAGATGTTTAACGATAGAGTTAGAGAAGTTTTGTCTTATGTACCATCTGCAATTTTTCCAGCAATTATATTTCCAGCAGTTTTTTTAGATGAGATGGGATTTTTACAATTTGAAAATAATCCTAAAATTTTAGCTTCTATCATTGCTGTAATTATTGGGATCTTAAGTAAAAATATTATTGCTACAATTGTTGCAGGTTTAGCCGTATATTGGTTTTTAATTTTTATTTAATTCTTTTATCTAAACAAAACATGTTTCTTTAAAATATTTTTTATTATAAGTTAAACTTATGAGTTTATTGCAAGATAATTTCGGTAGAAAGTTTCCATATATTCGAATGTCAATAACGGATGTTTGTAATTTTAAATGCGGTTATTGTTTAGCTAATGGTTATCAAGTTGATAAAAGTGATAATAGAAAATTTCTTCATTTAGATGAAATAAGACGTTTAGCAATAGTTTTTTCAAAATTAGGTGTAAGCAAAATAAGAATAACAGGAGGAGAACCAACAGTTAGAAAAGATTTTTTTGAAATAATTAAGATTTTAAAAGATGCTGGAATTAAAAAAGTTACAATAACTACAAATGGATATCATTTAGACAAAAAAGCTCAAATGTTAGTTGATAGTGGTTTAAATGGAATAAATATAAGTATTGATAGTCTTGATAGAAAGACTTTTAAATCCATAACAGGTCATGACAGATTACCTGAAATTTTAAAAGGAATTCAAATTTTGCAAGATTTAAATTTTGAAAATATAAAAGTAAATGCAGTCCTTTTAAATAATATTAACGCATCTGAAAAAGATTTTAATTCTTGGGGAGAATTTATAAAGATAAATAAAGTAGATTTTAGATTTATAGAATTAATGCAAACTGGTGATAACTTAGATTATTTTAGAAAATATCACATTTCGTCAAAGATTTTTAAAGAATACTTGAATAAGAATAATTGGATTTATCAAACTCTAGGTAAAGATGCAGGACCATCAATAAATTATATTAATCCAGATTACAAAGGTAAATTCGGTATAATTGCACCTTACTCTAAAGATTTTTGCAAATCTTGTAATCGATTAAGAATTACTTCTAGAGGGGATCTAAGATTATGTTTATTTGGAAATACAGGAATAAGTATCAGACATTTATTACAAAAAGATGATCAAATTGCAGAATTACAAGATTTAATACTTGGCCAAATGAAATTTAAAAAAGAATCTCATTATTTAGAGCTGGGAGAAACTGGTTTAACAAAAAATTTATCGAAAACTGGTGGTTAATGACTAAACTAAAAATTATAAATCAAAAAGAGCTTCAAGATTGGGCAAAAGAGATATTTCAAAAAAACTCTTTTAATATGGTTGATGTTTCATCTAAAAAAGAGACATATCGCAGAGCATTAGCCTCAGGAAAAATTTATGTAGGTAAAGAGGTTTTTGATCTTATCAAAAATAAAAAAATGCCCAAAGGAGATCCAATAATTTTAGCTGAAGTATCAGCATTGCTAGGTGTAAAAAAAACAAGTGAATTAATTCCACTTTGTCACCCACTTCCAATTGATCACACTGCAACAAAAATTATTATGAATGAGGTTGATAGCTCATTAGAAGTTTTCTGTGTAGTTTCAGCAGTAGCTAAAACAGGTGTAGAAATGGAAGCTATCATGGGTGTGAATGCTGCTTTAATAACTATTTATGATTTAAGTAAGATAGTAAATCCAAATCTAAAAATAGATAACGTGAAGCTATTGATTAAAGAAGGTGGAAAAAGTGGATTGTGGACTAATCCAGATGGGTTGCCTGAATTTTTAAAAAATATATTCTAATTCCACATGTCCGTTTATCTAAGTACTCAAAAAGTAATTAAAGATTGGATCGATTATAATGACCATATGAACGTTTCATATTACCTATTAATGTTTGATAAATATGGTGCCGATACGCTAAATAATATTTTTAAAATGGGTGAACACTCGGCAAAAACAACAAAAAAAAGCACAATGATTGTAGAGTCTCATATAACTTATAATCAGGAGCTTCAACTGAATGATGAAGTGGATATAAATTGTATTTATTTTGATCATGATAAAAAACGACTTCAATACAAAATGGAAATGATACATAAAGAAAAAAAATTCATAGCTTCTACAATTGAAATTCTAGCTTTATATGTAGATCTTAATGAAAGAAAGGTTTCAGAATTTGAGGAAGAAAAAGTAAAGATTATGGATGATTTTATAAATAAAAATAAATCACAATTTAATAGTGAGAATTTGAAATTCTCGTCTAAATTAAAGAAATGAAAATTAAATTAGAATTATTTGGAGCTAGTAGAGATTTTAGTAACAAAGACTACTTAGAACTTGAAGTTCAAGAAAAAGCATCAGTAAATGATTTAAAAAATGAAATTATAAAATATTTAAAAGAAAATTTTAATGGTAATGAGGGTTTTATTAAAGTTGTAAAATCTTCAGCTTTTTGTTCTGAAAATAATGAGATAATAAGCGACAATTATAAAATCACAAAAGATCAAAAAATTGGTATCATACCCCCCATCGGAGGAGGTTAATGCTTCATACAAAGATAGTAGACTCTAAAAAAGATAAAATCCTTATCTCAAATGCTGAAAAGTTTATTAAAGACTCTAAGTTTGGAGCATCAATTTATTTTTTAGGCACCGTTAGAAATAGCAATGATAACAAAACAGTTACTGGAATTACGTATGATAGTCATGACGAGATGGTAATTAAAAGCTTTAAAGAAATTTATAAAGAAGCAGATCAAAAACTAGATATTAAAGATAAAGCTGTATTTATTGAGCACGCGAAGGGATATCTTAATCTAGGTGATGTAAGTATATTAATTGCAGTTGCTGGTAAGCATCGAGATCAAGCATATGTACTTTCAAGATATATAATTGAAGAAATTAAAAAGAGATCTCCAATTTGGAAAAAAGAGCATTATGAAAAAGAAGACAGCGAATGGTTAAAAGGAAATCCTATTTCAGGCACCTAATTTTAAATTTTTAGAAATATTTTCTTCTATTGATACTGGCTTTCGAAGATCTAAATTATTCATTATTTCTATGTATTCATCAACACTTTTAACTTGTAATCTTGGATTATATTTTTTTTCTTTTCCAATTGTACTTACTTTTTCACCTTTATAATCATGAGCTGGGTAGAGCAATGTTTCATCAGGTAATTTTAAAAGTTTATTAAAAATTGAGTTGTAAGCATCTTTTGAGTTACCATTTTGAAAATCAGTTCTTCCAGTCCCATTTATCAACAATGTATCCCCAGAAAACAAATAATTATTCATTAAGAAACTATAACTATCTGAAGTATGTCCAGGCGTGTACATAGCTCTGATTTTTAAATTATCTAAATTTATATATTCATCATCCTTAACTTTAATTTCTACAGTCTCAGCCGGAGTATGATCACCCATAATAGTAGAGCATTTAGTTATATCTTTTAGTTTAGATGCACCTGTTACATGATCTGCATGAATATGTGTATCTATTACTTTTACTAATTTAAGATCTAATTCTTTTAATAATTTTATATATTCGACTACATTTTCTATAACAGGATCAATTATCATGGCCTCTCGGCCTTTAGCAGATGCAATGATATAAGTATAAGTTGATGATTTAGTATCAAACAGTTGTTTAAAGATCATTGCTTAAATTAACACATGTACTTGTTAATATAAATCAAATATCTATTTAAAATGAGTAAGTAATTATGATAGCAGATACATTTAATTGGTCATGCAAACATACGTGGAAAAGAAGTGCAAAAAATACTGCTTGGTGTGTATTTGGTTGTGCAATTGGAGATTTTGGAACAATATTATATTTTCAAGTAACTGAAATTCCTTTTCCTGTTTTAGGGATAATGATTTTAGCAATAATAAATGGTTTAATTACAAGTATTATTTTAGAAACTATAATTTTGATGATACAAAAAATAAATTTTGTTAACGCGATAAAGACCGCTTTAGGTATGAGTTTGATCTCTATGATTAGTATGGAAGTAATGATGAATTTTACTGACTATGTTCTAACTGGTGGTGCTATACTAACTTGGTGGGTGATACCAATAATGTTAATAGTAGGTTTTTTAACTCCTTGGCCTTACAATTATTGGAGATTAAAGAAATATGGCATCAACTGTCATTAAAAATTGGGACAATAAAACGTGGTTGTCATCTAAGGATTACATAAAAAAATTTAATTCATTTTTAGTAAAGAATACCAACTTAGACTCTAATTCTGAAATTTTAGATATTGGATGTGGTCGTGGAAAAATTTTAGGCAGTTTAAGCTCTAAACTAAAACTTACAAATAAACCTTTAGGCATAGATTTAATTAATCACAAAGATAAAGATAAAAGAATAAAATTTAAAAAGATTAATGCATTAAATTTTTTTCTAAATAACAAAAAGAAATTCGATTTAATAATTATCAAACAAACAATTCATTTATTTCAATTAAGCGAAATAAAAAAGATTTTACATTTATCAAAAAAAAATTTAACTTCTAGTGGAAAAATATTTATATTTTCACTGGACATCAATAAAAATGAAATACCTACTTTCAAGCTAATGAAAAATAAATTAGCTAAATCTCTAATAAGAGATAAAAAGATATTCAATTTAATTATTAAATCAAACACCATGGTAATTAAAAAAAAATTTTTTTATAAAGTTAAAATAACAAAAAAAAAATACTTAAATATGATAAAAAATAGATACATATCTACTTTATTAACTTTTACAAACAAAGAGATTTTAGAAGGATTGAAAGAAATAAATCTCAAATATAAAAAAAATATGATGTTTAAAGATAAATTAATTTGTTTAATCTTATAAAATTCTTCTAAGTAAATTTTCCTTAAATAAAATTTTGTGAATTATGACTGCAGATATATGTAATAGAATTAAGGCTATTAGAGTATAATTTCCATATATGTGAATCTCATAAAAAAGTTCAGCTAAATCAAAGTTATCTTTTATTTCTAAATCAAAGAAAAATAAATCAAGCATTTCTCCATTAAATAATTTTTTTAGTGCACCAGAAATAGTAATTACTAAAATTGATAAATATAAAAGTATATGATTTAATTTTGCTATAACTCGTTGTCCAATAAAAACACTATTTCCTAAAGCTGGTGTAGGATTAAAAAGTTTATAAATTAATCTTAATATTGTTAGATAAAAAATACCCAAACCAATAGTTACATGAACATTTTCAATAAAAAATCGTTTTTCACTAAAATCTAAATCTACTAGATAAAAACCAAGTGGAATTTGAGTAAAAAGAACTGCGGCACTTAACCAATGAAATATTTTGGAAATGAATCCATATTCTGTTAAGCTATTTTTTAATCTCATATGCTAATTAAATATACTATTAATACTTTAATATATGTTTTCTTTACATTAGTTATTTTGACCTTTTCATTTCCTGCTAGCTCAGAACTTTCAGTTGAGGAAATTATTAAAGGAAGAAAAGCATTATTTAGTAAAAACTACAGCACTGCTAAAAGAGTACAAGCAGTTGCGTCTAAAGGAGATTTTGAAAAAGCTAAAAGCTTAATGCTTGAAATGAGTGAAAATTATAAAATTTTAATTGATTATTTTCCTGAAAATACACAAGAGGGTTTTAAAACAGAGGCATTGCCAATAATTTGGGAAGATAAAGAAAATTTTAATAATTTAATGACTAAAGCCTCAACAGATATGATTGAGTTAACTAGAATTATTGAAGATTCAGATGACATAAGAGGCACATTACAAAAATTTATGTGGGCTAATTGCAAGGCTTGTCACAGTAAGTATAGAGCTCCTCATTAATTTTTTTAAAGAACTTTTGTGAGAGGTTCGCTCTTTCAGCTCTTTCACCAAAAGAGCTCCTCTCATTTTGCCTCTTTGGCATTCAAATCCAAACGGATTTTAAGTTTTAATTGTTTTTGAAATATATTTTTAGCCAGCTAAGTGTCAGGTGGCTTTAGAATCATATAAATAACCTCCTTCAGTAATCAACCTAAACTTAAGCTTAGTTGTATTCAATTTATTTATTTAAGTTAAAAAGAAATATATTTCTTGAATACAACCTAGTGCTTTAGTAGATTCTCGACAACTAAATTATCTTCCCTTTATACTAGAGTAAAATTCAAATTTTTTTTTAATTCAAGTTTACATAAACCATCAAAGTGTATAAAATTTTTTGATGAAGTATTTATGTGCATTAAAAGATTTGTTAATAAGTTTGGTCGTTTCTACAATCATTATTTATGGATTAAATATCGTTGCTGGATTTGCTGGAGCGGATTATACATTTACTAATGGTGAAGTATTTATAATTTGGATCTTAATGGCCATACTCATAAACAATTGCTTGAAAAGATAATTTTACTTTAATTAAATAATAAATAGATTATATTAAAATTAGGGGTGTCTTAACAGACTGAGATTAAACCCTATGAACCTGTCCGGTAATTCAGAAAGGGATTAAATGGAAACATATTTTTTAAGTCAATCAACATCATTATTATTAGTAATAGTAATATGTTTATTATTTGCAGTTTTAGGAATTTACCATTCTAAAAAATTTAAGGGAATAAATAATTATTTAACTGCAAATAGAAACATTGGTTTATTTTCGATCACCACTAGTCTTGTAGCATCAGCTTTAGGGGCTTGGATTTTATTTGGTCCTGTTGCAGCTGCAACGTGGGGCGGAGTAGGTGCTGTTATTGGTTACGCATTAGGCACAGCTTTTCCAATGATTTTCCTAATTTATTTTGGAAAAAAAATCAGAAATGAGTTTCCAAAAGGATCATCTTTAGTTGAGTTCATGAGAAAAAAATTCGGCAAAAGTCTTTTTAAGTTAATTTTGTTAATGACAATCTTTTATATGTTCATTTTTCTTTGTGCAGAAGTAACTGCGGTTGCTGTATTAATTAATTATATATCTGGAACAGAATTGTGGATTACAGCATTAATTGTTTTGGTGGCTACTTTAAGCTATACACTTTATGGGGGATTAAGAGCGTCCATATTTACTGATAATATTCAAATGATTGTAATTGGTGTTTTGTTATTTATTTTGATTTCAATTATTAGTTCATCTTCAGGAGATAATTTTTCTTTTTCTTTAATTAATGAGAAAAACTCTCAACTTATAAGTTCAAATTATATTCCAGGATATACTGCTGGATTAACTTTCTTTATAGCAGTTGCAGCAACTAATTTATTTCATCAGGGAAATTGGCAAAGAGTATATGCAGCAAAAAATTATCAAACTTTAAAAAGTGGTTTGATAATTTCTTTTTTTATTATTGTTCCAATAGTTTTCTTGATGGGTTTTATTGGAATGGTTTCATTTTCAATGGATCCATCTGTTAGACCTGATTTGGGTTTTTTTAGTCTATTATTAAAAGATCAAACAGAAATTTTATCCTTATTGATCATTATCCTTGGTCTTGCGTTAACAATTTCGACTGTTGATACTTTAGTTAATGCTATTTCTAGTTTGTTTATAGTTGATGGCAAAGCAACTTTTAACTTAGATAAAAAAAGTGATTACTTAAAAACATCTAAATATTTTATTTTACTCTTGTCTGTAATTGTTTTTGGAGTTGCTTCAAAAGGATTTGATATTTTATATTTATTCTTACTCGCAGATTTATTTTGTTGTGCGTTTGTAGTGACTGTTTTTTATAGTTTTTATAATAAAGTGGATGAAAAAACTGCTTATGTTTCGATTATAATTGGTCTAGTTGCTGGATTTTTTATGTTTCCATTTCCAGATTTTTCTAAAAGTTTGTTAGTTGGAGTATTTTTGTCTAAAGACTTGTTTTCTCCTTTTATAGCCCAATCTTTATTATTTTTATCTTTTTTGATTGCAACTTTCTTGCCAGCAATAATTCTAAAAATTAAATTTAAATAGAGGATTTTAAAGCATCATAAATAAGTTCTTTGGTGGTCTCTCCAATACTTCTGTAAACTTCTTTATTATCTTTAAAAATTAAAAGTGTTGTTTGATATTGAACATTAAAAAATTGAGCAATCTCTTTATTTGTTACATCAAAAGCGAAGTATTCCATATTATCAAAATCATTTTTTGCTTTTTCAAGAACTTTCATTTGGCTTGCACAAGAAGTACAATATTTAATCCAAGAACTTACAACTACAACTTTTCCCCCTGATAGAGCTTTATCAAATAAATCTTTGCTATAAGTGGTTTCTTTACCAATTGCTTTGGAACTAAATGTTAATACAAAACAGATAAATATTAAAAACTTTTTCATACTTATAAATTAAGGTAAATTTTAATTTATTGTAATACTCTAAATTGTCTCTATATATGCATAACTACATGTCAAACGATCAAATAAGTATAAATAACCTGTCAAAAGTATACGACAATGGATTTGAGGCATTAAAAAAAATAAACCTTAATATCAAAAAGGGAGAAATTTTTGCAATGCTTGGTCCAAATGGGGCAGGAAAAACTACTTTGATAAGTATTATTTGTGGAATAGTAAATCCTACTTCAGGTGACGTGAAAGTAGATAATTTTGATATTATTAATGATTATAGAGAAACAAGATCTAAAATAGGCTTAGTTCCTCAAGAATTAACATTAGAACAATTTGAAACAGTATTTAATAATGTATCTTATTCAAGAGGTCTTTATGGGAAAAAACCTAGCCCAAGTCATATAGAAAAAATTTTAAAACAATTAAGTCTGTGGGATAAAAAAGATCTTAGACTTAGACAATTATCGGGTGGAATGAAACGAAGAGTATTAATTGCAAAAGCTTTATCTCACGAACCCTCGATCTTATTTTTAGATGAACCCACAGCAGGGGTGGATGTTGAGTTAAGAAAAGATATGTGGAAAATCGTAGAAAATTTGAGAAAGACCGGGGTAACAATTATTTTAACAACCCATTACATTGAGGAAGCAGAAGCTATTGCGGATAGGGTTGGTGTAATAAATCAAGGAGAGATTATTGTTGTTGATGATACAAAAGAATTACTGAAGAAAATGGGACATAAAAAATTAACTGTGGAATTACAGGAAAATATAAGTGAAATTCCATCATCACTTTATAAATATGATTTATCCTTAGGAACAAACAAAATGAGCTTAGACTACACTTACAATGTCCAAGCTAAACAAACAGGAATTACAAATTTATTACAAGACTTAAAAGATGCAGGTTTAAAATTAAAAGATTTAAAAACAGAGCAAAGCACGTTAGAAAAAATTTTTGTTAGTTTGGTAAAGGAAAAAAATGAAAATTAATCATTTGGCGTTAAAAGCAATTTATCTTCACGAAATGGATAGGTTCAGAAGAACTTTAACACAATCCTTATTATCTCCGGTATTAACGACTTCACTATATTTTATTGTTTTTGGCTCTGTTATTGGAGGTTATGTGGAAAAAATAGATGGAATAAGTTATGGATCTTATATTGTTCCAGGTTTATTGATGTTAACTTTATTAACCCAATCAATAAGTAACACATCGTTTGGAATTTTTTTTCCCAAATTCAACGGGACGATTTACGAAATACTTGCAGCTCCAATTTCAACATTTGAGGTAGTTCTTGCGTTTGTTGGAGCAGGAGCAACAAAAACATTAATTGTGAGTATAATCATATTTATTACGTCATTATTTTTTGTTGATGTCCAAGTTAAATATCCCTTATTGATGATTTTTTTATTAATTTTAGTGGCATTTACTTTTGCATTATTTGGCTTCTTAATAGGATTAATGAGTTCTGATTTTGAACAAATGTCAATTATTCCAACTTTATTTATAACACCAATGGTATTTTTAGGAGGCAGTTTATATTCATTAGATATGCTTCCACCTTTCTGGCAAGCAGTTACTTACTTTAATCCAGTTGTTTATCTTATTAATGGATTGAGATTTTCTTTCTATGGAGTTTCAGACTTTAATATTTGGATAAGTATAGGCACAATGTTTATGTTTTTAACAATTTGTATTACGGTCGTCATTGTACTTCTCAAAAAAGGATATAATATTAAATCTTAACTGACCCATTTCTGAGTCAGTTAAATTTATCAATAAAAAAAGAGGGATTTTTTTTATTAGAATTGTTCAGACTCAGTTGAGCCATCCATTGCTGTAGTAGAGCTTTTTCCTGCACTTATTGTATTAGACACAGCATCAAAATAAGAAGTACCAACTTCTCTTTGATGTTTTACACTAGTGTAACCATCTTTTTCACGAGCAAATTCTTGTTGTTGTATTCTTGAATAAGCAGACATGCCTTCTTTTTTATATTTTTCTGCTAATTCAAAAATTGCAATATTTTGAGTATGAAATCCAGCTAGAGTTATGAATTGAAACTTATAACCCATATTTGCAATTTCTTGTTGGAATGAGGCAATTTCATTATCAGATAAATGTTTTTTCCAATTAAATGATGGAGAACAATTGTAAGCTAAAAGTTTACCTGGGAATTTTTTATGAATAGCATCAGCAAATTTTTTAGCTTCTTCCAAATTTGGTGTTGCAGTTTCACACCATATTAAATCTGAATAAGGCGCATAAGCTAGCCCCCTAGATATTGCTTGGTCAATTCCAGCTTTTACATAATAAAAACCTTCTGGAGATCTTTCACCTGTTAAAAAAGGTTTATCATTCGCATCATGATCATTGGTAATTAATTTTGCAGCATTAGCATCTGTTCTAGCTAATATAATTAATGGCACATCAGCTATATCAGCAGCTAATCTTGCTGCTTTTAAATTTTTAATCATTGTTCCTGTAGGCACTAAAACTTTACCACCCATATGACCACATTTTTTTTCACTCGCTAATTGATCCTCAAAGTGAACTCCAGCAGCACCCGCTTTTATAAATTTCTTTGCAAGTTCAAAAACATTTAAAGGTCCACCAAAACCCGCCTCACCATCAGCAATAATCGGTAACATATAATCAACTTTTTTATCCTCTTTCATATCGCCGTCTTTAATCTCCATATGTTGAATTTGATCTGCTCGTATTAAAGCATTATTCATAGACTCAACTAATTTTGGTGCACTATCATATGGATATAAAGATTGATCTGGATACATTTCACCAGCACTGTTTGCATCTGCCGCTACTTGCCAACCACTTAGATAGATTGCTTTTAATCCAGCTTTAGCATGCTGAACTGCATGGTTTCCTGATAAAGAACCAAGTGTATTAACATAATTTTCAGAATTTAATAAATTCCATAATTTTATTGATTGATGTTTGCACATCGAATATTCAATTTTAATTGAGCCTCTTAATCTCTCTACTTCATCCGGAGTATAATCTCTTTTTATTCCTGCAAATCTTTTTAAGTCGTATGAGATATTTTCTGCGCTCATTATTTTTATCCTGTGATGTTAATTTTAAGTAAGAAATGAATTTAGCTGAACGAATTAAAACTAGTTTGAGTCGTTAAGGGTCTCAACTAGATCTTTCATTCCACTTGAACCCCAATCACAATGATCATCTCTCATGTAAGTACCTTTGCTATTATGTCTATCAAGATCCTCATGTCTTATGATTTGAGCTTCATTTTCACTGTTTTTTAATTTTTCGTTCATGAAAATCTTATAATTTACAAAATTTACAAAATCTATAAAAATGATAAAAAGTGTTGTAAATAATGGAAAAAAATTGTAAAAATAAATTTACAAAATTTACAAATAGAAAATATGAGTCAATTAGATTTAAAAATTGGTCCAAAAATAAAGGCTTTTAGAAGACAATTAGGACTTCAAGCTAATAAACTTGCTGAGGAGTTAAGTATTTCACCTAGCTATTTAAATTTAATTGAGGGCGGAAAAAGAAAAATAGATGGAGATTTGCTTTTGAAGATTTGTGAAAAACTTAATATTCAGCTATCTCAGTTAACCTCAAAAACAGATATCAATTTAGAAAACACTTTATCAGAAATTTTAGATGACAAATTATTTGAGGATTTAGATATTTTAGGTCCTGAAGTAAAGGATCTTGTAGGAACAAATCCTAAAATAGGAAAAGCTATTGTTAGATTGGGAGATATTTTAAAAAAAAAAGATCATGAAATGATCAATAGAATTGAGACCATTTCAGGTAAAATAGTCGATAATAGAAAAAATTCTTTTCCCGGAGAGGTAATTTCAGATTTTCTCCAAGAAAATAAAAATTATTTTCCAAAGTTGGAGGATTTTGCAAATAAAGTTTTTGAAAAAGTTCAAAAAAATAATAGAACAAGATATGTTGCTCTTTGTGATTATTTAAGATCTGAATATGGTATAATTGTAAAAGATGTAATCCCTGAAGAAAATAAACTATTTTCGAAAATATATTTAAAAAATAAAAAAGAACTTTTATTAAGTGATTACAGTTCTTTAGAAACAAAAAAACTTCATGCGGCAGCTCAAATAGCCCAAGAGGGGGCAGGTAAAATAATAGATGAATATTTATCAAAATTTACATTTCCATCAGAGGAATCAAAAAAATTAACTAAAATTGCTCTATTAAATTATTGTGGTGCAGCAATATTAATGCCATATAAACTTTTTCACTCTGAATGTAAAAAACTTAAATATGATTTAGAATTACTACAAAATACATTTGCAACTTCATTTGAACAAGTTGCTCATAGAGTAACTTGTTTGCAAGATCCTAAATTACCAGGTATTCCTTTTCATTTTTTAAGAGTTGATATGGCTGGTAACATTTCAAAAAGATTTTCTTTATCTGGAATTGAAATACCCAGATATGGTGGTGCTTGTCCTAGATGGAATGTATATTCTGCATTAACTAGACCTGGAGTTATCCAAGCTGCTGTGAGTAAAATGTCGAATGGTGAAAAATATGTTTGTATTGCAAGAACAGTCGAAAAAGGAATTGGAAGATTTGGACAATCAAAAAGTATATTATCAATAGGACTCGGATGTGAAGCTAAATACGCTAAAGATTTTATTTATACAGAAAACATGAACATTACTGATAAATCCTCAGAAATACCAATAGGTGTATCTTGTAGAACATGCGATAGATTAGACTGTTCACAAAGAGCTTTTCCTCCATTACACAAAAAATTTGATGTAGATATTAATTCAAGAGGAGTTTCAGTTTATGTCGGAGATAAAAAGTAATTATTTAAATTAAATGTTAAAATTTATAATACCAACTGTCATCTTTTTTTTGATCGTTTTATTTTGGGAAAAAATTAATGAATTTTTTTATAAAAAATTTAAAATAAAATTGAATTATCTTATTATAATTGCTGCTTTATTAATGATTGTAGCAATTTATTTATTAATTAAAAATTAGTCATATGATATTAGAAGAGGGATTTTTAAGCGAGACAGATGGAGTATTAACATTAAAAAATAAAAACACTACTCTCGGTTTTGTCCGATTTAATAACAAAGGTGAAGTAGAGTATATTTTTGTTAATCCTCTTTTTAGAAAAAAAAATTTAGCAAAAAAGCTTTTAATATTAGTAAGAAAGAAAACTGGTAAAAAAATAGTTTTTCAAGAACCCATTAGTCCACTTGGATCTAAATTACTAAAATCTATTGAGAGATGGAATTAAAGTTATTTTTTTTTACTTTTTGTTTCAATACCAAGTTTTTTGCTATGTCTTAATCTCATCACTACAATTGCAACGGCTATAAGTAAAATTGCACCAGATTGATAGACTAATGCGGAAGGATCCATTTCTTTACCCTGCATAATAATAAATCTAGATAAAGCTGTAATAGCGATTAATAAAGGTAAAGTAATTCGAATTGATTGTTCTTCCCAAAAAACTCGGACCATTGCCATCACTTCTAAATATAAAAACATCAATAAAAGATCTGCTAAAGTAACAGACTTTGAGTTATACATATTATTAATTTCAATAATAACAGCAATAATTGTGCTAATTAGAATTATTACCAATAAACCAAGTTGTAAATTTTTAATTAAATTATTCATTTTTGTTTTTCTTTCTTAGTGAACGGTAACCATTTTTCCCAAGGTGTTTTATCTGGACCATCATATTTTATACTGTAAGAATTACTTGAGTTTAAAACTTCTATCCCTTTAGAGAACACAAACATAAATACCACAACAAACACTATAGACATTATTTTAAAAGGATCAAAATTTTTAGTCTTAAAGACACTACTAGATTTTTCCTCAGCACGATGAAATTGTTTAAATGTCATATAAACTGCAAAAATTAATCCGATGTGAGCAATATATGTTCCAGCCCACCCTAATGCAAAAGTCGAGTAAGAAAAAACATAAAGACTAAAAACTGTTGTCCAAATAAAACTTAAAACTAAAAGTATTTGCAACCTTACAGATTTTGGCAAAGCTCTTAAATCGTTTTTGCTGTCATCAAAAAGAATGTTAGCACTTTCTACCATCCAATTTTTAAATTTATCCATCTGTATCACTTTAAGCATTTATTTGTTAAATTAAACGATGATTATTACTGATCGAACTAGCTGGTATGACAAAAATGCCTACCTGCGACAAATTTAAAATGTTAAATAAAGTGTAGGAAAAATTAATGAGACAGATATTCAAAAATGTTAAAGAAAAATTGACTGCTAAATATCGTGTAAATACGAGCTCAAAAGAAGTATTTAAAAGCGTCAAAAAAAAATTGGTTACTAAATATCTTGAAAATACTAGCTCTAAGACTACAAAAAAATTTAAACCAAGAATTAAAGCAAGGATTCGAAAAAACAAGCACCTGATAACTAAAAATATTAATAATTTATTTGATTGGGTTAAGGGTGCGCAATTAATTGAATTAAAAGAATGTAACACTGATGAAGACCCAGTCAGACCAGAATTAGACAATACTTTTAGAAGAAGTTATGGAAGAAAAATATTCGGAGTTAAATATGGTGGAGAAATACATGCAGTTATGTGTTTTGCTTATACGAATCAAATACCAAAATCTGTAGAAGAATTAGACGTATTTAGTCAAGATGCTCATTTACAAAGTACTCTTAGAGGTCAAAATGTTGGACGTATAGCTATAGCTTATACAGTTTGGTCGAAAAAAAAAGGTGGAGGAAAATTAATTGTCAAAGAAGTTTTTAAAAAAATTAAAAAGTCTAATCATTTGAATAGATTAGTGACACTTTCACCACTTACTGAAATGGCAAAAAAATTTCATACTAGAAACGGTGCTAAACTTTTGCAAATTAATAAAACCACTCAAAATTTTGAATATAAAATTCTTTAATCTTATAATTTTTTTTAATTTAATTTTCACTTATAATTGTTTATCAATAGAGATGAATAAAAAATCTTATCATCATTTACCAGATGGAACTTTTAGGAATCCAGAGGGCTCTCCAAAAAGAGACGAAAATGTAAAATGGTCATATAAAATTTTTAACGAAGAGAAAAAAAAACTCGATATGACTGTTCCTAGAGACCATGTAGTTGACAAAAAGAAAGTATTATCAGATTTAGAAAAATTTAAAAACGATGATTATATAGCATGGATCGGGCATGCAACGTTTATTATTAAACTTGGGAATACTATAATCATAACAGATCCAGTTTTTTCTAAAAACGCTGGCCCTTTAATTTTTGGTCCAAAAAGATTTACTGAACCTGCCTTAAAATTAAATGAAATTCCAAAAATTGATCTTTTTTTACTCACCCACAATCATTATGACCATCAAGACATGACGACAATTCGTAGGTTTCCTTTCAAGAATGCAAAAGTAATGCTTCCTCTCAAACTCGGCAGATATTTTTCAAAAAATGGATATAAAAATGTAAATGAAATGGATTGGTATGATGAAATAAAAGTTAATGAAAAATTAAAAGTTACATTTCTTCCTGCAGTTCATTGGTCCAAAAGAAGTTTAACAGATACAAATAAAACTTTATGGGGTAATTTTTTAATTGAATATGATGGAAAAAAAATATTATTTGCATGTGATACTGGTATTGGAAATATTTATAAAGATTTAGGATACAAGTATGGGCCTATTGATCTTACAATAATTAATATAGGTGCATATAATTTTTATCCAATAATGCCCTACAAGGACAAATCTATTTATCATACAAATCCGGAGGAGGCACTCAGTCTTGGGCGGGATTTGAAAAGTAAAAAAATTCTAGGTATGCACTGGGGTACATTTGTATTATCTTTAGAGCCTATTATGGAGCCTCCAATTAGATTTAAAAAAAATGCTGAAAAATATGGATTTAAAGAAAAAGATGCTCTAATTTTTAAGATTGGTCAAATTTCTCCTTTAAAAGATATCCTTGATTAATTTTTTTAACTTATAATTCGTTAATTCTCAGTCTTTAAAATATATCTAAAATACGTTATTCAATTATAATCTAATATCTTAATGAGAATAATTTACATTCCAGTAACAAAAAAAATAAAAGAAAAAAATTTTAAAAATTTTTTAATATGCTTTTTATATGATATTTATGTTGTGTTAAAAAACTTTTCTTTTAAAAGAAAAATAACAAAAAATACCTCGGGTTATATTGATGCTGCAATTCATACCAATGCTTTTGTTTTAGAATTACCCTATAACTACTGTATAATTTTTTCAAAAATTTTAGATTATTTATTTGATGGTATTTTTATAAATTGGAAATTTCAAAATTACAGACAAGATAAATTAGATCTTGAAAATAAATTATTTAATTTATCAAAAAAATTTAACATAAAAAAAGTTATAGTAGATAGTACCGATAAAAGTATTAATAAAATTAAAGATGAAATACTTGAGGGTTTTGATTTTGTAATTAAAAGAGAAAATAATAAAATAACGTCTAGCAAAAAGTATTTTACAACTATTCTTCCTTGCACATTAATAGATTACAAAATCTTAAAAAATAAAGAGAGTATTAATTGGAATTTTATAGGTCATTCAAAACCAAATTATAATCCCTCATATGATATTTTTTTTTCTGGCCAAACAACTTCTCCTTATAGGCGGGAGATAATTGATTATTTACATAGTCAAGACTTTAATTTTTTTGGTAGAGCTGAAAATTTCAAAATTCCTTTTAAAGAATATTTGTCAGTCATGTATAATTCATCTATAAATTTAGCTTTGGAAGGTAAAGGTGAATTTACTTTCAGACATTTAGAGATACTAGCAAGCTGTTCATTTATGATATGTTCCAGCTCTATTAATGACTTAGAGTTACCTATACCATTAATAGACGGTAAACACTTTGTTTCATTTAAAAATAAAGAGGATTTATTAGAAAAAATAAACTTTTACCTTAAAAATAAAGAATTGAGAGAAGAGATAGCTTTAAATGGAAGAAATATATTAGAAAAGTATTATTCTCCCAAGAAACACGGTGAAATATTATTTGGTAAAATTTTTTCTTAACATGAGATTTTCAAAACTATTTTTTTTGTTTTTAATTTTATTTAGCTCATCTCAATTACAAGCAGATGAAAGAAAAAATCAACTAAACACACTATTCGATAAATTAAAAAAAAATGAGAAATCATTAACAGCTAATATAGAGCAAAAAATATGGGAAATATGGAGCACCCATCCAACAAAAGATAGATTAACAATTAGATTAGCAGAAGGATCAAAATCAGTTGTAAATAATCAATTAGTAAAAGCTGTAGAAATATTCACTGAAGTAATTAAAGAAGACCCCAATTGGGCTGAAGCTTGGAATAAAAGAGCAACAGTTTTATATATGTTAGGTGATTATCAGGGTTCTCAAAATGATATTAATAAAGTTTTAAGCTTAGAGCACAGGCATTTCGGAGCGTTAGCGGGGCAAGGGTTAGTAAACATAAAATTAAAAAATTATGAAAAAGCAATTGAAAGTTATCAAAAAGCTCAAGAAATACATCCTACAATGCAATCTCCGAAAATCATGATTAAAGAAATTCAAGAAATTATAAATCAACAATTAATTTAATTTAAATTTGTAAGATTTTTTCATTTGTTTTATAAACAGCAGAAATATTCAACAATGCCAAAATTAATTTCATTATATGTTAAATACGTTGATCTAACTTGTGAGAAAGTTGGAAGATTTGTCATGTACTGGGTTTTTTTTATGATGTTTCTTTTGATCTTATCTTTCGTTACACGAAATATAGTAAATTATCCTTTGATGTGGATTATAGAAATGGCACAATTTACTATCACAGCTTATTATCTCCTAGGTGGTGGATATTCAATGATCACTGATGATCATGTTAGAATGGATTTGTTTTACGGAAAACTCTCAAAAAAAGGCAAAGCTAAAATGGATATTTTCACTAGTATTTTTCTTATTTTTTACCTAGTTTTGTTATTTCTTGGATCAATAACAAGTTTGATTTATACAATTGAAACTAAGCAAAAACTTTTCACTGCATGGGCGCCCTACGTTTGGCCAATAAAAACTTTAATGTTATTTGGAATTTTATTGATGTTACTTCAAGCATTTTCAACATTATTTAAAGATTTTGCAAAAATGAAAGAGAAAAAGATTTAATTATGTTAGCACAATACCTAAGTTACGAATTCATTGCACTATTCATGTTTATAACAATGTTAGTCATGATGTTCACAGGGCAAAGAGTATTTGGTGCCATAGGTTTTGTTGCGGCAGCCTCTGCACTTTTAATTTGGGGAGAGGGCTCAATGGAAATGCCTTATACAGCTACATGGAAACTTTTTAAATGGTACCCGATGTTAACACTACCTTTGTTTATTTACATGGGCTTCATGATATCCGAGTCAGGAATAGCGAATGATCTTTATAAAATGTTTCATGTTCTTTTTGGAGGTATAAAAGGAGGTTTGGCAATAGGAACAATGTTTATGATGGTAGCTATATCAGCAATGAATGGCTTAAGTGTTGCAGGAATGGCAATCGGGGCAACCATTGCATTACCTGAAATGTTAAAAAGAAATTATGATAAAAGAATGATTACTGGAGTTGTACAAGCTGGGAGTTCACTTGGTATTTTAATTCCACCAAGTGTTGTAATGGTTTTATATGGAATGATTGCTCGTCAACCAGTAAGCAAACTTTGGATGGCTGGAATTTTGCCAGGTTTATTAATGGCCTCATTATTTTTGATTTATATTTATATAAGATGTAAACTACAGCCTGAACTTGGTCCTCCATTGAAGAAAGAAGAGAGAGAAATAAGCACTCTAGAAAAAATAAGATTACTTAAAGCTGGAATTATTCCTTTTTTAATTTTTTTCTTTATGACAGGATTATTTTTAATGGGGATTGCAAGTTTAGTGGAATGTTCTGCTGTTGGTGCGTTCTTGGCAACTTTAGCAGCTATTTATAAGAGAAGATTTAATAAACAAGTTTTAGAAAATACCCTAAAAAAGACTTTAGGTGTTTC
Organism: uncultured Pelagibacteraceae bacterium; assembly: GCA_902569975.1. GTDB lineage: Bacteria > Pseudomonadota > Alphaproteobacteria > Pelagibacterales > Pelagibacteraceae > Pelagibacter. The sequence goes on along the minus strand of CACFWD010000001.1, from coordinate 81,096 downwards.
TTGTATGTTCATGTGGATTATTTTAGCTGCTTTAACTTTTGGTGCTGTATTTGATGGATTAGGAGCCGGACGGGCGATTGAAACATTATTTATTGAAAGATGGAATTTAACCCCATGGGGAGTGTTAATAATGATGCAGCTTTCATACATTTTAATGGGAATGTTTTTAGATGATACAGCAATGTTAGTAATTGTTGCTCCACTATATGTTCCGTTAATAATTTCTTTAGGTTTTGACCCTATTTGGTATGGAGTTCTTTATACTATAACATGTCAAATTGCTTACATGACGCCTCCATTTGGATACAATTTATTTTTAATGAGAGCAATGGCTCCAAAAGAAATAACTCTTCAAGATATTTATAGATCTATTCTTCCATTTGTTCTTATTATGGTAATAGGTTTAGCGATAGTTATGGCTTTTCCTGAAATTGCAACTTATCTGCCAGAGAAATATTTATCTCGATAATTCAACTTAAGGTTTAATTTATTTTAAAATTTTATTAACTTTTCAAAGATAAATCAGTTTATTAAGATTTTAATTTATAATAGTATTTTTAAATATTTATTAAACGAGAGGAGACCAAGTGAAAAAAGATAAGAAAATAATAACGAATAAAAGACGTTCGTTTATTAAAAAAGCAGGTTTACTAACATTAGGTGCTGCTGGAGCAACTGCAATCAAAGCTCCATATGCTTACTCTGCATCAAACCCAATCAAATGGAGATTACAGACTTATTCTGGGGCTCCGCTTGGTGCACATGTTATTAAGCCACAAATAGAGGCTTTTAATAAAGCTGCATTCGGAGAAATGGAAATAGAACTTTATTATGCAGATCAACTTGTTCCTACGGATGAATTGTTTAGAGCAATGCAAGCGGGAACTATTGATGCTGTGCAGAGTGATGACGCCACGATGGGATCACCTGTAGATATCCAAGTTTTTGGTGGTTATTTTCCATTTGCAACAAGATACAGCTTAGATGTTCCTTCTTTATTTAAGTATTATGGCTTAAATGAAATATGGGATGAAGCTTATAGTGAAGTAAAAGGTGTTCAATGGCTAAGCACAAGTGCTTGGGATCCATGTCATTTATTTACAGTAAATAAAAAGATAACAAAACTTTCTGACATGAAAGGACTGCGTGTTTTTGGTGTTCCAACTGCAGGTAAATTCTTAGCAAGATATGGGTTAATTCCTGTAATTGTACCATGGGATGATGTTGAAGTTGCAATGCAAACTGGAGAACTAGATGGTGTGTGTTGGTGTGGATTTACAGAGGCTTATGAAGTGGGTTGGGCTGATATTTGTAAATATGCACTTACAAATTCTGTTACAGGTGCATGGTTTGGATCTTATTTTGCTAACCAAAAAAGTTGGGATAAATTAAGTCCAAAACTTCAAGCTCTTTACAGAATGTCAATTAACGACTCTCATTACTACAGACAAGTATGGTATTGGGGTGGTGAAGCTGATCTTCGTGTTAATGGTAAGAAAATGGAACTTACAAGTCTTCCAGCAAATGAGTGGAGTCAAGTAGTTAAAGACTCTGAGCAATTCTGGGATGAAACTTCTAAGATTAGTCCAAGAGCTAAAAAAGTTGTTGATGCATTTAAATTATATGCAGCAACAATGGAAAAAGCTGGATATCCTTATAGATAATTATTTAATTTTAGGCGCCTTTAATTAGGCGCCTAATTTAATTTTAAGGTTTTGAAGTAATCCCACCGTCAACTATAATTTCAGTTCCAGTAATATAATTTGCCTGATCACTTAATAAGAACATACAAGCGTTAGATATATCTTGGGGTTTTCCAACTCTTTGAAGGGGAATAAATTTTTCCAAATTTTTCTTAGCTTTAGGATTTTTTTTCCATCGTTTTTGCATACCAGTTTCTATTGGACCAGGCAAAATTATATTTGATCTTATGTTATTAGAGGCAAATTGAATTGCTAATGATTTTGAAAGTCTAATCATTGCAGCTTTTGATGCACCATATGCATCTTGTGGTTTATCATCTCCAGATAAAGCATCCACCGAGGAAATATGAACCATAGAACCAAAATTATTTTTTTTCATTAACGGAATAATAATTTTTGATAAATGCATCATGGATTTTAAGTTTATATTAAATACTTTATCCCAAACTTCAGGCTTTATATCTGCTGCAGAAACATCTTTATTAAACCATAAAACACCTGTAGTATTAATCAAATAGTCAATACTTTTATTTTCTTTAAAATATTTTTGGATTATAGATTTTAATTTTCTTAAATTAGTTACGTCTACTTTTCTATATGTGCAGTTTATATTTTCATTTAAAAATGATTTACTTGGATTTTGAATATCCAACATAAGCACATTAATGTTATTTTCAGATAATATTTTTGATATTTCTAATCCCATACCACCACTAGCTCCAGTTACTATCGCGTTTTTACCTTTATAAATTAGTTCCATTTATTGCTCTTTTCTTAAATGAAAGCTTTTTGGAGTAGTAAGTTTTTCGTATGCAATTTCAGATAATGAGCAACCTTTACCAGTTTCTTTAACTCCAGTCCAAGAAAGAGCTGGATCTAAATAATCACATCTGTTCATAAAAAAAGTTCCAGTTTGAACTTGACTACCAATTTTTTCTGCAATTTCTATATCTTTAGTCCATACTGAGGCAGTTAAACCATAAGGACTGTCATTCATTAATTTGATAGCCTCATTTTCATCTTTAACTTTCATTATTCCTACACAAGGCCCAAATGTTTCTTCAGTCATAAACCCCATATTGTGATCAACATTAGTTAAAACTTGAGGAACCATATAATTTTTGTGCTCTTTTGGAAAATTAAATTTTTTTTCATCAATTATCTTCTTAGCACCTTTAGTGATAGCATCATCCATTTGTTTGTGAATAAAATTTGCTGCAGATAGTTTTACCACAGGCCCTAAATTAGTTTCTTTTTCTAGTGGGTTGCCAAGTTTATAGTTATAAGCTTTAGAGGCAAATAACTCTATAAAGTTGTTATAAATTTTTTCATCAACATAAATTCTTTCAATACCGCAACATGATTGACCAGAATTAAAAAAAGAACCATCTACAAGGTTTTCGACTGTTTTTTCTAAATCACAATCATGTCTTGCATAAGCTGGATCTTTTCCACCTAATTCTAGTGCCATATCAATAAACTTAGTATGCGTTGCTCTTTGAACATCATAACCTGCTTTTACAGATCCTGTAAAAGATACAAAATTAATTCTTTTATCAGATACTACTTTTAATCCATCTTCATGGTTTAAATGCAAATAATTAAAAACATCTTTAGGCAATGTTTTTTTTGCTGATTGATAAAGTTGTTCAGCACATAAAGGTGTTTGAGCAGAGTGTTTTAAAATAACAGAATTTCCTGCAGCCATCGCAGGTATAATCGAGTTCACAGCCACAAGATAAGGATAATTCCATGGTGCTATTACAAAAACAATTCCAAGCGCTCTTCTTTTTATATAACTTTTAAAATTATTATCTTTAGTAACATCAATGTTTGCCAATTTTTTTTCTGCAATCGATAACATATAATCAGCTCTTTCTTTAAAACCATTTAGTTCACCAATAGCTTGAGAAATTGGTCTTCCAATCTGTCTGCTTAATTCTTCTCCAATAACATCACCCCTTGATAAAAAATCATTAACAAAATTATTAAGTAGTTTAACTCTTTCACTTACAGCTAAATTAGACCAATCTTTTTGAGCCTTCATTGAACTCTCTACTGTTTCTTCAATTTTGTTTGAGTGATATTCTCTTTCCACATAAACAGTATTATCTATTGGTGTAATAGTTTTTTGCATAATATTTTTGTTAAAAAATAGTTTATAAAGTGATATACAGCATCTAATTTCATAAAACACTATAATATTATTATGCAAAAATATAACTGGAATTATCCGACTACCATGTGGGTAGGAGAAAATAGGGTTAATGATATTGCACAAGCATGTAAAAATCTTAATTTATTAAAACCATTATTTGTTACTGATAAAGGTTTAGCTGAAACAGACATAGTAAAAAAAACTATATCAATTTTAAAAAACGAAAAAATAAATGTTGAATTGTTTTCAAATGTTGTTGGTAATCCAACAGGGACAAATGTAAATGAAGGCGTAGAAAGTTTTAGAAAAAATAATTGTGATGGGGTTATCTGTTTTGGAGGTGGAAGTGGACTTGATGTTGGAAAATCAATCGCGTTTATGTCTGGTCAATCATTACCGATTTGGGAGTTTGAAGATGTTGGAGATAATTGGACAAAAGCTAATTCAGAAAAAATAGCACCAATTATAGCAGTGCCAACCACAGCTGGAACAGGCTCTGAAACTGGAAGAGCTGCTGTCATTTTAAATGAAGAGACGGGAGTTAAAAAAATTATTTTTCATCCAAAATTTTTACCTTCGATCGTAATTCTTGATCCTGTTTTAACTGTTGGTTTACCTCCAAAAATTACTGCTGCAACAGGGATGGATGCACTTGCTCACAATCTAGAAGCTTATTGTGCTCCTGGATACCATCCTATGGCTGATGGAATTGCATTAGAGGGTATTAAATTAATCGATAAATGGTTACTTGAGGCTGTAAATAATGGATCAAATTTAGAGGCAAGAATGAATATGTTAACTGCTGCAAGTATGGGCGCAACTGCTTTTCAAAAAGGTCTAGGTGCAATTCACTCACTAAGCCATCCAGTTAATGCATTAAATAATGTTCATCATGGTTTATCAAATGCAATTTTTATGCCTTATGTATTAACTTTTAATAAAGATGTAATTGAAAAGAAGATAATTAAAATTTGTGATTATTTGGAATTAAAAGATAGATCATTTGAGGGATTTTTAAATTGGGTATTAGATCTTAGAAAAAAACTTAATATGCCTCATAAATTATCAGAAGTTATTGATGAAAAAGATTTTGAATTAGATCGTTTATCTAAAATGGCTTTAGAGGACCCTTCAACTGGAGGTAATCCAAAAAAATTATCCGAGGCTGATATGAAAGTTATGTATCAACACAGTATGTCGGGAACTCTTTTTTAATTAATGAGTAGTATTAATGTGTTAATTGTTGAGGGAAATAATCCTAAAGACTCTGAGGTATTTATAAAAGCTGCTAAGGCATCATGTGCTGAAAATTTAAAGAATATAGTTTTGAAACTAGAACCACTTACTAATGTAAAAATTATAAATCCGGCTAATGATAATGAAACTAAAGAGATATTAGAAAATATGGATCATTATAACGGAATTATTTTTACAGGTGGTGCCATGAGAATCAATGATATGACAGCAGAAATCAAGAAGCATATAACTTTTGCAGCTAATTGCTTTAAACACAGTAATAAGATTCTTGCAATTTGTTGGGGCTTACAAGTTTGTTCAACAGCGGCTGGTGGTAAGGTCACGCCTGGTAAAAATGGTGCTCATATAGGTATAGCAACTGATGTTGAAATTAGTGAAGAAGGAAAAAAAAATCCTCTTTATAAAAATAAAAAAATTAAATTTGATACTCCAGCTTTTAACTTTGATGAGGTTTCTCAATTACCAAAAGGGGCAACTCTTCTTGCTAGTGATAAAGTAAATAAAAACATGGGCGTATATTTTAAATCAGGAAAATCAGAAGTTTGGGGACTGCAATATCATCCAGATTATGAATATTGGCAAATGATAAATTTATCTCATGCAAGAATAGGCAAAATGATTGCTAATGAATATTTTAAAGATGAGGAATCATTTAATAAACATATTGATCTTATTAAATCCAAAGAAAATGGTTTAGATTTCAAAAATAAAACTCATGAAATTCAAAATTGGTTAGATATAATCAAAAATTAATAAATATATTTAAAGTTTTATAAACTTATGTGTGGTAGATACGTTATAACTAGTCCGGTTTCCAAAACAAATAAATTAGTTAAATCAGCTATTCAAGTAGAAGATAAGGAAAATTATAATGCTCACCCTTATCAAAAACTTCCAGTGATAAAAAAATATAAAAATGGAAATACTTTAGAGAACATGCAATGGGGTTTAGTTCCTAGTTGGGCTAAAGATAAGGATTTTAAAGCATTAATTAATGCAAGATTAGAAACGATAGATGAAAAAATATCATTTAAAAAATTAATAAAAGATTTTAGATGTGTTGCGGTTGCAGATGGATTTTATGAGTGGAAAAGAGAAGAAAAAGAAAAGATTCCTCATTATTTTTTTAGGGAGGATAAAAAAACTATTTTTTTCGCAGGAATTTATGAAAATGATCAATTTAGCTTGATTACAGAGGATGCATCCAAAAAAATAAGTGAAATTCATCATCGACAACCAGTGATACTTAATCAAACAGATATAAATCGATATTTAAATTTAGAATTATCAGGTTCTAGTTTTTTAAAAGAACGTAAAAAACCTGATTTAGTTTTTCATCAAATATCAAAAGATGTAAATAAACCAACTAATAATACTGTGTCATTAATTCAAAAAGTTTAGTGGTAAAAAATTCAATTATAAAGTAAATATTAAATATGACAATTAAATCGGCTCAAACATTAGTTGCAGAAGCTTATTCTGAAATAAAAACTATAAACGCAGATGAAGCACTGAAGTTGGTTAAAGAAAATAAATGTAATCTAATAGATATCAGAGATATCAGAGAACTTGAAAAAGAAGGAAAAGTTGAAAATGCAGTTCATATACCTAGAGGTATGTTAGAATTTTGGATAGACCCAAATAGTCAATATTTTAAACAAGGTAAACTAGATATGGATAAAGAAATGGTTTTATTTTGTGCAGCAGGAGCCAGGTCTGCATTAGCTTCAAAATCATTGCAAGATATGGGTTTTAAAAAAGTGTCTCATATAGAGGGCGGTTTTGCCTCAATTAAAAAAAGTGATTTCAATTTAATATAACTTTAGTTATCTTTAAATAATTATGCTTACTTATATAATCCCGTTTATTATTCTAATTCTCATAGTTGTATTTATTCATGAGTACGGACATTATTATTTTGCAAAAAAATTTGGTGTAGGAGTTACCGATTTTTCAATTGGATTTGGTAAAGAAATTTTTGGTTGGAATGATAAATCGGGTACTAGATGGAAGATATGCTGGATACCACTTGGAGGATATGTTAAATTTTTTGGGGACCGGAATGTATATTCACAATCCGATCATGAAGAAATTTTAAAAAAATATAGTGAAGAAGATCAACAAAAATTATTTACTCTTAAACCTCTATATCAAAGAACTTTAATTGTCTTTGGTGGTCCATTAGCAAATTTTTTATTAGCTTTAGTAATTTTTTTTTCAATTTATACATTTGTAGGTAAAGATTTTACACCAGCTGTCATAAATGAAGTTCAAAAAGATAGTCCTGCAATGACTGGAGGTCTCCAAGTGAATGATGTTATTTTGGAAATTGATGGAAATACAGTTCAAAGTATTATGGATGTTTCAAAATATATTACCATGTCTACTGATGATTTTATCGATTTTAAAGTAAAAAGATCTTATGATGAATTTTTACTAAAGATAAAACCTATCATAGCTTTAAGCGAAGATAATTTAGGTAATTCAGTGAATAAAAGAATGGTCGGAATAAAACTTGGTGCATATAACAATGAGATTAACCACGTTAAGTTAGGCCCAGCTCAGTCATTATTGCATGCTGCAAATGAGGTATATTACGTAAGTGTTGCATCATTAAAATACATAGGAGGAATGATAGTTGGTAAAGCTGATACTTCTCAATTAGGTGGGCCTATCAGAATTGCCAAAATTTCTGGGCAAGTTGCTGATATTGGTTTACTGGCTTTTATAAGTATGATGGCTTATATTTCTATAAGTCTCGGCTTAGTTAATTTATTTCCTATTCCAATGTTAGACGGTGGGCATTTGATGTTTTATGCCTTCGAAAAAGTTTTGGGTCGTCCATTGTCACAAAAAACGCAAGAGGGCTTTTTCCGAATCGGGCTGTTTTTATTAATATCTTTAATGTTTTTTACAACTTTTAATGATCTAAAAGATTTAGGATTATTTAAATAAAATTAAATATTAAAAAGAAAAAAACCCAATAAAATCAACATTAATTTGATCTAACACTATATATTGTGGATATAAATATTTAACCTACTAAAAAAAAGGTTGATTTTACGTAGTTTTTTTGAAACATAGATTTAACCAATAAACCGGAGCTAAAATGAACAAAAAACAATTAATAGTTAAGCTTTCAGGGGCTTTAAATTTAAGTAAGGCAGATGCTGAGAGAACTTTTGACACTATTACCAACACTATTTTAGATGCTTTAAAAGGTGATGATTCAGTAAAAATTGCTGGATTTGGTACTTACAAAGTAGCTAAAAGAAAAGCTAGAGTTGGTAGAAATCCCAGAACTGGTGAGCAAATTCAAATTGCGGCATCACAAAAGGTTAAATTTCTACCTGCAAAAGCTTTAAAAGAAGTATTCAATAAATAGAACTTTTTTAACAGCCTTAATGAACTAAAATTAAGCATTAAGGCTGTTTCTATATGCAAATACTGCATAGCAAATTTTCCTAATCAGCGTTAGTTATTTATATCTATAAAAATATAAGTCATCTCTTAACAATAAGGGAGGTCTTATGACAAAATTAATTAATAAAATTAGTGTACCACTCATTAGTTTAGTATTTTTATTAAACATGAGTAGTGCAGGTATGGCAGAGACCACAGTTTCTGCAGAAATAGGTTTTATATTTAACACCTTGCTATTTCTAATTTGTGGGTTCCTAGTCTTTTTTATGGCTTGCGGATTTGCAATGTTAGAATCAGGCATGGTTACTTCTAAAAGTGTATCCGTAATTTGTGCAAAAAATATAGGCTTAATATCAATTGCTGGAATTATGTTCTGGATGTTTGGATACAATCTTGCTTATGGAATACCGGAAGGTGGGTATATAGGTAGCTTTATTCCATGGTCAGATTCAAGCTCAGTTGACACTGGTTATGCTGATGGATCAGATTGGTATTTCCAAATGGTATTCTGTGCAACAACAGTATCAATCGTATCAGGAACACTAGCTGAAAGAATTAAGCTATGGCCGTTCTTTTTATTTGCAGCAATTTTATCAGGAATTATTTATCCAATCGTAATGGGTTGGCAGTGGGGCGGCGGATGGTTAGCAGCTGCTGGATTCTCAGATTTTGCTGGTTCAACTTTGGTCCACTCAACTGGTGGAGCTGCGGCTCTAGCAGGAGCGATGATGTTAGGTCCAAGACTTGGAAGATTTACAAAGTCTGGAGCACCGGCTCCATTAAAGCCTTTTGCAGCTTCATCTATTCCACTTGTAACCGTTGGAGTATTCATTCTATGGTTAGGTTGGTTCGGATTTAATGGTGGTTCTCAATTAGCTATTGGAACTGCTGATGATGCAATTGCAGTGTCAACAATATTTCTTAATACTTTCTTAGCTGGTGCTGGTGGTGTAATGGCTGCAGCAACTGTCACAAGATTAAATTTTGGAAAAACAGATGTTGTTCAAATGTTAAATGGATGTATTGGTGGATTAGTTGCAATTACTGCAGAACCATTAATGCCTTCACCGATAGCTGCTATTTTAATTGGTGGTGTTGGTGGTGTAATCGTAGTTTATGGTACTAAGCTTTTATTCTCATTGAAAATTGATGATGTAGTAGGAGCAATACCAGCTCACTTATTTGCTGGTATTTGGGGTACGTTAGCAGTGCCGATTACAAATCCAGATACTTCATTTGGAACTCAATTATTAGGCGTAATTTCAATTAACGTTTTTGTTTTCGTAGTAGCTTTAATTGTTTGGAGCATTATGAAAGCAACAATTGGTATTAGATTAAGTAAAGAAGCTGAAACCAAAGGTACGGACGTTACTGAAACTGGTGTAATAGCCTACGCGATTAGAGATTAATTGCATATGATTAAGGAGTTTTTTTTCTCTCTCATTATTTACCTTGCAAAAAAAAGCTCCTTAACAATTTAACTTCCTCTTAGTTAATCAATAAATAAAGGCCCTTCGGGGCCTTTTTTATTTAGTTAGAGAATTTAAAGTATCTAAAACTTCTTTAGCATGACCTTTTACTTTCACATTTTTCCAAATTTTTAAAATTTTTCCTTTAGGGTCAATTAAAAATGTAGTTCTTAAAATACCCATGAATTCACGACCCATAAATTTTTTTTTACCCCAAACATTGTATTTCTTTATTGTTTTTAAACTTTCGTCTGATAACAAATCGAACTTAATTTTATATTTTTCTCTGAATTTATCATGACTTTTTAAGGTATCTTTTGAAATACCATACAAATCACAATTTAGTTTTTTAAATCTACTCAGAAGCTTGTTAAAATCATTTGTCTCAATTGAACAACCTGGAGTATCATCTTTAGGGTAAAAATAAATTACTACATACTTTCCTAAAGAGTTTTTAAGAGAATATTCGTATTTATTTGTAGAATTTAATCTAAACAAAGGAGCTTTTATTTTCTCTTTAATCTTCAAATCTATTTTCTTCCCACAATTCTTTATAGTTTATAAAAGGAGCTAATCCATAACTAGAATTAATATTTGTTAAATGAAGCGAAAGACTTTTAATCGGAGAGATACAAATTTCTTTTTTGTATATTTCATTTAAATGTTTTTCAAATGGGTCATGACGATCAATACAAGAATTTCTGAAATTATCCCAATAATGATTGATTAATTTTTTAGAGGTTAGAAAAGTACATAAAGTTTTATTTATAGTTCTCCAATGACGTTTATTACCTATTAGTATATTTGTTTTCTCATTGTTCATATACAGATACGGATAATCTGAAGGACTCATAAAAATATCTTTATTCAATTGTGAGGCAATTCTTTGAAATGAAGAAATCATTTCTTCAAGCATGGACTCAAAATGTAAGTAATCATCTTCAACAAAAAAAACTAAATCTTCACCTTTATCTTTTCCTATTTCAAAAGATTTTAATAAACTTGCAAGATTTGAAAATGTTTCAATAGATTTTTGTTCTTTAATAATTTTTTTATATTCATTGTGATCAAGAGATATAATTTTAACATTTTTTTCTTGTTGGGATATTTTCTTAATTTTTTCAAGATTTTCATTTTTAGAGTTATCATCTAAAATAACTAATTCTACACTTATTTCAGGTAATTTTTTCCTTAAAAATTTAATAGATTTTATTAATGAATTAAGAGATCTAGTTGAATATTCTATTTTTGGATACTCAAATAATCTTTTTTTATTTTGGTCCCAAATTTCTACAGAAGTGTTTGTTCTAAAAACTATTAATAAAGAATTAATTTTTCTTGTAATTTTTATTTTGCCAAGAGGTAGAATTATAGATTGATTGTTGAAATCTGATAGATCCTCATTTAATTCTTTATTTAATGTTGGTGAAACAAAGTTATTTTGATCTATTATCTCATAACCCATTAGTCGTGCTAACTTAATAAAAATTTTTTTAATCATCAGTTAGTTGTTTTTAGTGAGAAATTCCTCAATTGCATACTCTAATCGGTCTTGACCCCAGAAAATCTTGTTATCGTAAATAAAGGTTGGAGCACCAAAAACCTCATTATTAAATGCTTTAGCTGTCAACTGCTTTAATTCCTCTTTTATTTCCTCATTTTGTATATCCTTAAAAAATAAACCTGGATCTATATCTAAAAATTTTAATATTTGATTAAGATTATCTTTAATTGAAAGGTCTATATTATCTCTCCAATAAGCATCAAAAAATTTATCTAAATATTTTTTTTTTTTATCTTCATCTAAAACTAAATATCCTCTCATTATATAAAGTGAGTTTATTGGAAATTTTTCATTCCATTTAAATTTAATATTATTTTTTTTTGATACTAACTCACAATCATTTTTCATATTTTTCATTTTGAGATAATTGAATGCAGGTGCAGTAATATTAGCTATTTTATGAAGCCCTCCCAATAAGATTGGCTTATAATTAAATAAAACTTCGTTATTTTTTTTAATTTTTTTGTGCGCGATATAGGAGTAAGGACTAATTATATCAAAATAAAAATCGATTGCTTTAGACATAAAGATTTATCATTAGATTGAATTAAATAATTTTTTATATTTGTTATTATATTTTTTACTTTTCCTCAATAAAGCCTTGTTAGCATTATCAATTTTTTTTTTACAATCTTTAAAATTATTTAAAGCAAAATTAATTTTTTTAGCGAGTTCTTCATAATCTTTAGTTTTAAATAGTAATCCATGATTATTATTTTTTATAATATCTCTACATCCACCATAACTATCGCTTGTTATAACCAAACATTTATTTAAAACTGCTTCAACTATAGTATTTGGAAATCCCTCAAATACAGATGTACTTACATAAATATCAGTTTTTTTATATATATTTTCAATAAAATTTTTTACAAGACTATATTGATAAAAATTAATTTTTTTAAAATTTTTTATATTAATTAAACTTTTATATTTAATTTTTATATTTTGATCACAAACGATATTAATTGTAATATCTTTATTTTTAATTAGACTTAAACTTTTTAAAAAATCTAAAATTCTCTTTTCATTTGAATCTCTTCCAATCCAGGATATTTGGAGTTTATTGTTATATTTTTTTTTAACTTTTTTATAATTTATAATTGGATAAATTGTTTGAATAGGTAAATTAAGCTTAGATTTAATGAAAGAGGAAACACCAAAAGAATTTCCAATAATTATATCAGCTTTTTTATAAAAAATTTTTATTAAAAAATAAATAAAATTTTTTTTAAAAAAGTCTTTTAAATTAAAAAAAATTCTTAATTCTTGTAAAGGAGTTCTTTCAATTAAAATTAATTTAAAATTTCTTAAATTATTAAAAAAAATACAGCTTAAAACATTTGCATAATTTATATTAGAAACAAAAATTGTTTTTTTTTTAACTGATTGTTTTTTTAAGATTGAATATATCTTAAAAATAGCAAATATTGTTTTTTTTTGTTCAAGCTCAATTACGTTTACTTTTATTTTATTAAAATAACTTTTGTATTGATTTTTACCGAGAGAAATCACACTAATCGTGTTATTACTATTTTTAATTAATTTACAAATATTTAATATTGATCTGCTAGCTCCACCAATAATAAAGTTTGGAAGAAAAAAAAATATGTTTTGTTTTACGTTCATAAATTGTATTAATTTAACATGAATTTATTATATTGGTGCCCTTATTTATCAAAAGTAGCAACTGTTCAAGCAGTTTTAAATTCAGCAACTTCAGTCAAACAATATTCCAAAAATAATTTAAATCCACAAATTTTAAATATTGTTGGTGAATGGAATGAACATGAGGACTACATCAAAAGCAAAGGAATTCAATTAATTAATTTGATTAATTCAAGGACTTTTTACTCAAACTTGCCAAGAAACTCATTTATTAAAAGTAGAATTTCTTATTTACTTATAAGCTGTGTTTCATTTCTTAAACTTTATAGATTTCTTAAAAGTAGAAATGAAACAGATATATTCATAATTCATTTAATTTCAGCTTTACCATTAATATTATTAATTTTATTCAATTTTAAATGTAAGTTTGTATTAAGAATATCTGGCTACCCCAAATTAAATATTTTTAGAAATTTTCTTTGGAAATTTTCAAATAAAAAACTATCTGCGATTATGTGCCCAACAGAAGACACCCATGATTATTTAATAAATAATAAAATTTTTGATAAGAAAAAATGTTATGTTCTTAATGATCCGATCTTAGAAGTTTCCAAATTTAATATTTTAACAAAAGAAAAATTAGAAAATAATTTAGAAAATAAAAAATATATTCTTAATATTGGTCGATTTGTAGACCAAAAAAATCAAATATTTTTAATTAAAGCATTCAAAAAAATTCTTGAAATAGATAAGAATTTTTTTTTAGTTTTATTGGGAGATGGAGAACTTGAGAAAAAATTAAAGTCTTTAACTATGAAATTAAATATAGATAAAAATATTCTTTTTTTGGGCCATGTTCAAAATGTGTTTAAATATTTAAAACATGCTAAATATTTTGTTTTAACTTCAAAATGGGAAGATCCAGGGTTTGTATTATTAGAGGCAGCATTTTCTAAAACTTCAATTATTTCCTCAGATTGCCCCAATGGGCCAAGAGAAATATTAGATAATGGAAGCGGAGGTTTTATTTTTGAGTCAAATAATTTAGAAGATTTTTTGAGAATTTTTAAACAAGCTGAAATGACAAATGAGGAAAAAAAAGATAAGAAAAAAAAAAAAGTTTTAAAAAAAGCAATGAATTATACAAAATTTCGACATTTTAAAAGTTTAAATAGAATTATAAGCTCGTTAAAGGTTTGATATTAAAAATGTTAAAAATTTTTCTTGATAAGATTGATAAAATTATTTTTTTTGGAAAGCTTAAAAAATTTTATAAAATTTTCTTTTATAAAAAGATATCTATTAATCATAAAATAAATGATTTTAGTTATAATTATTTTACTCAATACAATAAAAATTTTAATTCTGAAATTAATGTATTGTGTGAAAAATATGGAAGTGATAAAGGCGAGTCATCTGAGCAAATTAAACCATACAATTGGTTAGCTCATAATTATGCTGATATATATGAATTAATTTTTAAACTTAAAAAGGAGGACGTGAAATTATTAATTGAATGTGGTATCGGTACAAACAATCCTGACATTCCATCCTCAATGGGTATAAAAGGAAAACCAGGTGCAAGTTTAAGAATGTGGCGTGATTTTTTTAATAACGCAAATATTATTGGTGTTGATATTGACAACAATATTCTTTTTTCAGAGGAAAGAATTCAAACATACCAGTGCGATCAAACAAATAAATTATCAATTTCTCAATTTATATCTAAAGCTAATGTTAAAAAAAATTCTGCAGATATCATAATTGATGATGGACTTCATGAATTTGAAGCTGGAAAAATATTTTTCGAAAATACAATTGAATGTCTTGCTAGAAACGGATTTTATATTATTGAGGATGTGAGTTTAAAGGACATGATATTATATAAAAATTATTTTTCGATTTTGAAAAAAAAATATACTGTACACTTTTTTAATTTAAACACTCCCAAAAGATCAAAAGATGATGATAACAGGTTAATTATTATAAGCAAAAATCATTAAAAATTTATTTGTGGAGATTTAGATTTTTTGCATAAAAAATTTTAATTACCCAATAAATAAATATACCGATTGGACCAATTAAGTATGTAATAATTAAAGGAAATGCTAATAAGATTTTATTCATAGAAAATTTTTGAGCATCATTAATCATCCATCCGCCTATAAATAAATTAATGGATACAAAATGTGTCCAAAACATTAACAAATAGTAATCATCTTGAAATAGTTCAGATATATAATTTATTCCTAAGTAGAGACTAAAATTATTTTCGAAATTAAATGATCCTAAATAGGCTTTGTATAATATGAATATATAAGCTCCACTTAGTAAAAAGATTGGAAATATCGAAGTTGCTAGATATCTGCAAAGATGAGACTGAGGAAAAAAAATAATAAGTAGCCAAAAAGGCAAAACTCCAATATTTATCCAAAAGTAAAGTGTTTCAATTGTAAAGTAACTATAAATTTGTTCGATCATTATTAAAAGTATTATAATAAATCTTATTATGATTCCTATAAGAAACAGAAAAAAAACATTAAAAGTTACTGTAGATGAGATGCGCAATTTTGCTTTTGCCTACGTAGAGAAGTATGCACCATCAAAACAACAGCTAAAAACCTATCTTTTGAAAAAATATTTAAAAATTTCAGTGTCAAATGTTAAAAAGGAGGACGTAAAAAATCTAATTGATATTGTTTTATCAGATTTAGAAAAAAATAAATTTATTAATGATAAATTTTACTCAGAAAGTAAAGCTAAAAGCATGATCCGAAGAGGAAATTCAATAAATAAAATTAGAAATTATTTGATTGGAAAAGGTATAAATAATCAATTCATAAAAGAGACAGTTGATAAAATCACTAATGAAAATTCTGATCAAGATTTTTTTTCAGCAATAAAATTATGTAAAAAAAAAAGAATAGGTCCTGCCAGAACTGAAGATAACAGGTCATTATTTTATAAAAAAGATATATCACTATTAGCTCGTAATGGTTTTAGTTTTGAAACTTCAAAAAAAGTAATGGATGTTGAAAAAAATGATTATCTAAAAATAATTAACTTACTTTAACTTTTTTTTTTCTTTTTTAACAAGATAATCAATTTTATTTTTTACATAGTTTCTTACAAATACAAATACCAGTAATCCAAAAATAGATACTGTTACAATGATAATTAAAATAATTCTAAGCTGTTCATCCATTATATTATTTTACTACTTTTTAAAATAAGACTTGGGTTTTTAAAATCTTTTTTACCATAAATAATTTCATTATTTTCAAAATCAGTTACTGAACCTCCAGAATGTTTCAAAATTGCATGACCTGCAGCTATATCCCATTCACATGCTCTTGGTTCAGCTACATACCCATCGAATTCTCCTGAAGCAATTACACAAAATTTCAATGAACTCTTCATTCTTGTGTATTCTTTAACATTCAACTTATTAAATATTTTCTGAATTTCTGGCTTTATTTTATCCGAATAAGATACAAATTTAATTTTAGATTTATTAAAGTTTTTTGATCCATCAAGTTTAATTTCTTTTCCATCTATAAGTTCATAAGCATTATCAATTCCATAAGAAAAAAACATTCTTTTCTTTGCTGGTGCACAAATTAATCCTGCAGCTGGCTTGTTATCTAAAATTAATCCTGCATTAATTGTAAATTCATCTAAATTATTTATATAATCATAAGTTCCATCAATAGGGTCAACTAGCCAAAAATTTTTAAGGTTTTTTGTTAATTTATTCTCAGGTGTTTCCTCTGAAATAATAGGAATTGACGGAGTTAATTCTTTAAGTTTTTTAATGATTATTTTATTTACCTCCATATCACCATTACTTACTGGTGTATTATCAGATTTAATTTTTTTTATAAGCCCATCTTTTCTTAACTTAATTGAAATTTCTCCTGCATTTAAAAAAGTATCAATTAAATCTCTTACTATTTTTTCAATATTAATTTCCATCATTTATTTTTTGTAATTTTATGTTATTTGAATTAATTACTTTTTTTCCAACATTTTGAAAATTTACTGTTACTTTTTCCTTAATAATCGACTGAACTTGCCCAATACCCCACTCTTTAGCAGACGGATTGATTACTTTGTCACCAGGCTCAAAATCAAATATCATTTATTTAACTTATATTAGAAATAAGTATAAATACCAGTTAATGAACAACCAATTAAACTCTATAGGATTTAAAAAAAAACCATCTGATACAACTGTTGTAGTTGCAATGTCAGGTGGAGTAGATTCTTCAACTGTTGCCGGAATAATGAAAAAACAAGGTTACAATGTAATTGGAATAACCTTAAAACTCTATGATAATTCAAAGGAAGTTGCTTCATCTAAGCAATGCTGTTCAGGTCAAGATATTATGGACGCAAAAAGAGTCGCAAACAAATTAGATATTGAACATAAAGTTTTATATTTCCAGAATAAATTTAAACAAGGAGTTATTGATAATTTTATTGGTAGTTACTTAAAAGGTGAAACACCTATTCCTTGTGTTCAGTGTAATCAAACAGTAAAATTTAAAGACTTATTTGAAGTCTCAAAAGAGTTAAAAGCAGATGCTTTAATTACTGGACATTACGTAAAAAGTATAACCGAAGGTAATGAAACCAATATGTATCGTGCAATAGATGAAAACAGAGATCAAAGTTATTTTTTATTCAATACAACTAGAGAACAATTAAATTATTTAAGGTTTCCACTAGGTGGAATGTTTAAAAATGAAACAAGATTAATTGCTAAAAAATTAAATTTAAATGTTGCAGAAAAACCAGATAGCCAAGATATTTGTTTTGTACCAAATGGAGATTATGCATCGGTAATTAGAAAATTTAGACCTGACTCTTTTAAGAAAGGGAATATTAAAGATCTTGATGGTAAAGTTTTAGGAGTACATGATGGAATTATAAATTTTACGATTGGACAAAGAAAAGGGATAAAGGTTTCTAATATAGAGCCTTTATACGTCTTAAATATAAATTCCAAAAAAAATGAAATCGTTGTTGGACCAAGAGAAAAACTTGGGAAAAAAATCATAAAAATAGATAATCTGAATTTACTAGTTGATAAAGAGTATTTAAATGAAGATGTTCTAGTAAAAGTAAGATCAACAGGAGAACTATTGAATGCTAGAGTTAATTTAAAACAAAATAATTCAGCCGAAGTAAATTTAAAAGATTTTGAAGACGGGATTTCACCTGGGCAAGCATGTGTTTTTTATAATCATGATAAAAAAGGTTATAAAGTTTTAGGTGGAGGATGGATTGTAAATTAATTAATTCTTTTCCACATAAAAAAAGTTAAAAGATAAAAAGTTATAACTCCTATAAAATAGTCCCACTCTAAGGCATGTTTTAAATATTTTAAATTTATTCCAAAGAAATTATCACCTGGTAAACTAATAATTGGGATACTTATAACTGCAATAATTACAAGTGTGCTGACTAAAAATAATTTTAATTTTAATACTGTAAGATTTATATATTTTAATACTTTATCTTTTGTGGAGTAAAGTACTTTCACTAAATATACTTGAGCAGCTATCTCAAAAATAATAAACACAAACATAATTATTCTCCTAAATAATTTATATAAATCATTATCAAATTTTATACCTAAAAAAATAGAATGAAGTGTTAAAGCAATCGCGGAAGCTATACCAAAATAAACAAATTTATTAACATCTTCATTTTGATGATCAAAATATTTAAATATATTTTTATTATATAACCAATATTTAATTAAAAGATAAGATGTCAGAAACATTGCAGGTTTAAATATCCAATAAGTTGGAAAAAACCTTGCTGTCCTACTTATAGATGCTTTACCATCTATGTAGGGAAAAATATTACCTAATTTATATTGTTCACTTGCATTTGATCCATAATACATCTCCGTGAATAAGTGAAATTGTGTTGTGATTAATAAGCATGCATTAACTGCAATAAAAGGCACAATAAAAATCCATATACTGATGGACTTAGCCTTGCTGATTTGATCCATTGGATATTATTTCTTTTTATTTTTTCTCTTAGCTCTTCTTTTTTTAGACCCTTGTTTTCTTCGGCCTCTGTGTTTTTTTGGGTAACCCATCGTATCCTTTAGTTATAATTTAATTGAAATTATTAGCGGGATATAGCATTGTCACTGTTAGTTATCAAATTTTTTATGACCAATTCATTTAAAACTTTTTTAAAGCACACTGCTAAAGACTTTCATAATCAGTCAGTAAATCCTCCAGTTGTAAGAGCTTCTACCATCATCTTTAAATCTTTGAAAGATATAAGAAAAACTCAAGCTAAAGCTAAAAAAAATCCTATTGGTGGTCACTATGACTATGGAAGACAAGGGACGTCTACTACTTATATTTTACAAAAAATTTTGACAAAACTTGAGGAGAGCTATCATGTATTTACTACACCAACTGGATTTGGAGCAGTCTTTTTGGCAATATTTAGTGTGACTAGACCTGGTGATGAAATAATAGTTGCAGACCCTGTATATAGTCCCACAAGATTATTAACGGAAAAATTTTTAAAAGAATTTAACATTAAAACAATTTTTTATGATCCAAGTGATTTAAAAACATTACAAAAAAATATTACAAAAAAAACTAAACTAATATTTGTTGAGAATCCTGGAAGTAATACTTTTGATTTTCAAGATTTAGGCAAAATACTCTCAATTGCTAAAAAGAAAAAAGTCCTTACAGCAATAGATAATACTTGGGGTACACCTTATTTTTTAAAACCTATTAAACTTGGTTTTGATATGTCAATTGTGTCTGCTACCAAATATTATTCTGGTCATTCAGATGTAATGGGCGGAAGTTTAGCAGTTAATAAAAAAGTTTTTTCAAAAGTTTATAATGCTGAAAGAATTACTGGTTTAAGGTTAGGACCTGATGATGCGTATTTAATTACACGTGGATTAAGAACCCTTGATGTTAGATTAGATCGTCATAGAGAAAATGCAAAAAACGTAGCTAAGTTTTTGTCAAAGAATAAAAAATTTAAATTACTATATCCATTCATAAAAGACTCTAATAATTATAGAATGTGGAAAAAGTATTACTCAGGAGCATCTGGACTTATGGGTTTAAAAATAAAATCAAAAAATATTAATTCTGTTAAAAAATTTGTTAATTCTCTAAAATTATTTGGTTATGGTTACAGCTGGGGAGGTTTTGAAAGTTTAGCATTACATCAAGAGTTTAGAGAGACAGGAAACAGAATATATTTAAATTTACCAAAAGATGAACATCTTGTAAGATTACATATAGGCCTTGAGGATCCAAATGACTTAATTGCAGATATAAAACAAGCATTAAGACATTTAAAATGAAATCAGAAAAATTTTTTCGCTCTAAAACTGCAGTTGTAACTTTGTTTGCAGCATGTTTTGTTGTTTTAATCTCCTTAGGAGTAAGACAAGTTTTTGGTTTATTCTTTATTGATTTTAATGAAAGTTTAAAAATTAGTAATACTGCATTTGGATTTGCAATTGGATTACAAATGCTAATGTGGGGTCTAACAGGCCCAATTTTTGGAGCTATAGCTGATAGGTTTGGTGGACATGTAGCTATAATTTTAGCTTTCATATTTTATGCTTTAGGTATTTACTTTTTATATACAGGACCAAATACAGGAATATTTTTTCAAATTCACATGGGTTTATTAATCGGTATTGGTTTAGGTGGTACAGCAATAAGTATTCCAATGTCAGTTGTTGGTAAGCATTTTCCTTTATCAACAAGAACAATTGCGATGAGTTTTGTAACTGCTGTTGGATCTTTTGGTTATTTTTTATCTCCTATTTTTACTAACTATTCTTTAAGTGAATTTGGTTGGAACTACACTTTATTTATCTTTTTTTTATTTTTACTTTTAGGTTTGTCTGCTGCTTATTTTGTTAGATCTCCCTCTAAAACTGAAAATTTAGAAAAAACTTCAGATCAAACTTTCAAAGAGGCTCTCGTCGAGGCTTTTAGAACTAAAAGTTATATTTTGCTTGTCTCAGGATTTTTTGTTTGCGGATTTCATATTACCTTAGTTGGAACACATGTACCAAAATATGTAATTGATAGAGGTTTAGAAGACTGGACTGCAGCTGCAATTTTGTCATTGATAGGATTATTTAATATTTTTGGCTCTTTATTGAGCGGTTATCTTTCAGTCAAAATGAGTAAGAAAATTATCCTTAGTTCAATTTACTTTTTAAGGGGAGTTTCTATAATTTATTTTATATTAATGCCAGCTAGTAATATTAATGCATTTTTATTTGGTGCAAGTTTTGGTTTTTTATGGCTGTCAACAGTCCCAGCAACAAGTGGAATTGTTGCCCACTTATTTGGAACAAAATATTTAGGCCTTTTGTATGGAATTGTTTTTTTAAGTCATCAAATAGGATCTTTTTTTGGCGCTTATTTAGGGGGTTTGTTTTATGATCTGTATGAGTCATATGATTATGCGTGGTATTTAGCAATTGCTTTATCTGTTTTCGCAGCAATAATACATTTACCAATTAAAGAAGAACCAGTTTTAAGATTAAAAACAGAATAAATTGAGTAAATCAAATCAATTAATAAAAATTCATCAGTCGGGAAAACCTTATATTATTTATAAATCTCAAAAAGGATTTGATCTTTATACAGATTTTTCAAAAAAAATTATTTTAAATAATAAAAATATTAAAAGTTTTTTAATAAAAAAAAATAAAAAAAAATCAAAAAGTACAGACCTATTTATAGGTTTTTTTGGATATGAGTTGTTAAATAATTTGATAGGTATTAAAGTTCCAAGACAAAAAAATTTAAATTTTCCCAAGGGTATATTTTATAAACCAGAAAAAAAAATTAAACTTAGTAATAATTTTAAGTATAATTTAGAAAAATTTGAGTCTGGGATCTTTAAAATCAACATAAATCGAAAAAATTATACAAAAATCTTTAATAAATTTAAGAAAAAAATCAAAAGTGGTGAAACATACCAAATTAAAATTTGCACTAAATACAAAACTAAATCAAAAATTAATCCGTTAGATTTCTTTTCAAGGTTATCCACCACTAATTTAGCACCAGAGGCTTTTATGATTAAAGATCTTAATTATTCAATAATTAGCTGCTCTCCAGAAAATTTAATAACAAAAAAAGGTGCAGATATAACTACAAAGCCAATCGCTGGGACTGTTAAGAAAACAAAGCATTTAAATAAAATAAAAGCTTTAAGTTATTTTAGAAAAAATCTTAAAGAAACTAAAGAGCATAATATGATTGTAGATATGGAAAGAAATGATTTATCGAGAATTTGTAAGGTAGGTTCTGTAAAATTATCTAAACAAAAAATTGTCGAAGAATATAAGGATCTTTTTCATTATGTTAGCCTAATCAAGGGGAAATTAAAAAAAAATATAAATAATTTTGAGATAATTAAAGCAATGATGCCAGGAGGTTCAGTTATTGGGTGTCCAAAGATAAACACTCTTAATCTTTTAAATAATCAAGAAAAAGAAAATAGAAATATTTATACAGGAAGTTTTGGTTATATAAAATTCAATGGTGATATGAGATTTAATATAATTATACGATCAATTTTAAATTTTAAAGATATATCTGAAATTTCAGTTGCTTCAGGTGTCGTTGTCGACAGCAATGCCAATCACGAATTTAATGAAAATTTTCTTAAAGCTAAAGCTCTAATAGATTTATTCAAATGATTTATGTAATTGACCATAACGACTCATTTACTCATAATGTGGTTCATCAATTTGCTTTATTTGATAAAGTTGTGTGTGATAATTATGATAAAATTAATGAAAATAAAATTAAGCTAGCATCAACAATAATTTTCTCACCTGGACCAGGTAATCCTAAAAATTATCCAATTACTTCTAAAATTTATGAGAAATTTAAAGGTAAAAAAAAAATAATAGGGATCTGTTTAGGATTTCAACACATTCTTTTTTGTGAAGGAGGAAAAATTGTTGAACAAAAAAAGATTTATCATGGTTTTCAATCAGATGTAAAAGTTGTTAATAAAAAATCAATATTCAAAAAAGGAAAAGTATTTAAGGTTGCCAGGTATCATTCTTTAAAATTAAAAGAACCTTTCAAATCTAATAATTTTGAGATAACTATGAGATGTTTAAATTCAAAAGTAGCGATGGCTTTTGAAAATAAAAAGGAAAAAATATATGGATTTCAATTTCACCCAGAATCTTTTTTAACTCTCAATGGCAACACACTTATTAAAAAAATCTTATCAGCTTGAGAACTTAAAACAAACTCAATTCAATGACCTTTGGGGAGATCATGGAATTTTTACAACGATGTGGGTTTTTGGTAAACCAGCAAAAATTTTATTTTTTGATGATCATTTAAAAAATTTAATTTTATCTTTAAAAAAATACCAAATTACAAAAAAATCTCTTAAATCAGATGTTTTGAAAATAATTAATAATAATTTGTCAAAAAATAAAAATTACAATCATTTATTGAGAATTGCCGTTAATAAAAAAATTATATCAATATCTTTAAGAAAAAGAATTAAACCAAAATTGAATTTTAATCTTAAATTAGTGGAACTAAAGAGAGAGAAGCCTCAATATAAAAATCTTAAATATAAAAAAATATTATCTTATTTATCTAAAATTGATAATTCTAAGTCAGATATTGCTTTAATTTCTAATAAAAAAATACTTGAAACTGGAACTTCAAATTTATTATTTGTTAAAGATAAAAAATTTTTTACACCAAAAAAAGATTATTATGAGGGTAATACATATAAATTTTTTAAAAAAAAGATAAAAAAAATAATAAAAAAAGATATCTTTTTAAAAGAAATTAATGATTACGATGAAATCCTATTATTAGGCTCTGGGAAAGGCGTTGCTTCAGTCAGAACTATAAGTGAAATCAAATGGAGAAGAAAAAATTTTAAAAAATTTAAGATTCTGTCAAAACACTATGATGCAGTTATAAACAAATGCAATTATTATAGATTTTAAAAACATGAAAAATCCAAATAATCCTTGTTTATTTTGTAATGTTAAAAAAAGTGGATGTGCTCATGAAAATGAGCTTGCTTACGCAAGTTATGACTCATATCCAGTCTCAGATCATCATTGTTTGATAATTCCTAAAAGACACATAAAGGATTATTTTGATTTATCTAATGATGAATTGGTTGCATGTAATGAGCTTATTAAAATTGTTAAAAAAGAGATATTAAAAAAAGATCCATTAGTTAAAGGATTTAATCTTGGCACAAATATAGGAATAGTTTCTGGTCAATCTATTTTACATTGTCATATTCATCTGATTCCCCGAAGAGAGGGAGATGTTGAAAATCCCCAAGGTGGAGTACGATCAGTCATTCCAAACAAACAACATTATAAAAGAAATAATTAGCCTGTTATAAAGACAAATTGACCCCAGTTTCAGGTTGAACTATAAATTCAACTATATATAAAACTTAAAAATTAATTCAAAATTTAACAAAAGGCGGAAATGTTAAGTACAAATCCATTTTCAATTTTATCAGAAACAATTTCACCATTAGCAATGCAATCTTTTATTATTGCAATGGTTTTATTGATTGTAGTCGGAACAATTATTCAAATGATACATCATAAAAATCTAACCTATTTTTTTAATAATGCAAAAAAAGCAAAACTTTCAGCAACAAAAAAATTAGGTGTAGGAGAAAAAGCTTCCGTTATTGCTAAAACTACAGTGATAGATATAGGAACAACTTCAGAATTAGGTTTTGGAAAAAGAAGACTTGCTCATGTGCTAGGAATGTATGGAACTATTTTATTTTGGATATCAAGTGCAGTGCTAGTTTTTAGTTATACAGGAGTAGGTAAATCAAATTCAGAAACTTGGTCAATTCTATGGCATGTTGGAGCAATCTTAACTTGTATAGGTGGATATTGGTTCTGGTTTTTTTTAAGAGTCGATGTATCTGCAGAAGCACATCCTTGGTACAGAATTATAAAAGCTGATTTATTTGTTCTAGCATTACTTGCTTGTGCAACTTTTGGATTAGCATGGTCTTATACTCAATTTAATGGCCAAATAGGTTTATCATTTTTATTTTTAATTTTGTTTGTGGCAGCTAATCTGATTCTATTTGGAGGTGTTTATTGGTCTAAATTTGCTCATATGTTTTATAAACCTGGAGCAGCAATACAAAAAAATTTAGCTGAGGCTGATGGTTCAAGAGATAATTTACCTCCTCCAGCAGATGCACCTGAGCAATTTGGCCTAGGTATAAAAAGAGAAGAGCCAAAACATTATTAATATGATAATAAAAAAGGAAAAAAATTAAAAAATTATGTCAACTTTTGTATACATGACTAGATGTGATGGGTGTGGTCACTGTGTAGATATTTGTCCATCAGATATTATGCACATAGATGAAAATATTAGACGAGCTAAAAACATTGAGCCAAATTTTTGTTGGGAATGCTACTCATGTGTGAAAGCATGTCCTAACCATGCAATTGATGTTCGAGGTTATGCTGATTTTGCTCCGATGGGACACAGTGTAAGAGTTAGAAGAGAAGAGGAAAAAGGTACTATTTCTTGGAAAATAAAATTTAGAAATGGAACAGAAAAAAACTTTGTTTCCCCAATTACAACTAAACCTTGGGGTAAGTTTATTCCTAAGCTTGCTGAGGTCGATACTCCTAACCAAGGAGAAATAAATTCACAAAGATTGTATAGTGAGCCAGAGGGTTTAAATACCAATAAAGAATTACCATCAGTTCCAAAAGAGTCTTTTAAAAAAGGTGTTTATTATTAATGGCTAAGCACAAAACGCATTATGAGGAATGTGATGTATTAGTTGTTGGTGGTGGAATGGCTGGCACTGGAGCAACATTTGAGGCCAGACACTGGGGAAGAGATTTAAAAATTGTTTGTGTTGAAAAAGCAAACATTGATCGAAGTGGTGCAGTCGCACAAGGTTTATACGCAATCAATTGTTATATGGGTATGCAATGGGATGAAAATCAACCGGAAGACCATGTGAGGTATGCAAGAAATGATTTAATGGGAATGGTAAGAGAAGATTTAGGATACGATATGGCTCGTCACGTAGACTCTACAGTTCATATGTTTGATGAATGGGGTCTTCCTATGATGAAGAATGAAAAAACAGGAAGATACCTTAGAGAAGGTAAGTGGCAAATTATGATACATGGTGAGAGTTATAAACCGATTGTTGCGGAGGCTGCTAAAAAATCTGCTGATAAAATTTATAATAGAATAATGGTTACTCATTTATTAATGGATGAGGCTCAAGAAAATAGAATTGGTGGAGCAGTAGGTTTTAATATGAGAACTGGTGATTTCCATGTCTTTAGGTCTAAAACAGTGATTGTTGCAGCTGGTGGAGCATCTCATATCTTTAAACCAAGAGCAGTTGGAGAAGGAATGGGTAGAACCTGGTACGCTCCTTGGAGTAATGGTTCTGCATATGCATTGCCGATTGCAGCAGGAGCAAAAATGACTCAAATGGAAAATAGAATTGTACTCTGTAGATTTAAAGATGGATATGGACCAGTTGGTGCATATTTTTTACATTTAAAAACATATACACAAAATGCTAACGGTGAAAACTATGAGAAAAAATGGTATAATCAAACTAAAGAGTTAGTAGGAGAGTATATTGATCATCATCCAACACCTACCTGTTTAAGAAATCATGCATTTATTCAAGAAGTAGCTGCAGGTGGAGGACCAATTCACATGGTTACCAAGGAAGCTTTTCAAGACCCACATTTAGAAACAGTTGGATGGGAAAACTTTTTAGGAATGACAGTTGGTCAAGCTGTAGTTTGGGCTTCACAAAATATTGATCCAAAATATACAAATCCTGAATTAACCACATCCGAGCCTTATGTTATGGGATCACACGCTACTTGCTCTGGTGCTTGGGTGAGTGGACCAGAGGATTTATCACCACCAGAATATTTCTGGGGATATAACAGAATGTTAACAATCGATGGTCTTTTTGGTGCAGGAGATACTGTTGGTGGAAGTGCACATAAATTTTCATCGGGTTCATTTACAGAAGGTAGATTAGCTGCGAAAGCAGCTGTTAAGTATATTGAAGATAATAAAGCTGAAGGAATTAATGTATCAGACAAACAGTGTGAAAATTTTAAATCTGCTGTATACAAACCACTAGATACTTACACTATTGCTCAAAATGAAATAACAGGTGGAACAGTTTCACCAAGCTATATTTCTCCAATACAAGGTTTACAAAGACTTCAAAAAATTATGGATGAATATGTTGGAGGGATTACATCTAATTATATGACTAACGGAAATATGTTAAAAAGAGCATTAGAGCTTCTTGAATGGCTTCAAGAGGACCTAGAAAAAGTAGGTGCTGAAGATTATCATCAATTAATGAGGGCATGGGAGTTAAAACATAGAGCATTAACTTCACAATGTGTAACAGAGCATACTTTGTTTAGAGAGGAAACGCGTTGGCCAGGGTATTATTACAGAGGTGATCATATGAAACTTGATGATGAGAACTGGCACTGTCTAACAGTTTCAAGAAGAGACCCTAAAACAGGTAAATTCACAATGGAAAAAGTACCTGTTTATCATATGGTTGATGAGAACGAGAAGAAAAAAGCCTCTTAATCAATTTTAGAGAATAAAAGCTATGGATCTTTTATCTAAATCTGATGATGAAATATTTGCTATTGGTAAACCTTTATGGGAAAATTTAGTAAGATCTTCAAATCTTAAAGATTATGGAGGTTTTACAAGAGATTTTTCAACACAAATGTTGTTTGGTGCTAATGAGGTAGAACTGGGTAAACAGTGGGCTAACAACGAACTCATAACTAACCTTAATGAAACTTATGAACCTTTCGGCACATTAAGAAGGGGTGAACACATAACTGTTCTAATTAAGCAAACAAATATGAAAATTCCAGGAGAGTTCCTAGGAAGATTGGTTTTAGGAGTTGAGGATGGAGAGATTAAGGTCTTTGGGGCAACAATCTACTAATTCAAAAAAGTTACTATACTAAGTAATTATTGTTTGACAATTTTTTCACTGGGTGTATTCAGAAATACAGATGCATCTTTCAAATATAAAAATTTTCCAAAAAATAAATAACAATAAAACGACATTTATCAAAACTGGAATTTTTTCAGCTATAGTAGCTTGCTGGGGTGTTATCTTAGTTGGAACTTTTCTAACTTTTAAATAAATTATTTTTTTATAATTTTTATTTTTAATGGAAGTTTTTTTACCCATAGCTCAAGTATTTATTAATCCAATAGAAATTCTTTTATTAAGTGCCATTGTTGGAGTTCTATCAGGGTTGTTTGGTGTTGGTGGTGGATTTTTAATGACACCATTTTTAATTTTTATGGGAATTCCTCCTGCATATGCTGTTGCAAATGAAGCTAATAACATTTTAGCTACGTCTGTGTCAGGATCAACAACACATTATTTAAAAAATACTTTAGATTATAAAATGGGATTTATGATTGTTATAGGTGGATCAATAGGAACTGCATTAGGAATTTATACTTTTACTTATTTTAAAGGTATTGGAAAAATTGATACAGTTATTTCTTTAGCTTATATGTACATTCTTGCAATAATTGGAACTTTAATGTTAGTGGAAAGTCTTGGCGAAATTGATAAAGCAAAAAAAAATGTTGTTGAAAGAAAAAAACTACATGTTCATTACTGGATACACGGCCTGCCTTTAAGAATGAGATTTCCAAAATCAAAATTATACGAAAGTATTTTTACACCAATCATAATAGGTTTGTTTGTTGGATTTATTGCTGCCATAATGGGCATAGGTGGAGCATTTATATTAGTGCCTGCAATGATTTATATTATCAAAATGCCAACAAGATTAGTTCCAGGCACATCTTTGTTTGTTACTATTTTTGTAAGTGTAATAGTTACTTTTTTACACTCATTTAACTATGGCTCAATAGATTTAATGTTAGTTTTATTATTAGTGGTTGGTTCAATTGTTGGTGTTCAAGTTGGTCAAAAACTTGGAGAACAAATTGATAGCTCAGGATTAAAAGCTTTACTAGCAATTTTATTATTAGTTGTTGGTATAGCTATTGCTTATGATACTTTTTTTGCAAATGAAATTTCAAATCAAATGTCAAGGAATCCTGAAGCAGATTTGAATTTTTTCTCAAAATTTATTAAGGAGTTTTCTAAAGATATGCCTTTCTTTTATGGATTATTTTCTATTATGTTTGCTGTTATTTTGGGAATTGGTGCAGCATTTATTAGAAGGTTTTTATCAAATCTGAGAAAGAAATACTTAATCAAACCTGCTAAATAAAAAATTTTAAATAAGTTTCAATAGTAATAATACAAACTATTCCCACAGTAAGCATTCCAATAAATCCAACAACAAAAGGTTTATAACCCATACTTTTTATATCTTTTAAATTTGTAGACAAACCTATTGCTGCCATTGCCATGGTTAAAAATATTTTAGATGATAATTTAATAATTTCTATTGTCTCCATCCAGTTTGAATTTGAGTAAAATAGTTGATCTCCAAGATTTCTTAATATGATCATTCCAACAAAGCCCAAAACAAAATATGGAAAAATATTTTGCATGGAATAATTTTTTTCCTTTGTTTGACCTCTATTATAAAGAAATGCAAAAAGGGGAATCATTATAATTAAAAATGTATTACGAATAAGTTTTGTGACTGTTGCAATATTTAATGTTTCAGGGCTATTATATTGTTGTTCATATATTAGTCCTGCAGCAGCAACTTGAGAAGTTTCATGAATAGAAGTTCCTAAAAATAAACCAATTAACAAAGGCTCACCATCAAAATAAATGTTAGCAAAATAAGGATATAACAACATAGAAACTATTCCAAATAAAGTGATATTAGCTATCGCATATGACACTTCACTTTTATTAGCTTTTATCACTGGAGCAGTGGCCATTATCGCTGTAGTTCCACAAACAGTACTTCCTATTGAAATTAAATAAGCCATTCTAGTTGGAATTCTGAGCTTCTTTATTAAAAGTTTAATGACAATTAAAACGCTGATTATACATATTATGATTAAAGGAATGGCAATTTTTCCAAAGTCTAAAAACTCAAATGGTTTTAACTGAATGCCTAGAAAAATTATTCCTAATTTTAAAATGTATTCTCTTGTAAAATCTAATCCTTTCTGAAAACTATCTCTTATCTTAAAAAAATTTCCAAAAAACATTCCTAATAAAATTGCAATCATTGCAGTAGAAATAGGACTTTTGGCATATCCTAAAAGCTCAATACCAATTATGTTATTGAAACCTTGTGAAATTGTATAAAGTACAAAAGCCAGAATTATACCTGGTATAATTACCAAATATTTTTTAAATACCATTATAAAGATAATTAACTAAGCACTTCTATAGAGTTTTGTCATAACAAATTCTCTATGACCTAAAGCTTCAGCACAAGTTAATCTTCCATTAGCAACTTTTAAAGTAGTCTCGATAAGTTTATCACCAGCTTGAGACATATTCATTTCTCTTGAAAGAATTTTAGAGACATCACAATCAATATGCTCACCCATACCTTTCACAGTCAAAGGATTAGCAGTTAATTTGATAACTGGTTCAATGGGGTTACCAACAATGTTTCCTTGACCCGTAGGGAAAAGATGAATATTGAAACCTGCTGCAGCTTGTAATGTTACACATTCAGCTGCGGCTGAAGATGTATCCATAAAATATAAACCTTTACCTTTTTTTGGTTCCTCAGCTGGCTCTAAAACATCTACAAATTTACAATTACCAATTTTTTGAAAATTACCAAATGCTTTTTCCTCAATTGTAGTTAGTCCACCAGCAATGTTACCTGCAGTTGGTTGACTTTCAGAGAGATCATCAGTTGCTTCTTTTAAGATAAAATCGTTATAGGCACTCCAAGTTTTCATAAATTTATCTGAGGCTTCTTTAGTTGCACCTCTTGTTGCACAAACTTTTTCAGCACCTGTAAGCTCTGATGTTTCACCAAAGCATAAATGAACACCTAATGGTTCAAGTTTATCCATCAAGTTTCCAACCGTCGGATTTGCTGCTAGACCAGATGTAGTATCAGACTCTCCACATTTAACTGAAATCCATAGATCACTTATTGGACATTCCTCTCTCTGCTTTTCTGAAGCCCACATTACATACTCCTGAGCTTTTTTTGATGCTTTCATTACTGTTCCGATATCTCCAGTTCGCTCAATATGAAAACCTTCAACAGGTTTTCCAGTTTTTGCTATTCCATCAACTATTTTTTTTGTCCACTTAGGTTCAATACCAATAACAATAACAGCAGCTACATTTGGATTACTTCCTGTTCCTATCATTGTTCTAAAATGTAATTCTAGGTCTGCCCCAAATTGTAATCTTCCATACGAATGAGGAAGTGCAATTGTACCTTTTATATTATTTGCTACTGCCTCTGCGCATGCATTTGAAATGTCATCAACAGGCAGAATAATTACATGATTTCTTGTTCCAGCTCTTCCATTTTCTCTTTTATAACCTAAAAAACTTTTTGGAATTTCCATATATTTACCACTTCTTCGTTTTTACATTGTGCACATGCACATGTTCACCTTTTTTAATTGCTTTAACTACCTTACCAATATCATGGCCATATTTAAGAATTGTATCTCCTTCATTTAAATCATTCATTGCTATTTTATGACCTAAAGGGATTTCATCTACTGATTGTATCTTTACAGAACTATCATTTTCCATGATCCAGCAATTACAGTCTTGTTTTGGAGTTATTTTTTCAATAACTACCACCCCGACATTGTCTTTTTGATCATGAATTATAATGTCAGTAGCCATAAATATGGTGTCAATTTGATTGTTTGAAATTTTGAAAATCTTATATATTAATCGCACAGATTAACAAATAGTTTTTAAAAAATTATTTCACTTAGTAATTTAGAAAGGCTCTATAAATGACAAAAATGACTACAGAGGAAGCTTTTGTAAAAGTTTTACAAATGCATGGTATTGAACATGCTTTCGGAATTATTGGATCAGCATTCATGCCAATCTCTGATATTTTCCCAGATGCTGGAATTACTTTTTGGGATGTTGCACATGAAACTAATGGTGGATTAATTGCAGATGGTTATACAAGATCTACTGGAAAAATGTCGATGGTTATCGCACAAAATGGACCAGGAATAACTGGTTTAGTAACACCAATTAAAACTGCTTACTGGAATCATACACCTTTATTATTAGTAACCCCTCAAGCTGCAAACAAAACTATGGGCCAAGGTGGGTTCCAAGAGGTAGAACAAATGAATTTATTTAAAGATATGGTTTGTTACCAAGAAGAAGTAAGAGACCCCTCTAGAATGGCAGAGGTTTTAAATAGAGTGATTGAAAAAGCGATAAGAGGTTCTGCGCCAGCACAAATAAATGTACCAAGAGATTATTGGACGCAAGTTATTGATATAGAATTACCTCCAATAGTTAGATTAGAAAGACAAAGCGGCGGAGCTGAAGCAATAGATAAAGCTGCAAAACTTTTATCTGATGCTAAGTTTCCAGTTATTTTATCTGGTGCAGGTGTTGTTATTGGAGGAGCAACGGAAGAAACAAAAAAACTTGCTGAAAGATTAGACTCTCCAGTTTGCTCTGGCTATCAACACAATGATAGTTTTCCTGGCAGTCATCCATTAGCTGTTGGTCCTTTAGGATATAATGGATCGAAAGCAGCAATGGAATTAATTTCTAAAGCAGATGTTGTTTTAGCTTTGGGAACGAGATTGAATCCATTTTCTACACTTCCAGGGTACGGAATTGATTATTGGCCAAAGAATGCAAGCATTATCCAAGTAGATATTAATCCAGACAGGATCGGTTTAACCAAAAAAGTTACAGTTGGAATAAGTGGAGACGCAAAATTAGTAGCTCAACAAATACTTGACAAATTATCCTCAACAGCAGGGGATGCTGATAGACAAAAAAGAAAAGATTTAATTCATCAAACTAAATCAGCATGGTTACAAAAATTATCTAGTTTAGATCATGAGGAAGACGATGAAGGAACAGTTTGGAATAAAGAAGCAAGAGAGAGAGACAAAGATAGAATGTCACCAAGACAAGCTTGGAGAGCAATTCAAGCTGGAATGCCAGAAGATGTGATCATTTCAAGTGATATTGGAAATAATTGTGCAATTGGAAACGCTTATCCGACTTTTGAGAAACCAAGAAAATATTTAGCTCCAGGTTTATTTGGACCTTGCGGGTATGGCTTTCCATCAATACTAGGTGCAAAGATTGGATGTCCAGATACTCCAGTAATTGGCTTTGCTGGTGATGGTGCTTTTGGAATTAGTATGAACGAAATGAGTTCATGTGCTAGAGAAGAATGGCCTGCAATTACAATGGTCATATTCAGAAATTATCAATGGGGTGCAGAAAAAAGAAACACAACACTTTGGTTTGATAATAATTTTATAGGAACTGAGCTAGACCCAGAATTAAGTTATGCAAAAGTAGCTGATGCTTGTGGTTTAAAAGGAGTAACGGTAAGAACTATGGAAGAAACCACAAATGCTATCAAGCAGTCTTGTGACGATCAAAAAAAAGGAATCACAACTTTTATAGAGGTAATATTAAACCAAGAATTAGGTGAACCGTTTAGACGAGATGCAATGAAGAAACCAGTTAAGGTAGCTGGGATCAACAAAGCAGATATGAAGAAACAACCTTCTTTGGTTTAGTTTTATAAGATCTTTTAAATAGCAGTCAATTATCGTAGTCTTCTCTTATGGAAGTTGTAAATGACAATACTTGTAGCTGGATTAATGACCTAACTCCAAGAGGTAATATCCAAACAATTTCATCCGATTTAAATTGTGAATGGTTAATTATAGGTGCTGGTTACACAGGCTTATCTGCTGCAAGAAAGTTAGGTCAACTTTATCCAAATCAAAAAATATTATTAGTTGATGCTCAATTAGCAGGTGAGGGTGCAAGTTCAAGAAATTCAGGCTATCTCGTTGATACAACTCTTAATGATGGTTTTACCTCTAACAAAGAATTAGAAAATTATAAAAAAAAGGCTGATATATATAAATTAGGAATAAAGGCTATTCAAAGATTTATTAAAGAACATCAGGTAGATTGTGATTGGAATGAGTGTGGAAAGTATTTTGCTTCCTCTAGAGAGGAAGATGAAAAGATCCTAGAAAATTTCTCTCATACCTTATCTAAATTAAATTTTGAGCATAATTTACTATCAAATAAAGATCTAAAAAAAAGATTAGGTACTAAATTTTATAATATTGCTCTTTATACAAAAGGAGGAATTTTACTTCACCCAGGTAAATTGGTAAGAGCTATGATTGATACTTTGCCTGAAAATGTAAATCTTTACGAAAATTCTTTATTATTAAATTGGAAAAAAATAAATGAAATTATTAACTGTAATTTTAAAAATGGCTCTATTAAGGCTAAAAAGATTATTTTTGCAACTAATGGATATTTGAAATCACTTGGTATTAAAAAAAATTATAATTTTCCAATTACATTAACCGCAAGTATGACAAGAAGTTTGAGTGATAAAGAGTTTAAATCTATTGGTGAACCTGAAGAATGGGGAGTTTTGCCAGTCAGACCAATGGGTGCAACTATTAGATTAACTAAGGACAGAAGAATATTAATAAGAAATACTGCTGAAGTTTGTAATCCTTATCGAATGCCTAAATCTGAGTTAGTAAAAAGAACATTGACACAAAAGATAGGAATAAAAAAAAGATTTCCTCAATTACCTAATGATATTATTCAATCAACTTGGTCAGGAGTTGTTTCACGAACTAGAAATAGTTCTCAAATATTTGAAAAAATAGATGATAATATATTTGTAGCTGGTTGTTATAATGGTTCAGGAATCGGGGTTGGAACGTTATTTGGTGAACAGATTGCTATCAAAGCTAGTAATGAACATTCAAAAGAAATTGAGACTATTGAGGCAAGAAATAAACCCACATGGTTACCACCACAACCTTTTTTAGATTTAGGGGTCAGAGCCAGACTTTTGTATGAAAGATTTAGAGCAAAATCTGAAATTTAAATTAAACTTAATTAAGACAAGACAATATTAGCAATTTTTTTTTTCTTTTAATTTGTTTAAATGAATAGCTCTATCTTTGGCTGCTTTTGATGCTTCATCAATATTAGCCATCGAAAATCCTAAACCTGGAAGAAAAAATAATACTGCACCTATATTATGTGGCTTACCTGCTTTTTTTGCATCTTGAGCTTCATTTGCATATTCATTTGCTTTAGCTATTTCTGAACTTAATTCTTTACAATTTAACTCATTATCTTTCGGCTGAATAACATTAACTACAGTAGGTGTTGCGCATGAAGTTATAAATAATTTTAATATTAATAAAATTAAAATTTTTTTCATATGATTTTTTACTTTTTAAAATTAATCTAATACTGACATTGGATCAAGCCTAGTTTGAAACCAATTAATTCTAAAATCTAAATGTGGACCAGTAGATCTTCCAGTTGATCCGACTGTTCCAATAATATCACCTTGAAGAATTTCATCACCAACTTCAACTTTAAGCGACTCTAAATGAGAATAAATTGTGGATATACCATGGCCATGATCCATAATAATAGTTCCACCCGTATAATATAAGTCTGGCTCTGCCATAGTAACAACACCGGTTGCAGATGATCTTATTTTTGTTCCTTTTTTTGCAGCTATATCTATTCCATAATGAGGCCATTTAGGTTTACCATTAAGTATTCTTTGACTTCCATAGACACCACTTATGATTCCTTTAACAGGCATAATGAATTGATTTTTAAAAAAAGGCAGTTCTGAATTAATTGCTCTTGCTTCACCAATACGATTATTTTCCTCTTTAATTCTTTTATAAACTGACTCAGGAGGCGTGACTTTACTTTCTTCAAGCCCATCAATTCTTTGAATATTATATTTTCGTTTAAGTACTTTCTTTACTATTTTTTCAATCTTCCCATCTATAATTTTAGTGATAGTTACATCGAATTTTCTATCTCGATCTATTCCAAATACAAAATAACCGTCTTTTGAAACTCTAACTTCTTTTTTACCAATTATGATTTTTGCAGCTGGATCAGTAATACCAATAATATAATGACCTTGTAAAAATTTACCTTTGAATTCAATTGCTTTTAAATGTGTTGTTGTAAAAAAGATTATTAAGAAAAATAATCGAATTATTATCTTGCAGTCCATCCACCATCAACCAATAATGAGGTTCCTGTAATCATAGATGCTGCATCAGAAGCAAGAAATACAGCTGCGCTTGCCACATCAGAAAGTTCTGCAAATTTCCCTAGAGGAATATTTCCTAGAACTTCTCTTTTGAACTTTTTATTTTTCAAAAATTTTTTTGTCATTGGAGTTACTACAAATGTAGGACAAACTGTATTTACTCTAATATTAAATTTTGCAAGATCCAAAGACATACCTTTAGTAAGGCCCTCTAAACCAAATTTAGTCATATTATAAACACTTCTTATCGGTCCTCCTACATGTCCCATTTGTGAAGACATATTAACAATAGCACCACCAACTTTTTTTCGATTTTTTAATTTAATCATTTTAAGGGCACAAAGTTGAGCCAGGTTAAATGTAGCCATAGTATTTATTTTAACTAAGTACTCCATATTTTTAGTTTTTACTTTTGTAAAATGTTCTGGAATATTGTTTCCGGCATTGTTAATCAATATATCTATTTTTTTTTGTTTATTAATGATTTCTTTAATTTCATTGTAATTTGTAATGTCACAAACATAAGATTTACATTTTACTCTAAGTTTTTTTATTTTTTTTGAAACTTCATTTAAGTCTTTTTGAGTTCTGCTAATAATTACTAAATTCGCACCAGCCTCAGCAAGAGCAATTGCACAAGCTCTCCCGAGACCTTTACCTGCCCCAGTAACAACAGCTGTTTTATTTTTAAGGTTATAATTTTTTAGGTACATTATAAAAATAATATTTTAATATCTGTGTAAATCAATTCAATAGCAACAACTAATATTGCTAATAATCCTGCCCAGGCGATCCATTTATATTTTTTAATCCAATTTGAAATTAGTGTTGCAGCAAAAGCCATTAATACAATTGATAAAACTAAACCAAATACTAATAATTTATAGTGGTCACCAGCTGCTCCAGCTACTCCTAAAACATTATCCAAACTCATCGTAAAATCAGCTAATAAGATCGTCCAAATAGCTTTTAAGAAGCTTGAGTTATCAACTTTAATATTCTCATCATGATTTGAACCTTTAATTACATCTGTATAAAGTTTATAGACTATGTAAAGAAGAAGTAATCCACCCAATAATCTTAATCCTGTAATTTGTAATAAATATGCAGTAAGTAAAGTTAAAATAATTCTTAAGATCACTGCACCACCGATCCCCCAAAAAATAATTTTTTTTCTTTGTTCTAATGGGAATTTTGATGCAACCATGCCAATTATAATTGCATTATCTCCTGCTAAAACAAGATCAATTAAAATAATTTGAGTTAAAATTGTTAATTGCTCTGGAGAAAATAAATCAACAAACATTAATTTGTAAGTATCATATCCGCACCTTTTTCTGCAATCATAATTGTAGGCGCATTTGTGTTACCTGATGTAATATTTGGCATGATGGAAGCATCGATTACTCTCAAATTTTTAATACCTTTTACTTTAAGTTTTTCGTCAACTACAGCCATCTCATCCTGACCCATTTTACATGTGCCTACTGGATGAAATATTGTTTGAGCATGATTAGATGCTTCTTTTACTAATTCTTCATTATCATTTAAATGAATTCCTGGTCTGTATTCCTCTGGAGAATATTTTTTAAATGTTTTGGACTCCATAATAATTTTTCTAGTTAACTTAAGCCCTTTTGCTGCTATTAATCTATCATTTTCTGTAGATAAATAATTTTGTTTTATTTTAGCATAAGTTCTGGAGTCATTATCTACTATACTAACATTACCTCTACTTGTTGGTTTAATATTTGAAACAGTAGGTGTGAACGCATGAAAATCATGATTTTTAGTTGCACCTAGAGTATCCATACTCATAGGTTGAACATGCCATTGCAAATCAGGCAATTCTAATGAGGGATCGCTTTTAGCAAACATACATAATTGGCTTGCTCCCATTGTCATGGGCCCTGTTCTTTTAAAGATGTATTCGAGACCAATCATTAAATTTCCAAATAGACTATTTATTTTTCTATTTAATGATTTTAAGCCATTAACTTTATATACAGGTCTTAACATTAAATGATCATGTAAATTTTCACCTACACCATTTAAATTTTGCACTATATTAATTCCAAGATCTTTTAATTTTTCAGAATTTCCAATCCCAGATACTTGTAGTATTTGTGGTGATCCAATGGCACCTGCTGAAAGAATTATTTCCCTATTTGCTCGAACTTTTTTAAGTTCGTTGTCTTGCCAATATTCTACCTCTTTTGCAGTTTTACTTTCAAAATTTATTTTTTTTACATGTGCGTGAGTAATAATTTTTAAATTTTTTCTTTTTTTTACAGGGTTTAAATAACCAACAGCTGTACTACACCTAAATCCATCTTTTTCAGTTACTTGAAAATAACCACAACCATGATTGTTACCGGTATTAAAATCTTTAGTTTTTGGTATACCAAATTCTTCTGCTGCATTTTGAAATTCGTCTAAAAGCGGTAGATGAATCCTTTGGTCAGAAACTGATAAAGGTCCACCAACACCATGAAATTCATTCTCACCTTTTTCTTGGTTTTCTGCTTTAATAAAATAAGGCAAAACATCATCCCATCCCCAACCAGTATTTCCTAGTTGTCTCCAAATATCATAGTCTCTGTGCTGACCTCTTATATAAAGAAGTCCATTGATAGATGAACTACCCCCTAAAGTTTTTCCTCTTGGATATCTAATTGAAATATTATTCATGCTCTCGTCTGGCTCAGTTTTATAACACCAGTCTGTTTTTGGATTGTGCATAGTTTTAAAATATCCAACAGGAATATGTATCCACGGATAATTATCATTGCCACCAGCCTCAATTAATAGTACTTTATTTGAACCATTTTCTGACAACCTATTTGCAAGTACACAACCAGCTGATCCAGCTCCTAGAACTATAAAATCAAAATTATCCATTACTTAGAACTCTTATAAATCAAAAAAATTTTTTTTTGTAACTTTTATGAACAAAAAAGCAGAATAATACAATATTTACACTTGTTTTAAATTTCATTCTTTGATTAGCTTTGGTTTTAAAAAATAAAGAGAGGAAAATAAATGAAAAAAATCATTTCAATGTTATTTGCTACATTTTTAATAATTGGATTTATATCTAATGCTAATGCAGCAAAAACACTAAAATGTCAGACAGTTCTTAACACTAAAGCTGATGAAGTTAAAATGTTAAAAGACTTTACTGACACTGTAACAACTTTAACAAGTGGTTCTTTAAAATTTGAAATTTTACCTGCTGGTGCTGTTGTTGGAGTTAAAGAAACATTAGACGCAGTCGACAAAGGTTTAATTGATTGTGGATTCGCTTGGACACACTATTGGTCAGGTGATCATCCTGCTGCTATGTTATTTGGTTCGCCAGTAGCTGGTGGTGGAGTTGGTATCGATAATATAGCATTCTTATCATGGTTCCAATATGGTGGTGGTAAAGAATTATACGACCAACTGTGGAAAGAGATGGGTAGAGATATCAAAGGATTTATGATTCAACCAGTTGGACCAGAAGCTTTAGGTTGGTTTCCAAAACCAATAAAAGACATGGCTGACTTTAGAAAATATAAATTCAGAACTCCTCCGGGAATTCCAGGACAAACTTATAAAGACATCGGAATTGCATCTGTAGCTATGGGTGGTGGAGATATTCTACCAGCTTTAGAAGCAGGAACTATCGATGCTGCTGAGTGGTGTTGTCCAAAACCAGACTTAACATTTGGTTTTCAAAAAGTATTAAAGCACTATTACCTACAAGGTTTACACCAAGTGGTCGTAAATGCTGATTTTTATATTACTGGAAAAACTTATAATGCTATGAGTGATCATGAGAAGAAGTCTCTTGAGGTTGCAGCTAATGCTTCATTAGCTAAATCTTTAAGTTACAGAATCTATGAGAATGGAAAAGCTTTAAGAGAGTTAACTACTAAACATGGAGTAATTTTAGAAGATACACCTTCTGATTATTTCACAGAATATATGGCAGCTGCTTTAGCTTCTTTAAATAAAAATGCTGAACAAAATGCATTTTTTAAAGAAGTATATGACTCTATGAAAGAGTTTGCAGATATAGCAGTTCCTTACTGGAGTGGTGCTCAAATGTCTAATGCGAAGCTGGGAATGGCTCACGCGGCAACATTAAAGTAATCAGTAATTAATCTTGATTTGATTAGAGCGGACTTTAAAGTCCGCTCTAATTTTTTTAACTAAAATTTTATGGCAGACGAACCGGGTAAACTTGATATATCGGATGAAATGATTGCCGAAAGGCGAGGTGGTTCGGGAAAAATGCCAGAAGATATGCCACTTTGGATGGCTAAAACAATCGTAAACATCGATAAATTTAGTAAGTGGATTGGCAGCATTGTTTGCTGGATATTAATGCCATTAATATTTGCAATGACTTATGAAGTTCTTGCAAGAAAATTATTTTTAGCACCTACAATTTGGGCTTATGATATAAGTCGTTTTTTATATGGAGCACTTTTTATGTTGGGTGCTGGTTATGCTCTTTCAAGAGGAGTTCATATTAGAGCAGATTTTTTATACAGAAATTTTAAAACTAAAAACCAAGGTCTTATAGATTTTTGGTTGTATCTATTATTTTATTTCCCAGGTCTTATGGTTTTTTTATATATGACCATAGGATTTGTTGGAGAGTCAATTCAAAGAGGAGAAAGAGGCATGGATACTACTTGGATGCCTTATATGTGGCCAATTAAAACTTGCTTACTTATAGGTATAATATTTTTACTAATTCAAGGTATCTCCGAATTACTAAAAAGTTATTGGGCAGCTAAAAAAGGTCAATGGCCTGGAGAAACTAAATGATTGCTGAGTTTATTGACCCAGCAATTTTAGGTTTTATTCTTGTTGGAGTAATGCTTTTTGCAATATTTGTAGGTTTTCCAATTTCATTTACATTAATCTTTTTAGGTTTTGTATTTGGTTATCTTGGATTTGGAAAGTTAGTTTTCTATTTAATGACACTCCAATTCTCCATGGTTATGACGGAACAAACACTTGCCGCCGTACCACTCTTTGTCTTTATGGGCATTATGATGGAACAAGCTGGGCTTATGGAAAGATTGTTTTCAGCTTTTCAAATGATGTTAGCAAAAGTAAAAGGTTCGTTGTATTATGCAGTTTTATTTGTTTCAGTAATATTTGCTGCAGCAACAGGTATTGTTGGAGCTTCAGTTACAATTCTCGGTATTATGGCAGCAAAATCTATGAATAGATCTGGATACGACGTTAGACTTGCAGCCGGAACTATTACTGCTGGTGGAACTTTGGGAATATTAATTCCACCAAGTATTATGTTAGTTGTGATGGGGCCTATAATGGAAATTCCAGTAATAGACTTATTTGCAGCAGCTATTTTACCTGGAATTCTTCTTGCAAGTTTATACGCTGGCTACACTACAATTAGATGTATGATTAATCCTAAGTTAGGACCAGTGATACCTGAGGATATGAGAGCTGCTAGTATGAAAGATGTATGGATTGAATTTTTCTTAGGATTAGTTCCGCCAGCAGCTTTAGTATTTGCAGCACTAGGGAGTATTTTATTTGGTTTTGCTACACCAACAGAAGCCGCAGGATGTGGGGCAATGGGCGCTTTATTGCTTTCATTAGCTTATAAAAAACTAACTCTTCCTAAGTTACAAGAGGCTCTAGTAAAAACACTTGAGATAACTGCATTAATAATGGTTTTAGTTGCAGCTTCAAATTTTTTTGGAGCTGTGTTTGCAAGATTGGGTACTCCAACTTTATTAACAGAATTTTTATTAGGTTTAGAGATGAATAAATATCTAATACTAGCAATGATAATGGTAATGATTTTTTTACTTGGATGGCCATTAGAGTGGGTGCCAATTGTAATGATAATTGTTCCAATTATATTACCATTAGTTGAGGCGCTAGGTTTTAATTTGACATGGTTTGCAATTCTAGTCGCTGTTAATTTACAAACCGCCTGGCTATCTCCACCTGTAGCACTTTCAGCGTATTTCTTAAAAGGTGTTGTTCCAGAATGGGATCTTAAAGATATTTACTACGGAATGATGCAATTTATGGTATTACAAGTAATTGGTTTAGTTTTAATTATTATATTTCCTAAAATTGCTTTATGGTTGCCAACTCTCTTATATGGACAGTAAAAAGTTAAAGTTTTATATTAGTTAAGTGAGTCCTCAAAATTTAAAAAAAAACTTAGCAAATTGGGATTTAGTCTCTGTAAATCCAAATGACAAAAATTGGGATTGGAAAACTCTATTTTGTTATTGGGGAGTGAACATACAAAGTATAATTGGTTTTTCATTAATTGCATCTCTTTATTTAATATATAACTTAAATACTTTTGTAGTTTTTTTTGGAACAACAATTGGAACTTTGTTAGTTTATTTTTTTTCAAATCTAATAGGAAAGCCCTCACAAAAAAATGGATTACCTTTTATTGTATTATTAAGATCATCTTTAGGTATTAAAGGCGCAAAATACTTTGGTCTCATAAGATTTTTTGTTGGTGTTTTTTTATTTGGAATTCAAACATATTTTTTATCAAAAGCTTTAAGTTATTTAATTAGAATTGCGATTTTTTCATTTGATCCTGCATTACTTGATCAACAGATTTTCTTAACATTTCTCTTGGGAATGAATTTAATTGATTGGTTTGCGATTGTTGTATCAATAATTTTTCAAGGATTTTTATTTAGCGCAGGAATGAATTTCAATAAAAAAATCATTATTTTTTCAGCAACTGCAGTCTATTTTGGTATGTTATTTTTCTTTTTGTCAGTTTTGTTAAATGATGTTAAATTTACTTCTAAAGCTTTTTTAAATACTTTAAATTTATCAAATTTTTTAGACAAAAATAATATTAATCCATTAATAACAGTTACTAGCACTATATTCGCTTATTTTTCTATTGTAATTTTAAGTTTTGGAGATTTTTCAAGATATGTAAAAAATACTAATCAACTTAAAAAAGGAAATTTAAGTTTATTTTTAAATTTGATAATTTTTTCATTTTTTTCATTATTTATTGTTTCTGGTATGGATGCTTTTCTTAAGCAAAATCCTGAGAATTTGTCTAGGATACTTACCAATCCTACAGATATAATTGGAAAATTAGATAATCTCCTAATTATAATTTTAGCTTTGATTTTTATAATCATAGCTTCAGTTTCAACTAATCTAATAACTAATTTTATTCCTTCACAATATACTTTAATTAATTTTTTTCCTTTTTCTTTGTCTATTAAAAGTGCTGGCTTAATAATTACGATTATGGGTTTTGTAATTGGGATATTTTGGTTAACTTATTTAAGCCAAATTGGAATTTTATCTTTTATAGATACTTTTGGAGCATTTTTTGGTCCATTATTTGGAGTTATGATCTCAGATTTTTATTACATAAAAAAAAACAAATTAAATAATAAAGATATTTATTCATTAGACAAAAATGGAGTATATTTCTACACTGGCGGATGGCATATAAAAGCTGTTTATTCAATATTCTTAGGTTTTATTTTTTCTGCTTCAACAATTTGGAATTCTAACCTGATGTTCCTTCAATCACTCTCATGGATTATAGGTGCTTTTATAGCTGCACTGACTTATTTTTTATTAGCTAAAGAATAGTTTTATGGAAAAAATAGCTTATGATTTTAAAAATAGAACCGCGATTGTGACAGGGGGTGCTCAAGGATTTGGTCTAGATATCACTAAAAGATTTTTAAAATCTGGTGCTAATGTATTTATATGGGATAATGATTCTAAAGCTTTAGAAAAAGCTATTAAAGATTTAAATAATAAAAATTTAAATGCAAGTGTTGTTGATGTATCTAATTATTTAGA
The DNA here is from genome assembly GCA_902569975.1 of uncultured Pelagibacteraceae bacterium. Lineage (GTDB taxonomy): Bacteria > Pseudomonadota > Alphaproteobacteria > Pelagibacterales > Pelagibacteraceae > Pelagibacter. The sequence continues at coordinate 36,695 of CACFWD010000001.1, read as the reverse complement.
AGTTGAAAAAAATGTAAAAGAAATTACAAAAAATTCAAAAATTGATATTCTTATAAACAATGCAGGTATAACTGGTCCTACAGCGTCGTTGTGGGATTATGATATTAAGATGTGGAAAAAGGTTGTTGAAATTAATTTAATGGGCACTTTTCATTGTTGTAAAGCCGTAGTTCCGAATATGATCTCAAATAATTATGGTAGAATTGTAAATGTAGCTTCAGTTGCAGGAAAAGATGGAAATGCAAATGCTAGTGCATATAGCGTAGGCAAAGCTGGAGCAATAGGATTAACAAAATCCCTTGGAAAAGAGTTAGCTGATAAGAATATAGCTGTAAACGCAGTAACACCAGCTGGAGCCAAAACCAGAATTTTAGATCAAATGACTAAAGAACATGTCCAAAGAATGCTATCAAAAGTGCCTAGAGGTAGATTTTTAGAGGTAGAAGAGTTCACTTCTTTAATTTGCTGGCTTTCCTCTGAAGAAAATACTTTTTCTACCGCAGCAGTTTTTGATATTAGTGGTGGTCGTTCTACCTATTAACCCCTAGGTTTTTGATCTACAATTTTGAAGTTGTTAATCTTTGCTCTACTAATTTTAATATCATTAGATATTACAGGTGCAAAAATCATAATTGACCAGTAAATTAATAAGATAAAAATGGAAATTGTCTTCATAGTTATTACATAAACGTAAAAGTTGATTTTTGGATGTTTAAATTTTGTCAAAATAATGTATTAACAATTTTTTTTTAAAAAATATTTAAAATGAGAATTATTTTTAAAATTATTATTGGGACCTTAATGATTGCTTGTTCTAGCAATGCAAATGATGTCAAAGTATTTGATTTTACTGAAATAGAGCTTTCTAAACTAGATGTTCGAAAAGTCAGGGGAGCTGATAATAATACTGTTTATTCAGTTGGGTCAAATGAAAATGGAAATTTTTTAAAGGCTGTATCTGATAATGCTGCCTCTGGATTAGGTAAGGAGATAAAAATTGACCTAAACAAGACTCCTTACATAAATATTACATGGAAAGTAGAGAAAGATTTACCAGGAATAAAAGAAAATACAAAAAAAGGACATGATTTTGCTGCCAGAGTATTTGCAGTCAAAAAGACAGGTGCTACTCCACTTTCAAATAGGGCAATTAATTATGTATTTTCAAGTAATAATGAGATTGGTTTTAATTCCCCAAGCCCTTATACGAAAAAATCAATAGATAATGTTTTAGCTAGTACAAAAAGAAATATTAATGAATGGGTCACAGTCAAAGCTAATGTAAAAGAGGATTTTAAAAAGTTTCACGATCTAAATGTAAATGAACTTGATGGATTAGCCATAATGTCTGACACAGATAATTCAAAAATGAAAGCAATAGCTTATTATCAAAATATATATTTTTCTGAGAATTAATTATAATTTTAAGTATTTTTTTAAAATAAAGTTAAATAAAGCCAAAATAACTGCAACTAAAACATCTTCAATTGGACTAGCTCCAGGATAACCAAAGTTCCATGCAATCACCAATACTAACCAAATTACAAAAATATTCATTTCAATCTTTATACCTAGCAATCTATAAAATATATTATTATTTGATATAATCTTTTTATGCATGAAAATTTTTTCCATAAGATAAAAGTTTACTATGAAGATACAGACTCTGGTGGGGTAGTTTATTATGCCAACTATTTAAGGTATTTAGAAAGAGCTAGAACTGAAGCTTTATTTTCAATTGGTTTTAGTAACAAAAAAATCCAACATCAATTTAATTCTTTGATAATTGTTAAGTCCTGTAATATTGAGTATAAAAAATCAGCTCAATTGGAGGATGAATTAAAAATAAGGTCTTTTGTAAAATCAATCACCAAAACTTCTTTTTTTATGAACCAAATAATTACAAAAGGTGAAGATACTATTGTTGAAGCTCAAGTTCATTTAGTTTTTGTTAATAAGGAAAGTAAGCCAGTCAAAATTCCCGATGAAATATATTCAAAATTTAAACCTTATTTTTGTGATACTATTAAAACTTAGCTAGTTTTTTTGCTTTTTTAAATAAATTTACCATCATTATATTCGTAACAAGTTTGGTATTCACATTTCTAGGACTTGGATGATAGCTTGACAATATAATTAAACCATTTGGTAATAATTGTGTTTTACCATGCTTAAAAATAAATTTTTTTTTTATATTAAATTTTTGTTTATATAGTTTAATACAATTATCAAAAGCAATTTTTCCCAATGTAACAATTACCTTAAGTTTTTTTAGACTTAAAATTTCTTGATCAAAAAAGTTTGAACAGTTCAAAATTTCATTATTAAGCGGTTTGTCTTCAGGAGGCACACATTTTAAGATATTAGTAATATAAGTCGATTTTAATTTTAAATTGTCATTAATATTTTTTGAAATTGGAGAATTTGAAATCCCTACCTCATGTAAACATTTAAATAAAAAGTCTCCTGATTTATCTCCAGTAAAAGCTCTTCCAGTTCTTATACCTCCGTGAGCAGCTGGTGCGAGACCTATAATAGCTAGTTTTGATTTTATATTTCCAAATCCTGGAACAGGTTTGCCCCAGTAAATTTCATTAATATTCTGTTTTCTTTTTTCAGTACTGACTTTTTTGATAAATTTAACAAGTCTAGGACATTTTTTACAGTTAACTATTGTTTTGTTTAAATTATTTAATTTAATATCCATAGATGAAAATTTTAAAAATCTTAATAATTATATTAATATCTTTAACTACACCTATCAAAGCAGATTTAAATAAAAATTTATTAAATCAACTAGAAGATGGTGGAAAATTAATATTTATAAGACACGCATATGCACCTGGAGGTGGAGATCCTAATAATTTCAATTTAGACGATTGTTCTACACAGAGGAATTTAAACAATGAGGGTAGAGAACAAGCAAAATACATTGGTGAGTTTTTTAAAAAAAATAAAATTGAAATAGATAAGGTTTTGTCAAGTGAATGGTGCAGATGTAAAGAAACAGCAAAAATTGCTTTTAAAAATTTTTCCACAAATAGTTTCTTAAATTCTTTTTACAGTTCTAAATATAGAAAAAATAAAGAAAAACAAATTGAGATGTTAAACGATTATGTAAAAAAATTTAAAAGTAAACAAAATTTAATTTTTGTTACACATTACGTCTTAATATCTGAAGTTTTAAATTATGCTCCATCATCAGGTGAAATAGTTGTTTCTGATAAAAATTTTAATATGATAGGAAGTGTTGAAATAAATTATTAAATTATAATGTCTTCAAAAAGAGCAATGAAACAAGCACAAAAACAAGCTTTCGCTAAGCATAGAAGCAATATTACTTATAGTAAATTTAGAACTCAAAAAAGAAATTTTGTAAAAAATAAGAAAAAAAATTAACTTTCCTCATCAAATTTTTCGATTTTTTTACATGAAGAGATTTTTGAAATACCCTCCTCATCATTTAAAACAGTCTTTATATAAATTTCTTGTTTTCCTTTTTCAAATAAAATTTGAGTGTAAAATTGAGGATAACCATGTTTATGAGTTAAAATTTTTCCATTTTTCTCATATATATTTCTCACGTAGGTGTTAGATTTCTTAACACTCAAGTCTGTTAGTCTATATTTTTGGTAAGTTTTTTCTTTATACACATAATTTCTTGTCATTATTAACTCATTTAGATTTAGAATGTATTCATTTTTTAGATATTCATCTTGTTTATCATCACAAGCGCTCATGATTATTATTTCTGATTTTGAACTTTGAGGAGGTAAAAAAATAAAAAAAATTAAGACGAAAAATTTAATTTCTCTCATTTTTTTCAGCGAAAAATATTCCAATTAAAAGAAGTGCTGTCCAACCCAACCCTAGAAGACCTTTTAAAACACTTGTATCTGCACTCCAGATTTTAAGAACTATGGCCCCAAATATAAGTCCTATAATGTATATTACTATTACAATTGAAGTTTTACTCATTTTTTAAATTTTTTTTGAATAAAGAAATACCATTTTCGATTTTATATGTATAGGATTCTTCAAAGCTTTGTAATTGCCAGCCAGTTAATCTTTTTTTAATAATTTGTATATTTTCTTTTTTCCATTGATCAGTTGTTTCTTCAAGTTTCCAAATTTTTTTTTCTTCATTATTTCTTCCACATCCATAGCAATAACCTGTGCTTGGATCAGTTTTACAAATACTTATGCAGGGTGAAATAATCATATAAGTATTATAGAGGAAAATTAATATAATTTACAATAATTGTCGTTGGACAAATAGTTTCAATCATATATAAAATCCTCTAAATTTGTGGGGCGATGGCGGAATTGGTAGACGCGTTGGTCTTAGGAACCAATATGGCAACATGTGAAGGTTCGAGTCCTTTTCGCCCTACCATTATTATTTAGATTATGAAAGTTACTATAGAAAATAAAAAAGGTTTAAATAAAGATGTTAAAGTTTTTATAGATAAAAAAACAATGGACTCATATATGAATGATAAATATGAGGAAATTAAAAGCACAGTAAATTTAAAAGGCTTTAGACCCGGGAAAGTTCCACGAGAAATTTTAAAAAGACAATTTGGTAAAGCAGTTTTTAGCGAAGTATTAGACAAAGTATTAAAAGATACATCAATCAAGGCACTAGAAGAGAATAAAATAAAGCCTGCCGGTCAACCAAAAATTGATTTAAAAATCTATGGGGAAGACAAAGAACTTGAATATGTTTTATCAGTAACAGAGCTTCCTAAAATTGATACAAAAGAAATTTCTAATATAAAATTTGATCAGTTCACTGTAAAAATTAATCCTAAAGAAACTGATAATAGGATTAAAGAAATAGCAAAAAATACACCAAATTTTAAGGAAGCGTCTATTGAAACGAAAGCTAAAGAGGGAGATCTTGTTGTGTTGGATTATACTGCAACAGTAGACGGTAAAAGTTTCAAAGGTAGTGAAGGTAAAAATACTCAATTAACATTGGGTAAAGATTTATTTCTAAAAGGTTTTGATAAACAATTAATTGGTGTAAAAAAAAATGATACAAAAATTGTAGAAGCATTTTTACCAGAAAATTTTCCTGAGAAAGAACTTGTAAATAAAAATGCAAAATTTAATTGTAAAATTCAAGCTATAAAAAAACCTGAAGAAGTAAAAATTGATGATAATTTTGCTAAAAACTTAGGTGCAAAAGATTTATTAGACCTAAAAAAATTAATTTCAAAACAAATTAATGATGAATACAAAAATTCTTTAGACAGATTATCTAAAAATCAAATTTTAAAGGAATTAGAAAAATTTAAAGTTGATGAAATACCAGAGAATTTAATTGATGATGAGATAAAAATTTTATCCCAGGGAATGAGCGATGAGGATGCAAAAAAAAGTAGAAAAAATTTTGAGGAAGTTGCAAAAAAAAGAATCAAAACTGGTTTAATATTAAATGAGTTTGGAGAACAAAATAAAATAAAAGTAAATGAGCAAGAGCTTCAAGCCGAAATACAAAAACAATTAAGAATGATGCCAGGACAAGAAAAAATGGTAATGGATTTTTATCAAAAAAATCCTTCTGCTGTTGCAAGTTTAAGAGGCACTGTCTATGAAGAAAAAATAATTAATCTTATAAAAGAAAAAGCTAAACCAAATAAAAAAGAAATTACAAAAGATGAAGCTGAAAAAATCTTAAAACAATCTCAAAAACAACAGCTTGAACAAGAGCTTAAAGATCAAAGAAAACCTGAAAAAAAAACTGAGGTAAAAAAATCCTCTGATAACAAAACTAAGCTAAAAACAACAAAAACTAAATCAGCCCTTAAAAAAACAAAAAAAGTTAGCAAAAAGTAATCTCAAGTTGTATAAGTAGAAAGAATCAACTTTATGACAAATAAAATTTCAGAACATATGAGTAGTCTTATTCCTATGGTTGTAGAGCAATCTAATAAAGGAGAAAGAGCATATGATATATATTCTAGGTTATTAAAAGAGAGAATTATTTTTCTTACCGGTCAAATAAACGACAATGTCGCTTCACTTATAACTGCGCAATTATTATTTTTGGAGGCTGAAGATCCAAAAAAGGAAATATACTTATATATTAATAGCCCTGGAGGACTGGTTACTGCTGGACTTGGAATCTACGATACAATGCAATATATAAAACCTGAAATTTCAACTCTTTGTATTGGTCAAGCAGCATCAATGGGCTCATTTTTACTTGCTGCTGGAACTAAAGAAAAAAGATTTTCATTACCTAATTCAAGAATTATGGTTCATCAACCTTCTGCAGGATTTCAAGGCCAAGCTACAGATATTGAGATACATGCTAATGAAGTTTTGGGATTAAAGAAAAGATTAAATGAAATATATTCTAAGCATACAGGAAAAAGTGTGGATGAAATTAAAAGTGCTCTTGAAAGAGACAATTTTATGACTGCCGAGGTAGCAAAATCATTTGGATTAATAGATCAAGTTGTAGAAAAAAGAATTTAATATACCATATATTGAAATCATCTAATTTGAAACTTGATATCAATGAGTCAGATATAATAAAGTAATCATATTGATTCGATTTATAAATTATGAATACAAACAATAAAAATATTCTGTACTGTTCATTTTGTGGAAAAAGTCAACATGAGGTTAGAAAGCTTATAGCTGGTCCAACAGTATTTATTTGTGATGAGTGCGTTGAACTGTGTATGGATATTATAAAAGAGGAAAATAAGGAAACTTTTGTAAAACATCAAGACGGTCTTCCTTCCCCAAAAGAAATTTGTACAGTTTTAAACGATTACGTCATTGGTCAAAATCATGCCAAAAAAGTTTTATCAGTTGCAGTTCACAATCATTATAAAAGATTAAATTATGAAAATAAGACAAATAAAAATGTTGAGCTTGCAAAATCAAATATTCTTTTAGTTGGCCCTACTGGATGTGGAAAAACATTGTTAGCACAAACACTTGCTAGAATTTTAGATGTACCTTTTACAATGGCAGATGCAACTACTTTAACAGAAGCAGGTTATGTTGGTGAGGATGTTGAAAATATAATTTTAAAATTACTTCAAGCTGCAGATTATAATGTTGAAAAAGCTCAAAGAGGAATAGTTTATATTGATGAAGTGGATAAAATTAGTAGAAAGTCAGAAAACCCTTCAATTACAAGGGATGTATCTGGTGAAGGTGTTCAGCAAGCTTTATTAAAAATAATGGAGGGAACTGTAGCTAGTGTTCCACCTCAAGGTGGAAGAAAACATCCACAACAAGAATTTTTACAAGTAGACACTACAAATATATTATTTATTTGTGGAGGAGCATTTGCAGGTCTTGAAAAAATAATTTCTCAAAGAGACAAAGGAACCTCTATTGGATTTGGAGCAGATGTAAAAAATATTCAGGATAAGAAAACTGGTGAATGGATGAAAAGTCTAGAACCTGAAGATCTTTTGAAATATGGTTTAATACCAGAATTTATTGGAAGATTACCAATGATAGCAACTCTTGAAGATTTAGATGAAAAATCATTGATAAAAATCTTACAAGAACCTAAAAATTCTCTAACTAAACAATATCAAGAATTATTTAAATTAGATGGAGCAAAATTAATTTTTAAAGAAAATGCTTTGAAAGAAATTGCTCAAAAAGCAATAAGTAAAAAAACTGGTGCTCGTGGCTTGAGATCTATATTAGAAAATATATTATTAAAAACTATGTATGATTTGCCAAGTCAAGATAATATACAAGAGGTTATTATCGACTCATCAGCAGTTAAAGGTTTGACCCAACCAATTTTAGTCCACTCAAAAAGTGAGAACAAGCCAAAGAACAATAAAACATCAGCGGCGTAATGGACAATAATAACCCTTAAAAAGGTATTGCATTATAAAATTTAATCTCCATATTCATAACATGGACGTAAAAATTTCATCACCTCTATTACCACTAAGAGATATTGTTGTATTCCCAAGTATGGTAATCCCACTATTTGTTGGAAGAGACAAATCTATATCAGCACTAAATGAGGTTATGAAAAAGGATAAAAAAATAATTCTAGTAACTCAAAAAAATTCTGAGATCGATGATCCAAAAAAAACAGATGTGTTCATGTATGGATGTGAAGGAAGTATACTTCAACTTTTAAAGTTACCAGATGGAACTGTTAAAGTTTTAGTTGAAGGAATTAAAAGAGTTAAAATTTTAGATTTTAAAGATAATGAAAAATTCATTACATGCGAATACTCAGTTTACAATGATATTATAAACAAAGATGAAGATCTTTATCCATTAGCTGCTACTGCAATTAGGAGATTAGAAAAACTAACATCAATAAATAAAAAAGTTTCAAATGAAACTATAAATTCAATTAAACAATTAAAAGACCCATCTCAAATTGCTGATAATGTAGCCTCTCATATAACAGCAACAATTTCTGAGAAGCAGCAAATATTTGAAACTGCAGATGTTAAAAAAAGATTAAATGCCATCATTAAAATAATGGAAAATGAGACAAGTATTATTGGTGTTGAGAAAAGAATTAGAGGTAGGGTTAAAACTCAGATGGAAAAAACTCAAAGGGAATATTATTTGAACGAGCAACTAAAAGCCATCCAAAAAGAATTAGGTGAAATTGAAGACGGTAAAGATGAAAACACTAGCCTTAACAAATCAATTTTAAAGGCCAAAATGCCTAAAGAAGTAGAAAAAAAATGTTTACAAGAATTAAAAAAATTAAAAAATATGAGTCCAATGTCTGCAGAGGCAACAGTGGTAAGAAATTATTTAGATTGGATGATAGAACTTCCATGGCATAAAAAAAGTGAGGTAGCAATTGACTTAGCAAAAGCTTTGGATGTTTTAGATAAAGATCATTTTGGTCTTGAGAAAGTTAAGGAAAGAATAATAGAATTTTTAGCTGTTCAAAAAAGGATGGATAAAATTAAAGGTCCTATTCTTTGTTTAGTTGGCCCCCCTGGAGTTGGAAAAACTTCATTAGGAAAATCTATTGCAAAAGCTACAAATAGAGAGTTTGTAAGAATGTCAGTTGGTGGGATGCGTGATGAAGCTGAGATACGTGGTCATAGAAGAACTTACATTGGTTCTTTGCCTGGTAAGATAATTCAAATGATGAAAAAAGCTGGCACAAAAAATCCATTAATTTTATTAGATGAAATTGATAAAATAGGAAATGATTATCGAGGAGATCCATCTTCAGCCTTACTAGAAGCATTGGACCCAGAACAAAACACGTCTTTTAATGATCATTATTTAGAAGTTGATTATGATTTATCAGATGTCATGTTTGTCACTACAGCTAATACTCTAAATATATTGCCACCATTACTAGATAGAATGGAAGTAATTAGATTAGCTGGTTACACTGAGGACGAAAAAATAAATATTGCTAATAAATTTTTATTACCTAAACAAATTAAAGACAATGGTGTCAAAGAGAACGAAATGAAACTTCAAGACGATATAATCAAAGAGATTATCAGAAACTATACTAAAGAGTCAGGAGTAAGAAATCTTGAGAGAGAAATTTCAAAACTTGCAAGAAAAGTAGTTAAAAAAGTAGTTGCTGGTGAACAAAAAAATGTTGAAATTAATAAAAACAATCTTTCAGACTTTTTAGGTGTCGCAAAACATAAATTTGGTGAACTCGAAACAGATAATAGAGTTGGTATTGTAACTGGATTAGCATGGACTGAATATGGGGGAGAAATTTTGAAAATTGAAACTGTAACTATGCCTGGAAAGGGCAGAATGCAAATTACAGGAAAACTAGGTGATGTTATGCAAGAGTCAGTAAAAGCAGCTAAATCTTTTGTTAGATCAAAATGTTTAGAATACGGAATCATTCCTCCGCTTTTTGAAAAAAAAGATTTTCATATTCATGTACCAGAGGGAGCCACACCAAAAGACGGACCCTCTGCAGGAGTAGGAATGGTAACATCAATTGTTTCTTCATTGACAAATATTTCTATAAGGAGAGATGTTGCAATGACGGGAGAAGTTACAATTACTGGTCAAGTCCTTCCAATAGGAGGATTAAAAGAAAAATTATTAGCAGCGCATAGAGCAGGTATTAAAGAAGTAATAATACCAAAAGACAATGAGAAAGATTTAGTTGATATACCAAAAAAAATTATTGATGAAATAAAAATTACTCCAGTAGAATTTGCTGATCAAGTTTTAAAAATAGCTTTAACAAAAGAGCTAAAAAGAACTGAGTGGGTTGAGGTTGATTTGAGTAAAAAAGATGACAAATCTCAAGCCAGTATTCAATAATAAATAATTTACTTTATAGTCACCTTAATGTATTAGTACCGTTATTTTGGGGCGGTTAGCTCAGTTGGTAGAGCATCTCGTTTACACCGAGGGGGTCAAAGGTTCGAGTCCTTTACTGCCCACCAAAATGTTAAAAGTGGGGGTGTAGCTCAGTTGGTTAGAGCGATCGCCTGTCACGCGATAGGTCGAGGGTTCGAGTCCCTTCACTCCCGCCACTTTTTTGATAAACTGTTGATAATCATTATCACTTACCGCTAAAAATGTGACTTTTCTCCACTACAACATGTTATAAAAGTTGCTATATAGACTCACATGTTACCAAATTTCATACAAGAATATTTGCCAATAATACTTTTTTTGATTATTGCTCTAGGTTTAAGCTGTGCGTTTATAATCGTTAATTTTATACTTTCACCTAAAAATCCAGATCCAGAAAAATTATCTGCTTATGAATGTGGTTTCGAACCATTTCAAGACTCAAGAATGGAATTTGATGTAAGGTTTTACTTAGTTGCAATTCTTTTTATAATTTTTGATTTAGAAATTGCATTTCTTTTTCCTTGGGCAATTTCCCTAGGAAATATTGGTTTACTCGGTTTTTCATCAATGATGATTTTTTTATTTATACTTACAGTTGGTTTTATTTATGAATGGAAAAAAGGTGCTCTAGACTGGGAATAAATTGTTATTATGGATAATAAAATTGATCAAGTCCCTGACGAATTTAAAAAACTAGCTGAAGATTTTAGCAAAAACGGTTTTATAACAACTTCCTTAGATAATCTTATAAACTGGTCTAGGTCAGGTTCACTTCATTGGATGACTTTTGGTTTGGCATGTTGTGCTGTTGAGATGATGCAGACTGCAATGCCAAGATATGATTTAGAAAGATTTGGAGCAGCACCACGTGGATCGCCTAGACAATCAGATGTTATGATTGTGGCTGGTACTTTAACTAATAAAATGGCTCCTGCTCTTAGGAAAGTGTATGATCAAATGCCAGAACCTAGGTATGTTATCTCAATGGGTAGTTGTGCGAATGGTGGAGGATACTATCATTATTCGTATTCTGTTGTTAGAGGTTGTGATCGAATTGTTCCTGTAGATGTTTATGTTCCAGGATGTCCTCCATCAGCTGAGGCATTACTTTATGGAATTCTACAATTACAGAAAAAAATTAGAAACAAAGGTTCATTAAGCAGATAATTATCATGAACACTTTAATTGAATTAGAAAAAAAAATTAACTCTGAATTAACAACAAAAATTGATAAATCAAAAATAACTCACAATCAGCTTTATTTAGACATTGATAAAGAGGATTTGTTGGATGTTACTCTTTTTTTAAAAACTAATAAAGATACAAAATTTAGACAGTTAATTGATATAACAGCTGTGGATTACCCAGAAGAACCTCAAAGATTTAAAATAGTTTATCTTTTATTAAGTCATGAGTTTAATCAAAGATTAATTCTGAGATATCGTATTAATGAAAATGAGGTCATAAATTCTTTAACATCCATCTTTCCTTCTGCAAATTGGATGGAGAGAGAAGTTTTTGACATGTATGGCATTAATTTCAAAGATCATCCGGATTTAAGAAGAATTCTAACTGATTATGGGTTTGAGGGTCATCCATTAAGAAAAGATTTTCCATTAACAGGGCATACAGAAGTTAGATACAGCGAAGAACAAAAAAAAGTTTTAATTGAACCAGTTAAGTTAGAACAAAATTACAGAAATTTTGATTACGAAAGTCCTTGGGAGGGAACAAAATATATTAAAGATCAGACAAATAATGACAAAAAAAATTAAAAATCTAAATTTAAATTTTGGACCTCAGCATCCTGCAGCACATGGAGTTTTGAGGTTAATATTAGAGTTAGATGGAGAAGTTGTTGAAAAAGCTGATCCTCATATAGGTTTACTTCACAGAGGAACAGAAAAACTTATAGAGAACAAAACATACATGCAAGCAGTACCTTATTTTGATAGATTGGATTATGTTGCTCCAATGAATCAAGAGCATGCATTTGCATTAGCTATTGAAAAAATCTTAAAAATTGATGTTCCTATAAGAGCTCAATTTATAAGAGTTATATTTTGTGAGATTGGAAGAATATTAAGCCATATACTTAATGTTACTACTCAAGCTCTTGATGTTGGTGCTCTTACTCCTTCATTGTGGGGTTTTGAAGAACGAGAAACATTAATGACCTTTTATGAAAGAGCTTCAGGATCTAGACTTCATGCAAATTATTTTAGAGCAGGTGGTGTTCATCAAGATTTACCGGCAGGTCTAGAAGAGGATATTTTACGTTTTTGCGAATCTTTTCCAAATATAATTAATGATTTAGAGAATTTATTGACTGATAATAGAATTTTTAAACAAAGAAATGTTGATATAGGGATAGTAACAAAACAAGATGCGTTAGATTATTCTTTTTCTGGAGTTATGATAAGAGGATCAGGAGTTCCATGGGATTTAAGAAAATCTCAACCTTATGATTGTTATGAACAATTAGAATTTAAAATACCCGTTGGTAAAAATGGAGATTGTTACGATCGTTATTTATGCAGGATAGAAGAAATGAAGGAAAGTATTTCTATAATAAAACAATGTCTTTCAAAAATTGAAAAAGGCCCAATTAAATCTCAGGATGGAAAGATTACACCTCCACCTAAAAAAGAATTAAAACAATCAATGGAGGCTTTAATACATCATTTTAAATTATTTACTGAAGGCTACAGAGTCCCAAAAGATGAAATTTATACAGCTGTAGAAGCACCAAAAGGTGAATTTGGAGTTTATCTAATTTCAGACGGAACAAGTAAACCTTATAAATGTAAAATAAGAGCTCCTGGGTTTTCTCATTTACAATCTATGGATTACTTAATTAGGGGACATATGTTAGCAGATGTACCTGCTGTATTAGGTTCATTAGATATTGTTTTTGGTGAGGTAGATAGATGAGCTTAAAGAGACCTGCAAAAAATCAACCTGAAAATTTTGAATTTAATTCCTCTTCATTAGAGGCAGCAAATCACATTATTTCCAAGTATCCTAAAGGCAAAAAACAAAGCGCAGTGATGGCATTACTTTATATTGCTCAAAAACAAAATAATAATTGGATTCCTTTAGCTGCGATGAAATACATAGGAAAATTTTTGGATATGCCTTACATTAAAGTTTACGAGGTAGCAACGTTTTACTCTATGTATAATTTATCACCTGTAGGTAAATATTTTGTTCAAGTATGTACGACTACTCCATGTATGATTAGAGGAGCAAATCAATTAGTTGAAGCATGTAAGGAAAAAATTTCAGAGAATGAATCTGAACTTTCAAACGATAAAAGCTGTTCTTGGATGGAAGTTGAGTGTTTAGGTGCTTGTGTTAATGCTCCCATGATGCAAATAAATGATGATTATTTTGAGGATCTTGATAAAGAGAAAACTTTAAAAATTCTAGATAAAATTTTAAATGGAGAGACACCTAAACCAGGTTCTTATAGAGGAAGAATAAATAACGAGCCTGAAAATAATAGAAAAACACTTATGGATTTGAAAAATGCTTAAAGATCAGGACAGAATATTTCGAAACCTATATAATGACTTAGGCTCTGATATAACTTCGTCACAAAAAAGAGGTGACTGGATCAACACTAAAGAAATAATAGACAAAGGAAGAGATTGGATAATTAATGAAATTAAAGAGTCTCAACTAAGAGGTAGAGGAGGCGCTGGTTTTCCAACAGGATTAAAATGGTCCTTTGCACCAAAAGAAGTTGGTTCTAGACCTCACTATTTAGTGATTAATGGTGATGAATCAGAACCAGGTACTTGTAAAGACAGAGATATTCTAAGATTTGAACCCCACAAATTAATTGAGGGATGTTTGATTGCCTCTTATGCGGTTCAAGCCCATGTTTGTTATATCTATATAAGAGGAGAATATTTTGTTGATGGACAAAAACTTCAAGCAGCAATCGATGAGGCATATAAAAAAAATCTAATAGGCAAAAATGCTGCTGGAACAGGATGGGATTTAGATATTTATATTCATTATGGAGCAGGAGCATACATCTGTGGTGAAGAAACAGCTTTACTTGAGAGTATAGAGGGTAAAAAGGGTCAACCAAGATTAAAACCACCTTTCCCTGCCTTAATAGGTCTGTATGGTTGTCCAACAATTATTAATAACGTTGAAACAATTGCAGTAGTCCCAACAATTCTTAAAAGAGGCGGTAAGTGGTTTGCTTCACTGGGAAGAGAAAAAAATACAGGAACAAAAATTTTTTGTATTTCGGGAAATGTAAATAATCCATGTAATGTCGAGGAGGAAATGAATATTCCTTTGAAAGAATTGATAGAAGTTCATGCTGGAGGAGTTGTAGGTGGCTGGGAAAATTTACAAGCAGTTATTCCTGGTGGTTCATCAATGCCATTAATACCAAAAGATAAATGTGAAACATTAACTATGGATTTTGACTCTTTAATGGCTCAAAAAAGTGGTCTTGGAACCGCTGGAATAGTTGTGATTAATAAAGATCAAGACATAATTAAATGTATGGCAAGAATTGCTAGATTTTACAAACATGAAAGTTGTGGTCAGTGCACTCCATGTAGAGAAGGCACAGGCTGGATGTGGAGAATGCTAGAAAGAATGGCAAAAGGTGAAGCCTCTAGGGATGAAATTGATATGTTAGAGGATGTTACAAATCAAATTGCTGGTCATACTATTTGTGCCTTTGGAGAAGGTTCATCATGGCCAGTTCAAGGTTTATTAAGACATTTTTCTGATGAAATTAAAAAAATAAGTTTGGGAAAAATGAATAAATTTAAAGAAGACAACGCTCTTTTAACTCAAGCATGGGTAATGGAACCTAAAAAAAAAGTACAAGATATTATTAAAGAATTATCTATATCAGATTTAAAAATTAAGGAGTTTGTAAGATTTAAGATAGGTGAATAAATGTTTGATGATAAATCATACAGCTTAAAAATGGATAAAACCATTGAGGTTTTTACAAAAGAAATATCTTCTTTAAGGACAGGTAGAGCAAACGCAGCTATGCTAGACTTAATAAAAGTTGATGTTTATGGTCAACAAATGCCCATTAACCAAGTTGGAAGCATAACAACACCAGAACCAAGAATGATAAACATTCAAGTTTGGGATCAAAATAATGTATCGTTAGTAGATGCAGCTATAAAGAAATCAGAACTTGGTTTAAATCCGCAAATAGATGGTCAATTAATTAGACTTCCAATACCAGAATTGAATGAGGAGAGAAGAACTGAATTAAAAAAAATGATTAAGTCAATGGGAGAAAAATGTAAAGTTTCAATTAGAAATATTAGAAGGGAAGCTAATGAGGAATTAAAAAAACTTTTAAAATCAAAAGAAATTGGTGAAGATCAGGAAAAATCTCTTGAAAAAAATGTTCAAAATATAACTGATAAACATATCTCCATAGTAGATGAAAAAGTTATATCAAAAGAAAAAGAAATAATGACTATATGAACCCATTAAATCATGTAGCCATCATAATGGATGGTAATGGTAGATGGGGTCTTAAGTATAAAAAATCTAGAAATGCAGGACATAAAGAGGGGCTAAAAACTGTAGAAAAAATTATAAAACAAACCATAAAACATAAGATTAAATTTCTGACTTTATACGCTTTTTCAACGGAAAATTGGAGAAGACCAAAAAAAGAAATTAATTACTTATTTAATTTATTAGAAAATTTTTTGATTAATAGAATTGATGAACTTCATAAGCAAAATATAAAACTAAAAATTATAGGAGTTAAAAATTTTTCATCGAAATTAAATAAATTGTTAAACTTATCAGAAAGAAAAACAGATAAAAATAGATTATTACAAATTAATTTAGCATTAAATTATGGATCAAAATATGAATTAGTTAATGCCTTTAAAAAATTGCAAAAAAATAAAAACAAAATTACTGAAAAAAATTTAACAAAATACTTGCAAACAAAGAATATTCCTGATCCTGATTTATTAATTAGAACAGGAAATACACATAGATTAAGCAATTTTTTATTGTGGCAATTAGCTTATGCAGAGATTTTTTTTGAAAAGAAATTATGGCCTGAATTTAATGAAAAAGATTATAATAAGATTATTAAAAAGTTTAAAAACATCAAAAGAAACTTTGGAAAAATTTAATGAAAAAAGAATTTATCAAAAGATTATTAAGCACAATTTTATTAATACCTTTAGCTCTATATTTTATATTGAAAGGATCGTATTTTTTTACTTTTTTCTTATTGGTATGTTTTTTAATTTCAATTTATGAATGGAGCAGAATAACAAAAAAAAATAATTTCTTTCCTGTAGGTTTTATATTTTTAGTGTTATCTTTTTTGGCAGCAAATATATTGAGAGTAAGTAATAATGATGATTATTACACTACATTTTTGGTTGTTATTATTATTTGTATTTCAACAGATATTGGTGGATATATTTTTGGAAAATTATTTAAGGGTCCCAAGCTTACAAAAATTAGTCCTAATAAAACTTATGCAGGTGTAATTGGTAGTTATCTTTTATCAATAATAAATTTTTTTATTTTTTTTAAATTCAGTGATTTACACAATATAAATAATTTAACGGTAGAAATAATTATATTTATAATATTAATATCAACAGTGAGTCAAATAGGAGATTTAGTTATTTCATATTTTAAAAGAAAATCTAATATAAAAAATACAGGCAATATTATACCAGGTCATGGTGGATTGTTAGATAGAATTGATGGTATGATATTTGCTTTCCCATTTGCATATTGTGTTACTTATTTTCTGAAATGAAAAAAAAAATTGCTATATTAGGATCAACGGGATCAATTGGTGAAAATACTTTAAAAATTATCAAAAGAGATAAAAAAAATTTTGAGGTAAATTTATTAACAACAAATAAAAATATTAATAAAATTTTCAAACAAGCAAAAGAATTTAAAGTTAAGAATTTAATAATTTCAGATGCAATCTCTTATAGAAAAGCAAAAATTAAGTTTAGAAAATCTCGAATAAATATTTATGGTAATTTCAATTATTTAAATAAAATTATAAAAAATAAAAATGATATCATTATGAGTTCAATCACAGGTTTAAATGGACTTTCACCTACGTTAAAATCAATAAAACTTACAAAAAAAATTTTAATAGCAAATAAAGAGTCAATTATTTGTGGATGGAATTTAATAAATAAAGAATTAAAAAAAAATAATACACAATTTGTCCCAGTAGACTCAGAGCATTTTTCTATATGGTCACTTTTGCAAAATTATAACTCATCTAATATTGAAAAAATTTATATTACAGCATCTGGTGGTCCTTTTTTAAGATTACCAAAAAAAAAATTCTCAAAAATTTCAGTTAAAAAAGCTCTAAATCACCCTAATTGGAGTATGGGAAAGAAAATAAGTATAGATTCAGCAACTTTGATGAATAAAGTTTTTGAAGTTATTGAAGCGAAGAATATTTTTAGTTTTGATTATAATAAAATTTCAATTTTGACACATCCAAAATCTTATGTACATACAATCATTAAATTTAAAAATGGCTTAACAAAATTGCTCTTACATGATCCAGATATGAAAATTCCAATTTTTAATTCAATTTATGTTTCAAATAAAAATAAAATTAAAACAAATCCATTAAATTTAAAAATTTTGAATAATTTAGAACTTAAAGATGTTGATACTAAAAAATTTCCTTTAGTTAAATTATTAAAAATACTTCCTAACAACCCATCTTTATTTGAGACGGTACTAATAACTGTTAATGATTATTTTGTTTTTAAATTTTTAGATAAAAAAATAAATTTTCAAGAGCTTGTAAAATTGATCCTTAAAATTACAAATTTCAAAGAATTTCAAAAATTTAAGAAAATTAAGCCAAAAAATATAGATGATATATATGAACTTAGAAATTATGTAAGTTTAAAATTAGATAGTTTAGGTATATAAGTTTTATTTTTATGTCAAAATTATTTTTAAAATCATTATCAATTTACTTTTTATTAACTAATTTTCTATTTTCAGCTAATATAAATCAAATTGATATAACTGGTAACAAAAGAATTTCTAAAGACTCAATAATTGTTTTTAGTAAAATTAATATTGGATCTGAATATAATGATGAATTAATCAATAATTCATTAAAAAATTTATATGATACTAATTTTTTTGAAAATATAGAAATTACTTTTGACCAGAATACGTTATTAATAAACGTTATTGAAAACCCTATTATAGAAGAATTAGAAATTAACGGGGTTGAAAAAAAAAATTTTTTAGAATTTCTAAAAGAGAATATTTATTTAAAAGAAAGAATGTCTTATAATGAATTTTTTCTTGAAAAAGATGTTAATACAATCAGGAATATTCTTAAAACAAATGGTTATTATTTTTCAACAATTAACACAAATTATTTAAAAAACGATGAACTCAATTCTGTAAAACTTAACATTGATATTGAATTAGGTGAGAAAGCAAGAATAAATAAGGTTTCATTCCTGGGTAATAAAATTTTTAAAGATAAAAAATTACTAGAAGTTATTGCATCAGAGGAGCATAAATTTTGGAAAATAATTTCCAATAATGTTTATCTAAACCCAAATTTGATTGAACTGGACAAAAGATTATTAACTAATTTTTATAAAAACAGGGGTTATTATAATATAAATATTTTGGATAGTTTTATCGAGCTTGATAAAAAAAATGCATCTTTTGAATTAAAATACAATGTTGATGCAGGAACAAAATTTGAATTCAGCAATTTTTCATTGTCATTACCAGAGGACTATATTGAAAAAGATTTTAATGACATTAAAAAGATTTTTAAGAAAAATAAAGATAAAAATTACTCTTTAGATGTTAAAAATAAGATTCTGACTGAGATTGAAAAAATTGCATCAAGTAGATTATATGATTTTATTGATGTATCTGTTGAAGAAAAGATTATTGATCGAAATAAACTAGATTTAAACTTTGTTGTTTCAGACTCAAGAAAATTTTATGTTGAAAGAATAAATATTAAGGGAAATTATACCACTTTCGAGGAAGTGATTAGAAATGTATTAACAATTGATGAAGGTGATCCTCTTAATAACTTGTTATATAACAAATCAATTAACGATATTAGATCATTAAGAATTTTTAAAAAAGTTGATCCTATTATAAAAGATGGCTCAAATGAAAATTTAAAAATTGTAGAAATCGCTGTTGAAGAACAACCTACCGGCGAAATTTCTTTAGCTGCGGGTTATGGAACTAATGGTGTTACAACCGGAGGTTCTATTAATGAGCGAAACTTTGGAGGTAGGGCTATAAATTTGAGCACTGATTTTGAAATTAGTGAGGAAAGTATTAAAGGAGAAATAACTTATTCAAAACCTAACTTTGCTTATACAGACAATTCACTTTTTACATCTATAAGATCAATTAATAGAGATTTTTTAAGTTTATTTGGTTATGAAAGTAATGAAATAGGTTTTTCTGTAGGGACAAAATTTGAGCAATATGAAAATCTTTTTTTCAGTCCAGAACTAGATTTTAATATTGAAGATTTAACAACTAATTCAACTGCATCTAACAATTTAAAAAAACAAGAAGGCAATTACACTGATATGTACTTTAATTATGGACTTCAATACGATTTAAGAGATAATTCTTTTAACCCAAAAGAGGGATATGTTGCATTTTTTAATCAAGAACTTCCTTTAATTTCAGAAAATAATGAAATAACTAACACATTAAACTTAATAAATTATAAAGAATTAAATAAATCCTCAGAAATGGTAGGTAGAGCAAGTTTATATATCAAAACGATCAATACTTTTGACGGATCGGATGTTAGAATTTCAAAAAGAGGAAACATCCCCTATGGTCGATTAAGAGGGTTTGAAAGAGGTAAAGTTGGCCCCGTTGATGGTAGTGATTATATAGGAGGGAACTACATATCTGCTTTAAACCTGTCTACAAATATACCAGGTTTACTTCCAACTGTCGAAATTCTTGATTTCAACTATTTTATAGATATCGCGAATGTTTGGGGTGTCGATTATAATGATTCTTTGGATAATTCAAAAATAAGAAGCTCAACAGGAATTGGTTTGAATATAATTAGTCCAATAGGCCCACTAAGTTTTTCTTTAACACAGCCAATTACAAAAGCTTCCTCTGATAAAACAGAGTCTTTTAGATTTAATATTGGAACTACCTTTTAATGACTGAAGATATAAAAACATTAAATAAAATTGAAATAGCAAATCTATTACCTCATAGAGAACCCATGCTTTTGATTGATGAATTAAAAAATATTAAACATCTTAAATCTGCAACAGCTATAATGAATGTAAAAAAAAATTCTTTTTATGTGAATGGACATTTTCCTGATAATCCGGTCATGCCTGGTGTTTTAATTGTAGAAGCATTTGGTCAAGCTGCAGCAGCTCTTACAGCTCATGGTATAGATAAAAAAGAATATGAGAATAAACTGGTATTTTTAATGAGTGTTGAAAAAGCAAGATTTAGGAATCCTGTAATTCCCAATTGTACTCTTGAACTTGAAATTGAGGCTATAAGATCACATGGAAGAGTGTGGAAGTATAAAGGAGAAGCATTTGTTGAGGGAAAAAGAATGGCTGATGCTCAGTGGTCAGCCACAATAGTTGATAAAAATAATTAGAAATAATTGTTGATAATTAAAATTTTTAAATTTTGATATTAACAAATTGTGAAACATCCTTTTTTTAAAAATTATGGTCCCTTTGCAATCGATTATCTTTTAAAAGATCTTAAATTAAAAGAAATAGAAAATTTAGGTAATGATTTAGTTCATGATATCAAAGACCTTCAAACAGCAGATAAACATCATTTAACTTTTTTTCATTCTAAAAAATATCATTCACAGGCATCTAAAACAAAAGCATCTTATTGTATCACTCTTAAAAATTTAGCACATTATTTACCTAAAGAATGTAAAGCAGTATGTGTTGATAATGTTTTATTAATAATCTCTCAATTAACATCCAAGTTTTATCCAGATGCTACTAATGATGATTTTGATAATTCTGTTAAAAAAATTGAAGGATTAAATTTTGATAGTAAAATAAAACATGGTCAAAATGTTTTAGTTGGAGAAAATGTTAAAATTGGAAGAAATTGTTCTATCGGTCATAATACAATTATAGAAAAAAATGTTAATATAGGATCTAATTGTTCAATTGGTTCGAATGTAATAATAAGAAATACAATTATAGATGATAATGTAGCAATACTTGATGGTTGTATAATTGGAAAAAAAGGTTTTGGTTTTTTTCCTAATAAACAAAAGAATCTGAGATACCCTCATATTGGAATAGTAATAATTGGTAAAAACTCAGAAATTGGATGTGGAGCTACTATTGATAGAGGGTCGATGTCAAACACTACAATAGGTAAGAATACTTATTTGGATAATCAAATTCATATAGCTCATAATAATAAAATTGGAGATAATTGTATAATTGCTGGACAAGTTGGTTTTGCAGGAAGTTCTACTTTAGGCGATAATGTAATGATAGGAGGACAAGCCGGTATTTCAGGACATCTTAAAATTGGAAATAATGTTCAAATTGGTGGTGGTAGTGGAGTGATTAAAGATATTCCAGACAATAGTAAAGTTATGGGATATCCCTCAAAAGATTTAAGACAATTTTTAAAAGATAATAAATGATAGATAAAACTGCAATTATAGACTCAAAAGCAAAACTACAAAAAAATGTTCATGTAGGACCTTATTGTGTAATAGGACCTAATGTTGAAATTGGTGAGAATACAGTCATTCAATCTCATGTTAATATTTCTGGAAACATTAAAATTGGTAGAGGAAATAAAATTTATCCTTTTGTATCGATAAACGATCCTCAAGACTTAAAATATGCAGGAGAGCCCACAAATTTGATTATAGGAGATAATAACAAAATCAGAGAATACGTAACTATAAATCCAGGCACAGTTGGTGGCGGTGGCAAAACAGTTATTGGAAATAATTGTTTATTCATGATTTCATCACATATCGCTCATGACTGTCAGGTAGGAAACAATGTAATAATTGCAAACAACGTTCCTTTAGGAGGACATGTAATTATTGAAGATAATGTTGTTATAGGTGGAAACTCTGCAGTTCAACAGTTTACAAGAATTGGTAAAATGGCAATGATTGGCGGAATGACAGGTGTGCTACATGACGTTATTCCATATGGATTGTCAACGGGAAATAGAAATTCATTACAAGGATTAAATTTAATAGGATTAAGAAGAGCCAAGTTTGAAAATAAAGATATCTTAGGCTTGAGTGAGGCTTATAAGGAGATATTTGCTACAAAAAATATCAATGAAAATATAAGTAAATTAAATGGTTCCTTTCAAAAAAATCCATTAGTTAAAAATGTAATTGACTTTATAACAAAAGATAAAAAAAGATCTATTTGCACACCATTTTCGTAAAATGATAGGTTTAATTTTTGGTGATACTGACTTTCCAAAGGAAATTCTTAAAACTGTCAAAAAAAGAAAAATAAAATATTTGATAATTGATTTGTCAAAATCAAAGAGATTTAAAAAGGATAGAAAATCTTATTCAGTTTCTATAGGTCAATTTGGTAAAATTATTAATATTCTTAATGAAAAAAACTGTAAAAACGTCTTATTTGCTGGAAAGGTAAACAAACCAAACTTTTCTAAACTAAAATTAGACTTCAAAGGTATTTATTATATTCCTAGAATAATCAAAGCATCTAAACTTGGAGATGCAGCAATACTTAAAGAAATCATTAAGATATTAGCTCAAAACAAGATCAAGACTAAAAATTCACTAATATTTAATCCTGAACTTTCATTAAAAAAAGGCAATTATTCAAAATTTAAACCAAACAAACAAGACCAAATAGATATTAAAAAAGCAATTAAAACTTTAAATAGTTTAAGAGAATATAATTTTAGTCAGGGAGTTGTAGTTAGAAATAATAAAGTAGTATCTATAGAAGGAAAAGGTGGAACAAAAAAAATGCTTGAAAAAAGCAAAAGTAAAAAATTTAGAAACAATGGTGTTTTAGTTAAATTTCCAAAAAAGAAACAAGACTTAAGGGTAGATCTTCCAACAATTGGATTGAAAACCATGAAACAAAGTAAGAGCGTTGGGTTAAAGGGTATTGTTATAAAAAATAAACAACATGTTTTTTTAGATAAAAACAAATGTATTAAATTTGCTAATAAAAACAAAATGTTTATTGCTGTAAGATGAAAAAGATTTTCATATTAACTGGTGAGCCTTCTGGAGATAAACTTGCTTCTAAAGTTATATCTAAACTTCAAAAGAACAATCCTAATATAGAGTATTCATGCGTTGGTGGAACACACTTAAATTCATTAGGAATAAAATCTATTTTTGATCTTAAAGAAATTACCTACATTGGATTCACTAGTGTCTTATTAAATATTTTTAAAATTAATAATAAGATAAATAAAACTGTAGAGGAGATAATAAAATTTAACCCAGATATTCTATTTAGTGTAGATAGTCCTGATTTTACATTAAGAGTTGCTGAAAAAGTTAAAAAATTAAATAATGAGATCAAGACTGTTCATTATGTGGCTCCACAAGTATGGGTTTGGCGAGAAGGAAGAGTAAAAAAGTTTAAAAAATTCTTAGATCATATTTTATTATTATTTGATTTTGAAAAAAAATATTTTGATAAAGAAAATATTCCAAATACTTTTGTAGGACATCCATTATTAGAGCATGAAAACAAAAATAAGATAGATCTATCTAGCATCATATCAAATGATAAAAAGATTATTTCTCTTTTTTCAGGTAGTAGATCATCTGAAGTAAATTTACTTTTGCCTATATTAATTAACTTTATAAATATGATGAATACAAATTTTGATAATTTTACTTTTGTATTTCATGCAACTGATGAAAATAAAAATTTGATTAATGAAAAGATTAATGATTCAAATTTAAAAAATGTCGAAGTTATTTCTGATGAAAATATAAAAAAACAAATACTTAATAAATCTACTTTTGCAGTTTCTAAATCTGGCACAGTTTCTCTTGAAATCTGTAATGCAAAAGTTCCTTCTATAATTATCTACAAAATGAATTTTTTAAATTTTATAATTG
Source organism: uncultured Pelagibacteraceae bacterium (assembly GCA_902569975.1). Taxonomy (GTDB): domain Bacteria; phylum Pseudomonadota; class Alphaproteobacteria; order Pelagibacterales; family Pelagibacteraceae; genus Pelagibacter. The sequence goes on along the minus strand of CACFWD010000001.1, from coordinate 12,205 downwards.
TTAAAATGCTTGTAAAAATAAAGTTTGCTAACATCATTAATATAATTAATAACAAAGAAATAATTCCAGAATTAATACAAAAAGAGTGTAATGCTAAAGAGATTTACAATTCTGTTGTTTATTTTTTAAAAAATCCAGAATTAATGAAAAAGCAAATTAATGATTGTGAGGAAACTTTAAATAAAATCAGATCAAAAACCTCATCTTCTGATGAAGCTTCATCAGTATTAACTAAGTTTCTTATTAGTTAATCTTTTTGATACTTCTTCTTTTCCAAGAGAAATAATTATGTCATATATTCCAGGTCCAAATTTTGAACCTGTTAAAGCTATTCTTAAAGGCTGCCCAACCCCTTTGAAATTAGTATCGTTTGATTTAATTAATTCGTTTACTATTGGCTCTAATGTTTCTCTGCTTAGTTTATCAACTTCGCTTAGTTTAGCACTGAAATCTGATATGACTTTTTTGGCCTTATCATCAATTAACTTTATGTCATCTTGATTAAAATTAACCTCATCAACTATTATATATTGAAAATTATTAAATATATCTTCTAAGGTTTTAGCTTTATTTTTTAGGAAGTTTAGGGATTTTTTAATATTATCTTTCTTATCTGATTTAATTTCACTTTTATGTAATTTGCAATATTCAGTTAATTGATTGAATAAATCATTCTCATCAATATTCTTAATATAGTTTTCATTCATTGATAAAATTCTACTCATATCTAGTTTTGAAGGAGATTTACCAATGCCTTCAAGATTAAAATGCTTAATACTTTCATCTAATGTAAATATTTCTTTATCTTTATAAGACCAACCTAATCTAAGAAGGTAATTCCTTAGTGCATCTGGCATAATACCAATTTTAGAATAATCATCTAATGTAGAAGCCTTATCTCTTTTTGATAACTTTTTTCCCTCAATTGTATGTATTAATGGTATATGAGCAAAAGAGGGTAACTCCCATTTCATGGCTTGATAAATTTGAATTTGTTTAAAAGTATTAATCTTATGATCATCGCCTCTAATTATGTGTGTCATATTCATTTGATGATCATCGACTGATGCTGATAAATTGTAAGTTGGAGTTCCATCATTTCTTAAGATAATAAAATCTTCAATAGTATTATTGTTAATTTTAACATCACCTTGAACTAAATCTTTTAATATATATGTTCCATCTATTTTACTTTTAAATCTTACAACTGGAACAATGTCTTTTGGAGCATCAGTTTCTTTCTTATCTCTCCATTTTCTATCATAAACATAAGGAATTTTTTTTTGTCTTGCCCTTTTTTTTTGCTCTTCTATTTCCTCACTTGAGCAATAACATTTATATGCATGACCATTTTTAAGTAACTCATTTGCAACTTTTATATGATCTTCAATTTTTTTTGACTGTATGTATTCGTCTCCATCATAATTAATACCAATCCACTTTAGTGATTTAATTATTTGGTCTTTATATTCATCTTTTGATCTTTCTTTATCTGTATCTTCTATTCTTAAATAAAAATTACCTTTTTGGTTTTTAGAATATAACCAATTAAATAAAGCTGTTCTAACACCACCTATATGCAAAGCTCCAGTAGGAGATGGAGCAAATCTTGTTGCCACTTTTTTCATTGAAAATGTTTAGACTATTTTACTAGAAGTTTCTATATAAAGATACTAATACGCCCTGTACTTTAACTCTATCTGGACCAAATATTTTAGTCTCATAATTTTTATTTGCACTCTCAAGTGCTACTACCTTACCTTTTTTTCTAATTCTTTTTAGCATAGCCTCATGTTCATCAATTAATGCAACAACTATTTTTCCATTATCAGCTGTATCAGTTCTTTTAATAATGACAGTGTCGCCCTCATTTATTCCAGCTTCAATCATTGAGTCTCCCTGCACTTTAAGACCAAAGTAATCACCATTTTTTTCTAAATTGTTAGGTAAAGGTATTCTTGATACTTCATTTTGAATTGCCTCAACAGGAGTTCCAGCAGCTATTTTACCCAAAACAGGTACTTCTAAATCGTCGGATATAGGTTTTTCTTCATCTAAACCACCTTTTATTACACTAGGTGAAAAACTGTTGTAAATATCATTTGCCGATGCTGTCTCTGGTAATTTGATGACCTCTAATGCTCTGGCTTTATGGGCGAGTCTTTTAATAAATCCTCTTTCCTCTAAAGCGCTAATTAATCTATGAATACCTGACTTTGATTTTAAGTTTAATGATTGTTTCATTTCTTCATAAGATGGAGATACACCAGAGCTTCTCAACTTCTTGTTGATAAATAAAAGCAGGTTTTTTTGTTTTTTTGTAAGCATAAGAACAAATATCGTACAAAATATGTTCTACAAAAGTTCTATACAATTCACAATAGTTAAAAAAGGTAATAAATATGCGATTATTTGACTAAAGAACTGAAAAAATAGAATTATTATCTAAATTCCTCAAAAGTGATTCACCAATTAAAAAAGTTTTAATAGAAGTTTTATTTGAAAGTTCTAACAGTTCATCTTTTGTTTTTATTCCACTCTCAGAAATTAATGGACCAGGGTGGTTAACCAAAACATCATGAATATCAAAAGTTGTATTTATATCAGTTTTTAATGTTTTTAGATTTCTATTATTTATACCTATCAAAGCATTTTTAAATTTAAGAGCTTGCTTAGCTTCTTCGATTGTGTGTACCTCGACTATAACGGACAAATTTAATTTTAATGCTTCTTCATACAAATCATTTGCGAGGCTTTCACTAACACCAGCTAATATAATCAATATTGCATCAGCTCCGTAACTTTTTGCTAATGGTATTTGAAATTTATCAACAAAAAAATCTTTACAGAGGATTGGTAAATTTATTTCTTTTTTAATCTTACTTATGTGAATAAGGTTTCCTAAAAAAAAATCTTCTTCAGTTAAAACTGACAAGCAAGTAGCTTTATTATTATTATATATATTTGCTATTTTAACAGGATTATAATCTTCAATAATAATTCCTGCTGATGGACTAGCTTTTTTAATTTCAGCAATAACTGAAAATTTATCCTTTTTTATATTATCTTTAATTTTTTCTTTAAAATTAATAAATGATTTATTTTTATTTATTAATTCATCTAAAGATTCTGGTGAAATAGTCTTTTTAAGATTTACTATTTTTTTAATTTTCTTATTAATTATTTTTTCAAGAACATTTTCAGTCATTTTGAATTTTTTCTAAATGTTTAATAACTTTACTTGATAAAATATGCTTTCTAGCATTGTCGTATGCGTCAGCAAAATTTTGATAAGTTTCATTTACTATTAATCCTGCGGCAGCGTTTAAACATACAGCTTTAGAAAAATCATTATCTTCACCTTTAAATATATTAATCATTTTTTCTGCATTAAATTTTGCATTGTCCCCAACAAGATTATCAAATTTATCAGAGTTTACATTTAATTCTTTTGGATCAATAATAATTTCAGAAATATTATTATCTTTTAATTGAATTACATTTGTCTTAGCATAAGGTGAAATCTCATCTAGACCATCTTCGCTATTTACAATCCAAGCAAATTTGATATCTAAACTATTTAAAGCATTTGCAAATATCTTTAAAAGTTTTTTATCAAAGACTCCAACCACTTGTCTTTTTACTAAAGCAGGGCTACTTAAAGGTCCAATCATATTAAATATAGTTCTTCTTCCAATTTTTTTTCTAGTAGGACCAACAAACCTCATCGCACTATGATAATTTGGCGCAAACATGAAGCCAAAATTATTTTTATTAATTTGAGTTTCTATTTCATTTGGTTCCAAATTAATATTTATATTTAAAGCCTCTAAAACATCACCTGATCCACACTTAGAAGATACAGCTTTATTTCCATGTTTTGCCACTTTAACATCCATACTTGCAAGTAATAACGCAGATGCTGTCGAAATATTAAGTGTATTCATACCGTCTCCACCAGTACCACATGTATCAACACAATTTTCTACATTTACTCTTTTGGATTTATTTCTAAGCACATATACTCCTCCAGCTATTTCATCTGATGTTTCTCCCTTAGCCGATAAGAATGTTAAAAAATCAAAAATTTCTTGGTCCTCTGCTTTACCATCCATTAATAATTCAAAAGCTGCTTTACTTTCTTCGAAAGATAAATTTTTTTTATTTCTAATTTTTTCTATGAATTGATTCATTAATCTTAAATTTTAATAAAGTTTTTTAAAATATTAATACCTAACTTAGTTTTAATACTTTCAGGGTGAAATTGCACTCCATGAACATGATATTTTTTGTGTTTTACACCCATTATTAAACCATCTTTAGTTTCAGCAGTTATCTCAAGATCTTTGGAGAGTGATTTTTTATCGATAATTAAACTATGATATCGAGTAGCTTCAAAAGTTTTTGGAAGATTTTTTAATAAACCAATTCTTTTTGAAATTATATCACTAGTTTTTCCATGCATTAGTTTCCTTGCTTGAACAATTTTAGATCCAAATACTTGACCTATTATTTGATGACCCAAACAAACACCAAGTATGGGCATCTTTTTATATAAAGATTTTACAATTTTAAGACAATTTCCAGATTGATTAGGATTGCCTGGTCCAGGTGAGATAACAATTTTATTATACTTTCTCTTTAAAATTTCTTTTGAGGAAATTTTGTCATTTCTAACTACATCAACTTTTACTTTCAGCGACGATAAATAATGATAAAGGTTAAAAGTAAAACTATCGTAATTATCAATTAAAATTATTTTTTTCATTTTAATGCGTTAATCAATGCTTTAGCTTTATTGACTGTTTCTTCATATTCTTTTAAAGGTTTACTATCTGCAACAATACCAGCCCCAGCCTGAACATAAAATTTATCTTTTTTTGCAACAGCTGTTCTTAAAGCTATACAAGTATCAAATTCTCCATTTGCTGAAAAATATCCAATACCACCAGCATAAACTTTTCTTTTTGATTTTTCTAATTCATCAATAATTTCCATAGCTCTAATTTTTGGAGCACCAGAAACTGTACCAGCGGGAAATCCAGCTAAAAGTGATTTAAACTTTGAAAACTTATTATTATATTCACCAATTACATTAGAAACTATATGCATTACGTGTGAATATTTTTCGATAATAAAACTTTCAGTTACTTTAACAGAATTTATTTTTGAAACCTTGCCAGCATCGTTTCTACCTAAATCTAATAACATTAAATGTTCAGAAAGTTCTTTTTTATCTTTAAGAAGATCTTTTTCATTAAAACGATCCTCTATAACTGTTTTTCCACGAGGCCTTGTTCCGGCGATTGGCCTTACTGTAATTTTGTTATCCCTAAGTCTGACTAATATTTCAGGACTTGCCCCAATTATTTGAAAATCCCTGAAATTAAAAAAAAACATAAACGGCGAAGGGTTTGTTAGTCTAAGTTTTTTATAAATGTCCAGAGGTCTTTTTGTTAATTTGGCTTCAAATCTTTGACTTAGTACTACTTGAAAAATATCACCTAATTTAATGTATTTTTTTGCCTTATTAACCATAGTCAAAAATTTTTTTTTTGAAGTATTTGATTTAACTTTAATAGCTTGTGTTTTTTTATTTAAATTTAAACTAATATTTTTTATTGAAGATTGAATTACTAATCTAAATAGCTCAGATTTAATCTCATCATATTTTTTTTGATAGTTTTTGATTTTTTCATCTTTAAATATATTATTTATAAAAAAAATTTCTTTCTTTAAATTATCATAAATAACCAGTGTTCTTGGACGCAAAAGTCTTACGTCTGGTAATTTGAGATCGTCTTTACATTTACTAGGAATTTTCTCTATATATCTTATTGAATCATATGAAAAATATCCTGAAATAAGTGAACAAATTTTTGGTAATTTTTTGGGTGTATCAAACTTAAAATCTTCAATAATTTGTTCAATTAAGTCTTGTGGTTTATTTTTTAATTTTTTTTTTTTATTTTTTTGAATTAAATATGAATTATTATTATTAAATTCCCAAATTTTATCTGGGTTTTTTCCAAAAATAGTATACCTGCCTTTGATTTTCCCTTTTTCTACTGACTCAAATATAAAGCTATTTTTTTCGTCTAAAAAATTATCAATCAAATTTAATACGTTATTTTCGTTCCTAACTTTTTTGGAAGTAAATATTATTTGATTTTTATTACTTCTATGTCGAAACTTAAAATCTCTGAAGTTTCGATTTATTATCATTGAAATAAATTTTTGACATTATTTATTGCTATTTGATTAATGTTAACATTATATTTTTTATTAAGAAATAGATCATATGATTTTAAAATATCATTCCTAATTCTCGTATTTTCTTTGTTAGCAAACATATCATAATCTTTTGTATCAAATTGTAATTTGATATCTTCAAAATTTTTAATCTTTGCTAAATATACATTATTTTTTTCATCATTTATTAGTGTGAACGAACCTGTAGGCAGTGAGTAAAGCATTTTAATAGAATTGATATCAAATTTATTATTATCTTTTATTGAATTTAGGGTCAAAGATTGAGCTTTTTCTTTTCCATATTTTAAGAAATCATTTTCAGTAAACTTATCATCTCTAATTTTTTCTAATAATTTTCTATTAAAATTAAATTTATCTCTTTGAATAACTAATTCCAAAATTTCTGTTTTAGTTTGAATGTCATCTATATCTGGTTTTTTTTCTTCTAAGTTTTGTATTTCATAAATTATAAAATTTTCATTGTTTTCTAAAATATCAAAATTAATTTTTCTTGCTTTATAAATTATTTTTTTAATTTCATCACCGTTTTCTTTATATCTATAGTTTGTTGCCGATTTTGAATCTAAATTGAATTCAGAAATTATTTTATCAAAGCTTACACCATTCAAAATATTATTTTCAATCTGATCAATTTTATCAAAAAATTCTTGATTAAATTCATCTATCCCAACTAAAATTTTAGGATTTATTACTGCATATTTAAAATCTATATGTTCAACTTTTAATTGGTCAACATTTTCATTAATAAAACTTGATAAATCGCTATCTTTAATTTCTTGTTTTTTCTTATAGAAACTCTCTAAATTAATAAATTCAATATTTAATTTTCTATTTTCAATCTCATAAAGTTTTGTAACTAAAAATTTTGGGGAAACTGAACCAGCTCCAATAAATTCAAATAATTGTTTTTGTAATTCTCTTTTTTTTAACCTTTCCTCAAATAAGGGTGCAGATAGATTATTTTCTAATAAAAATTTCTCATATTTTATTCTTTGAAAAGTTCCATTTTCATCTTGAAAGTTTTTGTTAGATCTTATTTTTTTTGATAAAGCATTTTGAGAAATTTTAATATTAAAATCATTCATTTCAAGATCTAATAGTGTTGTTGATATTAATCCAGATAATAGTTCCTCAATAATATTTTTGTTTAAATTATCTTGTATTGTTTTTTGAGAAATTCCCGTTTGATTAATATAATTTATCAAATCCTGTGTTGTGATGTTTTTTTTGTTTATTTTTACAATATTATTTTGATTATTTGATAAAAATCCTCCTCCAAACCCACCAAACCCAAAAGCGATTATAATAACAACAATTAGTATTAGGCCACCGATTTTGTTTCTATTTAGATATTTTCTAAGACTCATTTAAGCTTTATTTTGTATTGATCTGTAAAACCAAATCTATAAATTAAAAATGTAAATATGACAAATAAATATATTTATTTTGTAGCAAATTGGAAAATGTTTGGAAATTTAAAAACATTAAATTCATTAAATAAAGTTACATCTTTCGTAAAAAAATCTAAGAGAGATAAATTTAAGATAATTTATTGTCCTCCAGCTACTTTATTGAGCCCATTAAATGACATACTTAAAAAAACATCAATTAAATTAGGAGCTCAAAATTCTCATGAAAGTGAAAATTATGGAGCTTTTACAGGTCAGCTTAATTCAAAAATGCTTAAAGCTGTAGGGGCTAGATATGTAATTCTTGGTCATTCAGAGAATAGACAATTAGGTGAAAGTGATAATTTAATTAATAAAAAAATTAACAGCTCAATTAAATCTGGATTAAAAATTATTTTTTGTATTGGTGAAACACTAACACAAAAAAGAAAAAAACTTACAAAAAAAATATTATCACAACAAATTACTCAAGGATTAAAAAAAATTAAAAATAAAAAAAACATTATCATCGCTTATGAACCGGTATGGTCGATTGGAAGCGGAGTTATACCTAAAAAAAATGAAATAGTGGAAAATGTTAATTTTATTAAAGATAAGATTAAAGGAATTAAAGTTTTATATGGTGGATCAGTCAATGGCAAAAATATCAATCTTTTAAAAAAAATTAATAATCTGGATGGTTTTTTAATTGGTGGTGCTTCGCAAAATTCAAATAATTTCATTGATATAATAAAAAAAACCTTTAATTAGTCCGCATGGAAAATATTTTATTAGTATTGAATATTGTTTTTGCAATTGTGCTTGTTTTACTAATTCTAATGCAGAAATCTGAAGGTGGAGCATTAGGTATCGGTGTTTCTCAAGAAAATTTAATGTTTTCAAAAACTGCTGGAAACTTTATGACAAAGGCTACAGCAGTTGTAGCAACATTATTCATAATTTGTAGTCTTGCTCTTACAATTGTCTCAAGAGGTGAACTTTCTCCAACAAGCTCAGTCTTGGATACAGTAGAAGAAAAAACTGAAGATACACCATCAATTCCAGAGGATAATTAATTATTACTTTCCAATTCAATTTTTATTCGCTATAAGATACTTCCATGGCGCGATATATATTTGTCACCGGCGGCGTGGTTTCATCACTTGGAAAAGGCCTTTCGTCAGCATCATTATCTTATTTGTTACAATCTAGAGGCTATAAAGTTCGATTGAGAAAGTTGGATCCATATTTGAATATAGATCCTGGAACGATGAGCCCATTTCAACATGGTGAAGTTTATGTGACTGATGATGGCGCTGAAACTGATTTAGATTTAGGTCATTACGAGAGATTTTCTGGTGTATCAGCAAAAAAATCTGACAATATAACAACAGGTAAAATTTATAATGATGTTTTAAAAAAAGAGAGAAAAGGTGAGTACTTAGGAAAAACTATTCAGGTCATACCACACATAACTGATCGGATAAAAGAATTTATAAAAAATGATTCATCTAAAGAGGATTTTGTAATTTGTGAAATTGGCGGAATAGTAGGCGATATTGAAAGTTTACCATTTATAGAGGCTATTAGACAGTTTGCGAATGATGTTGGAAAAAAAAATGCATTGTTCATTCATTTAACTTTAGTGCCATACTTAAAAGCCTCGGATGAAATTAAAACTAAACCAACCCAACATTCAGTAAAAGAGTTAAGAAGTATAGGCGTTCAGCCAGATATAATAATTTGTAGGTCAGAAAGACCTATACCTTTGGAGCATAGAAAAAAAATTTCCTTATTCTGCAATGTTGATATCAAAAATGTAATTGAAACAGTTGATGTTAGAACAATTTATGAAGCACCAATAAGTTTTTATAGAGAAAAATTAGATGTCCAGGTTTTGAATTATTTTAAATTAAAATCAAAAAAATCAGTTAATTTAAATCCATGGAAAAAAATTACTAAGATTATTTTACATAATAAAAAACAAATAAATATTGCTATAATTGGCAAATATGTAGAATTAAAAGATGCCTACAAATCATTAGACGAAGCTTTAATGCACGGTGGTATTGATAATAAAGTTAGAGTTAATTTGTTAAGAATAGACTCAGAAAAACTCAAAGTTTCTGAAATTAAAAATAAGTTAAAAAATGTGTCTGGGATATTAATTCCAGGGGGTTTTGGTAAAAGAGGAACAGATGGAAAAATTGAAGCTATCAAATATGCAAGAGAGAATAGGATCCCATTTTTAGGTATTTGTTACGGAATGCAGATGGCAATAATAGAATTTGCTAGAAATCAACTTAATCTAAAAAAAGCAACTTCATCTGAGTTTGATAATAAGGGTTTACCTATAGTTGGTTTAATTAATGAATGGACGAAAGATGGTAAAAAAATAAAAGGTACAGATAAAGATCTTGGTGGCACCATGAGATTAGGATCTTACGATGCTAAACTTAAAGAAAACTCAAAAATTAAAGGTATATATAAATCTAAAATAATTAAAGAAAGACATAGACATAGATATGAAGTGAATATAGCTTTCAAAAACAAGTTTGAGAATAAAGGAATGATTTTTTCAGGATTATCTCCAGATAATAAATTACCTGAGATAATAGAGCTTAAAAATCATCCATGGTTTATTGGAGTTCAGTTTCATCCGGAATTTAAATCTAGACCTTTATCTCCACATCCATTATTCTGTTCTTTTATCAAAGCTGCAAAAAATCATAGATGAATAAAATAGTAAATTGTGGAGATATAGAGATTTCGAATAAAAATAAGATCTGTATTATCGCAGGTCCTTGTCAACTTGAAACTGAGCAACATGCGATGGATATTGCGGGCAAAATACAAGAAATAACTAAAAAATATGGCTTAGGGTTTATCTATAAAACGTCATTTGATAAAGCGAACCGAACTAGTTTAAAAGGACAAAGAGGCGCTGGTTTAGATGCTTCATTGCCAATTTTTGATAAAATTAAAAAAGAATTAAAAATACCAATATTAACTGACATTCATAATTCTGAGCAATGTTCAATTGTTTCTAATCATGTAGACATTTTGCAAATCCCTGCTTTTTTATGCAGGCAAACAGATCTTCTAATTGCAGCTGCTAAAACAAATAAGATTATTAATGTTAAAAAAGGACAATTCTTAGCTCCTTGGGACATGGTTAACGTAACTAAAAAAATTTCAGACTCTGGTAATGAAAATATTTTAGTAACAGAAAGAGGTGCTAGTTTTGGATATAATACTTTAGTTTCAGATATGAGGTCTTTACCCATCATGGCTAAAAATGGATACCCAGTAATATTTGATGCAACTCATTCAGTTCAACAACCTGGAGGACAGGGTGAGTCCTCAGGTGGTCAGAGAGAATTTGTGGAATATTTATCTAGAGCAGCTGTAGCTGTAGGTGTTGCTGGAGTGTTTATTGAAACTCATCAAGATCCTGATAATGCTCCATCAGATGGACCAAACATGGTACCATTAGATAAATTGGAAAATTTATTAAAGCAATTAAGCGATATCGATAACTTAATAAAGAAATAGTGAGCAAGATCATCAAAGTTAAAGCACGTCAAGTTTTCGATAGCAGAGGAAATCCAACAATTGAGGCCGAGGTCTACACATTTAGTTCAAGCGCTACAGCAATTTGTCCTTCAGGTGCTTCTACAGGGACTTATGAGGCCTATGAAAAAAGAGATAAAAATAACAAAAAATACCTTGGGAAGAGTGTTTTGAAAGCAGTAAGCTTAATTAATTCCAAAATTTCAAAAAAATTAAAAGGTCATAGTGTTCATAACCAAGAGAGAATAGATACACTTATGATAAATTTGGATGGTACTAGACAAAAATCTAAACTTGGAGCAAATGCAATTTTAGCTGTCTCAATGGCTGTAAAAAAACTTTCAGCTAAATTAAATAAAATCCCTTTGTATAAAAGTTTCTTAATTAAAAAAAATTTTCAGTTACCATATCCTTTAATGAACATCATTAATGGAGGAGTTCACGCAAATAATGGTTTAAGAATTCAAGAGTTTATGATTAGACCAGATAAAGCAAAAAGTTTTTCTGATGCAATGAGAATTTGCTTTGTAGTAATCAAAAATTTAAGTAAATTAATTAAAAATAAGGGGCTATCAACTTCCGTAGGTGATGAGGGAGGATTTGCTCCTATGATAAGTAGCAATAAACAAGCATTAGATTTAATTGCAAGTGCAATTAAAAAATCTGGTTTTGTTAATGGAAAAGATGTTTCGATATGTCTGGATGTAGCAGCAAATGAACTATTTAAAAAAAATAAATATTCAATTCATTCAAAAAATTATATTTCAGTAGAAAAATCAATTTTTGAGTATAAAAAAATGATTAAGAAATATAAGATAAAATCTATTGAAGACCCTTTTGCCGAAAATGATTGGCCTGCTTGGAACAAATTAATGAGATCGATAAAAAAAGTTCAAATTGTTGGAGATGATCTGTATGTTACAAATTTAGAACGTTTAAAAAAAGGATTTTTGAATATTTCCTCCAATGCA